>DATIXE010000042.1:0-45928 GCA_035518915.1 Candidatus Eiseniibacteriota bacterium
CACCGATTGCAACGCCCGCTGGTGCCAGCTCAATCCCAGGCTCGGCGCCATGCACGCCGTTGCCGAGGCCGCGCGCAACGTCGCCGCTTCCGGTGCTCGCCCCATCGCTGCCACCAACTGCCTCAACTTCGGCAGCCCGGAGAAACCCGAGGTGATGTGGCAGTTCTCGCAAGCCATCGATGGCCTGGGCGAAGCCTGCATCGCGCTCGGCACGCCCATCACCGGCGGCAATGTCAGCTTCTACAACGAAACCCTGGGCAAGTCGATCTATCCGACTCCGGTCATCGGCATCCTCGGCATCCTCGACGACGCCTCGAAGGCCTTGAAGATTGCCTTCCGCAACGCGGGTGACGTAATTCTTCTTCTCGATGGTGGCGCTTCCGACGATTGCCATTCCGAGCGGAGCGCCGGGATAGTTGGTCTGTCCGGAGTCGAGGAAACGGGGCACAGCGCATCCAGTTTGCTTGCGCGAGAGTTTTCCTCGTCCGAATATTCGAAAATCCTAGCGGGCATTGCCGCTGGGGAACCTCCTGGCATCGATCTTGCCGCCGAGAAGCGACTGCAAGACAGTCTTGTCGCGCTTGCCTCCGCAGGCACCGTCAACTCCGCGCACGACCTCAGTGACGGTGGCCTCGCCGTCGCCCTCGTCGAATCCTGCTTTGCCTCTGTAGGGGCGGGGCTTGCCCCGCCCTCATCGGGTGCGGAAATCACCCTGAATGGAGAAGCCCCCGCCGAATTCGCCCTCTTCAACGAACGCGGCGCTCGCGCCATCGTCTCGGTTTGCCCCGATAAGCTTGCCGCTGTCCTGGCCACCGCGCGACAATACGGCGTGAACGGTCGGCAAATCGGCAACGTTACCCGTGACAACGCCTTCCGCATCGAATATAACGGGCATGTCACCGTGAGGGCCGACGTCTCGACTCTCCACGAGGTTTGGTCCAACTCACTCGGCCGCATGCTGAAGGTGCAATGACGCAAACTCTCTCCATGCCGCGGAAGATCGTGCGAGCCATCCACGCAGGTGTGGCTGGTGTCTTGTTCTTGTTGTTGCCCATAGCAATCGCTGGAGATGAATTCCTGGGGGATGGCTTGCTCCATGTAAATCGGGATGGCCTGAGATTTTTTGCCTCCTGGTTGGCTCTTGCTTTCGTTTTTCTCGCGGTCGCCCTGCTGGTCAGCAGGGCCAACGCTTGGCTGCTCGTTCTATTTGCTCTCGTGGACGTGCCTTCTATCAAGTTCTTCTGGGACACGGTAAAAGGCGCGCTTTTGGCCCCAGCCCTGGCGTTCAGCGTGCTTTGTCTTCTCGTCGAAGCGATTCGACAACTCTCTTTGCGTAAGAGGCTGGCGACGTGAAAATTTCCGAAATTTTCGACGACCACTTCCACGACGAATGTGGAGTCTTCGGCGTTTTCGGCCATCCCGAAGCCGCCAACCTCGCCTACCTCGGTCTCTACGCCCTTCAGCACCGCGGCCAGGAATCCGCCGGCATCGTTGCCAGCGACGGCACCGACCTCAACGTCCACCGCGATATGGGTGAAGTCGAGGAAATCTTCACGCCCGCTGTTCTCGCCGAGCTTCCGGGCTCCAGCGCTATCGGCCACACGCGCTATTCCACCGCCGGTGATAAAGCTCTCCTCAATGCCCAGCCCATCCTGATCGATTGCAATAAGGGCAAAATCGCTGTCGGCCACAATGGCAATCTCACCAACGCCGCCGAATGGCGCCGCCGCCTCGAGCATCGCGGCTCCATTTTCCAGACCAACAGCGACACCGAAGTCATCGTGCACCTCATCGCCCGCTCGCAGGCCCGCAACTTTTCCGGTGCGCTCGGCGACGCTCTCAATCAGGTCGAAGGCGCGTACTCGCTCCTCGTGCTCACCCCCGACGAACTCTATGCCGTCCGCGATCCTCGCGGCTTCCGGCCGCTCGTTCTCGGCAAGGTCGCTTCTCCCTCGGGCGAAGACGCCTGGGTCGTCGCCTCCGAAACCTGTGCTTTCGATCTTCTCAACGCCCACTACATCCGGGAAGTCGAACCCGGTGAAATGGTGCGCATCTCCCGCTCGGGCCTTGAATCCATCCGTTTCAGCCCGCCGAAGCCGCACCAATACTGCATATTCGAACACGTATACTTCTCCCGCCCGGACAGCATCATCTTCGGCCGCTCCGTCAATCACTCCCGCGAAATGCTCGGCCGCCTGCTCGCCAAGGAGCATCCCGTCGAGGCCGACATGGTTGTGCCCATCCCGGATTCCGGCGTCCCCGCCGCCATCGGCTACGCGCTCGAATCCGGCATCCCGTTCCGCATGGGACTCATCCGCAACCATTACATCGGCCGCACGTTCATTGAGCCGTCGCAAGCCATCCGCAATTTTGGCGTGAAACTCAAGCTCAATCCCGTGCGCGATCTCGTTGAAGGCAAGCGCGTGGTCCTGGTGGACGACTCCATCGTCCGCGGCACCACCAGCCGCAAGCTCGTCCGCATGATGCGCGAATCCGGCGCCGCGGAAGTCCACATGCGGATCAGCTGCCCGCCCACGATTTCGCCTTGCTACTACGGCGTGGACACGCCCACCAGGGAAGAACTCATCGCCTCCTCCAACACGCCCGAGCAAATCTGCAAATATCTTGGCGCCGATTCGCTCGGTTATATTTCCATGGCCGGTCTCAAGCAGGCCGTCGGCGACGCGGAGGGCAATTTCTGTACGTCCTGTTACACCGGAAATTACCCCACCGACCTCGTGCAACTCGAAGTCCGCGAAAACGCTTCCAACGGGATAGGGGCCGTCGAGGCCATTGCTGTAGAGCGCGAAACCTGACCAACAACACGTAACGGCCGCCTTCCGGCGGTCCCGTTCCAGAGCCGTGCCCTCACGCGGCGAGCGTTCGAAACGAATGCCTCCGTCCGGGCAAAAGAAGCTCTACAATAGAGATTGGGCCAAGCGGGCCCCAAGGTGAATCGTGAAAGCTGACGCAGCGAAAACCAAATCCAAAAACGATACAGCCAAGCAACCTGAACCCTCCATGAGCGCTCGGGTCAAAAGCGAAGCAATCGCCTGGTTTTGGGTGATCCTTGCCTTCATGCTTATCAACGGCACGCTCGGGCAGGCCCGGGTGATTCCTTCGGGTTCCATGGAAAACACCCTGCTCATCGGCGATCACCTGATCATGAGCCGCATCGGCTATGACGCGGGGATCCCGTTCACCAACATCCATGTTCCCCTGTGGCGCGAACCCAAACGCCAGCAGATCATCATCTTCAAGCCGCCCTTCGACCCCACGCAGCCCGATTACGTCAAGCGCGTCATTGGCCTCCCCGGCGAAACGATTGACGTTCACGATGGCGGCGTCTATATCAACGGCAAGCGTCTCCAGGAAAATTACACTCTTGGCCGCACCGATCCTCCCGCGAAGTCGCAGCTCATCGGCGCATTCCCCGGCTTGCCCTACACCATTCCGCCGAACTGCTATTTCGTCATGGGAGACAACCGGGAAAACTCCCTCGATTCCCGCTACTGGGGTTGTGTTCCCCGCGACGACATCCTCGGCACGCCCGTGCTCATCTATATGTCGCTTGACGCGCCCCGCGACGCTTGGAATGGAGACATCGGCGCCCGCTTTCTGGCCTATGGCAACGCTCTCATTCATCCGGGCACTGTTCGCTGGCGCAGACTCTTTCATGTGTTCTAAAATCTAGCGGGAAACGTGTAGCGTAGGGCCCTTTTTCGAAAGCGGGCCATTTGTTACGGCAGTTCTTTCGCAAGTGAGGGGTTCGGGACCGGAACTTCAGCCCCGACGTAAAGGAACTCTGAGGAGACGGGCTTTCGCGCCCGAGGAATTGGATTTCCGGATTTTCGACTTTTTGGGGAATAGACTGCAGGAAGTTCGCCCACAGTGTGACCTCTGTCGCGTTCGTTTACCTGGCGGCCACCCATTGCCCCGCAGGTTTTCACCCGGCAAGGCGCACCGCTTGTAGCAGCGTCTCGCATCGAATCACGAAGGCGGCTCACCATGAAATACGCCGACGCTGGAGTCAATATCGCTGTCGCCGATGACGCCAAGCAGCGCATCCGCCATCTGGCCAGTCGTACCTTCACGCCCGCAGTCTTGGGCGGTATCGGCGGTTTCGGCGCGCTCTTTTCGCTCGATCACAAAAAACTGAAAGAGCCGGTGCTGGTCTCCAGCGCCGATGGCGTCGGCACGAAGCTCAAAATCGCCATGGCCATGGGCGTCCATTCCACCGTGGGCGGCGATCTGGTCAATCACTGTGTGAACGACATCCTGGTCCAGGGCGCCGAGCCGCTCTTCTTTCTCGACTACCTCGCCATGGGTAAGCTCGAGCCTGATGTGGTCGAACAGCTCGTCGACGGCATGAGCCGTGCCTGCCGTAAGGCCGGCTGTGCGCTCATCGGCGGCGAGACCGCCGAAATGCCGGGTTTCTATCCTCCCGGCGAATACGATCTCGCCGGCTTCATCGTTGGCATCGTCGAACGTAAGAACATTCTCACCGGCAAGAACGTCAAGCCCGGCGATACCCTTCTCGCCTTGCCCTCTGCCGGGCTGCACACGAATGGATATTCGCTTGCGCGCAAGTTGATCTTTGAAGTTGCCAGCCTTAAAACGGAAAGCTACGTCGCCGACGTCGGTAACAAAATCGGCGCCGAGCTCCTCAAGCCGCATCTCTGCTACGCTCCCGCCCTGAAGAGTCTCATCGCCAAGGGCTGGGTCTCCGCGCTCGCGCATATCACCGGCGGCGGCATCCCCGGCAATCTTCCGCGCGTACTTCCCAGCGGCGTGAAGGCCATCATTGATCTCGATGCCTGGCCCATTCCGCCGATCTTCAAATATCTCGCTAAACTCGGGGAAATTGACACCGACGAACTCCTGCAGTCCTTTAACATGGGCGTCGGCATGATCGTCATTGTCTCCACCGAGCACGTCAAAGTTGCCGAGGCCGATCTCAAGCGCCGCCGCGAAAAATTCTTCAAGATTGGCCGCATTGAGCGCGGCGACACCGGCAAAGCCCGGCTCATCTACTCCGGCGCCCTCAACCTCTGACCTTTCGCCCCTGGCCATCGTCTGTAACAATGAAACCCGAACGGCCTGCCTCTGGTGGGGCGCAGCGCATGCCCGAAACGATCTCGACCGCCAACGCCAAGCCCGCGTGGCACCCCGTATTCGCCTGGGCGTCCTTCGCGCTGGCGCTCCTCCTGCTTCCAATCCTGCTCGCCCGCTATTCCGCCGCGACCTCTCCCACTTTCGACGAAGGCGAGCACATGGCCGCCGGCTACCGCTACTGGCAATGCGGCGATTACGCTATCAATCCCGAACATCCTCCCCTGCTCAAATTGATTGCTGCCTTTCCGATTCGTCATTGGCAGTTGGAAATCTTCGATGGGCCATGCGGCTCAGCGCCCGTCGCCAACGTACGCCTTATTGCCATCGGCCACCGCTTGCTCAACAGCAGCGTCGGCCACGCGGCTCTGCACCGCGCGCGCCTCGCGGCAATGTCCTTCACCCTCCTGCTGCTCGTCACCGTCTTTTTCGCCGCGCGCGCCTGGTTTGGCGATCTCGCCGCCGGCATCGCCGTTTTGCTCGCCCTGTTCGAACCAAATCTCGCTGGCCACGGCGCGCTGGTCACCACGGACGTGGCCATCGCGGCGACCACGTTCCTGACGGTTTTCCTGGCGGACCGTTATCTTCGAAAGCCCTCTGCACCCCGCCTCGTTCTGGTGGGTTTCGCGCTCGGCCTGGCCCTCGCCTCGAAACACACGGGGGCCTTCGTGCCGTTTATCCTTCTGCTTCAATTCGCGGCGTGGGCGTGGTTCGATCGCGATTCTCACTCGCGTCGTCGGATTGTCCGGTTCGCAGGAGCGTGGATCGGTGCGTGCTGCATCGGCGTCTTCGTTCTTTGGGCCACCTATCAGTTCCGTTATTCCGCGCTGCCTGGCCGCGCTGCCGGCTTTGATATCGCCCAGGTTCTTAAGGAAGACGGCCGCTCCTCGAGCTTCTTCGGCCACACGGTCGCCACCATCGCGCGGTTCCATCTTTTGCCGGAGTCCTATCTGGATGGACTGTTGTTCGTCGTGGACAACACCGTGCGCACTTCCTTTATCTTTGGGGCCGAGCATCCCACCGGCGTTTGGTACTACTTCCCAGTCACCATGCTCGTGAAAACTCCGCTCTCTCTGCTCTTCCTTTTCCTGTTGGCCATTGCTTCACCCGGCCTCTGGAACACTCGCCCGCGCGAATTCACGATTCTAGCTCTTCCGCTCGCCGTCTTTCTCCTCTCCGCCATGGCCAGCAAAATTAACATCGGCGTCCGCCACATCCTGCCGGTCTATCCGTTCCTCATACTCATTGCCTCCGCTGCGGCGGCTTACTATGCCCAGCGATCGAAGCCTCTGCTTGGGGTGATGGCCGCGCTCCTTGCATTCCAGTGCGTTTCTTACGCGCGCGCGTTTCCGAATCTGATTTCCTACGCCAACGAAGCCTGGGGCGGCCCTTCGAAGGTTCGACTCGTCCTGGGCGATTCGAGCGTGGATTGGGGCCAGTCGCTCTATCAGGTGCGCGGCTACGTTGCCGCGCGTGGCATTCACGATTGCTGGATTGCCTGGCTCGGAGGCGAAGATCCCGTCCACGCCGGCTTGCCCTGCCGCGAACTGCCCAGCCCCAGCTTCCTCGAAGCGGCCGAACGTGAACTTCCGGAGGTCATGCCGGAGAAGTTTTCCGGCACGATCTTTGTCAGCAGCACGCTCACGAACTACAGCCTGTTTCCCTACGGTTATTTTCGCCGCCATCCACCGGACGAGGTGATCGCCGGCAGCGTTTTGGTCTTTCATGGTTCATTCGATTTGCCGGAAATTGCTGCCGAACGCCACATCTCCCGCGGCTGGTGGTATCTGAATCATCAGCAACCTGCAAACGCCGTGGACGAATTCGCCGCCGCGGAACCACATGCGGCGTTTCCGGGCCTTCTTAACGGGCTCTACGGCTGGGCGCTCGAAGCCACAGGCAAAGCCGCCGAAGCGAGCGCGAAGTACGCGCAGGTCGTCGAGGATTACGCCGGAATGCCGGCATACGAAACCGGGCGAAAAGCGGCGCTTGCCCGGGTTCAGGCGCTCCGTCAGGCGAAGTAACGGGGCATACCGCCTGTAATTCGTCTTGGCCCCTGCGGCCCCTTTGCAATTTGGACGCGCTTCGGAGGTATGCTAACGTTTTTTGTTTATGGTGCAGCGCATCGGTGTCCTCTTAAGCGGTCGCGGCTCGAATTTCGAAGCCCTCGCCGAAAGTGTCTCTGCCGGGCGCATCCCCAACGCCGAAATTTCCATCGTCATCAGCAACAAACCCGGCGCGCCGGGCCTCGATCGCGCCAAATCGCGCGGCATTCCGGCCCGCGCCATTCCGTCCAAAGGGCTGGAGCGCGAAACGTATGATCGCCAGGTCGCCGCTGTCTTGCAGGAGTACAACGTCGATCTGATCTGCCTTGCGGGTTACATGCGCCTGCTCTCTCCTTACTTCGTCGCCGCCTTCCCCCAGCGCATCCTGAACATTCATCCGTCGCTGCTGCCCTCGTTCCCCGGCCTGGAATCGCAGAAGCAGGCGCTCGATTACGGTGTCAAGTTTGCCGGCTGCACCGTGCATTTCGTGGACGAAAATCTCGACGCCGGCCCGATCATCCGGCAAGCGGTCGTCCCTGTGCTTGACTCCGACGACGAGCAGTCTCTTTCTGAGCGTATCTTAAGGGAAGAACACAGGATTTACACCGAAGCGGTAAAAATCATTCTGGAAGGAAACTACAAAATCCTCGGCCGCCGCGTGGTGAGTTCCGTATAGTGGCGGAGTTGGCTTGGTCTGGGTTGGACACGATTTGCGGTACAAGCTTTCACTGAGATCCTATGACTTCGAACTCCTTCAAAACTGTCGCCGAGCAACTCGCCTACCTCAAAAAAGGTGTTGCTGAAATCATTCCCGAGCCGGAGCTGAAGGCCAGCCTCGAAAAATCCCTGCAAACCGGCAAGCCGCTCCGCGTCTATCTTGGTGTGGATCCAACCGCGCCGGACCTGCATCTCGGCCACACCGTCGTCCTCCGCAAGCTCAAACACTTTCAGGATCTGGGCCACACCGCTGTATTCCTCATTGGAGATTTTTCCGCGATGATCGGCGATCCCACCGGCGTTTCGGAGACGCGCCCGCCGCTTACCCGCGAACAAGTGGACGCCAACGCCAAAACCTATCTCACGCAGGTCTTCAAGATTCTCGACCCCGCTAAAACCGAAGTCCGCTACAACAGCGAATGGCTCAGCAAGCTCTCCGCCGTGGACATCATTCATCTTTGCGGCCGCTATCGCTTGGCCCGCATGCTCGAACGCGAGGATTTCCGAAAGCGACTCGAGGAAGGCCAGCCCATCTCCGTCCACGAGCTGCTCTATCCACTGCTCACCGCGCTCGATGCCGTCGAACTCAAATCCGATGTCGAACTCGGCGCCACCGAGCAGAAATTCAATCTCCTGGTCCACCGCGAAATCCAGCGCGAATACGGGCTCCCCGGCCAGGCGATCCTCACGATGCCGATCCTTGTTGGCCTCGACGGCCAACGCAAAATGTCCAAGAGCCTCGGCAACTACATCGGCATCACCGAACCCCCTGCCGAGATGTTCGGCAAAATCATGTCCATTCCCGACGAGCTTATGTGGACCTACTACGAGCTAGTCACCGACCGCTCGCCCGAGCAAATCGCCGCGCTGAAACAGGAAGTGGCCTCCGGCGCACTCCACCCCATGGACGCCAAAATGCGCCTCGGCGAAGAAGTCGCCTCCGACTTCCACGGCGCCGAAGCCGCCCGCAAAGCCGCCGAAAATTTCCAGCGCGTCTTCCGCGACCGCCAAGCGCCCGCGGAAATGAAAGAGATCCGACTAACGAGGCAAGAAGACTTCTTGCGCCATTCGGGGGGAGTCATCAGCACACGTACGGCCGCACCCAAGTGGATCCAAGTGTTGGCATATCTCCGTCAAGTTGAGTCCGTTGCTGAGGCTGCGCGCCTCATCAAGCAAGGTGCCGTGGAGATCGATGGTCAGATTGTGAGTGACGAAACGCTTCGGTTAAATCCTAATCTTGCCGCCTCGTATGAAGTGCGAGTCGGCAAGAAAAAATTCCTCCGTATAGTTGTTGAGTAATGTAACAGCGGTGTGAAGCGGCCTACAAAGATTGACGTAATGCCCAACGATCGAGACGTGACGCCCCGTTTGTCATCCCGACCGGGGGCTCGCGCCGTTTGCGAGTCGGAATCGAGGGACCTAGGCACAGTGCTTCATATCGCCAAAATCGCCTGTTTCTATCCCACGACACTTCTCTTCTCAGGACGAGTCACAAGACGCGAGCCACCAACTCCGCCACGTGCTCCGCGGTCGCCTCCGCCGCCGTCAATCCCGGCGACTCAATCCCCACTAACTGAATTACCCGCGGCACTTCGCGATCCGGTTCGATCACAAAATCCGCCACGCCCTTTTCGCCCGGCGCTTTCAACTTCGGCCGCAATCCCGAATAGCCAAGCTGCAAATCCTGGTCTTGCAACTCTGGTAGCAACGTCTTCGCGTCCTTCGTAAACTCCGCAATCTGCAGCCGGCCGCGCTCGTAATTCTCTTTCCCTTCCACGTACGTCGCCGTCGGCCCCACCAGCGTCGTTCCCCACATCGTTGTGGTGAAGTGTACGCCCAGCGTCAGCTGGTCAGGATGCGGCAGCGGATACACCAATCCGCGAATCCACTTGGCCCTCGGCCCGCGAATTTCGCAATATTCGCCACGCACCGGATAAATCTTCCACGGCCGTGGCCCCAGCATTCCGGCCACTTCATCCGCGTACAATCCCGCCGCATTCACCACGCAGCGCGCCGCGATCGTCTCTTCCTCCGATTGCCCCTCATCCCCGATCCGCAATCGCACTTCCACCGTGTCGCCCTTCGGCTCCAGCATCGTCACCTTCGCGCGCCTCACAAAGTTTGCGCCTTGTCTCTCGGCCACGCGCGCGTAGGCATGAACCAGTTCTTCCGCCGCGCAAATTCCCGTTGACGCCACCTCGAGCGCCGCGTGTCCACGAATGTGGGGCTCCTTCGCGCGCATTCCTGCTGTGTCAATCAGCCGCAGGCCTTCGACGCCATTCTCCTCGCCGCGTTTTTTCAGCGCCTCCAGTTCGGCGATCTCGGTGGCGTCTTTTGCCACCACCAACTTTCCGGTGGTCCGGTGCGGCACGTTGTGCCGCGCGCAAAACTCCTTCGTCAGCCGGTTCCCCGCCACGCAGAGTTTCGCCTTCCACGAATTTGTCGGGTAATAAATTCCTGAGTGAATCACGCCGCTATTGCGCGAACTCGTCGCCATCCCCAGCTTGGGGTACTGCTCCACCAGAAAAACATCCGTCCACTTCCGCGAAAGCGCCGCCGCCACTGCGCAGCCCACCACGCCGCCGCCCACAATCAACACATTCGCCTGGTCCATCGCCCAATTCCGCTCAATGTAGGGGCAGCTTTACGCCGCCCGTGTTCTTCTCCGCGAAGCTCCGCGACCTCTGTGCCTCTGCGTTATCTTTAACTCTTTTTCCTGTTCAGGTCGGGGAACACAAGTCACAACACAAGTCCGTCTCCCTACTCGTCGCCCCCAATCTCGTCAAAAAACGGCTTGCACAATTCCAGCCGCGCTTCCGTTCCATCGTGCACCGCGAACTGCGCCGGCTTCGGCCGCGCATAGGTATTCTTCCAGAGCGACGCGGCCCCGTACTCGCCATCCTTGTTCACTGCGTAGAAAAACAGGTGAAACGTCGTCAGCTTCTTCTTGTCTCCGTTGTAATTCCGAACCACGCGGCCCAGCGCCTCCAGACAGGCGTCGGTGGGTTTCATGCCTTTCCGCATCATTTCCACGATCGTGTGCCCGCCGCAAACCTTGATGTTCTCTTCGCCTTTTCCGGTCGAGCCCGCGCCGCCCACGTCGCCGTCCACGTACAATCCCGCGCCGATAATCGGCGAATCGCCCACGCGCCCGGGAATTTTCCAGGCCAGCCCCGAAGTTGTCGTCGTCCCGCTGACTTCGCCCTTCGCGCTCACCGCCAGGCAGTTGATGGTTCCCGTCGGCGGGTGCGCGATTTTCTGTTCCGCGTAAGCAATTTTGTCCGCGTCGCCGTCGAACAGCTCGGACATGTACTCTTTCCACTCCGGGCTGTCGATGCCCGGCCGCCAGTTGAAGCTCGTCTTCGCCTTCCACGCCAGCCAGATCTTCCGCGAGTTCTCCGTGAGCAGATTGTGCTCCTCGAAGCCCTCGTCCACCGCGAACCGCCGCGCGCCGTCGCCCACGATCATTACGTGATTCGTGCGCTCCATCACCGTTTTCGCCAGCCGCGCCGGGTTCTTGATCTTCTGCACGCTGCCCACGCTGCCTGCGCGGCGCGTCGGCCCGTGCATCACGCAGGCGTCCAGCTCCACCACGCCGTCTTCATTCGGCAATCCGCCGTAGCCCACCGAGTCGTCATTCGGGTCGTCTTCCACGATCGTCACGGCGGACACCGCCGCCTCCAGCGTGTCGCCGCCGGACTTCAGAATCTCCATACCCTTTCCCAGCGCGTGCAAACCATTCGCGGAGGAGACCATCAGCGGCCGAGTGCCGCCCGCCTCGCCTGCTCTGGCAATGCCGCTTGCCGGCACTTCCAGTCCCAGTGTCTTGCCCAGGAGCCGGCCCGCGCCTGCCAGCGCGCCTCCCGCCAGCGAACCCGCAAAAAACTTCCGCCTTGTCCACAATTCCATCGCTTCACTCCTCAAATTGTTTTGGTTGCTTGTGATTGCCGTGGACCTGTAGGTGCCGCACCGCGCGGTCTTTGGGGTGCGGCTGGCATGGTAGCATCAACTTCGCCGGTTGCGCGCGCCGCGATTCTCGGAGTAGCCCAGGCGTCCGCCCGTGGTTCTCGCGTCAGTCGGATCCGCCGAGCGGCAGGTAATACTGCGTGCCCTTCACCGGCTCTTGCAGCCGCTTGAGCAGCTGCTGCAGATCCTCGCTGCGCTCCACGAAGTCGATTTCCGAGGTATCCACCACCAGCAGGTCCGCGCTCTCATAGTGAAAAAAGAAATGCTCGTAGGCCCGCGCCACCTCTTCCACGTACGCAGGAGCGATGCGGCTCTCTTCCGCCGCTTTTTTCTTGGCGATGCGCGTGCGCAGCACTTCAGGCTTCGCCTGCAGGTAAATCACCAGGTCCGGTTGCGGGAGCTCCGCCGTCAGCGCCTCATAATATCGCTCGTAGAGTTTCAGTTCCGCGTCGTCGAGGTTCAGGTTGGCGAAGATGCGGTCTTTCTCCATCAGGTAGTCGCTGATCAAGGGCCCCGGCGCTTCCGCGGCCAGGCCTTCGCGCAGGCGCTTTTGTCGCTCCATCAGGAAATACATCTGCGCGCGATAGGCCGCGCCCGCTTTTTCCGCGTAAAAATCCGCCAGGAAGGGATTGTCTTCGCAATCGTAGATGCGGCGCGCGTGCAGTCGCTCGGCCAGGATGCGCGCCAGCGTGGTCTTGCCCACGCGCAGCGGCCCTTCGATCACGATGAAGCGCGGCGCCTGCGGTCCTTTGTGTGGCGTGCGCGCCCGTTTCGCCGAGGATGATTCCGTCATATTCCTCCGCTCCACCCGGTGTTGCCGTTTTCGCCGCGATTATAACAGTTCTTCGCCTTCGATTCGCCGCCGTTGTGGTGAGTGGACGCTCTCTACAATCTCCCGTGTAGCGCTGGTCTTTTAAGGCGGCCCCCCCCGGAGAGAGGTGAGGCGTGACCTGTTTCCCGAGATCCGGAGGGGAAGAGGACGAAACGCAGAGACGCAGAGCACGCGGAGGCGGCACAGAGCGGAGGCGGACGCTTTTGGGGCGTGCGATTGTGCGCGAACGATCGCTTGAGCGCGATCCTGATATCGCAAAAGCGGCAGCCGAGCAACCGCACTCCAAAGGGGTACCCAGGGGGTTTGCGTAAGAGACCTAGCGAAAGGAGTTAGCGGCGGGGTTTGCGCAAACCCTCGCAGGATCGCTCGGGGAAGGTAGAAGGTAGGGAAAGAAATAAGGAGGAAACTTACATCGGACAGCCGACATGCACTTCTGCCTCCCGCCCTTCCGGTTGTCAGCTGTCAACTAACGGCTGTCGGCCTCTTCGTCAGTCCATTCACTACGTCTCGCTCGCCCCAAGCTTCGAGGGGTACGCGAACCTCCGGGGTATACTCAGAGACGCACGCAACCTCGGCGGACTCCCACATGACCAAATCCTGGCAAACCAAATTGATCCATTCCGACGCCAAGATTCCCGTCGGCTACAAATCCCTCGCCTCGCCTGTCTATCGCGGCTCCACCACCGTCTTCCCAAACTCATCCGCCGTTCGCGACACCTGGGATCAGAACAAGGTCGGCTACACCTACGGTCTCTATGGCACGCCCACCTCGCTCGAACTTGCCGCGCGCATCTGCGAACTCGAATCCGGCGCCCACACCATTCTCGCCCCCGGCGGTCAGGCGGCCATCTCCCTCATCAATTTCGCCATGCTGCAGGCTGGCGATCACATCCTCGTTCCCAACAGCATCTACTACCCGAATCGCAAACTCACCACACAACTTCTTTCGCGCTTTGGCATCACCTCCACGTTCTACGATCCGCTTATCGGCGAAGGCATCTCCGCGCTCATCCAGGAAAACACCCGGCTCATCTGGACCGAAAGCCCCGGCTCGATCACGATGGAGGTCCAGGACATTCCCGCCATCGTCGCTGCCGCTCGCGCGCGCAATATCAACGTCGTTCTCGACAATACCTGGTCCGCCGGCGTTCTCTTCGACGCCTTCGATCATGGCGTGGATATCACCATGCAAGCCGTCACGAAATACATCGGCGGCCACAGCGATTTGCTCCTGGGTTCAATCACCGTCCGTAACGACGCCATTCATCAGCGCCTCGGGGCCGCGCAGCAAATGATGGGCTGCGGAGTTTCTCCCGACGACTGCAGCCTGGCCCTTCGCGGTCTGCAGACGCTCGCCGTGCGCCTCTCGGCCATAGAAAAATCGGGACTGCAAATTGCCCAATGGCTCGCCGATTGTCCAGAAGTCGAACTTGTCCTGCATCCCGCTTTGCCATCCTGCCCGGGCCACGACATCTGGAAGCGCGATTTTCTCGGTTCTTCAGGAGTGTTTTCGATGGTCTTCAAACCGGGGCCAACGCAGCAGCAGGTTCATGCATTCGTGGATGGATTGAAGCTCTTCAAGATCGGCTATAGCTGGGCGGGCGTAACCAGTCTTGCGCTTTCCTACAACATCGGCCGCATTCCGGGCCGTCCCGCCTACGAACATCGCATCGTGCGCCTCAACATCGGCCTCGAATCCACGCACGACCTGATCGCCGATCTTCAGCAATCGCTTCCCAACCTGCGCGCCTGATTTTGGAGTGCGGAGGCGCAGCCTCCGCTTTTGCGATATAACCGTACGAGAGGAGCCCCAACTTCTCGCAGCGCGCTAATCAGTATTCCTCACCCGCCACAGCGTCGTACACGAATCGAAAGCTCGCTGGATTCTTATCTTTCCCCGTGACCAATTCCACTTCCTCATACAGCTGCAGCCCATCCTGCGAAATCTCATACGTCCGCCGCATATACCCCTTCTTCGGCAGCTGCGATTCGCTCACCAACTTCCCGCCGTCCCATTTGGCTTCCACGAAATCCGTGCCCACACCCGGCGCTTCATCTGGCTTATGCCCTTCCGTATAAAAAATCGTCTTGCGGCCCTGATCCCCATACATCGTCACCACCGAATTGTCCGTGCCCCTTCGCTCCAACCGGACCCGCACCGAAGGATCGATCAATTCGCGATATCGCTCGCGGTCTTCCTGAGTTCCTTTCTGCGAACCGCCATTCCCGTGCTGCCCGCCGCCCATCGTTGGGCCGCCAATCGTTCCGCCCGGCCAGCCAATGCGCGGGCCGCCGATCCCGGTGTGGCTCCCGCCCGAGTCATGCACCTGCCTCTGGTTGGATTTTTGCGAGGGGTCGTCGCTGTCGTCGCGGTTCAACCGCCAGGCCCCCAAAATGTCCTTTCGAGGAGCGATCTTTACCGGAGGCGGTGTCCGTGGGCCTTCGACCTCGGCCCCGGCCGGGGGGGTGATCGGTCCCGGCGGAGCTTGCGCAAACGCCACAGCGGCGCACGCCAAACCCATTGCGGAAAATGTCAGAATTCGAATCCAGGGTTTCATGGCCTTCCTTCCTCAACGCCGGCAGAAATTCCAGCTTCCCATTGCATTTCCCCAGAAACCATCGGAAGTTCCGGAAATAACCACATCGGGCAAGAATCGCTGTTGGTGTGAGCACGGCACCTCGCCGGAAGGATGCCTGCCATTTTTCTATTCGAGCAGCCGGTCCAGATCGCGAGCCCGCTCCAATAGCCTCAGCGCGCCCAGTTCCCGAAACCTCCTGGCGCGTTCTCGATAATTGTGAGCGTTTTTGGGCAGAATTCCCATGAACGGCACCCCCGCCGCCTTCGCCGACAATGCATCGTCCACGTTGTCTCCCAGGTACAGCGCACTCTTGGGGTCGCGCTTTCCCAGGATCGCGAACAAGCCGTCCGGATACGGCTTTTTCCGCGCATCATTCATTGTCACTACCATCCGAAACTTTTTCGCCGCCGGCCATTTCTGGAAGGAATAGTCAAATTCCGGCCGCGTCCGTCCGGTGAACAGGTTCAACTCTCTCCGCCGCGCCCACTTCTCCACAAGCTTCGGCGTCACCAGCCATTTCTCCTTCTCCACGTTTCCCGGCTTACCGTTGCTTCCCCAATAGAATGGCTGAAACGCCGCTCGCGCTTCCTCGTACGTCGTCGGCACGCCCAGCGCCGTGGCCCATCGCGACACCATCATCCAATCGTCGTTATTTCCCGGCTGCCGCTTCCACTTGTGCAGCTCCGCCCAAGTCCCTTTTTTCCCCGTAAGTTTTTCCATGGTCTGGAGCGCTGAGCGCCAAAAGGTCTCGCGCACGTCAATCAGCACGCCATCCACGTCAAAGATCAATATTTCCGGATTCACCCGCCGCACTGCGCGTTTCGCCACGTTTCCTGGTCCTTTCCATACCCGACTAGTGTACCTGCTCCAGACCAAACTCCCGTGCCCCGCCCACACTCCCCCGCCTTTGTGAATGCTTGCCATTAAATCTTTGCGTTTGCCAGCCGTACGCCGCCCGCGCATAGTCCCACCACTCGGCGTTCCTCAGACGCCGTCCAGGGTCCCCCATCTTCCCAGGGAAGGAGTGCCACGATGAAATATCGTCTCGTTTTTCCATACTTCCTGACCATCCTGGCGGAATTGACTCTGCCGAATATCGCCAGTCCTGTGTCCCCGCAGGATGTCTCTCTGCCGTCGTTCGCTTTCTTGCTGGTCCGCTGAGCGCCTTGCTACACTTCCTTCGCCGCGCCTATGGCAAGTCGCCATTGGCTAAGCGAAGGACTCCTCATGCCCTCATTTCCCGGTGTGGATTTCATCGATTTCGACTCGCTGCTGAACGACGAAGAGAAGCTCGTCCGTCAGACTGCACGCCGGTTCGTTGATAACGAAATCGTCCCCATTATCGAAAAGCATAGCCGCGAAGGCACGTTTCCCAAGCATTTGATTCCACAACTTGGCGAGCTCGGATTTCTCGGAGCCAACCTGCACGGCTACGGCTGCGCGGGAATGTCCAACGTGGCTTACGGGCTGATGATGCAGGAACTTGAGCGTGGCGATTCCGGCCTGCGGAGTTTCGTCTCCGTCCAGGGCGCGCTCGTGATGTACCCGATCTACACATTCGGCAGCGACGCGCAAAAGGAGAAATGGCTCCCGCGCTTGCAATCGGGAAATGCGGTGGGCTGCTTCGGCCTTAGCGAACCTCAGTTTGGTTCCAATCCGGGCGGAATGCTTACGCGCGCGGTGAAAAAGGGCGATGGCTACGTTCTGAACGGCGAAAAGATGTGGATCACCAGTGGCTCGCTCGCCGACGTCGCCGTCGTGTGGGCCAAATGCGAGGACGAAAAAGTCCGCGGATTCCTGGTGGAAAAAGGCACTCCCGGTTTCAAGTCCTGGGACGTCCACGGCAAATGGTCCCTGCGCGCCTCGATCACTTCCGGTCTCTCCTTCAGCGATTGCGCCATCCCAGGGCAAAATCTTCTTCCGGGTGTCACCGGCTTACGCGGCCCCTTGAGTTGCCTCAATCAGGCGCGCTACGGCATTGGCTGGGGAGCCATCGGCGCGGCCATGGCTTGTTACGACACCGCGCTCCAATACGCCAAAACGCGCAAGCAGTTCGCCAATAAACCCATCGCGTCCCACCAACTCGTCCAGGAAAAGCTCGCCTGGATGATTACCGAAATCGTCAAGGCCCAGCTCCTCGCGATGCACGTTGGTCGCCTGAAAGACAAAGGTGCAGTCGATTCCTCGCACATCTCCATGCTCAAGATGAACAACGTGGCCATCGCCCTCGAAACCGCCCGCAAATCCCGCGACATCCTCGGCGCCAACGGCATCGTCGACGACTACTGCATCATGCGCCACATGAACAACCTCGAGAGCGTCTTCACTTACGAGGGCACCAACGACATCCACAAGCTGGTCATCGGCGAAAAAATCACGGGCATCTCCGCTTTCGTCTAACGGGGTCGTATCGTAGGAGCTTCCGCGTTCACCTTAAGCATTTAGCCTTTGCAATGCAAAGTACTTGACACAATGAACCTCCACGCTTACCATCTTCCTGGACGCTCTATGCAACCTCAACTTCCCGATTCCGCGGTTCCCAACACTGGGGCTCCTTCATTTCGGTTTTGGGAGCATCGACGTCTCTTCTACAATCTTCTCCTTTTGGCCGTCGTTGTCAGTTGGGTCGTCGCCAGTTGGCCGCACTTCCGTCCTGCCTTCGCCCTCTCCACGTTCTTAACCATGAGTGTTCTGGCCCTCCTCGCCAACCTGTGCTACTCCTTGGTCTATCTTCTGGAATGGCCGCTGTCCTATTCTCCATTTCGTGCCCATTGGGTCCGTTGGCGCTGGGTCGTTTGGATCCTCGGAACCGCCCTCGCCATCGTTCTCGCGAACTACTGGATCGCCGACGAAATCTATCCCTTCGTCCGCTGACTCGCACTTCCAAACGACTTGCGCACCTTCCTTTTGATACCCTGAACGGGTATTGCGAGGAGGACACGCAATGAAACTTTTCCGCAGTTCCGTCGAGATTCG
Source organism: Candidatus Eiseniibacteriota bacterium (assembly GCA_035518915.1). Classification (GTDB taxonomy): domain Bacteria; phylum Acidobacteriota; class Terriglobia; order Acidiferrales; family UBA7541; genus Acidiferrum. The sequence continues at coordinate 18,228 of DATIXE010000042.1, forward strand.
CGCAGTTTCGATCCTCATCGCACTTCTCCTCGCCGCCTCTTGCCTTCGAGCGCAAGCTCCCGCCCAGCAAAGCTCGCCGGCCGCGTCCAAACCGCACGTCCGCGCTATCACCGCTTTCATCAATCTCGACCGCACGCAATATCAACTGCAGATCGCGGAGACCGTCAAATTTCTCCGTTACGCGGAGACTGTCTTCGAATCCCGCGGGTACACGGTGGACACCCTCCGCATTGTCACGCAGCCCTTCCCGGAATACACCAAGGGTCTCACCACCGATGAGGCCGTGCGCTTGTTTAAGGATCTCGACGGCCTCGCAGCTCAAAACAAATTGATGCTCGCCATTGGCCCTGCTTATCTCTCGGGTGACGACGGCGACGCCCAAGCCGATCTCCTCGCCTCCGTCCTGCAGAACACCAAGAATGTCTTCGGCACTGTGGCCGTCACGAACGATCACGGCATCAACTGGTCCGCCGTCCATTCCGCCGCCCGCGTCATGAAGAAGCTCTCCCAATCCACTCAGCACAGCGAGGGCAATTTCCGCTTTGCTGCTAATGCCAACGTTCCTGCCTACGCTGCGTTCTTTCCTGGCGCGTACCACACCGGCAGCGGACATCAATTCGCCATTGGCCTGGCCTCGGCAGGCCTGGTCGCCGAGGCTGCGCAAGACGCTCCCGATCCCGCCGCGCTCCATCGCCGCTTGATCGACGCCTTTTTCAATGCCGCCTTTGACGTTCAGGATCTTGCGCAACGCGTAGACCGCGAACAAGGCTGGACGTACATGGGTCAGGATCTTTCTCCTGCCCCATCCCGGGAAGCCTCCATCGCGGCGGGCATCGAAGCCATCTCCAAGCAACCCTTCGGGGCAAGCGGCACGATGACCGCTGTCGGTGCCATCACTTCCGCCCTTAAGGAAGTTGGCGCGCGCCGTACGGGATACTCCGGCGTCATGCTCCCGGTGCTGGAAGATCCGCGTCTCACGGACCGTTGGAATCAGGGGCTCCTCTCGCTCGATGCCCTCCTCAGCTATTCCGCTGTCTGCGCCACGGGTCTCGACACCATTCCACTGCCCGGAGATACGAGCGAGGCCGATTTGGCGGGCATCATCGGCGACGTCGCCACACTCTCCGTCAAATGGAACAAACCCCTTTCTGCCCGCCTTCTTCCCGTGGCTGGCAAGCGCCCCGGCGACATGACGGAGTTTACTGATCCGAATCTCGTCAACGGGCTTATCCGTCCCCTTCCGGGCCGCGAATAGGTACAATGACCCAAGAATCGCCGTGCCAGAGCCCATTTTGGAAGACGAGTTTGTTCCTTCGCCTCCATCGCCCCACTCGAGCCTGATCTCTCTGCCCTGAAACCAGCGTCCGCGGAGGGCGCTCCTATGGAAGAACAACTGAGTCTTGAGTTCCTGCGCGTCGTGGAAAACGCCGCCATTGCCGCCGCTCGCACCATGGGTTTCGGTGATCGCCACAAAGCCGATGAAGTCGCCGTCGAAGCCATGCGTCGCACCATGGACCAGGTGGAAATGGACGGCACCATCGTCATCGGCGAGGGTGAACGCGACGAAGCCCCAATGCTTTACATCGGCGAAAAAGTCGGCCTCGCTACCCATGCCCCGAAGGCGCTTTTCCCCGTCGTGGACATCGCCGTCGATCCCCTCGAGGGCACCAATCTGTGCGCCACCGGTGCTCCAAACTCGATCGCTGTGCTTGCCGCCAGCGAAAAGGGCGGCTTGCTGCACGCTCCCGACATATATATGGAAAAACTCGTTGTCGGGCCTTCTTGCAAGGGAGCCGTCGAACTTGACGCGCCGGTCGCTGACAATCTGAAAGCCGTTGCCAGGCGCCTCGATCGCGACGTCGAAGATCTGGTAGTGATGGTTCTGGATCGTCCCCGCCATGAAAAGCTCATTGCCGACATTCGCGCCGTCGGGGCGCGCATTCGCTTGATTGGCGACGGCGATCTCTCCGCCGGCATTTCCGCCGCCGTCATCGGCACCGGCGTCCACATGGTGATGGGCACTGGCGGCGCGCCCGAAGGCGTCCTTACCGCCGCGGCTCTAAGGTGTTTGAATGGGCAAATTCTGGCGCGCCTGGTCCTCACTAAGCCCCAGGACGTGGAACGCCTGGAGCGCATGGGGGTCGCCGACCCGAAGCGCATCTATGACACCGAAGATCTCGCCCCCGGCAAGAAAATGATCTTTGCCTGCACCGGCGTCACTGACGGCAATCTCCTCAAAGGCGTGCGCTTCTTCGGCGAAGGTGTGCGAACCTCTTCGATGATCCTCACTCTCGATGAACGCCAGGTGCGTTTTATCGATTCCGTTCGCCTGGAAAAACGCCCGGACCTTCGCGTTCGCTTCTACTGATCGCCAAGCGGCAACCGATCCGCGGTCTTGCCGGTACAACCGAACAGCTACCCGCTTTCTGTCCCGCCGAACAGTAGTCTCTTTTCTCTTTAGACACTACTCTTGCGCGACCAGTCCAACAGTCACCGGGGCCAAGAAAAACGCGCTCTCGCATCGGGATGAACTTCTTGGGGGCTCGCGCGTTTCGGCTCGCCGTAAGGGAGAGACTGCGGTGAAACGCATACGAATTCCTGCTCTTTTGCTTCTCGTCATCGGCCTCTCGGGCTGCGCGCAGGTCGTCCACGATACCGGCGGCGGCCTTACGGGTTTCTCGATTGTGGTTTCGCCAACAGATACTTCCTTGCGCGGCACTTCGCAGCAGCAATTCACCGCCACCACGAGTGATGGTTCTACTCCCGCCTTCGTCTGGGCGGTCAACGGCGTTACCGGCGGATCCGCCTCCACGGGCACGATCAGCGCCACGGGACTCTATCTCGCACCCGAATTTCCGCCCGCAAGTAACGCGATTACGATCTCCGCCACCGAAACGTCCGATTCCACCAAATCCGGTTCCACCAGCATCACGCTCCAGAATCCGGTGCCGCAGCTCACCACTGCAACTCCCATGACATTCGGCGTCGGCTCGGTCAGCTTAACGATTAATGGACTACATTTCGCTCCCGGAGCGGTCGTTTATCTCGGCGGCACAGCACTGACCACCACGCGTGTTTCTTCCACGCAAGTCACGGCCACCGGTTCGGTCACGTCCGGGCAGATCGGGAGCGTCAGCATCCTGGTGACGAATCCGGATCCTGGCTCAATACCTTCTAACAGCCTGATCGCGCAGATCACGCAGAGCGGCACGCTGGTCGCCGTCAATCCTCCGACGGCTTCCGTGCGCTCCGGAATCACGCAGCTGTTTACAGCGAGCGTTACAGGCAATTCGAATACCGGGGTCACCTGGTCCGTCAACGGCATTGCGGGGGGCAATTTCTCGCTCGGATTCATCACCGCGAATGGAAATTACACCGCGCCGCCGGTTGTGCCCAATCCCAATTCCATCCAGGTCACTGCCACGAGCGTGGCCGACACCACCGCCTCCGGCAACTCCGCCGTGACACTGCAGAATCCGCTTGCGGTGCTCACGCAACTCAGCCCGACGTCCGTCTCGGTTGGAACTTTTACTCTGACCGTAACCGGGTCGTCGTTTCTGAGCGGCGCGACGATCAACTTCGGCGGGCAGAACATCACCACGCATTACGTTTCGTCGACGCAATTGACCGCTACGATCAACGCCACGGCGGCTCAGGCGGGCAGTGTTCCAATCACGGTCATCAATCCGAATCCGGGGTCCGCGCCTTCCAACGCTTTGAATCTTTTGGTGACGCAGCCGAATTCGAACATTTCCGTCTCGGTGAGCCCTTCGACTGCTAATTTGCAGGTTGCCGGTGGTTCGCAGTCCTTCACGGCAACCGTCAACGGCACCACGGACACCACTGTCACTTGGGAAGTCAACGGCATTCAAAGCGGAGACGCGCAGTACGGCTACATCAGCGATTCGGGAGTCTACGTTGCGCCGGACAACATTCCCAGCGGCAATGCCATCATCGTGTCCGCGGTTCCGGAGGCCGACACGACAAAATCCGGCACCGCCAGCGTCACGCTGACAAATCCGCAACCGGTGCTCGATACGGTTTCTCCGTCGACCATCGGCCCCGGCGCATTTCAGATTTCGCTGAATGGCACCGGGTTTGTGAACACTTCGACAGTAACCTTCGGCGGCCAGCAACTTCAGGTTCTTTATGCCACTCCCACCCTGATCACCGCGATCGGCACAGGCGCGACACCGGGCACAGTTCCCGTCAAGGTGAGCAATCCAAATCCCGGCGCAGGGAATTCCGCGACGGTCAATGTCACCGTGACTGCGAACGGTTCGCCAATGACTCCGGCCGCCGCGGCGCGTTTTCTCGAGCAATCGTCCTTTGGGCCGAATACGGAATCTATGAATCAGGCCCAGGAACTCGGCTTCGATCTCTATCTTCAGAACGAATTCGCCTCTCCCTCCACCCTCTATCGCACCTACAACCCGGCCATCAATCCGTCGGTTTACAACATGCAGTCCTCGTTCTTCCTAAACTCCGCGATGGGCGGCGATCAACTCCGGCGCCGCGTCTCCCTCGCACTGAACGAGTGGTGGGTGGTTGCCGGCGACAAAGTTTCCGACCCGGTCGGCTACACCAATTACCTCACCACGCTTGACCAGGACGCTTTCTCCAATTTCTACAATCTGATGAAGGACATCACCCTCACGCCGGCGATGGGCAACTATCTCGACATGGTCAACAATGACAAGCCTGCCCCCGGCCAGCACGCCAACGAAAACTACGCCCGCGAAATCATGCAGCTCTTCTGTTTGGGCCTTTCTCAGCTCAATCCGGATGGCACGCAGGTTCTTGACACGACGGGAAATCCCGTGCCCAGTTACACGCAGGACGACGTCATGGCGCTCGGCCTTGCTTTCACAGGTTGGACCTATCCCGTGAAGCCCGGCGCTGGCCAGCAGAAGCACAACCCGGAATACTACGGGGGTCCTATGGTGGCGGTGGATTCCAACCACGACATGGAGGCGAAGACGCTTCTTGGTCAGTCCATCCCCTCAGGGCAAACTTCGGAAAACGATCTCGATTCCGCGCTCACGATCATCTTCAACCATCCCAACGTCGGTCCCTTCGTCGCCCAACAGCTCATCGTTCACCTGGTGACCAGCAACCCGAGTCCCCAATACGTTCAACGTGTCGCCCAGGCCTTTAGCACCGGGACCTTCGTCTCACCCTATGGCCAGTCCTTTGGCGCCGGCCAGCGCGGCGACATGCAGGCCACGATTGCCGCCGTGCTTCTCGATCAGGAAGCCCGCCGCGGCGACGATTCCAACACTGCAGTGGCCACCGACGGCAAGCTCCGCGAACCAATCGTCATGGAAGCGGCCATGCTTCGCGCCTTCCACGCGCAGTCCGACGGCGGCGGCCTCCCCTACGAAGGCGATGCCATGGAGCAGAACGTCTACTTCCCCGCGACCGTCTTCAACTTCTTTCCCCCAGTCAATGCAATTCCCGGCACCTCGCTCAATGGTCCGGAGTTCGCCATCTTCGACACCAACTCCAGCCTCTCGCGCGTGAACTTTATTGACGACATGGTCTATGGCGCCGTTGGTTCCAGCACCAAGTTCGATTTCTCACCCGTTAGCAACGCTGGCACGCCCGATCAGATGCTCGATTGGCTCAACACGCTCTTTTTGCACGGCTCGATGCCGGATAGCATGCGCCAGGACATCATTACCGCGGTCAACGCCGTAGATTCCAGTGACGCGAAGGGACAAGCCAAGGCCGCGATCTACTTGGTCACCTCCTCGTCCATGTACCAGGTGCAGCACTAAGGGCATAGGAGACGACCATGAACCACCACTCACGAAGAGACTTCATGCGGCTGGCCTGTTGTTCTGCGGCGGGGGCCTCCTTGCTCAGCGGTCTCAGCAAGTTCGGCCTAGTCAGCGCGCTGGCGCAGGGCACTGCCGACTACAAAGCACTGGTCTGCATTTTCATGTTTGGCGGCAACGACTCCAACAACATGATCGTGCCCATCGATACAAACTACACCGCCTACCAGCAGGCGCGCTCCGTCCTCGCGATCCCACAAACGCAATTGCTTCCTTTGCAGGTTGGAAATCAGGCCACTTACGGGCTCCATCCGAACATGCCGGAGATGCAGTCGCTCTTCAACAATCAGCAGACCCTCGCCGTATTGTCCAACGTCGGCACACTCGTGCAGCCAACGACGCAACAGCAGTATCAACAGTACAAGAATCTCCCCGAAAACCTCTATTCGCACTCCGATCAGCAGGACCAGTGGCAGAGCGCGCAGCTCATGGGCAATCCCGGCGCTGGCTGGGCGGGGCGGGTTGCCGACAAGGTCCAAGGCGCATTCAACAGTGCGGCGCAATTTCCTCCTGTACTCTCCGTTTCCGGCAGCACGGTCTTCTCCACCGGCGACGTCACACGGCCCTTCACCATGAATCCTGGTCAGACGCCCGGCCTGCAGGGATTCGATTCCTCCGCGGCTTCGCAGGCCCGTTTTCTGGCCACGCAGCAACTCCTTACTTTCGACAACGGTCTTTCTCTGGTCCAATCCGCGAACAGCGTCACCAGCCAGGCCGTTCAGTACAGCGTCGTGCTCTCCGAAGCCCTCAAAAACATTGCCCCTCTGCAAACCGTCTTCCCAAAGAGCTATCTGGGACAACAGTTGCAGCAGGTCGCCCAGGTTATCGCCACGCGTTCGGCCCTCGGCATGGGCCGCCAGATCTTTTTCTGTTCCTACGGCGGCTTCGACACGCACAGCGATCAGCTCCCACAGCAGATTGATCTGCTCTCTAAACTCAGCCAGGCCTTGTCGGCGTTCTACCAGGCCACACAGGAACTCGGCGTCACCAATCAAGTCACCACGTTCACTTTGTCTGAGTTCAGCCGAACGCTCCAGCCCGGCACCAACGGTGGCAGCGACCACGCCTGGGGTAGCCATCAGCTCATCATGGGCGGCGCCGTAAAGGGCAACAACGTCTATGGCACGTTTCCCGAGCTCGCGCTTGGCGGGCCTGACGATGCCGGCAACAACGGTCGCTGGATTCCAACCACCGCTCTTGACCAATACGCGGCAACGCTTGCCACCTGGTTCGGCGTCCAGGCCGCCGACCTGCCGTCTATCTTCCCCAACCTCGCGAACTTTCCGAACAGCGATCTCGGCTTTATGGGCTGAGTTTTCATCCAGAGCGCACCCCAGAAAAAAGAGCGCCTCGGGTAACCGAGGCGCTCTTTTTCGTCCAGTGCGAAGGCCCAGCCTCCGCTCTCTTCGTGTGAAATGGGTCCGCCGAATTTAGGGCGCTTTCTACTGCGGCTTCGTCGCTGCCAAGAAAACTCCGTCATCCACAGCCACCGTCGGCGTGAACGAAGTTGCGCTCCTCGCATCATTCAACGCAAGTTCCTTCGCTAATCCGCTGATAGCCGGTCCCCCAGGCTTGCTCCCGATGGTCGGCGAGTCCCCAGGTATCATCGAGATGCGCGTCGTCTTCGGCGTGCAGTTGGAGGCGCCCAGGCATGTGTCTCGCACAAAAACCTGCCGCAACCCACTGTTGGGCGCGGATTGCACCGCCAGAGCCCTGCTGCTTACCGCGGGCTTCTCCGCCGAGCTGCGAGTAAGCGCTACAAAGGCCACGAATCTCCCCGAAGTGCTGATGGATGGCAGAATGCCTTCTGTCCCGTTGAGTGCACCACTCGCATCCGTGGAGATCAGCATGGTGCTCGGACTGCATGATTTGTCTGCTCCGATGCATGTGTCCCGCAGGTAGACCTGACGTCCAGGTGGAGTGCCTTGCACAAGATTCGTCGCCGCCGAACTAAATGCTACGAACCTTCCGTCAGGCGTCATCACGGCATTGTGACTGTCTGCGTTTCCGGCCGTCCCGTCGGGCCCCGTCGAGACCACCTGCGTAGTTGGAGTGCATCCGTTCGCGATTCCCAAACAGGTGTCTCGAAGAAGAATCTGGTTCGCCTGATTTTGCTGCGAAGCATAAGCCACGTATCTTCCATCCTGGCTGATCGCCGGCGTTTCCTGCGCGGTGGTCGGACAAATCCCACCAGGTCCGGTTCCGATCACAAAACAAAACGAATTGTCGCTGGCTCCGCCACCCACCAGGGGCAGGCAGCTCGGCTGCGTGCACAGGCCGTTCGGAGGATTCACCACCTGAATGGTGGCGGTATCGGCATTTGCCAGAAACGTTCCCGGAATCACCGCTTTGATTTCCGTCTCGGAAAGGCTCGTAATCGTAAGTGCCGCAGGTTGCTGGTGGGGCGTCAGCAAGTCGGACAACGTTACAACCGAGCCCCCGTTATTCGAGCTCGGAAGAAAGTCCGTCCCGGTCACCGTGATGGTTACGGCCACGTTGCCGCAACTCGTTCCACACGGCTGCGTGGAATCGGGCGTGACCGACGTAATTGTCGGCACGGGATTCGGTGTCCCATAGATTTGGAAACCCAATGTGTTGCTCAGTCCGTTATTCCCTGTGCCGGATTGCGGCGTCAGTGTGTTCACGTACGCCGTTCCCGGCTTGGAGATCAGATCGCCGGGCACAGTCACGTACATGGTGGTGGTATCAACGCACTGGGGCGAGGCAAGTTTCGTCCCATTCCACTGGATCACCGATACCCCGGTGTTCGACGAATTTCCGCCGCTGTTCGCCGTGCTGCACACAAACCCGTTAAACTGCGACGCGTTCACAGTCAGCACAAAATCACCGCTGCCCGCCGGTAATCCGGAGGGCGAAAGGTTCGTCAACGTCGCCCCGGTGTTGTATTGAATCGAGTAGTTGTAATCGTTGCATCCGGCGAGCCACCCGAACGCCAAACATGTGACAGCCAACGCTGTCCGAAACCCCTTCATAGCTATCCTTCTCCTGAAACTCACAGGTACGCCGCTTCTCTCCCGAGTGGAGAGAATGCTCTCCCGCCTGGCTGTCTGGTTTGAGATGCGAAAACGCCTGGCCGCGTTGACCGCCCCAAGTCAGCCTGGGGCCGGGCTAGCCCACTTCGGTCCGCGAGCCTGCTTCTTATTATCCCTCAGCCGACCTCGCCAACAAAGCGTCCCCTCGGGCTTTTCCGGCATGCGGGGTTAGAACTCGGCCCCCTGCGCGGCCAGCGCTTCCCGGGCGAGTTGTTCCACCCGCTCTCGGCATTCGGCGCTCGCAAACTGCCCCTTGACTGCCGCCCGATAATCCGCGATCGCCTGCGGTTTTCTCCCCAGCTTTCCGAAAAGGTCTCCGCGCGCCAGCAGGAAAATTGGATTCTCCGGATACTTCGCCACCAGCGGTGTAATCACGCGCAAGGCCTCCTCGTATTTCTGGTCATAGTTGTGCAGATTGATCGCCAAATAAAAGCGCGCCTCCGCTTGTGTCAATTGTCCGTGCTCCATCGCCTGCCGGAGCTGCTCGATTCCTTCCTGTTTCGACCCGCCCGGGATCCCCATGAAAAACCGCAGCACTCGCGCGATCGTCGAAAGCGTATCCACGTAATAGTTGTAAAGCCCCAATCCCAGGTCCGCGTCAGACAGCGAAGGATCGAGTTCCAGCGCCCGCAACAAATGCTCGCGCCCGCGCACCCCCTCTCGCGCCGTGGCCCGGTTTTCTCCGCGCAGGCTGTACATCCGTGCCGCCTGGGCGTGCGCCATTCCCGCATAAAAATGCATATCCGCGGTTTCGTTCCTCGCCAGGCTGGCCATCGCCAGTGATTCGGCTTTCGTTGTCAGGCCCAGGTATTGTTGATCCGAAGGCTGCTTCTCCTTGTGCCGCGGCATAGTCATCCCATACTTGTACTCCGCGGACTCGCACCAGACTTCCCACCAGCGGGCTTCGGCTTCCAGCAGGTACCCCAGAGGATGCGACGGCTGCTCTTTCTGCAGTGACTCCGCCTCAGGGATCGCCAGGTCGCTCCGCCCCGAATAGATGTGCTCCAGAATCGCCTGCGTGCCCGGCGGCAGCGAAAGGCTTCTGGCGGCGGACGCATCGGCCACGGGAAGCAGCGCCCACACAACCAGTCCCAGAAAATAAAGTGAGGATTTCAACATTTCGCGAGAGAGTTTGTCGGCCGCCCTCTCTGGGGTACGAGTGTAAGCTGCCCCCTCCACCCAGCCAAATGATTTGCCGTTTACACGCTCCTTGCGCATCCAACCGTTTTTTCCACCACTCCGTAGGAGGTTCCTGGGCCTTTTTGTTATCCTCGCAGCTCATGTCCTCGCCTCCCCCCAACCTCTCTCCGATCGGATCGCAACCCGCTCTCGAGCGCGGCCTCGGCCTGAAGGAAGCCGTCGCACTCAACATGATTGAGATCGTCGGCATCGGCCCGTTCGTCGTCAGTTCGCTGGTCATCAAAGCCATGGGTGGCCCGCAGGCCATGATTGCCTGGCTGGTCGGCGCGCTGCTTGCCACCCTGGACGGCTTCGTCTGGTCCGAACTCGGCGCCGCCATGCCACGGGCCGGTGGAACTTATGTTTTCCTTCGCGAAGCCTACGGCCCCAATCGCTGGGGACGCCTCATGTCCTTCCTGTTCGTCTGGCAAACCTTCGTGCAAGCCCCGCTTTCGGTGGCCTCCGCTTCTATCGGCTTCGCGCGCTATGCCCGTTTTCTTCATCCGCTGACGTGGTGGCAGGCCAAGGCAATATCCGGCGGCCTGGTGATATTTCTCGTCATCCTCCTCTACCGCAAAATCACCACCATCGGCAAGATTTCCGTCCTTCTTTGGGCCGGCGTGGTCGGCACCATGCTCTGGCTAATCTGGGGCGGCATTCGCCATTTCGACCCCAAACTTGCTTTCGATTTTCCTCCCGGGGCTTTTCATCTCAACTCCATCTGGTTCGCGGGGCTTGGCGCGGCCATGATCAATACGGTCTACAGCTATTGGGGTTACTACAACATCTGCCAGCTCGGCGGTGAAATCCGCGATCCCGAAAAAAACATTCCCCGCGGCATTTTCCTTTCCATCCTCGGCATCACCATCCTGTATCTCGCGATGCAGACCAGCCTGCTCGGCGTCATTCCCTGGCGGCAGGCTGAAAATTCCCCGTTTATCGCCAGTCTTTTTGTTCAGCGCCTCTACGGCACGGGGGCTGCGCACTTCGTCACCTGGATGGTCCTCTGGATCGCGCTCGCTTCGGTATTCTCGCTGCTTCTCGGCTATTCTCGCGTACCCTATTCCGCCGCGCTTGACGGCAATTTCTTTCCCATCTTTGCAAAGGTCCACCCGACGAAACACTTTCCCCATGTTTCGCTTCTCGTTCTGGGAGTGCTGGCGTTTCTCTTCAGCGTCATCCTCAAGCTCGAAACCGCCATTGCCGGCATTCTCGCCATGCGTCTGATCGTGCAGTTCATCGGCCAAGCCGTTGGCGTGATTCTTCTTCGTCGGCGCTTGGGGGCCGAAAAATTGCCCTATAAAATGTGGTTTTATCCCTTGCCCGCGCTGCTTACGATGGTTGGCTGGGCGTGGCTCTTCTGGCAAACGGGTCCTGCGCGCAAGTGGGGACTTCTCGAGATCACCTTTGGAGTGCTGGCGTATCTGATCCGCGCTCGCGAAGTAAAGGAGTGGCCCTTTGCCCCGCCAGGCAATAGTGCCCAGCCCGCCTAGCGGCAACCGCTTTGGGAACCCACTTATTGTGTCCCAGGCATTGGCACCGATACCCATCCCGGCGCCAGGAGGCGCAAAACACGCTAGCCCAGCGCGCCAGCGCCGGGAAAACGCCTAATGAAATCTGGAGCCGTGGATGGGCGGCACAACTTTCCAAGTTCCAACCCACCCCACAAAATGTAAAATTCTTGTTTCCGCGCGCATCTCATAATCGAATTCGCGCCATTGGAGGCCTTTTGACCCGCATCCGCCTGACGACACTCTTTCTTCTCGCCGCGTGCCTCCCGCTCTCCTCCCGCGCGCAATTTCCTCCCGCTCCCGGCACCGGCCCAGGCCTTCCTGAAACTATTGAAGCGATCGACGCCGCCCGAGTCACTACGCGCATCCTCTATATCACGGCCCATCCCGACGACGAATCAGCCTCCACGCTTACCTATCTCGCCCGCAGCCTGCACGCCGATGTCGCTCTCCTCTCACTCACCCGTGGCGAAGGGGGCCAGAACGCTCTCGGCCCCGAGCAAGCTCCGCAACTCGGCCTCATCCGAACGCAGGAACTTCTTGCCGCCACTCGTGGCTATGGCGTGAAACTCTATTTCACCCGCGCGAAAGATTTCGGCTATTCGAAAACCCCCGAGGAAACCGAACAAAAATGGGGCCAGCCGGTGCTCGAAGACATGGTCCGCGTGATCCGCGAATTCCGACCCAACATCGTTATCAACAATTGGGGAGGCGTCCACTCCGGTCACGGCCACCACCAAACCTCCGGCATTTGGACCCCGCGAGCCGTCAAACTCGCCGCTGACCCTAAATTCCTCCCTGATTCGAATTTCGCGGTGTGGGATAACTACGCCAAAGGGGTTCAGGTTCTTGATCTCGAACGCGGAAGCGAGAGCCCCAAGGGCTTCGTTCTTCCTTTGGACGATGTCTCCCCCCTTTACGGAAAATCCTGGCGCGAAATCGGTCTCGACGCCTTCATCAATCACCGCACCCAAGGTATCCCCGGCTTCATCAACTCTCCCTTCCTTCATCGCCCCATCGGCCTCATCCCCGAGGACGGCTCCAAACTCGACCCCGCCAGCCTTGCCGTTCCTCTCCTGACTCTTGCCTCTCAGAAAGGGCCTTGCGGCTGCGATGAAGAGCTGAAAATGGTAGACCATGACTTGGAAGCGGCACACGTGGCTGCCCTGCGGCTCGACTGGCCTTCGAGTGTTGCCGCGCTGGTCTCCGCGGAAAAGCATCTGAAGCGCGCCTCGGCTGTCTCCATCCCGTATCCAATTCCGCCCAACCTTTATAGCGAGCTTGATTTTCTTGGCCGCGAGAGGACCAAGCTCGATCACGCCTTGTCTTTGGCAGCCGGCATTGAATTGACGGCGGAAGCCGATAGGTCAGAGATTGTGCAGTCCGAGGATTTCACGGTCGGCATTCACATCCGTTGCCGCGCAGGAATTCCTTGTGCTTTCGCCACACCCAAATTTTCCGGCCCGCGAGCCATCGAACAAGCTAAAGAGAATTCAGGCGACGCCTCTGAATCGGAGTGGTCCCTTTCCATCGGCGGCCTGATTCCGGAAAACAGAGGTAGAGCGCTTCCCCCGGCCCCCTATCCACCCGCCGATCCTCATCTGAGTCCCGAGCCGGCTCCTCTTCTGTGCCTGGTTCAACCAGTGCGAATAGGCGACTATTCGTTTTCCTACTCCATCCCCGTCTCGCACATAGCGGCGACCTCCACTTCCGCGAGCAGGGTGTTATTGCGCGTAGTTCCTGGCTACGCGTTGGTTGTCGATCCCGCACAAGCAATCGAGGTTCTCAACCACCCGCGCAAGCCCTTCGACGTGTTTCTCCGCGTCCATTCGTACTCCACAAAATCCGCCAAAGTCTCTTTCGGCCTCCACACACCTGACGGCTTCACAGCCAGCGCTCCAGCCGAACTTTCCTTCGACGGCATCGGCGACCAGTCCGCCAAATTCACCGTAACTCCGCCCGTCAATCTCGCTGCGGGCAACTACACCATCACCGCTTACGTGAAGCGTGGCGGCGAAACTTTCTCTACCTCGCTCGATCCTCTGCCCACTATGCCCACCATTCTCTGGAGCGAACCTGCCGAAACCGTTGTTCGCGCCTTCGACATCAGCGTCCTCCCCCATCTCCGCGTCGGTTACATCTCCGCCGAAGGTGAAAAGATTCCCGAAGCGCTCGAGCGCCTCGGTATCCGCGTCGAAATGCTCGATGCCAACGCCCTCAACTTTGGCGACCTTTCCCAATACTCTGCCATCGTCGTCGGCGTCCGCGCCTACGAACTCCGCCCGGAACTTGCCGGCGCTAACAAGCGGCTTCTCGACTACGTCTCAAACGGTGGCACGCTCGTCGTCCAGTACAATCGCGATTTCGTCTGGAACCGTGTTCTCCCGGCTCCGTATCACGCCACGATCGGCAATCCCACACCGCGCATCACCGATGAAAACGCTGAAGTGAAGTTCTTGAGACCGGACGACCGCCTGCTCAATTGGCCCAACAAAATCACGGAAGCCGACTTCAAGAACTGGGTTCAGGAACGCGGCCTTTACTACTGGAACGACTTCGATTCGAAATACACGCCGCTGCTCGCCATGCACGATCCCGGCGAAAAAGACCTCGATGGGGGCTTGGTCTACGCTCAGTTCGGCAAAGGCGTCTATATCTACACCGGCCTGGCGTTTTTCCGCCAGCTTCCCGACGGAGTCCCAGGCGCCTACCGCCTTTTCGTCAACCTTCTCAGCGCCAATCAAAAATAGCCGCGGCTGATCGTCAGCCCGGTGAACCAACTGGACACAAGCGCCCGCGCCTGGGTCCGCGCTGCGCTATGCTCTCCCTGTCCAGCACAACGGGTCTTGCCGCGCTTCCTTCTCTCAATGTGCATCCAAGCGCGCCTGAATTATTGGAGAGTAATCCGCGCATGAAACCTCTGAACGCCGCTCCACCAGCGAATTCCAGCCTCCGCCGCTTCGCACTGTTCTCTCTTGTTCTCCTCCTCGCCGTATCCGTGGCCTTCGCTGCATCCGACAAACAAAACAAGAAAAAGAAAAAGGACGATTCTTCCTCAACGCCAAATCCGGCTCTCGCGGTTTCCGATGAACAGCGAATTGACACCGCCATCAGCGACATGCTCGGCGCCTGGCAAATCGGCGACGTCGAAAAGTTGCACTCCCACTATGCCGACGACATGGACGCCGTCAACGGCATGTGGGCGCCACCCATCGTCGGTTGGCCTAACTATCTCGCCAGCTACGAAGCCCAGCGCGCCCGCTCGCAACAAGTGCGACTTGATCGCAGCAACACGCTGATCCGGCTTGCGCCTTCTGGCAATGCCGCTTGGGCTTGCTATCAGTGGGAATTTACTGGGTTAGTGGATGGAAATCCGATGACTGCCTTCGGGCAAACGACCCTGATCCTGGAAAAGCGCAACGATGCCTGGCTCATCGTTCACAATCATACTTCCCTCGTCCAGGCTTCTCAGGTTGGAACACCTGCCGCGCAACACCCTGCGGCGACACCTCCAAAGCCCTGAGCCGTCTACGGCCCACCCTTGCCCGTTCCGCGCGCCTAGAAATTCTTAAGCCCGTGGTAAACGAACATTCCCGCAATCACCAGCAGCAACACACCCGAGGTGATTCCGCTCATCATCAGCGGCTTCCCCAGCGATTCGATTTTCTTGATCAGCTCTCGCTGATCCCTCGCCATGTGTTCTTGGGATGCGTCGATAAAGATTTGATCGTCTTCGTGGCTGGAGAGCACGCTGCGCCACGCAATCAGGATCAGAAAGATGGCGGTTACGATTCCCCAGACGACCAACAGATACAGCAGTGGCCCCGAAAACGCCGATTCCATAGCTTCCATGCCAACCTCCGGTGGAACCCGTCCGCGGTGCCTGCCCTACCGCAGGCATTGCTTTTCAGGCGGAGTATAGCACTCCGCAAGTAAAAGACCAGTCTGAGTACCAGCCCCATTTCCGGGCGTCTCCGGCCCGCCCCCGCCCGTTCGACCTGCACAATTTCCTCGTAACCTTTCGCCTCTCCCTCCTCATCATTTGGACAGTTGTCAAGTTGTCTCAGTGTGCCCGGCTCCTCCTCCGGCTTCCGAGCGGGCATCTCCATGAGTAAGCTCGATCATCAAGTCGCCGTCGTTACTGTCGCGTCCAAGGGCATCGGCGCGGACACCGCCAGGACGTTCGCCGCCGAAGGCGTCTCGGTCGTCGTCAACTATTCTTCCAGCAGGGAGGCCGCCGAACGTGTCGTCAAGGAAATCGCCGCCAAGGGTGGTAAAGCCATCGCCGTTCAGGCCGACGTTTCCAAAGAAGCCGATGTTGTTCGTCTCTTCGCCGAGACCAAGAAGGCCCACGGTAAGGTCAACAACCTAGTGAACAACGCTGACGCCTATGCCTTTTCGCCCCTCGACGGCGTCACCGAAGACCAATTCCACCGTCATTTGAATGTAAACATGCTCGGCGTGCTCCTCGCAATTCGCGAAGCCGTGAAGCTTATCGGGCCCGAAGGCGACAGTATCATCAACTTCGGCTCCTGCGTCAGCACCATCCACCCGCCGAACTCTTCCGTTTAAACCGCCACGAAAGGGAGCATGGGTGCGATTACCGGCGGCATGGCCAAGGAACTTGGGCCCCGCAAAATCCGCGTCAAGTCCATCAATCCCGGTATGATCGAAACTGAAGGCGTCTACTCCGCGGGATTCATCGGCAGCGACTTCCAGAAATGGGCGGAATCCGAATCGCCCCTCGGCCGGATCGGCCAGGTCGACAACATTTCCCCTACAGACCTTTACCTGGCCTCCGCCGATTCGAAATACCTCACCGGCGAACCCCTTCGCGTTACCGGCGGTATGTACTAAGCACCAGGGGCCGCCGGGGCGGCCCTCTTCTCCGGTTTTTTGACCCTTTTTTCCCCTGCCCTTACCCCGTAACTTGTCTCGCATACTTGCCCCTTCGTACAGTATCCCCCTTTCCGAATCGCATGCTAAAAACAGTAGAAATGAGGGGTGTACGATGAAGAAGATTCTTCTTGGACTCTGCTGCGCTCTCCTCCTGAGCGCCTTCGGCCCGGTTCCGAGCGCCTCGGCGTGGTGGCTCTGGCACCACCATCACAAGAACCCCGCCCCGGCCGCCAGTGGCAGCTCTGGCACCACCGCCTCCGCGGCACCGGCGCCAGCACCAACTCCGGCTCCCGCCCCGAAACCCCGACATCAGCACTGGGGCTTCTGGCACCACGAAAAGCACGAAAAAGCGGTAGTCCAGAACGGCGTCGGCACCACTCCTGGCCCGCGCTCCGTTGGCTGGTGGCACAAATCCCCCGGCCCCGCTGGCGCAGGCGCCGAATAAACCGCATATCGCGCGCACTCCGAACGCTGCGAGACGAACTTCCACGGCCGCTCGTTCATTGACAAACGCCCGCGCCCATTCCAAAATAAGATTTGGGTGTTTTCTCTCTGCATGTGCCCGGATGGCGGAACTGGCAGACGCGCTAGCTTCAGGAGCTAGTGGCCTCACGGTCGTGGAGGTTCGAGTCCTCTTCCGGGCACCATTCTTCACCTTTTCCTTTCCGTCTTCTTCGCGCGCCTCAGCGCACTCTGCCCCTCTGCGTTGTCTATAGTTTAGTGCTTGGTCGTAAGTCTTGATTTGTCTAGCCGCCGACCGCTGGCCACTCCCACACGCTTCGCGTATTCTTTTCCCCTATGCGCCTTCCTCGTCCTTCGCGGTTTTGGTCCGTCACCGGAATTGCACTTCTCGTTTTCGTGTGCGCGATTACGCTCCATTCCGATGAATGGAAGGCACGCCATGCCCTCATCGCACCTAACGGCACCATGACGCTAACCATTCCTCCTTCTCCTTCCGAAGTTTTCTTCCCGGGCCCCGCCGATCCCCCCGACCCCAATTGGCTCGCCGGCCTGAAAGCCTGGCGCAGGGAACGCCGCACGCAGCTCCGCATGGACGAATCCGACTACAGCAATCCCGAACTTGCGTGGACCCGGCGCACCTTTTCCCAGGTCCAGCTGCTCGTCTGGGATCGCACGATCTACGACCCGGAAACTCGGCAGTACACCCCCGAAAACTTCCTCGCTGAAACCGAAAGCCGCCTTGGCCCCATTGACGCCGTGCTCCTGTGGCACGTTTATCCCAACATCGGCGTGGACGACCGTAACCAGTTCGACCTCCTGCGCGATCTTCCTGGGGGTCTGCCGGCGCTGAAAAAGCTCGTCGCGGATTTTCACCGCCACAACGTCAAGGTACTTTTTCCCGTCCTCGCCTGGGATTCCGGAACCCATCAGGAATCCACTCCGCCCTGGACCGCGCTCACGCAGCTTCTCTCCGAAATCGGAGCCGATGGCATCAACTTCGATACGCTCGAAAGCGTTCCCGCTGACTATCAGGCCGCCTCCATCGCCGCTCGTCATCCGCTCGCTTTCGAGCCGCAATTTGAAATCCGCGACGAGTCCCTTGCCTGGAGCACGCTCGGCTGGAACGATTGGGTCACCTGGGAGGACGTCCCGTATCCATCCACTCCGATGGTCAGCAAGATGCGCTGGCTTGAGCCGCGCCACATGGTGGACGTCACCGACCGTTTCACCCGCGACAAAACCGACAGTCTCCAGCACGCTTTTTTCAACGGCGAAGGTTATGCGACCCTCGAAAATCTTTGGGGCTTCTGGTATCCCATGTCTCCGCACGACGCCGAAGCCGTTCTCCGCTTCACCCGCATCGAACGCGCATTCGCCGACAACCTCGTCAGCCCGGACTGGGAACCGCACACTCCCACCTTGCAAGCCGGCGTCTTCGCCAGCAAATTTCCGTTACCGAAACGTACGCTCTGGACCATCGTCAATCGCAACGAATTCGACGTCGAAGGCCAGCAGCTCCGCGTTCCGTACCAGTCGGGCATCCACTACTTCGACCTTTGGCATGGCCTCGAACTCCAACCTCGGGTGAATGGCTCGGAAGCCACGCTCAGTTTTTCACTCGAAGGACTCGGCTACGGCGCTATCCTTGCGACTGGCGAACCCGCGTCCACCGAACTCTTACGTGACTTTCTCCCCTTCATGGCCGAGCGCTCGCGCAAGCCGCTCCGCGACTATTCGCGCTCCTGGTCGTTCGTTCCGCAAACCATCGTCGAGATTCCTGCTACAAAGCCCGCCGCTTCCGCGCCCAACGGTATGATCAAAATCCCCGAGGGCGATTTCGATTTCTCGGTCCGCGGTATCGAAATCGAAGGCGGAAATGATCCCGGGGTGGACGTGCAATATCCTTGGGAAGCTTCCCCTCGCCGCTCCCACCTCCACCGCATGCACTTGCGCAGTTATTACATGGACCGCACTCCGGTCACCAATGTGCAATTCAAGCGGTTCCTCGGCGCCACGCACTACCACCCCGCGGACGATCACAATTTCCTGCGCGACTGGTCCAGCGGCACTTTTCCCGCGGGCTGGGACAACAAGCCCGTCACCTGGGTTTCGCTCGAAGACGCTCGCGCCTACGCCGCCTGGGCCGGCAAGCGTCTCCCGCATGAATGGGAATGGCAATACGCCGCGCAGTCCTCCGACGGCCGCCTCTACCCCTGGGGCAACGAGTGGAACGCCGCCGATGTCCCGGCGCCGGATCGCGGACACACGCAGGGCGCCCTCTCCGACGTGGATGAGCACCCGCAAAGCGCCAGCCCGTTCGGCGTTCTCGACATGGTCGGAAGCGTCTCCCAGTGGACCGACGAATTTCGCGATCCGCATACGCGTGCAGCCATCGTTCGCGGCGCCGCCGCCTATCAACCCTTAGGATCGGTCTGGTATTTCCCTCAGACATACCGCCTCGACGAGCATGAAAAGCTCTTGCTCATGGCTCCCAGCCGCGATCGTGCCGGCACCATCGGATTCCGCTGCGTCGTGGACGCCCAATAAAGTGACGCGTGACTAGTCGCCGGTGGCTGGTGGCGGAATTCCGTAGCGGCTACCTTCAGGCAGGCAAGCGTCCGAAATCTCCACTCGCAACCAGATCGTTATCACCCCGAGGTTAGCCAACTTGCCCCGAGCGCGCGAAGGGTGAGGATAGCCGAAGGATCTCTGCCACCCGGTGATGTTCACCCTGATCCTCGAATTGCCTCCCAACCCAAATCTTCAGGCCCCGCAAGTCACAAGTCGCCGGCCAACAGTCACTTCATGTCACTCCGCCGCCAGGACCGCATACCGCACCACAAACAATGCTGTCAAAATCCACAAAAGGGGGCTCACTTCTTTCCTCTTTCCCGCCGCCAGTTTCGCCGCCGTATATGAGATCACGCCCAGGCTCAACCCCGTCGCAATGCTGAACGTCAACGGGGTCGCCACCAGCGTCACAAACGCCGGGAACGCTTCGGTAAACTCCTTCCACTCCACCATGGCGATCGATTCCGTCATCAGCGCCCCAACCAGCACCAGAGCCGGAGCCGTGGCAAACGACGGAATCGCCGCCGCGACCGGCGAAAAAAACATCGCCGCCAGAAACAGCGCCGCCACGATCATGTTGCTCAGGCCCGTTCGCGCCCCGGCAGCCACCCCCGCCGCACTCTCGATATAGCTCGTCACCGTGGAAGTCCCTGTCACCGCCCCAAAAATCGTCCCGATGCCATCCGCCAGCAGCATCCGCCCCACGCGCGGAATCTTCCCGTCCTTCACGAAGCCGCCCTGCTCGCAGACCCCCACCATCGTTCCCACGTTGTCGAACAGGTCCACGAACAAAAAGATGAAGATGATTTCCAGCAGTCCCAGGTGGATCGCGCCCCGCACATCCATCTTCAAGAAAGTCGAGGCCGGATGCGGCAGCGCCACCCAGTGCTCGGGCAAGTGCGTCAATCCGCGAAATAAGCCAAACATTGCAGTGCCGAGGATCCCCAGCAGGATCGCTCCGTTCACGCGCCGCACCATCAGCGCCAGCGTCAGCAAGATCCCAACGCACGCGGCCTGCACGCCCGGATCGGCAAAACTTCCCAGGCTGACAAAAGTCGCGGCGTTCCCGACCACCAGCCTTGCGCTTCGCAATCCCACGAACGCAATGAACATCCCGATGCCGCCCGCGGTCGCATGTTTCAGCCCTTGCGGGATCCCGTTTACGATTTGTTCCCGCACACGCGTCACCGTCAGCAGCACAAACAGCACGCCCGAAAAGAACACCGCCCCGAGCGCCGTCTGCCACGGCACTTTCATCCCCAGGCAAACTGTGTAGGTAAAGTACGCGTTCAGCGACATTCCCGGCGCCAGCGCGATCGGATAATTCGCGTACAGACCCATCACCAACGTCGCCACCGCCGCCGCGATGCACGTTGCGAACACCACCCCGTCCACCGGCATGCCGGCTTGCGACAATATCTGCGGGTTCACCACGATGATGTACGCCATCGTGATGAACGTCGTTAGCCCGCCCAGCATTTCCCGTTTTACGGTTGTCTCGTTTTCCTGCAGCTTGAAGAGTCGCTCCAGCAATCCATTCCCCTTGTCCCCGAATGAGCCGCCACTCTAGAGTTCTCGCGTCCCGCTGTCAATCACTCTTCCTTTCTTCCTCCCCGCGGTTTTTCTTCTGCATCACCCGGGATTGCGTTAACATCCTCGCCTGCAGGTTTTCTCCAAACTCATTGGCTATCGAGGACTCATGGGCTCTCCAAATTCATTTCAGAATCGCAGACAGTTCCTTCGTACTTCGGCGGTGACCCTGGCGGCGGGTGCGTTGCCTGTTTTACCTTCAGGGCTTTTGGCCGCCGAAAGCAAACCGGCTGCCCGCGCCGCGGGTAGCCCTTCTCAACCGTACCGGATTATTCTCGACACGGATCCGGGAGTGGACGACGCGATCGCGATTTTCCTGGCGCTGCGTTCTCCGGAACTCAAGGTGGAGGCCGTCACGCCGGTCAGCGGGAACGTGCCCCTTTCTCTGACGTTGCCGAACGCGCTTCGCTTGGTGGAAATTGCTGGCCGTACCGATATACCGGTCGCCGCTGGCGCTTCCGAGCCCCTAGTTCGTCGGCTGGTCACCGCAAAATACGCGCATGGCATCAACGGTCTTGGCGGCGTGGAGTTTCCCGAACCAAAGCTCAAGCCTGTCGCCGAAACCGCAAATGAGATCATGACCCGTCTCATCCGTGCGAATCCTCACGAAATTTCCATTGTCGCCATCGGCCCGCTCACTAATGTCGCCACGGTGCTCAAGTCCGATCCGTCCATCGCCCCGTTGATCAAATCCATTGTGATCATGGGAGGTTCCCTCAGTGGTGGCAATATCACTCCGGCGGCGGAGTTCAATCTCTACGTGGACCCGGAAGCCGCGCGTATCGTCTTCGATGCCGGCGTTCCCTTGACCATGATCGGCCTCGATGTCACCCGCAAGGTAGTCATTCACGAGGAGCAGGTTCGCGCCCTGGAAGCGGCGCAAAATCCAGTCAGCCAGGCGGCGGGAAAAATCCTGCGCTCCAATTTCGAGCGGATGCGCAAGATGAGCGCCGCCTCTGTCGGCTTCGCCATGCACGATCCCCTCACCATCGCACAGTTGATCGATCCTTCCATGGTCACGCTCACGGATTATTTTGTGGAAATTGAGACCTCCGGCGAACTCACTGCCGGGGAAACCGTCGGCTATGCCCACGGGCCGGTGCGACGCTCTCCGCCGATGGAAAGCGGCTTGCCGCCAACGGAGCCGGTCGAAGCCGAATTCAAGTCCAACGCGAAGGTTGCCGTCGACGTCGAACCCGATAAATTCTTTCGCCTGCTGTTGGCGCGTCTCACTTCCGCCGCCTGAGGAGCCCTTGACCATGACACGCTATCTGCTTTCAGGTGGTCTGTTTCTCGCCGCAATTCTAGCTGTCCTGGCCGCCGCCATGCCTCCTTCTTCGGACACCTGGCACCTCACGTCGGAATCCGAGGCACTCGTTCCGGACGCGGCGCTCCGCGCGCAAATCTTCCGCGCGCTTGATGCCGCCGAGCACTCCGGCACCGATCCCGCGATTTCGCACTTCAAGGTGCGTGCGGCCACCGTCGTCACGGTGAACGGCGATGATCACGTCGTTCTGGGGGGTAACACCGAATATGAAATTCCCGAGGCCATCCACGGCGAATCCTCGTTGCTCAATCACGTCACTACGCTGTACGGGCCCGACGTTACGCGCCACGACGTCCGCTTCGTCGCTTTCTTCTCCCAACGTTGCGGCCTCAGCGGGAGTTGCGGCGATTGCCGCGACTATCAGCACGCCGTCACCGACTATCAGCATCTCCTGATTGTTTGCGGGCAGGCTTCCGATCATTCCGTGCGCGTCACGCGCTTTTCTGACCAGCTCGTGGATGAAGACAAATTCCCGTCTGCCACGCCCGACACGCTTTTGATTTCCGCCGGCGAACTCGCGAAGCTTACGCAATCAGCCGAGGAAGCACGCAAGGGCGGCGTGACGCTGTTCACCACTTCTCGTCATACTGCGGCCGCGGGCCTCTCCTATTCCGACAAAATCTATCGTTCCGCGGGCGGCGACGATGCCGCCTTTCACTATCGCTATCCGATTGGCGGGCTGCTCCAGCAAGCCGCAACCGAACGCGACTATTACCTGCGAGCCATCGTCGTCGTGGGAGAACCAGGCCACTGGCCGGTGGTGAACTATCGCGACCGCCAGTATGGTTTTGAATCCAGCAGCTTCAATCACGAAACCGGCAAGCCGCCGATTTCTCTAATCATCACCGACGGCGACGGCCACTATCGCGCCACCACCTTTGAAGACGCGCTGCCGCACGCCTTCAGCACCGCCAACTTCATGCCCCAGGCCGTGAAAGATTTTCTGGCATCGCATGCATCGCAGGGGGCGGCGCCAGTCACCAGTCACTAATCGCAAATCACCGGAAAATTCCCCAGCCGATGCGCACCTGGATTGTATTGATTCCGGGATTGGGCGTGGTCATGCCGGCGTTGGAGATGTGCATGAAGCGCACTTCCGCGCTCCAGTTGTGCTTTTCGCCCAGGATATGCATTCCCAGCGCACCGCTCGTCGTGAAATTGATTTGCGAGGTGTTTTCGGGCACCTCCTTCGTGGTGAACAGCGTTCCGCCTTCAATCTCAAAAAACGGCTTCACTTTCTTCGGCTTCGACAAAATCCACTTGAACGCGAACGGATTCACGCCTCCGCCGTATACGGTGTTCGTCTTCTGGACAATCACCCAGGCCGGAATGATGTCGAACGCGTACTCCAGTTGGCCCTTTATGAATCCGGGACCGTGGGGACTCGTCAAAATTAATCCGTAGCGCAAGCCCAGATTCCACACCCCCGTGTCCGAAGTGCTGCCGTTGATTCCGTGGCCTCCGCCGGTCCAGATCTGCAACTCCCTGCTGGAATTCTCTGGCGAACCTTGCGCGTGCAGGCCGGGCGCGTTCGCCAGCACTGCAAACAGTCCGAGTAGACCCACGATGATGATGTTTCTCAACGATTTTCTCCGGCTTACATGAAGGCAGCACAATATCCGAAATGCCCTGCCGGTGACAATCCAGTCTTGAGTTCTGGCAAGAGTCGGAGCCGGTTTCGATGTTTCGGGAATTTGTGGCGTTGAAAAGGAGAAGGGAGGCGAGCCAGGTCTTCTCGCCTCCCTGTTATTCCCCTTTCGGGGAATCCGATCAGCCTGACGGAGGGCGGCTAATCGGTCGTGTGTTGGCCTGCCTATGAAACTCGCGAACGGGCAAAAAAGTTACAGCTAATTTTGAAAAAGTGAATAAAATTGGGGAACTCACCCGCGCTCCCCGGAAAGGGGTCCTTGCATGGCTCGTCCGTCCCACTTCAGCCCTGATAACATCCTGCGTTTTCTGCAACTTAGGAACAGTGCCGTCACTTTAGAAGACCTTTCGCGCTCGCTGCAGGTCAAGAAGTCCGCGCGTCGGGCGCTACTGCAAATGCTCGGCAAACTCAAGAAACGCGGCCTGGTGGAAGAGATTTCGCAGAATCGGTTCGTCCTTCGCAAGGCTCCGAGACCCGAACATGGTTCCGTTCCCAAACCGGCGCGTCCACCAGCGGCACCGCAAGCCGAAAAGTTTCCGCAGCACAAAGCGACTGCACGCGATGAAATTCACGGGCGACTCGTCCTGCATCAGGACGGTTACGGCTTTGTGGTTCCCGACGTTGCAATTCCCAACCTCGACGGCGACCTTTTCATTCCGCGGGATTTCGTGGAAGACGCGATGCATGGCGATCACGTGGCCGCGAAAATTACGCGGCTCAGCGGGCTCCCCGGCGCGCGCAGGGCGGAGGGCCGCATCCTTCGCATCGTCTCCCGCGCGCATCCCTCGGTTGTCGGACTGTTCCGCTACACCGCGCGAGGATGCGCGGTGGCGCCGTACGAGGCGCGCATCCAGCACGACATCGAACTCGCCCCGGGCGATGAACTATCCGCGAAGCTGCGCGAGCAGCTTGTGCCCGCCGAGAAGGAACATCCCGGAAAACGCGTGCGCCTGCCGCACATTTCCAAGCTTGACGGCGCGGTGGTGAACGCGGAACTTCTCCGCTATGGGCGGGAAGGATCGGCTCCGGTTGGCCGCGTCATCGAAATTCTGGGACGCCCGGGCGATCTGGGAGTGGACACGGAGATCATCATCCGCAAGCATCACTTGCCCCACACGTTTCCTGCAGAAGTGGCTGAAGAGGCGGAAGCGCTTGCGAAGCCCGTGACCGAATCCGATCTCGCCGGGCGCGAAGATTTTCGCGGGTTCCCCATCGTGACGATAGACGGAGAGACCGCGAGGGATTTCGATGACGCCGTCTACGTGGAACGCCGCGAAGACGGCGGCTGGCTGCTGCAAGTGCACATCGCCGACGTGGCGCATTACGTTACACCGGAGTCCCCGCTCGATCGCGAGGCGCGGCTGCGCGGCAATTCTGTTTACTTCATCGATCGCGCCGTGCCCATGCTGCCGGAAGCGCTCTCGAACGGCATGTGCTCGCTGAAGCCGCGGGAAGAGCGGCTGGTGCTGAGCGCGATCATGGACTTCGACGCGTCGGGCCGCATGGTCAGCGCGTGGATGACGCCCGGCGTGATCCGGTCGGCCGAACGGATGACGTACACCAACGTCAACAAGGTGCTCGAAGGCGAACCGGCGATGTCCGAGCGCTACGCGCATCTGAACCATCATTTCCGGGCGATGAAAGGGTTGGCGCTGCTTTTGAACGCGCGGCGCGCCGCGAACGGCTCGGTGGATTTCGATCTTCCGGAGCCGGTGATCGAATTCGACGAGCAGCAGGAGATGACGAACATTGGGCGCAGCGAACGGAACATCGCGCACCGGCTGATCGAGGAGTTCATGCTGGCGGCAAACCGCGCGGTGGCGCATTACCTGCTGCAGCGCGGGCTGCATACGCTGCATCGCGTTCACGAGAAGCCCGACGCGCGGAAGGTGCTGGAGTTCGAGGAGATCGCGCATGCGTTCGGCTACTCGCTGGGCGTCGAGAATCTCTACCAGCGGGAAATCGCCGTGCGCCACGGAAAGGTTCCGTCGCCGGCCAAAGCGGGACGCCCGGAAACGCGCGGCCACGGGCGCGAGCGCGCCATGCGCGCCGTTCTGCCTGGCGCGGAGATCAAGATCACGCCGCAACATTACCAGCGCCTGGTCCAGAAGCTTTCGGGGAAGCCCGAGGAGCGGATTCTTTCGTATCTCATGCTGCGGTCGCTGAAGCAGGCGCGGTATTCCGCCGAATCGCTCGGGCATTTTGCGCTGGGCTTCGAGGAATACACGCATTTCACTTCGCCGATTCGCCGGTATCCGGATCTGGTGGTACATCGCACGTTGAAATGGGCGCTGATGAATCCAGAAGCCACTCCGCCTGCGCATCTGAAGCCGGCGATTGGCACGCCCGCGGCGGTGTACTCGCTGAAGCACCTGGAAGAGATCGCCGCGGAGACTTCGGACACCGAACGGCGCGCGGCCGGGGCGGAACGGGAACTGGTCAGCTGGAAGACGGCGCAGTTCATGGAAAAGCACCTGGGAGACGAATACGAGGCGCTGATCATTTCGGTGCAGAAATACGGGTGCTTCGTGGAGCTTTTCGAGGTCTTTGTAGAAGGGCTGCTGCCGATCACGGCGCTGGAAGAGGCGGCCGACACGCGGTGCGTGTATCGCGAGCGGGACCACGCGATTGTGGCGGTGGTGGGAGGAGAGTCGGGGGGGCGCCGGGCCGGCCGCCGGAAAGCGACGACGCAGCTTTCCTGGAAGCTGGGCGACCGCGTGCACGTGCGGGCGGAACGGATTGATCCGATTCGGCGGCGCGTGGAGTTTGCGCTGGCGGGCAGCGGGCAGTGAGCCGGTGGAGCGGGGAAACCAGAAAATGGAAAATCGGCAATGGGGCTCCCAGACTGCCGCTGGTTGGCGACTTGTTGTGACTGGCGACTGGAGGGAGAGAAATGCGAAAAGAGAAAATGGAAAATGGGGTGTGAGCCTGGAGCCGAGTGACAGGTGATTAGGGATTCGTGACTGTTGAAGAGCGGAGGAGAAAGAGGCAGACGACCGGGTATTTTGGCGGCGGCCAACGGACGGGGGGACCCCCCACCCCTATGGTCCGTAAGATATTGAGGGTGCAGCGGTTAGCTTGCAGGCGCGCAAGTGACGGAAACAAGGAAATTAAGAGAAATGGTGTTGGGGTGGGATGTAAAGCCTTAGTCGAGAGGGGGATAGAGGGGGAGGTCGTCATCTTCGCACTAGTCCTCGTTGAACCGGTAGGAGGCGAATCTATGTTCGCGTTCCGGGTCGGCGGAGATGGAAGCGCCGCGAGCGAGGCGGGAACTTTGGATCAATAGATTGCACAAATTGGTGAAGACGCCGGCTTCGCGGCGGGTGATGCGTCCCTGGGCGAGAGCGAGAGTGACTTTGGCGAGAAGGCGGGTGACCTTTTCGGGCGGGACAATTTCGTCGGGGGCGGACTGGAGTTCGCGGGAGAGATCAGAAGGGCGGACGGGGCGAGGTGAAGAGTTCCGCGTGCTGGTATAAGAAGGGCGCGGGGGTGTACCCCGGCGAATTTGTGAAAGAGTGCGCAACGGCAAGAAAGCAAAAGGGATGAGCGGAAACGGGAAATGGAGAGAGTGGGGAAGAGATTGGAAAGAAACGAGTTGACAGGCGGGATCGGAAGAGTTGA
>DATIXE010000043.1:0-36873 GCA_035518915.1 Candidatus Eiseniibacteriota bacterium
GGAATCAAGGCCGCCGCGAAACCGTCTTCGAGCTTTTCGCTCCCGATGGCGTCCTCCACGAAGGCGGCCAGCAGATTCGCGGCCCCGAGGAGTTTTGCCGCTCCATCTACGATCAGTTCCTGGCGCAATTCTCCGAATTCCATTTCACGCCGCTGCTCGTGCTTTCCGAAGGCGATCTCGCTGCCATTCATTGGTCCGCCGAATTCCGCCACACCGAAACCTCCAAGCCCCTGACGCTCACCGGCACCACCGTAGTCCGCATCGCCAACGGACGCTTCGTCGAAGGCTGGCAAAACTGGGACGCCGCCGGCCTTGCCGCCCAACTCTCCGCGTAGTAGCCTCGCCGTTTGTGCAGTCCTTACTCCTGAGCCTTTGTAGGGGCCGAGCTTGCTCAGCCCTCTTCGCTTTTTTCCGGCTGCGCGCATGCTTCACCGCCAAAAGCTGCTGAAGCGCGAGGCGAGCGCATTCGACTTCATCGGGAGGCGGAATGTTTTTGCGGGCATCCTGGAGGCCGGGGGGATGAGTGAGATCGATGGGGTGGAAGTGGTTGTAGAAGTCGGGAGGCAGAGGCTTGGGAGGGGGGGAGGTTTCGGTCGTCTTGGAGGGCGAATGTTTTTTGGTGGGGCCGGTTTTTCTGACAGGGGTTTTTTGAGGGCGGAGGCGGAGGACGTTGCAGAAATAGCGGGGGTTGGGGTGTTCTCTCAGTGGCACGTACCCTTGGTGAGGAGAAGTTGCGGTTTACGAAGGCCAAGGGCGCCCGCCTCAGAACGCGGTCGCCACACGGGGCACGGGGAAGTGGCCAACGGGCAGAAATTGTCATTCACCGCCCATTCACATTCCTGTTACTGCAGCTTTACCACGCGTATCCCGGCTCTTGTCAGAATGTTCAAGGGGAATCCGGATTTCACACTTCCACCATGCCTACCGCAACGCCAATGGCTACGGTACACTTGCACCCATGCGGCCAGGTTCGCGAGACCCGATCATGAAACGTGTGTTAATTATCGAGGACGACCGAGACATCGTCGAACTCGTCCGCTACAACCTTTCCAACGAAGGCTTTCAGGTGGCCGCGGCATTCGATGGACCGGGGGGCCTGGCCGCATTGCGCAAAGCGCCACCGGATCTTTTGCTGCTGGATCTGATGCTTCCAAAATTGTCCGGCCTGGATATCTGCCGCGAAATCCGCAAGGACGAATCGTTGAACCGTTTGCCGGTCCTGATGCTGACGGCGCGCGGCGACGAAGCCGACCGCGTGGTGGGCCTGGAAATGGGCGCGGACGATTACGTCACCAAGCCGTTCAGCCCGCGCGAACTGATTGCGCGCGTCAAGGCGCTGCTGCGGCGAGCGGAGCCGCCTGCCGATGCCCCTCGGGTGCTCGAAATCGGCCGGCTGGCGATCGATCCGGCTTCGTATCGTGTCAGCCACAGCGGAAAGCCGGTGCCGCTGAGCACGCTGGAATTTCGCCTGCTTTATTATTTGGCCTCGCGCCCCAACCGCGTGTTTACGCGCGATCAGCTGCTCGATGCCGTGTGGGGCACGGACCGCTTCGTCACGCCGCGCAGCGTGGACGTCTACGTGCGCCGCTTGCGCGAAAAGATTGAATCTGACCCGGAGAATCCCCTGCACCTGAAGACCGTCCGCGGTGCGGGTTATTTGTTCGAGACACGTGCGGCGTAAATTCTTCTGGCGACTCGCGCTGACCTTCCTCGCGCTCCTTGGGAGCGTGCTGCTGGCCGTGGACTTTCTGGCCGAACGCGCGTTGCGCACCAACTACGAAAACGATTCGTTCCGCGAACTGCAATCCGTCGCGCGCCTGGTTCGCGCGCGGCCGCTGCCGCTCACTTCCGTACCGCCGAAAACGGCCGAAGAGCTCGTGGCGCTGAATCGCTGGGTCGCTGACGCGGCTTCCGCAGGCACGCGCGTGACCATCATCGCCGCCGATGGCCAGGTGCTTGCCGATTCCCAGGCGCAGCCGGAGTCCATGGAGAATCACGCCGGCCGCCCGGAAGTGCGGGAGGCCATGCAACGCGGCGAAGGCCGCTCCACGCGCTCGAGCGTGACGGTGAAGCGCGAACTCCTTTACTACGCGTTTCGCGAATATCTGCCCGGCGACGTGCCCCTGATTGTGCGGCTGGCGCTGCCGCTGGAGGGCATCGAGGTGCCGCTGAGCCGCTTCCGGGTCAACCTTGCCTTGGGCTCGCTGCTGATTTTCATCATTGCCGGTGCCGTCGGCTTGTTAATGTCGCGCTCCTTTAGTGAGCGCGTCGAGCGCCTGCGCGAATTTTCCCGGCGCGTGGCCGAGGGAGATTTCCGGCCGCTGCCGGCTGACGGCACTGGAGACACGCTGGAGGCGCTGGGCTCCTCGTTGAATCAGACGGCGTCGCGCCTGGATCGCACCATCCGCACGCTGACCGAAGAGCGCAACCTTTCATCGGCGATTCTGGGCTCGATGGTGGAGGGCGTGGCGGTGGTGAATGGCGCGGAACGCCTGGTGTTTGCAAACCCGGGTTTCGCCTCGATTCTCGGACTGGATGTGCCGCCGATGGCGGGAAGCTCGCTGCTCGAAGTGGTGCGGCAAACGGAGCTGATCGAAGCGGTGCGCCGCGTGCTGGCCGGCGAGCCGCGCGTGGAGGCCGAAATTGCCACCGGCACCCTGCGGCAGCACTTCTTCGCCGCCACCGTGGCCTCCGTGCGCGCGGGCGAAACCTCCGGCGCGGTGATCGTGTTGCACGACATCACCGAACTGCGGAAGCTCGAGCGCGTGCGCCGCGATTTCATCGCTAACGTTTCCCATGAGTTCCGCACGCCGCTCACCGCGATCCAGGGCTTTGCGGAGACGCTGATTGCGGGCGCGCTCGACGATCCGCAGAATCGCCACCGCTTCCTGAACATTATTCTGGAACACGCGCGGCGGCTGGCGCGCCTGACCGAGGATCTCCTGAAGCTTTCGCAAATGGACGCGGATCGCCTGGAACTGGAAATTCGCCCGGTGAAGGTCGCGCAACTGGTGGAGTCCTGCTACGAAACCGCGCGTCACCGGGCCGCGGAAAAGGAGCTGCACCTTTCGCTCGATGTCTCCAACACCTTGCCGGACGTGGCCGGAGATGCGCGCCGCTTGCAGGAAGTGCTCCAGAACCTGTTGGATAATGCGATTCAGTACACGCTGCCCGACGGAAAGATCGTGTTGAATGCCGCTTTGCGCCACGACGAAGTGATTTTCACGGTGACCGATACCGGCATCGGCATTCCCACTTCCGACCAGCCGCGCATCTTCGAGCGTTTCTATCGTGTGGATGCGGCGCGTTCCCGCGAAGCCGGCGGCACCGGGCTCGGCCTGGCCATTGCCAAGCACTTGATCGAAGTGCAGGGCGGGCGCATCTGGGTGGAAAGCGAAATTGGAGTCGGCTCGAAATTCCATTTTTCCGTGCCCGTGTTTGACGCCGAGCGCGCCATCGCGCGCAGTTCTTCCGCTACGACGGCTTCGGGGCGTGCCGCGCGGCCGGCCTCTCCACAAGGCCTGTAATTCCTCTCTTTTCACCATATTCACGAGATTGTTACTCGGTTGTAATGTCCCCCGCCCACACTGAAGCCGGTAGTTCGATTTTGCCGCACCGGGCGCTCGCCCCGGAGGAACGGAATGGCAGCAACCTCGGGATTGACCGAAGCGGTTTTGTACGATTCGCTGGTCAATTACCTGACTTCGATGGCGCGGGTTGTGGAGAGCGCCATGAACCGCGCGCTCGACGCCATCATCGCCTTCGATAATCCCCGCACGCACGGCCTTCCCGGCGAAGTATTTCTCCTGGAGCCCCGCATCAACGAGATGGAAATCCTGATTGACGAGCACGCGATTCGCCTGCTGCGCCGCGGCTCGTACACCGACGACGAGATGCGCCTGGTCGTCGCTTCGCTGAAGATCACCAATGATCTCGAGCGCATCGGCGACATCGCCGTGAATCTTGCCGAGCGCGTGATTTCGCTGCGCGAGATGACCGATGCGAAGCAGCCGGAAGAACTCGCTCCGATGGCCGAAGCCGTTCGTTCGATGGTCAGCCGCAGCCTGGGCGCGCTGATCTTCCGCAACGCGGAAATGGCCGCGCAGGTTCTGGAATGCGATGACGTCGTGGATCAATACCGCGACCGGATCTTTGAGAACCTGATGATGCACATGACAGAAAACGTCGCTTTGGTCACGCCGGGAATGCAGTTTGTGCTGGCGACGCGCCACCTGGAGCGCATCGCGGATCACGCCACCAATATTGCCGAAGACATCATTTTCTGGGTTCGCGGCCTGGATGTGCGCCATGGCCGGGGGCTTACGGTGCGGCCGGAGTCGGAAACGACCACGGTCGGGGTAAGTTCGGAGGTCATGGAGAATTCACACGGGCTTCATTCGGGCGTGACTCCGAACTGCGAAACTCAGCGTGTTTGAACTTCACTCCACGTCCTACCTCGGGGACCGGTGCACCCCTGGCTCCGGTCCCCTTCTCCTCCCCCTCTCGAACGTAGAAGGCACAGGCATCCCCCTTCGCGCTTGGAGACCTCCAAGTAGTGTTAGATAATAAGGAAATGCAAGGACGCCCGAATTTGATGCATCCACAGCGCCCGTTGGGCGTTTGGATTTGTGTGCTCCTTGCGGTCCTCATTCTCTACAATCCCTTTGCAGCTCTCACTAACTCCGGAAACCGGACCGTGGTGCGCAATATCGCGCGGCACCGGGCGACGGTCGGAGCGTCGGAACTCCAGCAGTTGGCTCCGAACCAGGAGCAAAATCAGCAGGCGGACGTGACCTTGCAGGAGACCCGTGCCGAATTGACGGGACCCGTCCTCCGGGAGTATCGGACCGAAACCTTCGAGAGAGACGTCGAAGTACCGCAGCCAGAATCCGTAAGTCGAGTCTGGTCGCGGCCCCCACCCTCGGTGTAATTCAAACGCAACCACAGGTCCCGGGATAGGACCGGTGGAATTCGATCAGACTCCAGGTGTCGAAATGTTTTTGTTGCTTCGTTTCCCGGATTCGCGGAAAGGGTTCCGCGCCGGAACTGCAAGCCAATAGCCTATTTGAACGCTAAGGAAAAACCATGTCAAAGAAGATGCAGATTTTGCTCGCCGGCGGCGTACTTGTCGGTCTGATCCTGCTGTGGGTGACTTTGCGCCACGGGAAGACCGAGGCGGACGAAGGGGATGCTCCGGTTGGCGTTGTGACCGCGGGAGTGGCGACGGCGCACCGCGGCTCGATCGCCCAGTCGCTAACGATTGCGGGAGCGTTCAAGCCGTTCCAGGAGATCGATGTTCACGCCAAGGTGGCCGGCTACATCAAGGAAATCTACGTGGACGTCGGCTCGCATGTGAAAGAAGGGCAAACGCTGGCGGTGCTGGAAGTGCCGGAATTGGCGGCGGAACTCGCCGGAGCCGACGCTGCGGTGAGGCGTTCGCAGCAGGAAATTCGCCGGTCGCAAAGCGATTTGATGCGTGCGAAGTCCGGGCACGCGGCAGCGCATGCCATGTATCAGCGGTTGGAGGGCGCCTCGAAAGAGAAGGCGGGGTTGGTGGCGCAACAGGAACTGGACGACGCGCAAGCAAAGGACCTGGAAGGGGAAGCGCAAGTATCGGCGGCGGAGGCAGCGTTGAGCGCGGCGCAGCAGGCGCTGGAGGTGGCGGAGGCGACGCGGAAACAGTATCAGGCGCTGTCGAGTTACACGCGGATTACAGCGCCGTTCACGGGCGTAATCACGGCGCGCTACGCGGATACGGGCGCGCTGATCGCGGCAGGGACGTCCTCGAGCGCGCAGTCCATACCGATGGTGCGGCTGGCGCAGGTGTCGAAGTTGCGGCTGGTGCTTCCCGTGCCGGAGTCGCTGGCGGCGCAGATTCACCTGGGCGACCCGGTGAACGTGCACGTGCAAGCGCTGAACAAAAACATCGTGGGGAGAGTTTCGCGGTTCGCGCAATCGCTGGACCTGCAGACCCGGACGATGGAAACGGAAATCGATTTTGAAAACGCCAAGGAAACATTGCTGCCGGGCATGTATGCGGAAACGGTGCTGCAACTCGCGGATCACCAGAACGTGCTGACGGTGCCGATCGAGGCGGTGATGCAAGGAGCGGGACAGGCGCGAGTTTTGACCGTGGACTCCCGGAATATCGTGGAAGAGAAGAAGGTGAAGCTGGGGCTGCAAGGCAAATCGCTGGTGGAAGTGCTATCGGGACTGAACGATGGCGACCGGGTAATCATCGGGAACCAGAGCCAATTCCGGAGCGGTGAACGCGTGGCGCCGAAGGAGATCCAGATGCCGAGCGCAGAAGCCGGAGGGGCGAGCTGATGGCTGGCTTTTCGATTCGGAATCCCTATTTCATCATTGTCTGCTGCCTGATTATCGCGATTGTGGGAACGGTGACACTGGTGCGCATGCCGGTGGACCTTTTTCCGCCAATCGATATTCCCGTGGTGGTGGTGGCGACATTCTATCCGGGAATGCCACCGCAGCAGATCGAAGCGAGTATCACGAATCCATTTGAAAGGTTCTTTACGCTGGGGAGCGATATCGACCATATCGAATCGCGGTCGTTGCCCGGTGTGAGCCTGATCAAGGTGTATTTTCAGCCGGGGAGCAGCGCGGATACCGATGTGAGCAACATCGCCAATCTCGCCATGGCACAATTGCGCCATTTGCCAAGGGGAACGCTGCCGCCAGTGGTACTGAAATTCGACGCGTCGAGCTTGCCAGTCTGTCTGGTAACTCTAAAAGGAAAAGGTCTCAACGAAACGGAGCTTCGCGATTTGGGGCAGTACACGGTGCGGAACCAGATTGCGAACGTCCCCGGCGCCTCCGTGCCTCAGCCGTTCGGGGGAAAGTATCGACAGATCATGGTGTACGTGGATCCGCTGAAGCTGCAGGCGCATCAGCTGAGTCCAATGGATGTGGTACGCGAAGTAAACGACAGCAACCTGATCCTGCCCGCGGGCGACGTGAAGATTGGGCCCTTTGACTACAACATTTATTCCAACGCCCAGGCGCCGGACGCCGAGGCAATCAACACGATGCCGCTAAAAACCGTCGGACAATCCTCGGTGATGGTGGGGGACATTGGAGATGCCGTCGACGGCCACTCGATCCAGACCAACATCGTGCGGGTGGACGGCCAAGCGTCGGTTTATTTGCCCATTCTGAAGCAAGGGGGCGACACGAACACAATTTCCGTGGTCAACGGGATCCGCGACGGACTCAAGCATCTGGTAGATGTTCCGAATCAACTGGTCACACGCGTCGTATTCGACCAATCCCTTTTCGTGAAGACCGCGATCAAGAACCTGATTAACGAAGGAACCATCGGTTTGGTGCTGACGGGATTGATGATCCTGCTGTTCCTGGGAAGTGTGCGCGCGACGGCGGCAGTCTTTCTGTCCATTCCATTGTCGGCACTGACCGCTTTCCTGGCGATCAGCGCAGGGGGTGGAACCGTCAATACGATGGTGCTTGGCGGGCTGGCACTCGTGTTTTCGCGGTTGATCGACAACTCCGTGATCGTGCTGGAAAACATCTTTCGACACCTGGAGCACGGCGAGGCTCCCGAAGTCGCGGCGGAAAAGGGAGGCAACGAAGTGGCCCTGGCCGTACTGGCGGCGACGCTGACGACGGCCATCGTGTTTTTCCCGGTGGTGTTTCTCTACGGAGTCAGCCGGTTTCTGTTCACGGCGCTGGCTTCCTGCGTCGTGCTGTCGCTGTTCGCTTCGTATTTCGTGGCCATGTCCGTGGTGCCGCTGTATTGCGCGAAATTGATGGGCAAGCACGAAGCGGATGAAGAACTGGGGGGCGACACAAAGAGCATCTTCGGGCGCGTGGTCAAAGGTTTCAACCAGAAGTTTGAAGCCATGTTGCGTGATTACGACAAGAGCCTGGCGAAGTCGCTGCTGCGGCCCGTGGCGACAGTGGTGGGGTTAGCCGGTGTGTCGATTCTCTGCCTGGGTCTCTACCCATTGCTGGGGGAGGCATTTTTCCCGCGCACGGATCCTGGGCAGTTCGTAATCAATGTGAAGGCCCCGTCGGGGACTCGCGTGGAACTCACGGAAAAGTACATCGAACAAGTGGAAAAGGTTATCCAGGAAGTGGTGCCCAAGAGCGAGTTGCAGATTGTAGTTTCGAACATCGGAATCACGTCTGGTTTCTCGGCCATGTACACCCCAAACTCGGCGCCCCATACGGCGTTCGTGCAAGCAAGTCTGCGTTCCGGGCACAAGGTAGGCAGCTACGAGTACATGCGACGTGTGCGAGCCCGATTGCAGAAAGAACTGCCGCAATTGAACACTTATTTTCAGTCGGGCGGATTGGTGGATGCGGTGTTGAATCTGGGATTGCCCGCGCCGATTGACGTCCAGGTAAGCGGAAAGGATCTGATTGCAACACACGGGGTCGCGGCGGAAATAGCGTCGCAAGCAAGGCAACTTGGAGGAGTCGGCGATGTGCTGGTTCCCCAGGACGTAGACTATCCGGCGCTAGAACTCGATGTAGACCGCACCAAAGCGGCGCAACTGGGTCTTTCGCAGAAAGAAGTGGTGGATAACGTCATCACGGCGCTTTCCTCCAACGCGATGATCGCGCCGAATTACTGGGAGGACCCGAAAAGCGGGAATCCGTACATGCTGACAGTTCAATATCCCGAACAAGCTATCCAAACGTTGGGCGACCTCAGACAGCTTCCTCTGCGAGGAGCCAAGCTGACTCAGCCGACCTTCCTGGATTCCGTAGTCACTGTGCGGCGAATTACTGCTCCGACAGAAGTCGACCATTACCAGTTGGCACGTGTGATGGACGTATATATTGCGCCTAAGAAAGAGGATTTGGGCACGGTTACCCGTCAGGTAGAAAGCATCGTGGCACATACGAACCTGCCGGAAGGAGTGCGGGTGAAGTTGCGGGGCTCCGTACTGGGCATGCGGGAATCTTTTCGAAGTTTTGGCCTGGGCCTGATTCTATCGGTCGCGCTGGTTTATCTGATCCTGGTGGCGCAGTTCGCGTCGTGGACGGACCCGTTCATCATTCTGCTGGCGATACCGCCAGGTTTGGCGGGTGTGCTGGTATTTCTGCTGGTAACGAAGACCACGCTGAACGTGATGTCGCTGATGGGCGTGGTGATGATGGTGGGCATCGTGGTGTCGAACAGCATCCTGATCGTGGAGTTTGCGCGGCAACTGCACAAGGAAGGGAAATCGCTGAAGGAATCGGTGGCCACGGCGTCGCGGCAGAGATTGCGGCCGATTCTGATGACTTCGCTGGCGACGTTGCTAGGGCTGATTCCCATGGCCCTTGGTATCGAGGAAGGAAGCGAGGCGTACGCGCCGCTGGCGCGCGCAATCATCGGAGGGCTGCTGGTGTCCGTGGTCGTGACCGTCTACCTGGTGCCGGCGGCATATCTGCTGGTACACCGGAAGGAAGAAACGGCCGAGGTGCAGGCATGAGGAAAAGTCCGGGAGTCCTCCTGCTCTGCTTTGTGGCGGGAATGAGTTGCAGCCGAGCTGCGGGGCAAGGCATGCCCGCAACCCCCGCGGCGGCGCCCGCCGCGCAAGCCGCCGCGGGCAGTAAACCGAAGGCGTTGACAATCCAGGAAGCCGAAGCGATCGGCATCCGGAACAATCCGCAGATCACGATTGGCAGGCTGCGGGCGCTGGAGGCCCGCGAATTCGTGCGGGAAGCACGATCCTCCCTAATGCCGACAGCGACCCTGGGAGTTACCGGAGTGGGTTCACGCGCGGGGAGCCGCATTGCAGCCGGTTATTTGAATAACCCGGTGATCTACCCGCGAGCCGCGGCGGGAGCCTCGGTAACGCAATTGATCACCGATTTTGGACGGACGACAAACCTGCTCGCCAGCTCCGAGTTCCAACAGAAAGCGGAAGATGCGAACGCCTTGGCCACGCAGCAGCAAATTGTGCTCGCAGTGGACGAAGCGTTTTACAACACGCTGGAGACAAAGTCCCTGTTGCAGGTGGCGCAGGAGACGGTGGACGCGCGGCAGTTGCTGGTGGACCAAGTGCAGGCGTTGACGAAAGCGAAATTGCGATCGGACCTGGACTTGAGCTTCAGCAACGTGGATTTGTCGCGCGCCAAGCTGCTGCAACTGCAGGTGCGGAGCAATTACCAGGCTTCGCTAGCGACGCTTTCCGCGGTTCTGGGTTATTCGGAGAAGCAGGATTTTGAGCCCGTAGAACCGGAGACGCAGGCACCTTTGCCAGTAGACGACCCGTCTCCGCTGATTCAGCAGGCCCTGCAGCAGCGGCCGGAAGTGTTGTCTCTGAGGCAGCAGGTGCTGTCCGCGGAAAAATTCGCGCACGCGGAGCACGACCTGTGGCGGCCGTCGGTGAACGCGGCCGGGGTTGTCGGCGTGGCGCCGGTGCGGGACGACCACATTGATAACTGGTACGGAGCGGCGGGCGTTAACATCAACATCCCGGTGTTCAACGGATTCCTGTTCAACGCGCGATCGAAATCGGCGGACCTGCAAACCGAACTGCAGAAAAAGAAACTGGAAGATCTGCAGAACAACGTGGCGCGCGACGTGCGCAACAGCTGGCTGGACACGCAAACGGCCTACGCGCGACTTTCCTTGACGCAGGAGCTTCGGGACCAGACAACTCTCGCACTGGACCTGGCGCAGGCTCGCTACAAACTGGGTTTGAGTTCCATCGTCGAATTCAGCCAGGCGGAACTGCAAAAAACCGACGCGGACCTGCAGGACACGGACGCTAAGTATCAATACCGGCTGGCGCAGATCATGCTGGCCTACCAGATGGGCGAAAAACGCTAAGCCGTCGGCCACGACCCCGAAAAGAAACCAAGCCAACCTAAATGTGGCAATGCCGCGCCAGGCTCGCCTGAGCTTGCAGAGGGTGAGCTGCGTGCTGACAAATCCGGAAAAGTCCTGCGCAAGAACAGGAGTTGGTAGCGAACTCCGTTCGAGGGGGAACAGGTGCGGGAGCACCAATTCGGGCAATTTCAAGAGCCGCGTTCGCAATCGGTAACAACTTATAAATCAGCAAGATAGAGGCAAAGCAGGGTGAATTGTTACGAACTATTCACATGGGATTGATGCCAGCGTAAGAGTGGCCAAATACCGTGCCCCACGGGGTGAATCGCATTTCCCGGGCTTGTTTTCGAAATCTGCAGCAACAAAAGAGAGAGGCAATGAAAAAACTTGCAACACTAACACTGTCACTGTTCCTGACTACGGGAATGGTGCTTGCTGACTCACCGAAAGACGCATCGAAAGACTCACCAAAGGAAGCGGCGCAACCGGCAAAGGCCGCGGCGGCTGGCGCAGAAACAACGAAGAGCAATGCGGAGATCGCGGCTGAAATGGAAGAGTTGCGCCAGGCGATGCAGGCGCAGCAGGAACAACTCCAGGCACTGAAGGAAGAGCTGGCGAAGCGCGACCGCGAGATCGAAGCAGCGCGGGAAGCGGCGGCAGCGGCGAATTCGCGCGCGACGGAAGCCAACACCAAGGCGACCGAAGCGGTGGCGACTTCGGCGGAAGTGAAATCGACCGCGACGGCGCTGAACACCACGGTTGCGAGCATGGCAGCGAGCAACGCGGCAGTGGTGAACTCCGCCGAGATGGCGACTTCGAGCGGCCAGAAAAAGGACGAGGAGAAGGGGCCATCGACGATCCGCTTCAAAGGGATCAATCTGACTCCTGGAGGGTTCATCGAAGCCGCGACCGTTACCCGGCAGCGAGCCCTGAGCGCGGACATCAACACGCCGTTCACGGCGATTCCGTACGGGAACAACGCGCTGGGCAAGTTGACGGAAACGAACTTTACTGCTCGCCAGTCGCGCTTGTCGCTTTTGGCGGACGCCAAGTTCGGCAGCACGAAGGTGAGTGCGTACTACGAGGCAGACTTTCTCGCCGCTGGCACCACTTCGAACAACCGGCAGAGCAACTCCTACGTGTTCCGGCAGCGCCAGTTGTGGGGCCGCCTCGACCTCGAAAACGGCTGGGCGTTTTCGGCCGGCCAGATGTGGAGCCTGGCAACTGAAAACAAGAAAGGCATCGTGAACCGCGGCGAATGGTTCCCGTCGCAAATCGACCCGCAATACGTGGTTGGCTACGTGTGGCAACGTGCGGATTCGTTCCGAGCGACAAAGAGCTTCGGCGACAAGTTCTCGGTCGGCGCGTCCATGGAAAATGGGCAAGCCACGGTGGCAGCGCATGGAATGAGCACGTATACCTCGGCCAGCGGTGCGGTATCCACCAATTCGTTCGCGTTTGCCCCAGGAAGTGGCGGTGGTTTGTATAACGCGTTCGACGGCACGGGCTATTCACCGCAAAAGCTGCCGGATTTTGTCTTCAAGGCAGCGTTCGATCCGGGATGGGCGCACCTCGAAGTTTTCGGCATCGTGAGCACCTTCCGGAACCGCATCTATCCTTGCGCGGTTGTCAGCATTCCTGCAAACACCACCGCCACGGCGACTGTGACCGGGGCAGACGGGACAGTCTATAGCGGCGACTATACCAACAACGTGTTAACGGGAGCGGGTGCGCTGGCGAACCCGGCTTGCTCGAACACGACACCGAGTTCTATCGGCGCGAGCAACGATTCGCGGACAGGTGGCGGCGGCGGTTTCCATTTCCGCGCCCCGGTGCTGAACAAGAAACTCGACGTCGGATTGACGGGAGCTTATGGCAACGGCATTGGGCGTTTTATCTCGGCGCAGTTGGCCGATGCCACGGTGCGGCCGGACGGCACGTTGTCGCTGCTTCACAACGCCGGTTGGCTCGGCTCGCTGGACTGGCACGTCAACAAGAACTTTGACGTTTACGGCTACGTCGGCGGCGAGTACGCGGGACGTTCTAGCTATGCCGGATACACCTCGGTGGCAGGATCAAATGCCACGATTCCGGTCACTCTGGCGGCGGAAGACGGAACCACCATCATCTACCCCGAGACCCAGACCACTTGGAAGACCTCGATTAGCGGAATCGGCGGTTACGGTAACCCGCTGGCGAACAATTCCGGGTGCAGCACAGAGAATCCCCCGAGTGGCATCAGTGCACCTAGTGGCGGCGGGACTTGCAACGGCGACATCCGGTACATCGGTGAGGGCACCTTGGGCTTCTGGCACAAGATTTATCAGGGCGAGAAGGGCAAAGTGCAGTGGGGCATCCAGTACTCCTACTTCTATAAGACCGGCTGGTCCGGAAGCAACAACGGCGGCGCGAGCGTTTCGCCGCACGCCGTGGACAACATGGTGTGGACGTCGTTCCGGTATTACATTCCGTAGAGACGAAGCGGCGTAATGGAAAAGCTCTAAAACCTGGGGGCAGCTGGAAAGGCTGCCCCTTTTTTTCGCGCGTGGAGTGATTGATCACGTCTTTTAAGCAGTCGTTTTTGAAGGAAATACGGAGCTTGGAAGAATATTTCTGATTTTTAACAGACTCTTGAATGGTTGTAACAATTCCGTAATGGTGCATGGTCAGACTTGGGCGTCATCAAGCCATCCTGAAAATTGGGGAGAATCCATCTCATGAAAAAACTACTTGTGCTCGCAGCCGGTGTCCTCGCACTTTGCGCGATCGTAGTGGCAGACAATGCCATGCTGATTAACGGTGCAGGAGCGACGTTCCCGTATCCGATTTATTCGAAGTGGTTTGACGTGTATCACAACAAGTTCCCGAACATCCAGTTCAATTATCAGTCGATCGGCTCCGGCGGCGGCATCAAGCAGGTGACCGAGGGAACGGTGGACTTCGGCGCAAGCGACGGCCCGATGAACGACGAACAGCTAAAGGCCTACCAGGACAAGCATGGATTCGGCATCCTGCACTTTCCCACGGTGCTCGGAGCGGTGATTCCGACCTATAACATCGCGGGGGTCAGTACCTCGTTGAATTTCACGCCGGATGCGCTCGCAGGCATCTACCTGGGCAAGATCACCAAGTGGAATGACCCCGCCATTGCCAGCGTGAACAAGGGCGTAAGCCTTCCGGCCGCGGACATCGTCGTCGTGCACCGCTCGGACGGCAGCGGCACCACCTATATCTGGACCGACTACCTCTCCAAGGTCAGCGAGGAATGGAAGAGCAAGGTGGGTAAGGGCACTTCGGTCAACTGGCCCGTGGGGCTCGGCGGGAAAGGAAACGAGGGCGTTACCGGGCTGGTCAAGCAGACTCCCAACGCAATCGGTTACGTGGAATTGATCTACGCGATCCAGAACAACATTCCTTACGGAACGGTGAAAAACTCGTCCGGAACTTTTGTGAAGGCCAGCCTTGCCGGCGTTACCGCGGCAGCGGCCGGCGCGGCCAAGGAAATGCCGGACGATTTCCGCGTGAGCATTACCAATGCCCCCGGCAAAACCGCCTATCCAATTTCCAGCTTTACCTGGCTGCTCATCCCATCGAAAATTCAGGACGCCGGAAAGCGTGACGCGATCAAGGGTTTCCTGAAATGGATGATGACCGACGGCCAGAGCGAAGTCGAAGCCCTTTCCTACGCCAAGCTGCCCAAGGAAGTCGTTGCCAAAGAGATGAAAGCTATTAGCAAGGTGATGTAGGAAACGAGACCAGGTGGCCACAGCAAGCACAACCATGAAAGGCGCGGGCCCGGTTTCGGGCTCGCGCACCTTTTTTTCCCGGCTGCGCGACGGAGACGAAATCGCACGGCTGATCACCTTGATCTTCGCGGCGACTGTGGTGTTGCTTACGGCGGCGGTGGTCTGGGAACTCTGGCAAAACTCGGTGCTGCCCAGACACAAATTCGGATTGCGCTTCCTGTTCAGTGAAACGTGGGATCCAATCACGGACGAGTTCGGTGCGCTGCCGTTCATCTACGGAACCCTGGTCACGTCCGCTGTATCGCTGTTCATCGCCATCCCACTGGGGATCGGGGCGGCGATCTTTCTCGCGGAACTCGCGCCGCCCCGAATTTCGGATTTTTTACAGTTCTTTATCGATTTGCTGGCGGCGGTACCAAGCGTTATTTACGGATTGTTGGGCATTTTCATTATCGTGCCGCTGGTGAGAGACGTAATCTACCCGGTTTTGAATGGCGCGCTGGGGTTTGTGCCGCTTTTCAAAGGACCGTCGTATGGCGTGGGGTTCATGACCGCGGGAATCGTCATGGCGATTATGGTGATCCCGTATATCATCTCGGTGTCGCGCGAAGTGCTGCTCTCGGTGCCACGGGATCAGCGGGAAGCGTCGCTGGCGTTGGGATCGACGCGCTGGGAGTCCACATGGAACGTGGTGGTGCCCTTTGCGCGGACGGGCATCATGGGTTCGATCTTCTTGGCGCTGGCGCGCGCGTTGGGCGAGACGATGGCAGTGACCATGGTGGTCGGTAATACGCCGAAGATCGCGGCTTCGCTGTTTGCGCCGGGTTATTCGATCGCCGCGGTAATCGCGAACGAGTTCACCGAGGCTACCGGGGACCTGTACTTGCAGGCGCTCGTTGAGCTGGGCCTTGTATTGTTCCTGCTGACGTTCATCATCAACGGACTGGCGCGAATTTTGATCCTGTTGACAACGCAACGGGGCAGCGGGGTGACGCAGTAATGAACGGGCGACTGCGATGGCGAAAGTTCGTTAGCAATTTCATGCTCACGATGACCGGCGTGAGCGCCGTGGTTTCCGTCCTGGTCCTGTTTTTCATCCTGGGATACCTGATGTTCAACGGCGGGACGTCGGTGAATTGGAACTTTTTCACCAAGCTGCCGAAGCCCGTTGGCGAAACCGGCGGCGGCATGGCCAACGCGATCGTAGGCAGCGCCAAGATCCTCCTGATGGCCTCCTGCATCGGCGTGCCCGTCGGATTTCTTGGCGGCGTGTATCTGGCGGAATTCAGCGGCAAAGGCGTGGCGTCGGTGGTACGGTACGCGGCGGACTTGCTGAATGGCGTGCCCTCCATCGTTGTGGGCATTTTCGCTTACAGCGTGGCGGTGCTGCCGTTCAAGCATTTTTCCGCGTTTGCCGGTGCGTTTGCCCTGGGGGTCATGATGATCCCCATCACGCTGCGCAGCACGGAAGAGTTCCTGAAGGGCGTGCCGCGGATGCTCCGTGAAGGAGCAATGGCGCTCGGAGCGAGCAAGTGGCGCACAATTGCGACGGTGATCGTGCCGGCTGCATACCGGGGCATTGTGACGGCGATCTTGCTGGCGCTGGCTCGTGTCGCCGGGGAGACGGCCCCATTGCTATTTACCTCGTTCGGGAACCGCTTCTGGAGCCAGGGATTGTCGGAACCGACGGCAACTTTACCCGTCGTGATTTATACGTATGCCGTCGCGCCGTATGAAGACTGGCACCGGCAGGCATGGGCGGCGGGATTGGTCTTGTTGGGGCTGATCCTGGTTGTGAACATCCTTGCGCGCACAATATTGTCCCGGGGTATAGCGATACCGAGGTCTTAAGAATGCAAGCTTCCACCAAGCCGGAGTTATCCGTGAATATCACGACGAATGTTACCACGCCAGCGGCACGGGAGACGTCGACCGCCCTGCCCTTGCGGATGACGATTTCCAAGTTGAATTTTTACTACGGTACGAAACAAATCCTCTTCGACATCGGCATGGGGATCGCGGACAAGAAGGTGACCGCGCTGATCGGGCCCTCGGGTTGCGGCAAATCGACGCTTCTGCGAACCCTGAACCGGATGCATGAGACGGTAGGCACGTCGCGCCTGGAAGGTGAGATTCTTCTCGACGGGCAGAACATCCTGGCGCAGGACGTGACACTGCTGCGGAGGCGGGTGGGCATGGTGTTTCAACGGC
This sequence comes from Candidatus Eiseniibacteriota bacterium, assembly GCA_035518915.1. Taxonomy (GTDB): domain Bacteria; phylum Acidobacteriota; class Terriglobia; order Acidiferrales; family UBA7541; genus Acidiferrum. The sequence goes on from DATIXE010000043.1 coordinate 16,765, forward strand.
CGAACCCATTTCCGAAATCGATTTTCGACAACATCGCCTACGGGCCGAAGATCAACGGTTATAAGGGATCGCTGGCGGACATCGTCGAGAAGAGCCTGCGGAACTCGGCGCTTTGGGAAGAAGTGAAGGACCACTTGCACAAGTCCGCCTACGAACTCTCGGGCGGCCAGCAGCAACGGCTTTGCATCGCCAGAGCGCTGGCGGTCGAACCCGAGGTTCTGCTGATGGACGAGCCGTGTTCGGCGCTCGATCCCATCAGCACGGCGAAGATCGAGGAATTGATGGTGGAGCTGAAGAATCTGACGACGATAGCCATCGTGACGCACAACATGCAGCAGGCGGCGCGCGTGAGCGATTTTACGGCCTTCCTGCTGACCGGGCAGATCATCGAATTCAGCCCGACGCCGCAACTGTTCACCACGCCGGGGGATCCGCGAACAGAAGCCTACATCACCGGAAGATTCGGCTGAGCAGACGAATTTCCCATCGATCGCGCAGAACAGGTGTATGTAAATTGCAAACGGGAAGGGCGCCATGGAACGTCACTTCGAAAAGGATTTGAACGAACTGAAAGAGCGGCTGCTGTGGATGGGCAGCCTTGCGGAGCGTGCGGTGCACCAGTCGGTGCACGCAGTGCTTGATTCCGACGAGCAGCTGGCGAAGCGCGTTCTGGAAGAAGAGGACGCGATCAACGAACTGCAGCTGGAAATCGACGACCGCGTCGTGCAGTTGCTGGCATTGCACCAGTTGATGGCCGCCGACCTGCGCTTGGTGCTGGCGGTTTCCCGCATCAATAACGACCTGGAGCGCATCGGCGACCAAGCGGTGAATATTGCCCAGGGCGCGTTGCGCATCCTGCGGCATCCGCGCGTAAAGCCCTACGTGGACTTGCCTCGCATGTCCGAACTTGCGGAAGAACAGGTGAGGAACTCGCTGAACGCGGTGGTACGGCGCGACGTGGAACTGGCGCAGAAGGTGATGTCCAACGACGACCAGGTGGACCATTACCGCGACCAGATTTTCCGGGAATTGCTGACCTACATGATGGGCGATTCGAGCGTGGTGTTTCCGGCCTTCGAATTGATCCTGGTGGCGAAAAACCTGGAACGCATCGGCGACCACGCGACGAACATTGCCGAAGACGTGATTTACATCGTGCAGGGCCAGGACATCCGGCATCCTTCGGTGGACCGGCGCTAAGAGGCCATCCTTTTTCGGGAGCCGAGCAACCCGATTCCTAACAAGCAACAGAGCACTGAGACGGCAATGCCGGCGCTGCGGTCGGGTGTCCGCACGAAGCGGATTTCGATTTCCGATATTCCCGCACTGATAGGCACGAACATTTGATCTACGCCACGGGTGCGAACCGGTGTAACGCCGCGGCCGTTCACGGTCACCCGCCAGGCCGGATAATCCAGCAAGCGCAGAGCGACGCGGGCGGGCTCCGGAGAATCCACGACCAATTCCTTTTTTTCGGGGAGCCAGAGCTTCACATCTATTTTGGCTGGAAGTGGTTGTGCCCTTGAGGCGGGATTGGCGTGGGCAGCAAGGGCCACCGCGAGCGGAGCTTGGCTGGCGAGATCCAGGTGATCGTCTCCAAGCGGATCGTATTCGTCCACACCTTCAAAACCCTTGCCGCTGACGACGGCGGCCTGCTGCGTAGGCATTTCGTCGGGATCCCACCAGGTGTTTTCGCCAAGAAACACGGCGAGCGGAATCGAAAGAGCAACCACGAGGACGAATGCCAACCAGCCGCGGCGCCGTTCGACGACCGCGGCCAGGAAACAACAGCAAATCACAGCCAGAAAAGACATCCAGCGCCATGGGAACTGGATGTAACGGAGCTGCGGCAGAATATTCCACAGAAAAACGGTGGGGCGAAGCATCAGAACCGTGCAGGCAACGCCGAGAAGAAGCAGAATGCGCCAGGTGCGTTTCGCGCTGGGGGAGGCGGAAGTCTCACGTGCGAACTTGCGGGAAGCAAGCGTGGCAAGCGCAGCGAACAGGATCAAGACTACGGCGGCGATGGAAGAGACCCAGTTGAACCAGGTGTGCTCCACGTCGTCGATGTTGGTAAAGAGGAAATTCTGAAAAGGAAGCAGGCCGCTGGAAAGAGCCTGGCCAATGTTTACCCAGCGTTCCTCGTAGGCCGCTGGAAGCAGATAGAAGGTGCTCAAGCCGAATCCAAGGGCTAGTGCAGCCGTCGAACGCAGAAAAATCTTCCAGGAGCGTTTGGAGACCGCGGCCACCGCGAAAAGCAGAGTCATGGAATAGCTGGCCATCACGCCCGCCGGAGCATTGCAAAGCCAGACGGCTGCGAAGGGGATGGCAAAACTCGGGATGGAAGGAAGGCCTGGGTGCTCGCCATCCAGAAGCCCGGCGAGGCGGAGGGCGGCCAGCAGGAGCAGAGGAAAGATGGCGCAGGCCAGTTGCTCAGCAAAGTCGCTGCGGACGTAGCTTAGCAGAATGGCGTACGGATTGATGGCATAGAAGGCGGCGCCGAAACATGCGCCGCGGGGAGTTGTTAGTCGGCGAAGCAGCGCGTAAGCGGCGGCACCGGCAAAGGTTTGCGTCAGCAGGATGAATGCAGCGGGAACCCAGGAAATTGGCGCGATAACGGTGAGAGCGGCGCCCAGGATCCAGGAAAGCGGCGGATAAAAGATATAGCGCGGTTCGCCGAAGCCGTAGTTGGACCAGAACGTCCAACGGGGGAAAAGTACTCCGTGCCGCCACTGATAGGCGACATCGAGCCAGGAAGCCACGTGAAACTCAAAATCATGGCCGGAGGCGCTGCCCAGCCAGAAGAAGGGGATCAAAAGCGCGAGGGTGGCCAGCAAGGAGAAGGCCAGGGCCGTGGGCCAAGCGAATCGGGAGTCCTGGAAGTGGCGTTCTGCCAGAGGTAACGATTCATTCATGGATTGGTCAAGAGATTGTAACCGTTTTTCGATGGATTCCACGGTATATGAGCAATGCCGCACGCCACGGAAGAAACTGAGCGATAATACACGCGATTATGAGCACCACGACCACAGGTCTTGAACCGATTATTGCCGCAAGCAACCTGGAGAAATTCTATCCGCAGCCAGACGGCAGCCGGATTCAGGTGATCGCGCCGACCAATATCGCAATCTATCCCGGGCAGATTATCGCGCTGCTGGGGCCTTCGGGCTGCGGGAAGTCCACAATGCTGCGGATGCTGACGGGGCTTTCGCCGACGTCGGCGGGGACCGTTTTCTGGCACGGGCAGCCGGTGCGCGACGAATCGCCGAACGTTTCCATCGTGTTTCAGAGCTTCGCGTTGTTCCCCTGGCTGACGGTGCTGGAGAACGTGGAAGCGCCGCTGGAAGCGCGAGGCGTTGCGGTGGTGGAACGCCACAAACGGGCGCTGCGAATTATTGACGCCGTGGGATTGGATGGATTTGAGTCGGCCTATCCCAAGGAGCTTTCCGGCGGAATGAAACAACGTGTGGGAGTGGCGCGGGCGCTGGTGGTCGAGCCGGAAGTGCTGTTCATGGACGAGCCGTTTTCGGCGCTGGATGTGCTGACGGCGGAGACCCTCCGCGGCGAGTTGATGGAGTTGTGGCTGGGAAAGAAGATTCCCACGCGCGCGATTTTCATCGTGACGCACAACATCGAGGAGGCGGTGATCCTGGCGGACCGCATCATTGTGCTGGGGCGGAATCCGGCGCACATCCACGCCGAATTCGACGTGAAGATGGGACAGCCGCGGGATCATAAGGATCCGCGCTTCACGGAACTCGTGGACCAGATTTACCGGGCGCTGACGCAGCAGGATCATCCGGAAAAGTCGCCCGTAGGGCAGGCACAGCCAGAGGGTCGGCGGAAGCAAGAGACGGTGATGCTGCCGCACACGCGTCCCGGCGGAATGGCCGGCTTGCTGGAAATTCTCGAGGACCACGAAGGGCGCGCGGACCTGCACGTGTTGGCCGACGAGCTGAGCCTGGAAGTGGACGCGCTATTGCCGGCCGTGGACACCGCGGCGCTGCTCGGCCTGCTGGCGTTAGAGGAGGGCGACGCCATCCTGACGGCGGAAGGAAAGGCATTTGCCCAGGCGGATATTCAAGGGAGAAAAGCGATTTTCCGCAAAGTGGTGCTCGCGCATGTCCCGTTGCTCCGGCAGATGGAGCAGGCGCTGCGCGCCAAGGCGGACAAGACTCTGCCGGCGGAATTTTTTCAGGATTTATTGGACGAACATTTCAGTGAAGACGAGGCGAAGCGCCAGTTGGAAACGGCCATTCAGTGGGGACGCTACGCGGAGCTGTTTGATTACGATGCGGCGAGCGGGAAGCTGACGCTCACCGAGGCCTGAACCGGCTGTGCCTTCCCCCGCTCCCCTTCCTTTGCAACGGACACCACAGCCGCCGACGGCGGTGCGGCCCGCCGGGTCGCGCTGGGCCTACGGATTTCTGATCGACATCGGAGTGTTCCTGGCGATCTTTGCGTGCGTGTATGGATTGTATTCAATCGCGCACTCGTGGCTCGGTCCGGTAAAGGCGGAATCCACGATTTCCCAGGACCCGCGGAGCCTGCCGCTGTATGCGCTGTATTCGCTGGTGCGCATTCTTGTGGCGTACGCGCTGAGCCTGGTGTTTGCGCTCGCGTACGGATACATCGCCGCGAACTCGCGGCGGGCGGAGATGGTTCTGATTCCGCTGCTGGACATCCTGCAATCCATCCCGGTGCTGAGTTTTCTGCCCGGCGTGATGCTGGCGATGGTGGCGCTGTTTCCGAGCCGCCAACTGGGCGTGGAACTCGGGTCGATCATTCTGATTTTTACGGGCCAGGTGTGGAACATCGCTTTCAGCTTTTATTCCTCGCTGAAGACCGTGCCGCGCGATTTGCGCGAGGCGGCGATTATCTATCGGTTCAGCGGCTGGCAGCGATTCATGGAATTGGATCTGCCGTTCTCGACGATTGGCCTGGTTTGGAATTCGATGATGTCCGTGGCGGGCGGATGGTTTTTCCTTATGGCGTGCGAGATGTTCGTGCTTGGCGACAAGGATTTTCGTTTGCCGGGCCTGGGATCGTATCTGCAGACGGCCGCGGGACAGGGCAACACGCGAGCGCTGTTGTGGGGATTGGCGGCGATGGTGGCGGTGATCGTGCTCATGGACCAGTTGATCTGGCGGCCGGTGATCACCTGGGCGGACAAATTCAAATTTGAACAAGTGGAAAGCGCCGGAGGAGCGCAGAGTTCAATTCTGAATTTTCTGCGCAAAGAGTCGTTCTTGATCCGGTTCTACCGGAGAATTTTGCACCCAGTTTTGGAATGGGCCACGATGGAGTTCGCTAGCGGGGCGAAGCGAGCGGCGCAGAGCCTGCGGTCCAATCCCGTCACAAAACCGCGGCGCTGGTTCGGATGGATCTTCGCGGCCCTGGGCGCAATTTTCGCCTTCTACGGGGTGTACCGCGCGGTCGGCGAGTTGGCGGGGCTGCCGTTTTGGGAATACGAGGAGCTGTTCAAGAGTGCGGGGCTGACGTTCTTGCGCGTGAACCTGGCGCTAATCATCGGGGCGCTGTGGACGGTGCCGGTGGGCGTGGCGATCGGATTCAGCCCGCGATTTGCGCGATTGATGCAGCCGCTGGTACAGCTGGCGGCGTCCATTCCGGCGACGGCGCTGTTTCCCGTGATCCTGCTGTTTCTGATTCGCCTGCGCGGCGGCGTGGAGATCGCGGCCATGTCGCTGATGCTGCTGGGCACGCAGTGGTACATCCTCTTTAATGTGATCGCAGGGGCCATGGCAATTCCCACGGACCTGAAAGAGGCGTCGAAGATTTTCAAGTTCGGTTCCTTGGACCGCTGGCGTTATCTGATATTGCCGGGCATTTTTCCGTATCTGGTGACGGGGATGGTGACGGCATCGGGCGGCGCGTGGAACGCCAGCATCGTGGCGGAATATTTTCATTTTCAGGGGAAGATCGTGCAGGCGCCGGGACTGGGAAGCGCGATCAGCCGGGCAAGCGACGCCGGAAGATTCGATCTCCTCCTGGCCTCCACGCTGATCATGGCGGTGATTGTGGTGCTCATCAACCGTTTGGTCTGGAGGAAGCTCTACCGGCTGGCATCCACGCGGTTCAAGCTGGAGACGTGACACCTAGGACTTCTGGAGTTCGCGAGCGAGATAGATGATCTGGCCGATGTGATGGTAGAGGTGGCTGGCGCAGCGCAGGAAAAGCATCAGGCGATTTTTGGCGACGGTGTCACGTTCGGCCGTATAAGGGGCGGTCCAGTCGGATTCGCTCTGTGTTTCAATCGTGGAAATGACCAGGGCTATAGTCTCGTCGAACTCCTGCAGCACTTCGGCCATTGGAGGCTTGCGCGAGTCGCTAAATTCCAGGTCGCGGTTGCGAATGTAGCCGGATTCGGCGATGCGCGCGCCGATATAATAGCTGAGATTTCCGGTGAGATGAAGAACCAGATGGCCGGCGGAGTTGCCGTGGGAGAACGGATTCCGCCAGAACTGTTCCTCGGACAGGGGATCGACCCACTTGTGAAGTTCGGCGGCGCGTGCGCGATATTCGCTCGCGAAGGCATCGCGAACGCCTTCGGAAAGTCCGCTCATGGGAACTCCTTCTTCGCTCAGCGAGCCGCGACGGGCGCGTCGTTGCGGTAGATCACGCCTTCCTTCATGACGAAGAAGACGTGCTCGGTCTGGCGGATGTTCTGTGTGGGGTCGCCGGGAATGGCGACAACGTCGGCGAGCTTGCCGGATTCCAGGGTTCCGATCTTATTCGCGATACCCAGAAGATCCGCATCGGCTGAAGTGCCGGCTTTTAGGGCATCTACCGGCTTCATGCCGAGATCCACCATCTGATGAAATTCTTCGGCGTTGCGCCCGTGGCGGTAGACCCCGGCGTCGGTGCCCAGTCCGATTTTGACCCCCTTCGCGAGCGCGCGTTGGAAGGTGACATGAACGGCCGCGATGGCGGCGCGCGCCTTGGCTTCGATGGCGGGCGGCATGTAGACGCCGCGGTCGAGCTGCTCCTGAATGCCCTGCACGGCCATCAACGTGGGCACCAGGTAGGTGCCGTGCTGTTTCATCATGTCGAGCGCTTCGTCGTCGAGAAAACTTCCATGCTCGATGGAATCGATCCCGGCGCGAATGGCGCGCTTGGCGGCTTCGGCGCCGTGGGCATGAGCGGCGGTTTTGCGGCGAAGCGCGTGGGCCTCGTCCACAATGGCGTTGAGCTCCTCCTGCGTGAGCTGCGGAGTGTCCACGTCGTCGGTTTCGGAGAGCACACCGCCGGAGGCGCAGACCTTGATCATGTCGGCACCGTATTTGTGGTCCAGCCGTACGGCATAGCGAGCCTGGTCGGGACCGTTGATGACGCCGTCGCCGGGGCCCGACTCGTGGCCGAAGACTCCCGCGCGATAACCGTCCTCGAAATCGCAATGTCCGCCCGTGGCGCTGAGGGCATGCACCGTGACGAGCATGCGCGGGCCGGGGACGTCTCCGTTGCGAATACCATTGCGCAGGCCAACATCGAGATAATCGCGCGAGCCGACGTCGCGCACCGTCGTGAATCCCGCCATGAGGGTAACGCGGGCGTTGACGCTGGCGTCGAGGGCCTCTTCCGCAATCGTCTTCTGAAGTGTATCGAGGCGCGCCTGCTTGTAGTCCTCGGAGTAAGGAAACGTGAGATGCGTGTGTGCATCAATGAAACCGGGAAGGAGCGTGGCGTCACCGAGGTCGATCACCTGCGCTCCCGGTGGGATAGCAGCGCCGGCGCCGACGGCGGTGATTTTTCCGCCGGTCACCACCACCAGGCCGGGCGTAACGAGCGAATCGCTCTTGCCATCGAAGAGCCGGGCTGCCTTGAGAACATAAATCTTGTCGGCAGGTTTTTGTCCTTGCCCTCTTCCGGGCGTCCACAACAGCAGGCCGAGGAGAAAACAGCATACAATCTTGCCACGCATCCAGGACTCCTTTGGTATAACGCGCTGAGAAGCGAAGCAGACTTTATCGCGCCAGCTGGAAAAGTCAACAGGAGCGGGGAGTGGCACAGGAATCAAAGTGCGGCCGTTGAAGAACTGAACGGGGTGGAAGGAGAAACTTGGGGCGCGTTCCGATCCTGCGCATACGAAACCTGAATGACGCGGCGACTCGCGCCAATGGCGAATACGTACTGTATTGGCCGACCGCCACCCGCAGGTTGCATTTTAATTTTGCTCTGGATCGGGCGCTGGAACATTGCGCGACGTTGCGGAAACCACTGGTGATTCTCGAGGCGTTGCGCGCCGGATACCGTTGGGCGAGCGACCGCTTGCATCGGTTCGTGCTGGATGGAATGTCGGACAATGCGCGGACGTGCGCTGGGGCCGGGATATGCTACCACCCGTATGTTGAGCCCGTGCCGGATTCCGGGAAAGGACTGCTGGAGGCCCTGGCGGAATATGCCTGTGTGGTGGTGGCGGATGACTATCCATGCTTCTTCCTGCCGCGAATGCTAGAAAGCGCGGGAAAGAAGGTTGGCGTGGCCATCGAGGCGGTGGATTCCAACGGCTTGCTGCCCATGCGTGCGTGTCCCCAGGCGATGGGGAGGGCGTTCGACTTCCGGCGGTTTCTCCAGAAGGAATTACCTAAGCACTTGCGGGAATGTCCCGCCAGGGATCCCCTTCGAAAGGCGAAGTCGGCAAGGGGTGGTCGGATACCGGAAAAGATCCGCAAGAAGTGGCCTGCGGCGACGGAGCGCTTGCTGTCGGGCGACATAGCCGAGCTGCACAAAATGCCGATCGACCATAGCGTGCGGCCCGTTACGCCGCGCGGCGGGCATGGCCACGCGAAAGCTCACCTGCGGGAGTTTTTGGGGCGGAAACTTAAGGATTACGGCGAAAAGCGCAATGAGCCGGAATGGGACGCGACCAGCGGGCTCTCACCGTTCCTGCATTTTGGACACTTGAGCGTGCATGAAGTGTTCATGGAACTGGCCCGCCGCGAAAAATGGAAGCTCGAAAAGCTGTCGCTTCGGGCGACCGGAAAGCGCGAAGGTTGGTGGGGCATGAGCGCGAACGCGGAGAGCTTTCTGGACGAGATCATTACCTGGCGCGAAGTTGCCTTCAACTTCTGCGCAAACCGGTGGGACTCCGACCGGTATGAGTCGCTGCCGGAGTGGGCGAAGAAGACCTTGCGCGAGCACCGCAAAGATGAGCGCGAGTATCTCTATTCCCTCGAAGACTTCGAGGAAGCCAAGACGCACGATCCGCTGTGGAACGCGGCGCAGCGGCAGTTGGTGCGCGAGGGGAAGATTCACAGTTATCTGCGCATGCTTTGGGGGAAGAAGATTTTGCAGTGGTCGCGCAGGCCCCAGGAGGCCGCGCGGATCATGATTCACCTGAACAACAAATACGCCCTGGACGGGCGGGACCCAAATTCGTACAGCGGAATCTTCTGGGTACTGGGGCGATACGATCGGCCATGGGCGCCGGTCCGTCCGGTGTTCGGCGCGATCCGCTATATGAGCTCGGAGAACACCGCGCGGAAATTCTCGGTCAAGGAATATCTGAAGCGATATTCGGGCGAGACGCCGACAAACGAGAATGGGCAGCCTGACAAAGGCGAATGACGGGCAGGGGCTTGCGCAGGTTCAACGGGATAGCGCAGGATATTGGTTTGATTCGGGACTGCAGGGCATCCCTTCGAAAGTTCAAGGAAAACTGCCGAATGACATCGAATCCGGACGTCCTGATTGTGGGTGCGGGTTTGGCCGGTTTGTGCTGCGCGCGGGAATTGCAGGCCAAAGGCGTGAATTTTCTGGTACTGGAAGCGTCGGATGGAATCGGAGGACGCGTCCGCACCGATACGGTGGATGGCTTTTTGCTGGACCGCGGCTTCCAGGTGCTCCTTTCCGAGTATCCTGAAGCTAAACGCACGCTGGACTACGCGCGCCTGGAGCTGAAATCATTCGTACCCGGAGTGCTTTCCTGGTATGCGGGGCGCATGAACAGGCTGATCGATCCCTGGCGAACACCGGGGGCCTGGAAGGAAGCGCTCGGATCAGAATTCGGGACGCTGATGGACAAGCTGCGGATCGCCCGGCTGCGGAGCCGGCTGGGCCGGACATCGATCGAGGAAATTTTCGGGCGCCCGGAACGCAGCACGAAGGAGGCGCTGCTGCACGAGGGATTTTCACATGAGTTCATTCATCGCTTTTTCCGTCCGTTTCTCGGCGGAATATTGCTGGACAGCGAGCTGAAATCCTCGAGTCGGATGTTCGAATTTGTGTTCAAGATGCTTGCGGAGGGAGACACGACGCTGCCGTCACACGGCATGGGCGCGATACCAGCGCAACTCGCCGAAAAATTTGCAACCGATGCGTTGCGGCTGAACGCGCGCGTGGAAGCCCTGCATGAAAATGAGCTGACGTTGCTGGGCGGTGAGACGATCCGCGCACGCGCCATTGTGATTGCGGCGGACGGTCCTTCGGCTGCGCACCTGGTGGGCGAGGTGGAGCCGGCCTCGCGCAGCGTCACGTGCTTTTACTATGCCGCGGACGAACCGCCGGTCCGCGAGCCCCTGCTGGCGCTAAATGGCGACGGAGCGGGGCCGGTCAACAATTTTGTGGTCATATCCAACGTGGCCCCGAGCTACGCGCCCGGCGCGAAGCATCTGGTTTCCGTGTCGGTATTGGGCACGCACCATTTGACAGACGTGCAGCTGGGCGGATTCATCATCGCCCAAATGAAAAATTGGTTTGGCAAAGTGGCGAGCACCTGGAAGTTTCTGCGCAGCTATCGAATCACGCACGCGCAGCCGCAACAGTTTCCGGGAGCCTTGGAGCCGCCGCAACGCGCGGTGCGAGTCCGCCCGGGCGTGTATGTCTGCGGCGACCATCGGGACAACGCATCGATTCATGGGGCGATGCTGAGTGGCCGGAGAGCGGCGGAGGCGGTACTCTCGGATCTGCAGCGATAGAAAGGCAACGGGCGTAATGGGAAAGCGCAAATGTCCTCTATGTTTCGTGCGGATACCCTGGGCCACGGTGCTCGCGCGGTCCTATGAGCTCACTTGTCCCGCTTGCCAGGCGCCCTTGGAAGTGTCTAGATATACGCGACTTGTGGGAGGTCTGGCAGGGCTCGCCGGAGGAATCTTTGCTGCCTTTCTGGTGGCCAGGCTATTTGCACACGGAGTTTGGGTAGCTCGCGTTGTGGCGGCGATCCTCGGCTTCGGGCTGATTTCGGCGTTCGGCGTGCTGCTGGCGGGAGACCTGGTGGTGCGAACCAATGAAAGCCCCACCGCTTTTCCACACCCGGCCAAGTAACAGACCCTCAGTACTATTGACCCTCTGGTGACCCCCGCGCAGACTCGCGGAAATGGCGTCATTTGGGCACTTCCTCGGCCGCAAAGTCACCGTACAGTACCGAGTCGGAGATGCGCTTATGCCCGCCTCCGGAACATTTTCGGCGGATTCCGGGCGTTCGATCTTTTTGGAACAGCATGTGGTCCAAAAGGGGAAGCGCAGCTACTTTCGCTGGGAGATTCCCTACCAATATATTCACCGCATCGAAGCGGCGGAAAACCCATCGGAAGAGGCAGTCATAGAAGCCGGTACACCGGAGGCACCGGCTACGCAGCCAGAAAATGCGCAAGCCGCATCTGCGGCTGCGGGCTCCGGAATTTCTCCCTCGTCGGGCGTCTCCCTCGTCTCACTCCCTCAGCGGCCAAAGATGGCCTGAAATCCTTCATCTCATCGCGACGCACCGAAGCGAATCAGCTACAATTTGCCTGAATGCGGACGGGCACGGACGCGGCCCGGCCGGGAATTTTTGTCAGGAGGCGTGCTGTGAGCAATGGGTCCCCTTCTCGAAAGATTGGATTTATTGGCCTCGGCTTAATGGGGAAGCCGATGAGCCTGAACCTGCTGAAGGCAGGTCATCACGTCACGGTGTGGAATCGCACGGCGTCACGTGCTTCGGAAATCGTCGCGGCCGGAGGCAAGCTCGCCAAAACGCCGCGCGAAGCGGCTGAGGCTTCGGAGATTTTATTCACGATCGTGAGCGATCCGCCGGCGCTGGAAGAAGTGCTCTGGGGCCACGAAGGGAAAGAGGATGGAGCACTGGGCGGACTGAAACCTGGCAGCACGTACGTGGATTCGAGCACGATTTCGCCGGCTCTGGCCCGGAAGATCGCAGCCGCGTGCGGACAACGCAACGTAAGATTTCTGGACGCGCCGGTTACCGGGGGAGACTGGGGAGCGCGTGAAGGAAACCTGGTGTTCATGATTGGAGGAGACGCTGAAACGCTGCGGGCGATAGAACCCATCATCGGTGTGATGGGCAAGAAGTGGTTTCATCTGGGACCCAATGGGGCGGGGCAGACCATCAAGCTGGCGATGAACGGAATCCTGGCCTTGCAGGTGGAAGCGATGGCGGAGGCCCTGGCGGTCGTCGGCAAGGCGGGCCTCAGCGAGCAGAGCCTGATTGAGGTGATGCAGGCGAGCATGGCGCGATCGGGGGCACTGGATGTCAAGGCTCCGCTTATGGCCAAAGGGGATTACAAGCCGAGTTTTCCCTTACGGCTGATGCACAAAGACCTGGGATTGCTCCTGGAACTGGGAAATCAGTTGGGCGTGGCATTGCCGACGGCGGCCGCCTCGCGCGAGGTCTACAGTTTCGTCAAGGGCGAGGCCAAGCAGGACCTGGACTACTCCGGGGTCATGAAGTTCTGGAAGAAGTAGCGATTGCCGTTATTTGTAGCCCTTCGGCGGGAAGAAGCCGATAGCTAGATCGCGCGAAGTGCGAAGCCCCGAAGGCGCATCCAGAATTGCGGGAATGGAATTGACGGCCACGGATGCGGTGGCAATATCACCGTGCGAACCGCCGGGAATCACCAGGCTGATGTTTGGGTGGCCGGTGAGTTCGACGGTGTCGGCGGCATCCTTGGCCCCGACGTACATCTGTAGCTCCATGTAGACAAGCTCCTTGCCGTCCGAGAGGCCGCGCGCAATCTGATGCACCCCGGCGGCCTGGCCGGATTCGACAGTGAGAAATTCCGTCTGTACGCGTTCCGTGGCAACTTTGGGCTCGATGCTCTCCGTAATCTGATTCACGCGCAGGCCCAGCGAATCGGCGACCATGGCGACCGATTCCGGCAGCCCGACGTGCTTGATGATGCCTTCCGTTACCTTGGCCCGGAATTCCTCGACCGAAAGCCCCGCGCCGATTTTCTTCTGCAAGGGCAGACGCCTTTTGGATGCGTCCACGATCCGCAGTGCTTTGGCATGCTCGATTCGTTGCGAAACGGCGGCGAGCGTGACGACCAGCTTATCCATGACGAAGCCCGGGTTGACACCGGTGCCGACCAGGGCGACGCCGTTGTCCTTGGCAGCAGCGTCAAGTTGCGCCGCAAGGTCCGGATAGGTGCGATAGGGATAGGAAAGTTCTTCGCAGGTGGAGACGACGCAGGAGCCAACTTCCAGGGCCGCGAGCAACTGGTCCATCACTTTTGGGAGCGACGAAGAGGTGGTGTGCATCACGATGTCGGCGGACTGTTCCAGCACGCCCTTGGCGTCGCCCGAAACCCTGACTCCCCAAGGCGCGTCGGCCGCTCCGGCGATTTCGCCGAGGTCCTTGCCGACTTTGCCAGGGTCGCGATCAATGGCGCCGATGATTTCAATGGCTTCTTTCTCGCGCAGGAGCTTCAAAATGGAGGCACCGATGGGGCCGATTCCGTATTGGATGGCACGAATTTTCTTTTTCACGAGGGTCTCCGATCCGCAGGGCTGAGCGTGACTGCACAGGGCGGAAAATCACAATGAGCGAAGAATCCAGCGTACTGGAATTCGGGAGTGCATTCAATTGCCGTTGTCGCGCGCCGCCGGGCTGGATTGTTGCTGGTGTGTGGGTGAGCACGCATAATGGAGCAAGCTAAGAAGAGCGATTTGGGAGGGAGCCTGCCATGCCTGGACAAAAATTGAGCGACGCGGAAATTCAGCAACACCTGCAGAACGCGAAGGGTTGGAGCGTGGTAGACGGAAAGCTGCATCGCGCGTTTGAGTGCAAGGATTTCGCCGCGGCCTTCGGAAAAATGACCCAGGTGGCGCTGGTCGCTGAGGGGATGAATCATCACCCGGAGTGGTTTAATGTATGGAACAAAGTGGTGATCGATCTGAACACCCACAGCGTGAAGGGCATCAGCAACCTGGATTTCCAGTTGGCGGCGAAAATCAACGAAATTTTTGGTGGCTAGGCAGCCGTTTGAATGATCAGCCCTCATCATTCGGAAAATCGCGCACGCGGGCGTCTGCTGATCACCCTGCGCTGGCTGGCCGCGGCGGCCGTGATTGGGGCGCTGCTGCACTACCTGCCGCTGCACTTGCTGGCGGAAGCGATCCGCGGGGTCCCAGTAACAACCTTTGTTCTGATCCTGGCCGGGTATTTGTGCGCCCATACGGTGGGAATCGTGAAATGGCGGATGGTGGTGAACGCAGCGGGAGCGGCGTTGGATTTCCGGACGTGCGCGCAGTGCTACACGGCAGGACTGTTCGGCACGTTGTTTCTACCGTCCATCATCGGCGGGGACGCCGTTCGTCTGGCGGTGGGATTGCGGCGAAGTGCAAACCCGGCGGGGGTGCTGGCGGGAAATGTGGCCGACCGACTTGCGGACATGACTGCTCAAGCCGGACTGGTGTTGCTGGGCCTCGTGCTGCTGCCCAGGGCATTGCCGGCAACATTTCAGGCGGCAGCGCAGAAGGCCTTCCTGTACGGCGGAATCGGTGTTGGAATTGTGGTGTTGTGCGTGGTGTTGCTGTTTCGTCCGTTGTTTGCCGGGCGATCCGTGAGGTTTCGGCGGCGGCTCGCACGGATGCGGCACGCGGTGCGATCCGTGTCAGGTACGCCACATGTTCTGGGACTCGCCTGGCTGCTTGCGACCGGGATCCAGACGACTTTTCTGCTGCTGACCGTATGGCTGGCCAAAGCGTGTGGACTTGTATTGCCGTTGCGAGACTGGTTTTTCGCCTGGCCACTCGCGAAGCTGGCGGCGTTGTTGCCGCTGACGCAAGGTGGAATTGGTGTGAGAGAGGCGGCGATGGTGGGGCTGCTGTCCCCATTTGGGGCAGCGCCACACCTCGTGCTTGCCGCCGGGCTCGTCTGGGAAGCGGTTGTGCTTGCTGGTGGACTCTTGGCTGGGCTGACGGCATTCGTTTTGAAGCGGGGAGGGGTCGACATTCGGCTGGAAAAAGATTAGAAGTTAGTAATATTACTTGACTTCTCTTAGTCTCTCACCAATACTGTTTTCCCTTCCCGATGTAGCGCATTCCCGTTCCATGAAACTGTCCCGCTGCTCCGCCTACTTCGAGTTGCCGTTGTAGGGCTTTTGCGCGCGAACTGCCGTTCAAAAACCACATCCGCAGGATGAAGGCAGAGACGCGGCGATAAGGCGATTGGCATCGCGCGCTGTACGCAGCCCGGTGGGGGCGCGCTGAATCGGCTCGAAATGGGCGATAACGAGCGGTTGAGGTGGTCTATGGGTCCTGTGGCTGTCCTTAATCACAGCGTCGCAATTTCCACGTCGGCCGTGCGAGTGCTTCTGCTGGAGCGCAATTCCGAGGAGGCAGAGAGAATTCTGGCTCCGCTGCGCAGCGCGGGATTTGAGCTGGAGCCAATAGTTGCGGCCAACTTCGAGGAGTTGGAATCCGCAGTACGAACCGGAAGCGTTCATGCCGCGATCCTGAACGGAAGAACCGCGAAACTGGACCTGCGGAGAGCGAGCCAACTGTTGTCCACCGCTTGGCCAATCGTTCCGTTCGTGGTGTTGACGGACAGCCCGGAAGAGGAGGCGTCCGCCGAATGCTTGCGGTGGGGAGCGAGCGACTACGTGCCAAAGGCCTCCGCGGCGCGGCTCGCCTTCGCGCTGAGGCGGGCGCTTGTGGAAGGGAAACTGGCGGCAGAGGCCGAGCGAATGCGGTCGGCTCTGCGCGAGAGTGAGAGGCGCGGGCGGGATCTGATGGAAAACGCGGTCTATGGAATTTTTGAGGCCAGCGCGCAGGGCACCTTCCGGGCTGCCAACGAGACGCTCCTGAAGATCATGGCCTGTTCGAGTTTTCCGGAGTTGCAGCCGCTGAACCTGGTGAAGGACGTGTTCCGCTACCCGGAGGCGTTTGCGCAACTGCTCACCGAATGCCAGGAGAAGGGGAGCGTGCAAAACGCCGAGAGCGAGTGGCGGCGGCGGGACGGCGGAATCGTTTCCGTCAGGCTGCACCTGTGCGTGCGTCCCGAAGCAGCGTCCGGCAATACCATCGAAGGAATCGTGGAAGACGTGACCGAGATGCGGGCGCTGGAACGCCAACTGCAACAAGCGCAGAAGTTCGAAACGATCGGGCAACTGGCCGGAGGAATTGCGCACGATTTCAACAACGTTCTGGGGGCCGTTCTGGGCTGGGCCGAAATCGGCTACGACCAATGCAAGGAGAATCCGCATATCGCCGAGTATTTCGCGCATATCCGCCAGCAAACGGACCGGGCCGCGGCCCTGACCCGTGAATTACTCACGTTCGCAAGACGCCAACCGCTGAAGCCCCGTCCGGTGCAGCTGAACGGGATCGTCGAAGGACTCATGAGCCTCCTGGACAAGGTGATCGGCAAGGACATCGAAATCCGGACACAACTCGGCGACCTGCAACCCGTGAAGGCGGAACCCGCGCAACTGGAACAGGTGTTGATGAACATCTGCCTGAACGCGCGAGACGCGATGCCGGACGGCGGGCGACTGCGGATCAAGACCGAGATGATGCTGTTGGACGACTCGTTCTGTCATTTTTACCCTGGCGTTACTTCAGGAACCTACGTTGTGCTGTCGATTTCGGACACGGGATGCGGGATGAGCCCGGAAGTGCGCGATCGCATCTTCGAACCGTTTTACACGACGAAAGAGCGCGGGAAAGGTTCGGGAATGGGCCTGGCAACGGTCTACGGTATCGTCCGGCAGCACGGCGGATTCCTCCACGTGTACAGCGAACTGGGACAAGGCACCTTGTTTCACGTATATCTGCCCGCGCTGGACAAGTCCGCCACCGAAGAATTCAAGGAATCAGGCGGGGCGGCAACGGCGAAAAGCCTCCAGGGTTCGGAGACGATTTTGCTGGCCGAGGACCACGATTCGATTCGGGAGCTGGTCCGCCAGTCGCTTACGCGGCTCGGCTATCGGGTCCTGGCAGCGGCGGACGGCAAGCAGGCGCTGCACCTGGCCGACCTGGAATTCCCCGCATTGGCGGTTCTGGACGTGGTGATGCCGCACATGGGCGGGGCCGCGACCGCAGCGGAACTCCTGCGGCGGAATGAAAAGATTCCCATCCTGTTTACGAGCGGATTTTCGGAGAAAGCGGACCAGACGGCGGCTCGTATTCCGGGGTCGCACTACCTCCAGAAGCCCTACAGTCCAACCTCTCTCGCCAGCACGATCCGGGAAATCCTGGATACCTGAGCCGTGGCAGGACGCGCGAAGCATCGCCCAGGCCGCTGGGAAGCATTGGCCTTTTTCGATTGACACGTGCGTTGGCGGATGCTAGAAATTCGCCAAAGACAAGCCCTCGAGTGGTAAGTCTCTTTCGCGATGGCAGTCGCGAACCGCGAGTGAGATGCAGGCCTGCCTGGCAGGGCAGGCGCTGCTGATTCCCACAGAAGGGTTTGACTGTAACACCCACCCCACCCCGGGAGGCGGAGACCTTTGGCCTTCGCCTCCTTTTTTATTTTTGTTCGCCGGTTTCCCTATAATCGATTGTGGCAAAGCGAGGGTTCTTGCGAAACGAGACCAAGGCTCCCCTGGTGGAACTGCGGAACGTCTCCGTGGCCCGTGGAGACAATCTTGCCCTCAATGACGTATCACTGAGGATCGAGCAGGGCGAGCACCTGTGCATCCTGGGACCGAACGGCTGCGGCAAATCGACCCTGATCAAGACGCTGACCCGGGAATGCTACCCGGTGGTCCGTGAGGGCAGCGGAATCCAGATTCTGGGGAAAGAGCTCTGGAACATTTTCGAGCTGCGCTCGCTCCTGGGCATCGTCTCGCCGGATCTGCTATCCGCATGTACCACGGAGGCGATCGGGCTGGACGTCGTGACTTCCGGCTTTTTCAGCAGCACGCGGATTTTTCCGAATCACCAGCCGCAGCCCGAGCACCGGGAGCGCGCCATCGCCGCCCTGACGCGCCTGGGCGTCGGCCATCTGGCCAAGCGGTCGCTGGCGGAAATGTCCTCAGGTGAGGCCAAGCGCACCTTAATCGCGAGGGCGCTGGTCCACGATCCGCGGACGCTGCTGTTCGATGAACCGAGCAACGCCCTGGACATCGCCGGGCAGGTGGAGCTTCGGGAAACGATGAGGGAATTGGCGCGGGCTGGATTGGGCATCCTGTTGGTTACGCACCACGTCGCCGAGATCATCCCGGAGATTGCGCGGGTAGTGTTGCTGCGCGGAGGACGTGTCCTGGCGGACGGATCGAAAGAGAAACTGCTCACGAACGCGCAGCTTGCGGAGTTGTTCGGAGTCGCGGTAAACCTGATCCGCGAAGACGGTTACTATCACCTTCACGCCTGAGCCCCTATTTGCCGGCCATGCCTTCGGCGATATTTCCAATAATGGGCAGCATGAATTTTTCATGCTGGTACGCCTTGTACATCATGAAAATCCACAGCACGAAAACGCCGAGTCCCACCAGGGGATAGGCCGCCAGGGCGAGAAATCCCATGTGCATCATGTGGAGCATTCCGAACAAGACGCCCACGGCGAAATAGACGATGATGACGCCGATCGAGAGTCCGATCGATTGCGCCGCATGAAACCGCACGAACGGGCGCTTGTCAATGAGCAGGAAAATCAGCCCCGTGACCCAACCCACGATATAGCAGAGCAGGCCGGCGACGTTTTCCTCCAAACCTGCCGTTGGCGAAGCCGTCGCTGTTGCTGGGGCCGGCGGAGCTCCCGCCGGCGCTGCACCCGGAGTAACCGCCGCACCCTGACTTGCGCCGCACTTCGGACAAAACGCGGCTGTACCGATTTCTTGACCACATGCCTTGCAAAATGCCATGGAGACCCCCCGAGGAACTCGATGGCGGGAGCGTAACAAAGGCCGAATCCACGCGCAATCGGAATTACAAAGGGGATGTGCAGAAGTCCGGGTGGACACCGCATGGACAGCAGTCATGAAAAGAGGTAGCGCCTAGGTGCGCGGGGTAGCGGCGGGAAAATTTTCCGCAGCAGCGGCGGCGGTGGGAAAGATGTCGATGACCTTATCCACTTTCGTCAGCTTCAGACTGGATTCCACCATGCCGTTGCAGCCAGACAGGCGCAGCGCGCCCCCGGAATTCTTGAGCCGCGAGAAGCAGCGAACGATCACGCCGATCGCCGCGCTGTCGATGTGGGTGATGCCGCTGAAATCCAGGATGGCGCGCAGCTGTTTGTTCTGGAGCAACCCTTCCACTTCCTGCTCGATGCGCCGGCAGTCCGGCCCGGTGTGAATGCTGCCGCGAAGGCTGAAAACCACGATGCCGTCGCTGCCCTGGCTCTTGGCGATTTCGAGAATCAAAGTATCGGCCTCCTCGGAACGAAAACCCCAACCACCCGCATGGCGACCCGCCGGCGCTATCTAGGACGAAACTGGCGGCTCCTCGCCTTCATACGGAAACTGGCGAATCAGGCGCACGCAATCCACCAGGGCGTTGAACACCGTGTTGCCCCACCCGCAAGGAACGAACGACGCCGTTTTCTGGTTGACTGGCTTGTCGGCTTCGGCGAAGAAGCGCAGGCGCTGGCCGGGAGGCGGTGAGGCGAACTCTTTGACAGTAATGCGGAATGGCACATCCCCGCCGGGCTGGCGCTTCATGATGGAGAAAAAATGAAGCTGGGCAAGTTGTTCCGCGGGATTTTCCTGCGCGAATTGCCAGTCGCTCATCCGTCGATTCCTCGGGTGGACTGCGGTTAGAAAGCCTATGGTGCGTTGAGACACGGCATGTTAGGCCAGCGGCAGAACGAAGTCAACGCAGGGCAGGGGTAGGCTATAAGGCGGGGAAAAATGATACACCCTCGCTGTGTAGTCGGAGATTGTTTTCTCCCAGTACTGATACGTATTTATCCGGTTACCGCGTTAATCGGGACTT
>DATIXE010000044.1:0-115883 GCA_035518915.1 Candidatus Eiseniibacteriota bacterium
CACGAAGTTCAAGGCGGAGGCGTATGTGTTGACCAAGGAAGAGGGTGGCCGTCATACGCCATTCTTCTCCGGCTATCGCCCGCAGTTCTACTTCCGCACGACGGACGTCACAGGGGACATGAAGCTGCCGACGGGCGTGGAGATGGTGATGCCGGGCGACAACGTGAGCTGCGAAGTCACGCTGATCACCCCGGTGGCACTGGAAAAGGGCCTGCGCTTCGCCATCCGCGAAGGTGGCCACACCGTCGGCGCCGGCGCCGTCACGGAGATCATCGAGTAACGCCATGAGACAAGGAGACAAAATTCGCATTCGCCTCAAGGCTTACGATCACCGGATTCTCGACCAGTCCACGCGCGAAATCGTGGAAACCGCGAAGCGCACCGGCGCCGATGTTGCCGGTCCGATTCCTCTGCCCACCACCATCAACCGCTGGACCGTGCTGCGTTCTCCGCACGTGGATAAAAAGTCCCGCGAGCAGTTTGAAATGCGCACGCACAAGCGCCTGATCGATATTCTCGAACCCACACCGGATACGGTGGACGCACTCATGAAGCTCGACCTCCCGCCCGGCGTAGACGTCGAAATCAAGGCGTTCGGCCACGCGGCCAAGTGACGACCCGGCGAGGGTCGTCATCCTGAGGAGCGTTGTTAGTGAGGAAGGATCTCAGCGTGGTGGGCAACCGGTTTGCAGCAGATGTAATGGCCGGGCTTTAGACCGGCCAATTTGAAGCGGAAATCTTGGAAGTAACGCAGCCAATACCCTAAGGGCAAGCTGCCTAGAGAGAGAAGAAGAAAATGCCAGTCGACGGAATCATCGGAATCAAGCTCGGCATGACGCAAATCTTCGCCGAAGACGGCAACCTCGTCGGTTGCACGGTTCTCCAGGCGGGTCCCTGCGTCGTCGTGCAGCGCCGCACCAAGGAAAAAGACGGCTACGAAGCCGCGCAGCTCGGCCTGGTCGAATTCGTCAAGCCGCAGCGCGTCAACAAGGCGCTCACCGGCCACTTCAAGAAGGCCAATGTGGCCCCGGTGAAAGTTCTGAAGGAAGTGCGCATCGAGGAATCCAAGGACGAGACCAAGGTCGGCGACCGCGTCCTGGTCGAAAATTTCAAGGCCGGCGAACTCGTCGACGTCACCGGCGTCAGCAAGGGCCGCGGCTTTGCCGGCGGCGTCAAGCGCTGGCACTACGCCGGCGGCGACGCCACCCACGGCTCGATGTTCCATCGAGCGCCCGGCGGCATCGGCGGCAGTTCGTTTCCGTCGCGCGTCTGGAAAAACCAGCATTTTCCCGGGCATATGGGCAACGCCCAGGTGACCGCGAAGAATTTGAAAGTCATTAAGGTGGACACCGACGAGAACCTGCTGCTGGTTCGCGGTTCGGTGCCCGGGCCCAGCGGCGTGTACATCTTCATCCGCAAAGCCAGGAAAGCCGCCAAAAAGGCGAAGTAGATTTTGTACCGGCCGCCGCTTGCCCTGAGCGAAGTCGAAGGGTCTGAGGCGGGCGCAGTTGAAGGACGAGAGAGAAAAGACATGCCAGTCGTAGACGTAGTCAATCTTGACGGAAAGAAAGTCGGCCAGGTCGATCTGGCGGACTCGGTCTTCGGCGCCGAGGTGAACAAGCACCTCCTGCACGAAGCGTCCCGGTGGTATCTCAACGGGCTGCGCCGCGGCACGCACAAGACCAAGGAAAAGAGCGAAGTCAGCGGCGCCGGCCGCAAGCTTTGGCGGCAGAAGGGCACGGGTCGCGCCCGTATCGGCTCGATTCGCTCGCCTCTGTGGCGCCATGGCGGCACCGTGCACGGCCCGCGTCCGCGCAGCTATGCCTACGCGCTGCCCAAAAAAATGCTCCTCGGCGCTCTCCGTTCGGCGCTCTCCGCGAAGCTTGCGGAGCAGAAATTGACCGTCGTCGACACCTGGTCGCTCGAGACGCACAAGACTAAGTCGCTGCGCGCCGCGCTCGGCAAGCTCAACGCCGCATCCACGGCATTGCTCGTCGCCAACGGCGAAAACCGCAATCTCGAACTGGCCAGCCGGAATCTTGACGGCGTGAAGCTTTCCGCCAGCGGCACGTTGCAGCCCTATGACGTGTTGCGCCACGATCGCCTCGTGGTTTCCAGGGACGCGGTCGCTCGCCTTGTGCGCGCGCTCGATCCGGAGCATCCCTCCGTCGCTGCGCCCCAGGTCGAAGCCATCGCTCCAGCACCCGCGGCGAAGCCTGCATCTAAACAGGTAGAGGCGCCTAAATCCGCCGTGAAGTCCGCGGCCAGAAAGACCGCGGCGGCCAAAAAGCCCGCGGCCAAAAAGGGGAAGGAGTAAGCCATGGCGGCCCCTCACTATCAGATTATTCGGCGCCCGATCATCACCGAAAAGGGACTCGGCGTGAAGGAACTCCAGCACACCGTGGTCTTTGAAGTTTCCGCCGCCGCCACCAAGACCGAAATTAAGGAAGCGGTGCAGCAGATCTTCAACGTGAAAGTGGACACCGTCCGCACCGCCAATTTCCACGGCAAAATGCGCCGCCGCGGCCAGAACGAAGGCTACCGGCGCGACTGGAAAAAGGCCTACGTGAAGCTCGCCGAAGGCGAAAAGATGATCGAGTACGCGGAGAATTTGTAACCAAGGGATTTTGCAACGTCCGCCGGGTTGGCGGGAGATTTAGAAGGTAGAGGCAGAGATGGGACTCAAGAGCTTTAATCCATATACGGCGTCGCGGCGGTTCATGACCGTGCTCGACAAGAGCCACATCACCAAAGAAACGCCGGAAAAGAATTTGCTCGAGCCGAAAAAGCGCTCGGGCGGACGCAACAGCCAGGGCGAAATTGTCGTCTGGCATCGCGGCGGCGGCCACAAAAAGCGGTATCGCGTGGTCGACTTCCGGCGCGACAAAGAGGGCATTGCCGCCAAGGTTGCCGCCATTGAATACGACCCGAACCGCAGCGCCAACATCGCCCTCCTCCATTACGCGGACGGCGAAAAGCGCTACATCCTGCATCCCGTGGGCCTCGAAGTCGGCGCCACGGTTTCCACGGGCGAGAACGCGGACATCCTTCCGGGCAACTCCCTGAAGATCCGCAACATTCCTCCCGGCACCATGGTCCACAACCTGGAGCTTTACCCTGGCCGCGGCGGCCAGGCCGTTCGCACCGCCGGTGCCTCCGCGCAGCTCCTCAGCAAGGAAGGCGATCTCGCTCTGGTCAAGATGCCTTCCGGTGAAGTTCGCAAGTTCTCCATCGATTGCCGCGCCACCGTTGGCCAGGTGGGCAATGTCGACCATGAGAATCAGACTTTCGGCAAGGCCGGACGTACCCGCTGGAAGGGCATTCGTCCCACGGTTCGTGGTGTGGCCATGAACCCCGTGGATCACCCGCACGGCGGCGGTGAAGGCCGCGTCAAGGGCAATCACCCGCAGACGCCGTGGGCTTTCCCGACGCTGGGCAAAAAGACGCGTCGCAACAAGCGCACCGACCGCATGATCGTCGAGCGCCGCAAGTAGTCTTTGTACGGGTCGAGCAAGCTCGGCCCGCCGCGAGCGCAGGCAGGCGGATGTAGTGGCCGGGCTTTAGACCGGCCGTGTTCTGGAAGTGGACGAAAAGTTTTCAGTTCGAGGTTATTAGTTGGGGAGCTGTACCAAAACCTGAGACTAATAACCAAAATCTGATCTGGACGGGGCGCAATCCTGAACGAGAGCGCCCAGGGCAACGCAAGAGCAGTTGGAAGTTCTTGGCAATAAGTCATAAGTTCGTCGAAGGTTGACTGCGAACTTAAAACTTACAACCAGGCACTCAGTTCTGACGCAGCAGACGCAGTTCCTGGCTGGCGCTGGCAGGGTCGGCCGGGGAGAGCGAAAACATGCGAGCGACACGTACCTCACGCAATGCGGGACGCCGGGCACGGCCCGTAAAGCGAGCTGTAAAACGCCTGGTGGCGAAAGTGGCCGCCAAGCCCGCGGCCAAAACGGCCGTACCTCTAGAGCCGGTGCTGTACAAGCTGTGCAAGTCCGGCTGGGCGGTGATCGTGGATCGGGCGCCAAACGCCCAGGGCACGCGCTTTGTCTGCCCGTTCTGTCCGAAGTCGCACCGTGTCCCCGGTCCGGTGCGGGGTTTCAAGAAAGTGCGGCGCGCCCAGTGGGGCCGCTTGCGCCGCGTGGAGGAATAAGGAAGCAATGGCACGCTCACTCAAAAAAGGGCCGTTCGTAGACGGCCACTTGCGCGACAAAGTGGAAGCACTGAACACGCGCAACGAAAAGAAAGTGGTGAAGACCTGGTCGCGGCGCTCAACCATTGTGCCTGACATGATTGGTCACACCATCGCCGTGCATAACGGCAGGAAATTCATTCCCGTCTATGTGACCGAACAGATGATCGGCCACAAGCTCGGTGAATTTGCCCCGACGCGCCAGTTCAAGGGTCACGCCGTCAAGGCCGCCCTCGAACGGGCTGCCGGCGCGGCTCCTGCAGGAGGCGGCGCAGCAGCGGCACCCGCGGCGCCGAAGGCATAAGCCATGGCCGAACTACAGACGCTCGGAACCATTGAAGCCCACGCGCTCGCGCGCCACGTGCGCATGTCGCCGCAAAAGGCTCGCCTGGTCATCGACCTGATCCGCGGCCAGAAGGCCCAGGACGCGCTGCAGTCGCTGCGCTACACGCCGAAGCGCGCCGCGAAGCACATCGAAAAAGTCCTGCGCAGCGCCATCGCCAACGCCGAGCGCAAGGCCGACGATGCTGGTTCGCCGCTCGATGTCGATCAGCTCTACGTCAGCAAGGCCTTCGTCAACGAAGGCTCGCGCTGGAAGCGGCTGCGCCCCGCGCCGATGGGCCGCGCGTTCCGCTACCAGAAGCGTACCGCGCACATCTACGTCGGCGTAGCGGAACATCATGTTGCCGCTGCCGAACGCGTCGCCGCGAATGTCGCGGAAGCCGAAGCGCAGAAGGGCGTTCGCGGCACCGCGCGCCGCGTCCGCAAGGCTCTTACCGGCAAGCAGACCGCGCCGAAGAAGGGGAAGAAGTAAAGGATACGCAATGGGACAAAAAACGCATCCGTACGGTTTTCGCCTCGGCTACAACAAGCCCTGGAAGTCGCGCTGGTACGCCGATCGCGACTACGCCGACCTGCTTCACGAGGACGTGAAGCTCCGTCGGGAGCTTAAAGAACGTCTCAAGAGCGCCGGCGTCAGCTCGATTGACATCGAGCGCGCCGCCAACAAGCTCGTCGTGCGCATCTCCACCGCCCGCCCCGGCATCATCATCGGCCGCAAGGGCGCGGAAATCGACAAGCTCAAGCAGGAAGTTTCCAAGCGCACCAAGCGCGAAGTGCACATTGACATCGTCGAGGTGCACCGCCCGGAGCTCGACGCCACGCTGGTCGCCGAATCCATCGCGCTGCAGCTCGAAAAGCGCGTGGCCTTCCGCCGCGCCATGCGCAAGGCCGTGGACTCGGCCCTCCGCTTCGGCTGCAAGGGCATCAAGGTTCGCGTGGCCGGCCGCCTCAACGGCGCGGAAATCGCCCGCAAGGAGTGGTACCTCCAGGGTCGCCTGCCGCTGCAGACGCTCCGCGCGGATATCGATTTCGGTACCGCCGAGGCGCACACCACCTACGGCGTGATCGGCGTGAAGTGCTGGATCTATCAGGGCGAAAACGTTCCGCGGCGCAGGTCGCGCGAAGACGAGAAGTCCGTCGCCGCTGTCGCGTAGGAAAGTGATTGGTGGTCGGTTTTAAGTAGTCAGTTTCCGAGCGGCAAGCTTGCCGCCTTACTTAAAACTTGAAACTTTAAACTTAGGACTGAATTTATGTTGATGCCCAAGAAGGTCAAGTATAGAAAACAGCAGCGCGGCCGCCGGAAGGGCAAGGCCTGGCGCGGTTCCAGCCTCTCGTTTGGCGAATACGGACTCAAGGCCCTCGAAAACGCCTGGATCACCGACCGCCAGATCGAAGCCTCCCGCGTGGCCATCACCCGCTACATCAAGCGCGGCGGGAAGCTCTGGATCCGCATCTTTCCGGACAAGCCCTTCACCAAAAAGCCCGCGGAAACCCGCATGGGCAAAGGTAAGGGAGCTCCGGAGCGCTGGGTCGCGGTCGTGAAGCCCGGGCGCATCATGTTTGAAATGGCGGGAATTGACGAAACCTCGGCGCGCAAGGCGCTGGGACTCGCGGCCCACAAGCTGCCGATCCCTACGAAATTCGTCTCCCGCGCAGGAGGGCTCTAAACCATGGCGCGGCGTATCGAGAAGTTCCGCGAAGACGGCGAGACGGAATTGCTCGCTCGCGAGAAAGATCTCGCCGAGCAGATCTTCCGCCTCCGCTTCCAGCTCACCACCGGCCAGGCCGAGGCGCTCAAGCGTCTCCGCGAAGCCAAGAAGGATTTAGCGCGCGTGAAAACGCTTCTCCGCGCGCAGGAATTGACCGGCAAGGCAGCGCCGGCAAAGGCAGGTAAGGCGTAATGACAACGGAAACGCAAGCGCCCGTGTCCGAGCGCGGCGAGCGCACCGAGCTCGTCGGCAAGGTCACCAGCGCCAAGATGGAAAAAACGATTGTGGTCGAAGTGCAGCGGCTCGTGCAGCACCCCAAATACCGCCGCGTCGTCCGCATCTCCAAGAAATTCTACGCGCACGACGAAAAGCGCGAAGCCAAGCAGGGCGACACCGTCCGTATCGTGTCCGCCCGCCCACTCTCGCGTCTCAAGCGCTGGCGCCTGAAAGAAGTGCTGGCGCCCACCGCGTCGGCCAAGAAATAAGGACGGGGAGCCGAATTATGATTCAGATGCGAACCTGGCTGACGGTGGCCGACAATTCCGGAGCGCGCAAGCTCATGTGCATCATGCCCATCGGCGGCGACGCCGGCCTCAAGGCGGGCTTGGGTGACATCGTCACCGCTTCGGTGAAGGAAGCCACCCCGGATAGCCAGATCAAGGAAGGCAAGGTCGTGAAGTGCGTGGTCGTGCGCATGCGCAAGGAACACCGCCGCAAGGACGGCACCTACATCCGTTTCGACGATAACGCCGCGGTGCTCATCGACGATGCCGGCGAGCCCGTGGGCACCCGCGTGTTCGGGCCCGTGGCCCGCGAACTGCGCGACAAAAAATTCACCAAGATTGTTTCGCTGGCACCGGAGGTTTGGTAGGTCATGGCTCTGCACGAACGCGCGAAGCGCTACAAAATCACCATCCGCCGCGGCGACACCGTCCGCATCCTCTCCGGCCGCGACGCCGGCAAGAACGGCCGCGTGCTCTCGATCAACCCGCGGAAAAATACCGTGGTCGTCGAGCATGCCAATATCATCAAGCGGCATACCCGGCCCAACCCGAATCGCAACATCAAGGGCGGAATCGTCGAAAAAGAGGGCCCGATTCACGCTTCCAACGTCCAGGTGGTTTGCGGCAATTGCGGCAAGCACACCCGCGTTGGCCATCAGATCCTGGCGGATGGTTCCCGCACCCGCGTTTGCAAGCGCTGCGGTACCACGCTGGACAAGTAGGATTTGGAAGGAATGACACGCAGATGATCACTCGATTGCACGAACGCTACCGCAAGGAAACGGTCCCCGCGCTGATGAAGCGCTTTGGCTGGAAGAATTCCATGGCCGTGCCCAAGCTGCAGAAAATCACCCTGAATATTGGCCTCGGCGAAGCCAGCCAGAACGCCAAGTTGCTCGATACCGCAGCCGTCGAACTCGGGCAGGTCACCGGCCAGCGCCCGGTCATCACCCGCGCGAAAAAATCCATCGCGAATTTCAAGATCCGCAAGGGCATGCCCATCGGCTGTGCTGTCACCCTGCGCGGCGAGAAGATGTACGAATTCCTCGATCGCCTCTGCAACGTCGTCCTGCCCCGCGTCCGCGATTTCCGCGGATTGCCCGGCAATGCCTTCGACGGCCGCGGCAATTACACTCTCGGCCTCAAGGACCAGTTGGTGTTTCCCGAAATTGACTACACCCGCGTGGACAAGATCAAGGGCATGAACATCACTCTTACCACTTCCGCGCGGAACGACGAGGAAGGCCGCGAGCTCCTTAAGGGCCTCGGTGTCCCGTTGCGCGAAAAAGGAGCCGCACAATAAATGGCACGCACCGCGAAAATCGCCAAGACCCGCAAGAAGCCGAAATTCAAGGTTCGCGTGCGCAACCGCTGCCGCGTCTGCGGCCGCGCCCGTGGCTATATCCGCAAGTTCCAGATGTGCCGCATCTGTTTCCGCGGCATGGCGCTCAAGGGAGAAATTCCCGGCGTCGTGAAATCGAGCTGGTAGGAGCGAAGAAGAAACATTATGCAGACCGATCCCATTGCCGACTTTTTGACCCGCATCCGCAACGCGGCCGCGGCCAAGCACCAGCGCGTGGACGTGCCGGTTTCCCGGCTCAAAACCGAAATCGCGCGCATCCTCAAGGAAGAGGGCTACATCTCCACCTATAAAATGGTCGAGGAGAACAAGTCCCGCAAGACCCTGCGCATTTTCCTGAAATACACGCCGGACCGGCGCAGCGTCATCACCGGAGTCAAGCGGATCTCACGCCCCGGCCAGCGCAATTATCTCGGCTCGCGCGAGATTCGTCCCGTCGTCGGCGGCCTGGGCATCAGTATCCTTACCACGCCCAAGGGCTTGATGACCGGGCGCTCCGCCCGCAAGTCGAACCTCGGCGGCGAAATTCTCTGCGAGGTCTGGTAAGAGAGTCTTTAGTGGTCAGTTTTTGTTTTGATAGCAAGTGAAGCAGCGGCCAGGAGAGGTCGGTTGAGTTGGAAGTTCTGACTTGGAACTTGAAACTGATAACTGATAGCTCCAGCAGCCGCCAAGAGAATTGAACAAGGATTACGCAATGTCACGTATTGGCAAAAAACCGATTCCTGTGCCCTCCGGCGTGAAGATCAACAAGCTCGCCGACGGCCGCGTCGAGGTCCAGGGCCCCAAGGGCAAGCTCAACGTCCTGGTGCCGCGGCAGATCAAGCTCGAGCAGAAAGACGGCGTGCTCAGCGCGCTTCGCGAAAGCGACGAACACCGCGCGCTCCACGGCCTGGCGCGCGCCTTGCTCGCCAACGCCGTGCACGGCGTCACCCAGGGCTTCAAGAAGGAGCTCGACATTGTCGGCGTCGGCTACCGCGCCGAACTCAAGGGCAAAATTGTCGCCTTTGCGCTCGGCAAGTCACACCCGGTCGAGTTCGCGATTCCCGAGGGCATCCAGATCGCTGTGGACAAGCAGACGCATCTGGTCGTCAGCGGCGCGGACAAGGCTCAGGTTGGCCAGGTGGCCGCGGATCTTCGCTCGCTGCGTCCGCCCGACCCGTACAAGCAGAAGGGCATCCGCATCACCGGCGAACGCCTGAAGAAGAAGGCCGGTAAGGCGGGCGCCAAGGCCGGCGCGGCCTAGTCGGCAAGTTTTCAGTTGTAAGTAGGCAGTTTTAAGTGAGGCGGAATTTCGCAAGAACTTAAAACTGAAATCTTGGAACTCTTTGCGGTTTTTGTAGTGGCCGGGCTTCAGACCGGCGGGTTTTCAGGGCGGGTCGTTGGACCCGCGGAAAGGGACAGCAGCAGGCGCGGAGCAGACAGAGGAAATCAAAGAAACATTGGGGTTCCTGTGCGCTGCTATCTGCTCTCTGTTTTCCCCAAGGAATTTGAGCAGTCCGTTTTAAGGAGAACGACCGTGGCATCCGTACCAGTTCGCAAGCTGTCCAAAGACGCTCATCGCCGCCGCATTCATACTCGCGTACGCACCCGGCTCTCCGGTAGCCCGGAGCGCCCGCGGCTCAACGTGTATCGCTCCGTCGCGCACATCTACGTGCAGATCATCGACGACCGCAGCGGCCGCACCCTCGTTTCGGCCAGCACCGTTGACAAGGAGACCAGGAAGAATTTGAAGGGTGGCGGCAACATCGCCTCCGCCAAGGCCATCGGCAAAATCATTGCCGAGCGCGCCAAGGCGGCCGGCATCACCCAGGTCGTGTTCGACCGCGGCGGATACAAGTATCACGGCCGCGTCAAGGCGCTCGCGGATGCGGCGCGGGAAGCGGGGTTAAAGTTCTAAATGTCGAAACAAATTTTGCGTGAATCTCTGGCGGTTCGGCGGCTCCTCGACGTCAATCCTTCCGATCTTAAGGACGACGTCATCGCCATCAACCGCGTGACCAAGGTCGTCAAGGGCGGCAAGAACCTGAGCTTTTCCGCTCTGGTCGTCGTCGGTGACAACCATGGCCACGCCGGGTTCGGTATGGGCAAGGCGCGCGAAGTCCCCATGGCCATCAAGAAGGGCATCGAGCAGGCCAAGAAAAACTTGATCAAGCTCAACATGAAGGGTTCCACCATCCCGCACCAGGTTACCGGACGGTATGGCTCGGCGCAGGTGCTCCTGAAGCCCGCTTCGGAAGGCACCGGCGTTATCGCCGGCGGCCCCGTGCGCAAGGTTATGCAGGTTGCGGGCATCACCAACGTGCTCACCAAATCGCTTGGCACCTCGAACCCGCACAACGTCGTCAAGGCCACCTTCGCCGCGCTGCTCAGCCTCAAGGATGCCGGCCAGGTCGCAGAAACCCGCTCGAAGACCGTCGAGGAAATCAGCGGCAGGATGCCCCGGCCCGATAAAGCTGAGGGCCAGAAGGCGGCAGGGGAGTAAGCGATGGCAGCCGAAAAGAAAGGCGCGAAAAGCGCCGCCACAATCAAATTGAAGTGGGTGGTCAGCTTCATCAGCTGCACCGACGACATGCGCCAGACCATTCGCGGTCTGGGCTTCCGCCGGCTGCATCAGGTGGTGGAGCGCGAAAATACCCCCGCGGTG
Organism: Candidatus Eiseniibacteriota bacterium; assembly: GCA_035518915.1. Classification (GTDB taxonomy): domain Bacteria; phylum Acidobacteriota; class Terriglobia; order Acidiferrales; family UBA7541; genus Acidiferrum. The sequence continues at coordinate 10,754 of DATIXE010000044.1, forward strand.
CGCGGCATGGTTCACAAGGTCCGGCACCTCGTGGAAGTGGTGGAGTAAGCGATGGCGCAAAAGAAAAAGAAGAAGAAAGAACACAATACGGTTTCTCTCTCGACTCTCGGCCCGGCCAAGGGTTCGCGCAAGCGGAAAGTCCGCGTCGGCCGCGGCATCGGCTCGAAGCTCGGCAAGACCTCCGGCTCCGGCAACAAGGGCCAGAAGTCCCGCCGCGGCTATTCCCGCCGCCGTGGATTCGAAGGCGGCCAGATGCCGCTGCATCGCCGCATTCCGAAGCGCGGCTTTCACAATCCGTTCGGAGTGACCTACTCCGTCGTCAACCTCGAGGAACTCAACGCGTTCCCCGCCGGCGAGACGGTGACCCCCGAACTTCTCCGCGCGCACGGCTTCATCCGCCGCGCCACGGATCCCATCAAGGTTTTGGGCGATGGCGAGCTCAAGCACAGGCTCACCGTGCACGCCCAGGCGTTCAGCGCCTCCGCCAAGGAGAAGATCACCAAGGCCGGCGGCGCGTTTGAGGTGGTGGCCTAACCGGGCCATAAGGAAGCGGCATGAATCGTTTCTTCCAGGCATTCGCGAATCTCTTCCGGATCGAGGATCTCCGCAACCGGCTGTTCTTCACGCTCGGTCTGCTGGCGGTCTACCGCATCGGCGCGCACATTCCCACGCCGGGCATCAACACCAGCGTGTTGGAAGACCTCTTCAAGCAGTCGGCTGGCTCGGTCCTGGGGCTCTTCGATCTGTTCAGCGGCGGCAATTTCCGCCGCTTGACGATCTTCGCGCTCGGCATCATGCCGTACATCACCGCTTCGATCATCCTGCAGTTGATGCAGGTGGTTTTTCCGTACCTCGAGCGGTTGCAGAAGGAAGGCGAACTCGGCCGTCAGAAGATTACGCAGTACACGCGTTACCTGACCATCCTGCTCAGCCTGATCCAGTCGCTGACCATCGCCACCACCATCCAGTCGCAGAATTTCGGTGGGCAGTCGCTGGTCTACCATCCGGGCTTCGGCTTTGTGCTGATGACCGTGCTCACGCTGACCACCGGATCGGCCTTCATCATGTGGCTCGGCGAGCAGATCAGCGACCGTGGCATCGGCAACGGCATGTCGCTGATCATTTTTGTCGGCATCGTCGTCGGCCTGCCGCGCGCGATTTACGACCTCTACGAGAAGGCCAGCACGCAGGCCTGGGGCGCGTTCACCCCGGCTGCCATCATCCTGCTGCTGTTGTTGATGGTCGGCGTGGTCGCGTTCATCGTCTACGTCGAGGGAGCGCAGCGCCGCATTCCGGTGCAGTACGCCAAACGCGTCATCGGCCGCCGCATGATGGGCGGGCAGTCCACCTATCTTCCGTTGCGCGTCAATTCCGGCGGCGTGATTCCGCCGATTTTTGCGAGTTCCTTGCTGGCGTTTCCCGCCACCGCTGCGCTGATGCTCGGCACTCGCTGGCCGTTCGTCAAGAAAATTGCCGATACGCTGAAGTGGGGCGAGCCGCTCTACACCGTCGTGTACATCTCGATGATCATCCTGTTCGCGTTCTTCTACGTCGGCATCGTCTTCAACCCGACCGAGCTCGCGGACAATATGCGCAAGAACGGCGGCTTCATTCCGGGCATCCGGCCGGGCCGCAGCACCTCCGAATACGTCAGCACGATTCTCAACCGCCTCACGTTCATCGGCGGCATTTACCTGGCCCTGGTCTGCCTGCTTCCCGAATGGATGATCGCCGGCATTCACCTCAACCACCTGCCGATCCTTCTTGGCGGAGAATGGTTTGACCGGCATTTGCCCCAATGGATTCTCAACGGGCTGGGAGTAGCGTTTTATTTTGGTGGCACTTCGCTCCTGATCGTCGTGGGCGTGGCGATGGATACGGTGCAGCAGTTGGAGGCACAGCTCGTCATGCGCAACTACGAAGGCTTCGCGCGAAAGGGCCGCCTGCGCGGGCGTCGTAGTGGAAGTTAAGGGAGACTCAGCGTGGCGCTGGAAGAGCGTCCCGTGGGAAAACTCGACCGCGCGGTGATTTTTCTCGGGCCCCCGGGTTCCGGGAAAGGCACCCAGGCGAAAGAGCTGGCCAAGCTGTACGGCATTCCGCATCTTTCGACTGGCGACATGCTCCGGGAGCATGTCAGCAACGGCACTCCCCTCGGCTTGAAGGCCAAGCCGATTATGGAGCGCGGCGAGCTGGTGCCGGACTCGCTGGTCTTGAAAATGGTCGCGGACCGCATCGATCGTCCCGACTGCTTTCATGGCTTCGTGTTCGACGGGTTCCCCCGGACGGTGGCCCAGGCGAAGTATCTCAGCGAGTTGCTGAAACGCCAGGGACTTCGGCAGCCGTTCGTGATTCACATGGTGATTCCGACCTCGGTGCTGATGAAAAGACTCACCGGGCGGAGGAGCTGCAAAATTGGCGGCGAGATTTATAATATTTACGAGCGCCCGCCAAAGGTGGAAGGCGTTTGTGATCATGACGGCGGCGAGCTGATCCAGCGGCCGGACGATCGCGAGGAAGTGGTGGCGCCAAGGCTGAACGCGTACGAAAGGCTGACCGCGCCCCTGGTGCAGTTTTACCGCCGGCTCGGCGCGTTGCAGGACGTGAACGCCAACCGCAAGGTGGAAGAAGTGCAGCGGGAGATTTTTCAGTTGGTGTCCGGGATGCGCGGCACGCGGTGACAAACGATGGCGATTCAACTACGCAGCGCCGCTGAACTCGAAAAGATGTATCGCGCCGGACAAGTGGTGCACGAAGTCTTGAACAAGCTCCGGGCCGAGGTAAAACCCGGGGTCACGACGATGGACCTCGAACGTATTGCCGAGGGGCTCATTGCCGGGCGGACTGGAAAGGCCGCTTTCAAGGGGTATCGCGGGTTTCCCTGCGTGCTCTGCACGTCGGTGAACAGCGAGATCGTTCATGGGATTCCCTCGCCGAAGCGCAAGCTGCGCGAAGGCGACGTGGTTTCGATCGACTTCGGCATGGAGGTTGACGGCTATTACGCCGATTCGGCCGTCACCGTGCCCGTGGGGAAGATCAGCCCGGAGCTGCAGAAGCTCTTGGATGTCACCCGCGAGTCGCTGGATCGCGCGATCGACAAAATGCGCCCGGGCAACCGCCTCGGCGATGTTGGTCACGCGGTGCAGAGTTGGGTCGAGCAGCACGGTTATTCGGTGGTGCGGGAGTTTGTGGGCCACGGCATCGGCACCAGGATGCACGACGAGCCCAACCTTCCAAACTACGGGGAGCCGGGGCGCGGCGCGCGCCTCCAGGAAGGCATGGTCATCGCCGTCGAACCGATGGTGAATGCCGGCCGCCCGGAAGTGCAGATGCGCGGCGAATGGGTGGCGGAAACCGCCGATGGCAGTCCGTCGGCGCATTTCGAGCACACCGTCGCGGTCACCGCCAATGGCCCGTGGATTCTCACGCGGCCGAGGGAAATGACCGGCCCGTCGTGGTAGTGCCGCCATGCGGTCGGCAACGGCAGCGGCCGCCTTCCGATGCGGGCGCTGTCGGATAAAAGTAGTAAGTTGTAAGTTCTGGGTTTCAGCGGGTGGCTGTTCTTGCTGAGAAGTTGAAACTAGGGACTTAAAACTCATAGGAGCTTATGCCCAAGCAGCCGTACGAGAAAAAAGAGAAAGGCGACTCCGGCAATCCCAAGGAGGACGCCATCGAAGTCATGGCCACGGTGATCGAGCCGTTGCCAAACGCGATGTTCCGGGTCGAACTGGAAAACAAGCACCAGGTGCTGGCGCACGTTTCCGGCAAGATGCGCAAGAATTTCATCCGCATCCTCGCGGGAGACAAGGTCGCGGTCGAGCTTTCGCCCTACGACCTGACGCGGGGCCGGATCGTCTACCGCTACAAATAGTGAAGGGTTCGTGGAGTGGCCGGTCTTTGTACCGGCGGGGTTTTGAAGGGAGCAATGCAGCATGAAAGTCCGGGCAAGCGTGAAAAAGATTTGCGACAAATGCAAGGTGATCCATCGCCGCGGCGTGGTTCGGGTGATCTGCACCAACCCGAAGCACAAGCAGCGCCAGGGATAGGAAAAAGTTTGAAGTTCCAAGTAGTCCGTTATCAGTTGTGGATTCCGAAACTTGGAACTTAAGACTGACAACGGTTAGTGTAAGAACGGTTTTGAGAGTTAGGAGAAATCATGGCACGTATCGCAGGTGTTGATCTTCCGCCGCAAAAGCGCCTCTGGGTCGGGTTGACCTCGATCTATGGCATCGGACAGGTGCGCGCGAAGGCGATCGCCGAAAAGGCCAACGTGGACTTCAGCAAGAAGATCCGCGACCTCACGGAAGATGAAGTCAATCGCATCCGCACGATCATCGAGCAGGAAGGCCGCGTCGAGGGCGATCTCCGCAAGGAGATCCAGATGAACATCCGCCGCCTGATCGAAATCCAGGCGTACCGCGGCATTCGTCACCGGCGCAACCTGCCCGTCCGCGGCCAGCGCACGCACACCAACGCACGCACCCGCAAGGGCCCGCGCCGCGGCGCCGTCGCCGGCAAGAAGCAGATCAAGGGCAAGAAGGGCTAGCTAGTATTCAGTTGTAAGTTTTAAGTCATAAGTTCAAAACGAGCTTTACTTAAAACGGAAAACCTAAGACGTAAGACTTGGATCAAACGGAGTCACACGTGGCAAAAGAGCAGCAGAACGCAACCCCCGAAGTCGGTGGGCCGGCAAAGCCGGCCGCGGGAAAAAAGAAGAAGGAATTCAAGAAGAAGAAGGAGCGGCGCACCATTCCGCACGGCATTGTGCACATCTCCGCCACCTTCAACAACACGCAGATCACCATCACGGATCCCGATGGCCGCGTGGTCACCACCTCTTCTTCGGGTTCCATTGGTTTCAAGGGCTCCCGCAAGGGAACACCGTACGCCGCGCAGCAAGCGTCGCTGACCGCCGCCACCGGCGCGCGCGACCAGTTCGGCATGAAGAGCGTGGAAGTGAAAGTGAAAGGGCCGGGTTCCGGCCGTGAATCCGCGGTGCGCGCCCTGGCCGCGGCGGGATTGCACATCGTCGTTATCCGCGACATCACGCCGATTCCGCACAACGGTTGCCGTCCGCCGAAGCGCCGCCGTGTCTGACGAGTTTTGAGTTCCCAGTGCTTGGTAATAAGTAAGAATTCGGTCCTGCAGTTCCGGAGCTTACAGCTTAAAACTAAGGACTGAGAACTTCGAGAAAGTTTGGGAAGGGAGAATCGAAGTTGGCAAGACATCGAGATGCAGTCTGCCGCCTGTGCCGTCGGGAAGGGCAGAAACTGTTCCTAAAAGGACTGCGGTGCTTCACGGACAAGTGCGCCATTGAAAAGCGCAATTTCGTTCCGGGGCAGCACGGCCAGTCACGGCGCGCGAAAGTAGCGGGTTACGGCCTGCAGCTTCGCGAAAAACAAAAGGTGAAGCGCACCTACGGGTTGCTCGAGCGCCAGTTCCGCAATTACTTTGAAAAAGCGGTGCGGCTCAAGGGTCCCTCGGGCGAAAACCTGATTATCATGCTGGAGCGCCGGCTCGACAACGTCGTATGGCGCGCCGGCCTGGCGTCCTCGCGGGCGCAGGCGCGGCAGCTCGTGCTCCACGGTCACGTCCGCATCAACGGTAAGAAGGTCAACATTCCTTCCTACCAGGTGAATGTGGGCGAGGAAGTGGCCATCAAGGACAAGATGCACGAGAACGCCATGGTGCTGGAAGCGCGCAACGTCGCGCAAAGCCAGAACGCGGTTCCGTGGCTCGAGCAGGATCGCGAGCAGTTCAAGGCCCGCGTTGTGGCGCTGCCGAAGCGCGACGACGTGCAAACACCGCCGATTAACGAGCAGCTGATCGTCGAACTGTACTCCAAGTAACTGGTCTTGAGTCTCCCGTCCCCGGCAAAACAAACCTTGCCGGGACCGCGGACTTGAAACAATTTGCGATGTTTCTTTTGGGAGTGGTTTTACCAGGAACTTAAAACTACGAACTGAGAACTTCGTTCGCTTTGCCGGGCTGGTCACATCCAGCCCAGAAGGAAGGAACACGATGTGGAAGGGATTTCAGAAGCCGAAGCGTCTCGCCCCGGAGCTCGAATCGCTCACCGAACGGTATGGCCGGTTTTCGGCGCAGCCGTTTGAGCGCGGTTGGGGCACCACGGTTGGAAACGCCTTGCGCCGCGCGCTGCTCAGCTCCATCGAGGGCGCGGCCATCACCGCGGTGAAAATCGAGGGAGTGCTTCACGAATTCTCCTCGATTCCCGGTGTGGTCGAGGATGCCACGGATATCATCCTGAACCTGAAGCAGGTGCCGATCAAGCTGAACAACGACCTGCCGAAGACCATCTATCTGAACGTCGAGCAGCCCGGCGTGGTCACCAGCGCACAGATCGAGGAAGACGCCGACTTTGCCGTGCTGGACAAGAGCGTCTACATCGCCACGGTCAGCGAGGGCGGCAAGCTGCAGATCGAAATGCGCGTGAAGAACGGCCGCGGTTACGTGACCGCCGACCGCAACTACGATGAGGACCTGCCCATCGGCTACATCCCGGTGGACAGCGTGCACTCGCCCGTGCGCAAGGTGAACTACTCCGTCGAAGCCGCGCGTCTTGGCCAGATGACCGACTACGAAAAGCTGATGATCGAGGTCTGGACCAATGGCGCGATCACCCCGCAGGACGCCATCGGCCTGGCCGCGAAGCTGGTGAAGGATCACATGATCATCTTCATCAACCTCGATGAACCGCCCGAAAACGTCGAGATGCCACAAGACATCTCGCACGATCCGCGCCTCGAGCACCTGGACCGCTCCGTCGAAGAGCTGGAGCTTTCCGTGCGCAGCTACAACTGCCTGAAGAACGCCAACATTCAGACCATCCGCGAGCTCGTGCAGAAGAGCGAGAACGAAATGCTGAAGACCAAGAACTTCGGCCGCAAGTCGCTCAACGAGATCAAGGATATCCTGGTGAAGATGGGCCTCAGCCTGGGCATGAAGTTCGACGAGCACGGCCGCATCATCTGGCCGCCGCTCCCGAGCCAGACTGCTCCGCCGAGCGCCGACGAAACGATTGGACTTTAGAAGGTTCTAAGTTCTAAGTTTTGGGTCAAAAGTGGGACTTGTACCCGCTTAAAACCAATGACGGAGAACTGAAAACTGGCAAGGGATAGCAGCGAGCAGATAGCAGAAACCAGGAACCCGATCCGGCTTGAGTCCAGACAGGTCCCCGCTCGCTGCTCGCTGTTATCCGCTATCCTCTTACTGATATCTGGTTTCTGATCACTGATATCTATTTAAGGAACGCATCATGAGACATTTGAAATCCGGCTCGAAACTTGGACGCAACCCCTGGCATCGCCGCGCGACCTTGCGCAACCTGGTCACCAATCTGTTTGAGCATGGCCGCATCACCACCACGCTCACCCGCGCCAAGGCCACCCGCCCGGTTGCGGAGAAAATCATCACGCTCGGCAAGCGCGACACGCTGGCCTCGCGCCGCCAGGCGGCCGCGTACCTGATGACGCCGGCGATGACGCAGAAGCTCTTCAACGAGATCGCGCCGAAGTACGCCGATCGCGCCGGCGGCTACACGCGCATCATCCATGGGGGCATCCGCGTGGGTGATGGCGCCAAGGTAGCGATCCTGGAACTCGTCGGCTACGAGTTCAAGAAAAAGGAAAAGAAGGAAAAGAGCAAGCTGCAGGAAGCCGTCGAAGCCAAGAGCTAAGAAAGATAGGTCCCTGACTTCCGCCAGGGGCGCGAAGTGCCCGCCTCCGCCGCATTTCCAAAGCCCGCTCCGGGAAACCGGGGCGGGCTTTTTACATTGCGCCATCCTCGTCTGGTTCTGGGGCCGGCGGCAACCAAAGTGGCACATCGCCCTGCCGTCTGCCCCGCCCGCGGAAGTAACTTTTTGTTGGGAGTACCATTGACGCGAGCGCCGCGCGGGCTTAGGTTTCCTAAGGCCCCCCTAGACTCCACGTACCCCCGCGAGGTACTTCATGTCCACACTCACTCCAGATAAATTGGTCGAGCACAACAAACTGCTTGCAGAACGCTGGGCGAGCATGCGCTCTCATGCGCGGGCGACGGCGAGCCTCCGCCTGCAACTCGAATGGGACGAGGGCGACGCGCGGCGCAGCGCCAACGGGCTTACCGTGGACGTCAGCCACTCCGGCTGCATGGCCGTAATTGGCGCGGACGTGCCGCTGCACCGGCAGGTGAAGCTGATCCTCCCGGAAACCGGGCGCAGCACGAGCGGCGAAGTGGTTTGGCGCGGCCACGAAGCCTGGGAAGTCGGCATCGCGCTCGACCAGCCCGACGCCTCCTTCTGGGGCGTCAAGATCTAGTTCTGAACACTCTCCCGATCAAACCTGCAATCGACTGAAGCTGCTGGCGATGAACAGTAAATTCGCCAGGCGTCGGTGTACGTTTTCCCGCCGTTACGCGGAAGCTTTCTGTTTTGTTTGCTTGAGGACGGTGATAGTACGTTCGCAGACTTGCTCCGGCGTGCCTTCGGCGGATACGGAAAGCAGCACGCCGAGCTGGCGGTAGAGATCGATGAGCGGCGCGGTTTTTTGCTCGTAGGCCTCCAGGCGCACCTGCACCGATTCCGGGCGGTCGTCTTCGCGCTGGACGAGCGGCCCGCCGCATTTGTCGCAGACGTCGGCGGTTTTCGGCGGACGCTCGGTGACGTGAAAGACCGCTTTGCAGTTCCGGCAGGTACGCCGGCCGCTGAGCCGCCGCACGATTTCGGCGATCGGCAATTCGTAGTTGATCACCGCGTCCAACGCGATGCCCTGGTTTTCCATCTGTCGCCGCAGCGATTCCGCCTGGTTCAGGGTGCGGGGAAAACCGTCCAGCAGGAAGCCGCCGCCACAGCGCAGGCAGCCGCCGCGCTCCAGCACCATTTCCCACACGAGGGAATCGGGCACCAGGTCACCGCGCCGCATGTAGGCAAGCGCGGCTTTCATGGCCGGGCTCAAGTCGCATTCGGCGCGGGCGCCGACGGCGCGAAAGACGTCTCCTGTGGAGAGGTGGCAGGCGTTCAGGGTCTGGTGCAACAAATCCGCCTGGGTGCCTTTGCCCACACCCGGGGGTCCAAGGAGGATCAGCCGCCAGGGACGCGCCACCTTGCCCGGCTGTGGGTTGCAGCGCTCCGGAGGCCCGTGAAGCCACGAGGCGCGGTCGGGTTGGTCCGGAGCCTTCATGCGGCAGAATTTATGGATTAGGGGGTCGCACCGCGGTGATGGGCATCACGTCTCGGTGTGATGCGCTAACCAGCAGGCCGGAATCTTCAGAGGGCCGCAGGGCGGGCGGGATCGCTGCGGCTTGCTCGCGCGGCGGCGCGGAGTTCGTGGTTCCAGATGACTGGCTCCAGCGGGCCGACCACGAAAATCCAGCAGGCGGCGCTGGCCAGCCCTACCGTGGCGGCAATCGCGAAGGCCCAGAAAAAGTGGCCGGTGCGGTCCACGACGTAGCCGGTGACCGCGGGCGCAATGATACCGGAAAGATTGCCGAAGAAATTCTGGAAGCCGACCCAGCGCCCCGCGGCGGAAGGGCCCGCCAGCGTCTGGCTGATGGCCCAATGGTTGGAGGACATTACGCCGAAGGAGACGACGCAGAGAACGACCGCGGCGACGGAGAATCGCGGCCCGGCCACGCCCGCAAGTCCCAGGCAGATTCCACAGCTCGCGATGCCGCCGGCGACAAACGTTTTCCGCGCGAGCGTGGGGCTGGCGCCCGCGGCGATCCAGCGATCGGCGAGCCATCCGCAAACCGGCGATGCGAGGCCTCCCAGAAGATACGCGGCGCCACCGATCTTAGCCAGTTCCTCCATCGAAAAATGGCGCACGCGGACGAGATAATACGGAAACCAGGTGATCAGGAAATAGTTCACGTAATTGGCGAAGAAGAGGCCAAGGCACGTGCCCCACGCGGAACGCATCAGAATAAAGTCCAGCAGATTCGCGCGGCCCACCGATTCCGGCGCGGCGGCATAGCGCTTGCGCGGCATCCAGATAAGCCAGGGAACAATCCAGAGAAGGCTGGCGAGCCCCAGCACGGTGAAAAACGGACGCCAGCCGTAGCGGCCCATCAGGAATCCGCCGGAGAGCAATCCGATGCCGGGACCTACCAGAAGACCCATGGCCAGGACGGAATTGGCGAGGCCGCGGTGCTCCTCGGTGAAATTCAACGCGAGAATTTTGTTGTACGAGGGGAATGCCGCCGCTTCGCCGAATCCAAGAAGCAGGCGCAGCGCAAACAGAACCGCGAAGGTGTGCACCAGGCCGGTGGCGGCGGTGGCCGCGGACCAGAGAAAGAACGCGCCGGCGAAAAGCCAGTTGACGTTCACGCGATCCACGAGCCAGCCGTAGAAGAGATTGAGGCAGGCGTAGGTCCAGAAAAAGGCGGAGAGGAGAAAGCCGAGTTGCGTAGCGGAAATATGCAGCTCGTCCTTGAGCATCGGCGCCGCGATGGAAAGGTTTCCGCGGTCGATGTAGTTGATGAAAAGCGAGATGGCCAGCAGAGCGACGACGAGAAGCAGGCGCGGGGGGAGCGGCTGCCTGGACTTGGAAGGGGAAGAAGGCATGAACGGTGGGAGCATCTTCTCTGGCGAAGCGGAGAATTGCAACCGGTTTGGGCGCGCGAATGGAGCGACGCGGAAAGGGCCCGGGAGGATCGGCGAAAAATCAGGCGACCGGAGCGAGGAGTTCGCGGACTTTCTCGAGAAGCAGGCTGCGTGTAAAGGGCTTCGAGAGCAGCGTGATGCTTTCTTCGAGGGCGCCCCGGTTGACCAGTGCGTTGCCGGCGTAGCCGGACATGTAGAGCACGCGGGTTTCGGGATGCAAAGGCTGGAGTTTCGTGGCGAGTTCACGGCCGTTGAGGCCGGGCATGATCACATCCGTCACGAGGAGATGAATGGGCTTCACGTGATCGGCGGCGATGCGCAAAGCTTCAGCGGGATCGCCTGTCTCCAGAACGGTGTAGCCGGAGGCTTGCAGGAACTCGATGGTGACTTCGCGGAGGGCGTCGGAGTCCTCGACCAGGAGGATGGTCTCCGAACCGAGCAGGGAGGAAGAGCGCCGGGGCACGGCGGGTGGCGCGGAATCTTCATCTACGCGCGGAAAGTAAACCTTGAAGGTGGTGCCGCAGCCGGGCTCGCTGTAGACCCAGATGGTGCCGCCGCTTTGCTTGACGGCGCCGTAGACGGTGGCCAGGCCGAGGCCGGTGCCGCCCTGCTTGGTGGTGAAGAAGGGTTCGAAGATATGTTTGCAAGTTTCGGCGTCCATGCCGACGCCGGTATCGGAGACGGAGATCATGACGTAGGGGCCGGGCGTGAGGGACAGGTGCGAGCGGACGACTTCCTCGTCGAACTCGACGTTTTCGGCTTCGATGAGGATTTTTCCGCCGCGGGGCATGGCTTCGCGCGCGTTGACGACCAGGTTCAGGACGATCTGCTCGAGCTGCGTGGGATCGATGCGGACATTGCCGAGCTGCGCGGGCAAGGCGTAGCGGATTTCCACGTCATCGCCCACCAGGCGCGAAAACATGTCCGACATTTCGACGAGTTTGGCGCGGGCGTCGACGACCTGAGGCTTGAGGAGCTGCTTGCGGCTGAAGGAGAGGAGTTGGCGGGTGAGGTTGGCGGCACGCCCCGCAGCTTTTTGAATGTCCTCGACGCGGCGGCGGACCTGTTCGGGGTCATGCGTTTCGGCGAGGAGTTCGGCGCAGCCGATGATGACGCCAAGAAGATTGTTGAAGTCGTGGGCGATGCCGCCGGCGAGGCGGCCAACGGCTTCCATTTTCTGGGACTGGCGGAGCTGGTCCTCGAGGAGGCGTTTGTCGGAAACGTCGCGATTGGTTTCCAGGATAAAGGTGCGGCCTTCGGTGACTTGCACCATGCGCGACTCGACGACGATGGGCTTGCCAGACCGGGAAAGCTGCTCGAGTTCGCCCTCCCACCGGCCGGCGCCGGCGAGGCAATCGAGAACGGTGGAGAAATCCTCGCCCGGCACGCTGGAGTGCAAAAGCTCCTGGGGATTGCAGCCCAAGGCTTCGGACTTTGAGAATCCGTAGAGGAGTTCGGCGCCGCGATTCCAGAAGACAATGTGGTGGTCGCGTTCCCAAACGATGACTGCGTCATAGGATTGGTCGAGCAGGGAAGCCTGGCGGCGGAGGATTTCATCGGCGGCGCGGCGTTCGGTGATGTCCTGAAACGAGCCGCGAAGGCGGGTGATCGCGCCGTTTTCCGAGACGGGATGAGCGATGGTGCGGACCCAGCGGCGATTTCCCTTAGCGGTGATGAGCTGGAGCTCCAGATCGTAGGGCGTTCCGTAGAGGACCGCTTCGCGAAGAGCCGCTTCGATGATCGGCCGGGATTCCGGCGAATAGAAAGTGAGGGCAAAATCGCGGGAGGGCTGCACGCCGGGATCGAGTTCGTGGATCACGCCGACTTCGCGCGTCCAAAAGCCGCGACCGGTGGCGATCTCGAACTCCCAGCCGCCAACCTTGGCGAGGTGGCCGGTTTCCTCGAGGAGATTTTCGTGGAAGCGGAGATTGCGCTCGGCGAGGACGCGCGGAGTGATGTCCTCGACGGTGATCACGATGCCGCCGATTTCGCCCTCGGGTTTGCGCCAGGGATGGATAGCCCAGCGGAGCCATTGTTCGGAACCGTCGTCCCTCGCCCAGCGGTCTTCGTCTTTGCGGAGAAGTTCGCCGGCGAGGCCGCGGCGATGAAATTCCTTCCACTGTTCGGGGATATCGGGAAATACGTGGTAGTGAGATTCACCGATCAAGTTGTGGCCGCGGCCGAAGGTTTCGGACCAGAGGCGGCTGACGGCGAGGTAGCGCATCTCCGTGTCGAACATGGCCACGCAAAAGGGGGCGTCCTCGATAATCCGGCTGAACTGCGGACCGGCGACCTGGATTTGCTTTTCGACGGACTTGCGCTCGATGGCGAAACGGAGAGCGCGCGCGAGGAGTTCGGGAGAAGCCTGGGACTTGAGGAGAAATTCCTGGGCGCCGAACTGCAGCGCCTGGAGGGCGGTGGCGTCGTCGTGTGTTTCTGCAAGCAGAAGAATGGGGAGATGCGGCGCATGACGCGAGAATGCGCGAAGTGTGTCGAGCCCATCGGCAGGAGGCGGGCCGGGAGTGGCGACGACGACATCAAAGGGAGCGGAGGCGAGCGCGGCGAGCGCCGCCGCGAAAGATTCCACGCGGGTGACGCGGACATTTCGAGTTGCGAACGACGCGAGAGAATCGGAGAGCGAGTGAGTTGCCGAGCCGTCCTCTTCGAGCCAGAGGACGCGGATGTGAGTTGGACGTTCAGGCATGAGTCGAGCGGCTTCTTCCGGAGCGAAGGAAATTGGGGAGGGGAAAAGAACCGAGAGGAGTACGCAAAGAGATTTTACTGGAAAGCGCGGAGGAAGAAAGGGGGAAGAAAGGAAATGGCGAAAGGGTAATGGGGCGCGTTCCAAATTGGGAATTGGGAGAGAAGAACTGCGAATTCTGTGTTGTGTGTGAAAAGGGGAGAGTTACGAGTACCTCCGTGGGTGAGTGTGGGAGATGAAGGGGTTATCAGGAGACTTTGGAGTTGGTTCGGGAGAAAACGGGGCATTTCGCAGGAGGGCGGGTAGGATCCGTAGGCAGTTTCCCGAGGAGCCGACCTATACATGCAAACTTACCAAAAAGCATGAGCGTCACGAGCCAAGCGGTTGAAACGGCTCCGGCCCTGTAACTATAATCCGCTTGGCTAACGACAAACGGATGGAGCGCGCCTACCGCAATCTCGGCTTTGTCCTGATAGCGCTTCTCCCGGTCTTCCTTGCGGGGTTCTGGATTCCGTATTTTTCCGAAATCCCGCGCTTCGACGAATCCATCACCACTGCTGTTCACGTTCACGTGGCTCTGCTCTTTTGCTTTCTCATTCTTTTGATCGTTCAGCCACTCGCTATCCGCTACAAAGCATTCTCAACCCATCGCATTCTTGGGAAGCTGGCGAACATCCTGTTACCTTTCGCACTGGTCTTCTCTGTCGCGATGTTGTGGAAGGAGTATCACGAGCATCTGACTGGCGGCGCCGCGGTTGGGGCGGCACGGAACGCGGAATTTCTCTCCGCTGCCCAGCTTCTGCTGTTTGGCGGGTTGTACGGTATCTCGATCGCAGCGATTCGGCAGCGCGACGTCGCAACACATATGCGGTGCATGATTTGCATTGCCCTAGTCTTATTGCCGGCGGGCCTGGCGAGGACGCTCGGGTACTGGTTCCACATGCGGCAGTCATCGTCCCAGATCGTCTGCCTTGCGCTCATCAATATTGTTCTGCTCGGATTGATCGCGTTTGATACGCGGCGCCGAACTGGGGCGCGTCCGTACATTTTCGTACTGTTTGCCTACGTGGTGATTGAATCCGTTTGGGTCGCGCTTGGACGGCCGGTGTAGAAAGGCCCGCCAAGTCGGAGAGAGTTGTTTCTCCGGTGTTGCGATCGCACGGCGTGGGGGCGAAATCGGATTTTGGTCAAGGCAGAAATGCGAGAGAAAGTCCGCACGATTAAGAAACCTGAGGATGCGGCAACCGCGGATGACTTTGCTGCTTCGTGGCCTGCTGTATCCCCCGATCAGGTGGCGGTTTGCGCTGCGGGAAATAGAAAGGTGCCGATGATAATTAGCAAGGAGGCGGCGCCGATCATTTCGTTACCGATGAAGAAGCCCACCAACGGAACGGTGAACGCGGCCTGAATCATTACGGCGAACCCGCAGATCAGATTGATGGGCCGGGCCGAAGGGGCTTCCCTGAACGTGGCGAACAGCACGATGACGGCGAGAACGAACCAAGTCCAGGACATCGAAAGGAAGGCGACCTCGAAAACCGATTGCAGCGCCATCGGCAGATTGGACGCATGCACGGCCGGTGCAGCGAACTTCAGATACGCGAGGCAATGCAAGGCGGCAGCCACAAGCAGGAAAAGGCAGCCCAACGTTACGAGGGCGCGCGAGAGAGAGCGGCGAGCGATCATAGGACTCCGGATATCCTTCCAAATGAGCAGTCATTCGTAATCGCAGAACGAGAGGAGGATGCCCTAAGAGCGGAGCTGCGTCAATGTCGCCCACTGGCCATCGACGGAGAAGGCGAGGAGAACGTTGCCCGGTCCGCCGCCCCAGAGCCCATAGCCGGAATTGACGTAGAGAATGCCGTCGACAATCACCGCGCCCGGGCCTTCCATTGCGCCGCCGGTTGCTTCCACGCCGTTCACCGTTTTGTAAGGCTGCCCGCTACAGAGATTCGCTTCTTTGCTGCTGCGCTTGACATCCACATGGGAACCGGGAGTGAGATACCCAATCAAGATCGTGAAGCAGCTTCCATCGCTTCGCAGAGTTTCCGCATACCGTCGGGTATTCCCGTTCTTAGCGCGGCTCCGATGCTTTCCACATAGGTGGTCGCCTGCTCGCCGTACAGACTTGCTTGTTGGGTAATTCGGACACGCCCTTCCGCTTCTTCAAACGTCCAGGCGAATCTTGCCACAGCTCCCGGCGCAGGAAACTCCAAGACCGCTCTTATTTGCGGGATCAGTTCCGTGATGTGCCATTCGATTCTTCCGGAACTCCTGCTATTCGTGACCCCGCGGCTACCCACAGCAAATTCCCCTTGGAGTTCTATCGAACCTACGTCCGCATCCAACTTCCAGTTGCGTACGTTAGTCCAAAAGTTCCAGGCGAAGTGGACCGAGACAGCGCACTCGATGGTGTGTTCGAATGCCCATTCTTGCATGCCGGTCGCTCACCCCCCAGAGAATATAGAGCATCACCATCAGATATAGGTAAGGGGAGTAGTTCCTGGTTGACGGGGAGCCTCTCAGGAAGTCAGCCGTGGCAAGAGGCATGGATGGTCCAGAGAATTGAAAAACCGAGGAGAAAATCCAGACCCTGGAGAAAGCTAAGGGTGCAGCACGCGCAGATGAGATGGCTCCTTTATGGCCTGCTTCATCAGCCCTGTGTGTACATTTCGAGGTAATGTTGGGCGGACCGTCCGACCTTACAAAGTCATGCGCGAGCCACCCGCTGAAGTTCAACGCTTCTGATACGGGTGGAAGATGTAGTCCCAAAATGGAACAGATGCGGAAAAACGCGAATTTTTGCAAGTGAGGCAAAAGCAGGAGTTGCTGAAAGGGGCGTCTGCAAGTGGGGGAAGGAAAGAGGTTGTTATCGGTATGCCATTTTGGCACGGGGGATTTAGAGAGACTTCAGGTGCTGCTCGACGCGCTTGAGGAGTTCGTTGGGAGAGAGAGCCGAGATGGGATTGCCGGGATCCCGAGCGCGCAAGGCGGACGGGCTTGTGGGATTCTCGGATGAACCTGGGTGGGAGGCATTTCCACGTGGGGCGGATTGGAGAGCAGTGGGTGCGGACGCGTCTTCGGTGCCGGAAGGAAGGGGGTCGGTGGATCGAAGAAATTCTTCGTGTTCGTCATACAGATCTTTAACGACATCGCTAAGGCCACGATAGTCGAAGGAGATGTTGAATTCGTGCTGGGTGTCGTGAAGGGTTTTGCGCATGCCGTCCACAATGCGAAGAAGGGCATTGGACGTTTTGGCGGAGACTTTGCCATTGGCGACGAGGGCGAAGAGGCGGCCAAGGATGAACGTGAGACTGGTGCTGGCGACGGCCTCGTGAGCAAGTGGTTCGGTGAGAAGAAGCGCGGCGTATTCCGTTTCCTGCTTCTTGCGGACCTTGGCGAAGTGTGTGGGGCAATAGGGCAGGGTACCGGCGCGGAGGAGGCGGCAGCGGCGGCCGTCGACGTAGGTATAGGAGCACATGCGGGCGCGATGTTCGGCGGAGATTCTGGGCATCGGAGTTACCTCGGAAAAGTGGAGTGGAAAAGAAAAACGCCCGGGGCTGGGAGGCCACGGGCGCAATCTTCTACGGGGGTATGGTAGACAGAAGATAATCGTCTTGTCAAGTAGAAAATCAGTGATCCTGGGAGCGTCAGAGAAAGGTGAAATTAGAAATTAAGGAGGCGATTGGGCGGAGAGTGTGTGGAGTAGCAGAGAAACAAGAAAGAGTGAAAAGCAGAGTGGAGGGGGGTGAGGGGTGGATCGGAGGAGAGCGAGGGTACGGCTGGATGTCGTGGCGGTGAGTGGCGCAGGCAGGAATGCCTGTGTCACTTGAGAGAGATTGTTATTCGAAGTGGATGAGGACGATTTCGGGGGCGGTGCACACGCGGAGGGGAGGTCCCCAGGTGCCGGCGCCGCTGGAGGTGTAGACGAGAAGGTCGCCGAAACGGCTGAGGCCGTAGGTATACGCGCCGAAAATACGCGAAGTGAACCAGGTGAAGGGGAAAATCTGGCCTCCATGGGTGTGGCCGGAAAGCTGGAGGGAGATGCCGTGCTGCTCCGGAATCGGAAGACTGTGCGGAACGTGGGAAAGCAAAACGCTGGCGCGAGAGGGATCCAGATGAGCGCTGGAGAGAACGGAATGAAAGCGCTCGGGGTTGGCGGAGTCATGATAGGGGACGCCGAGGACCTGGAGTCCGTCGAGATCCACGGTTTCGTTGTGGAGGACGTGGATGCCGGAATTGCGGATGGCCTCGAGGTAACGGGAATGGTCGGAGAATTCGTCGTGATTGCCGGAGACGAAATAGGAGCCGAATTTGGGAGTGAGCTGCTTCCAGGGAGCGACGAGGCGATAGGCGTCGACGTGGGTGCCGTCAAAGAGATCGCCGGAGATGAAGACGACATCGGCGCGAAGCTGGCGCAAGGCGTTGACGATGCGGGTGAGGAAGTAGCGACCCTTGATGTGACCGAGATGCGTGTCGGTGACGAGGGCGGCGACGCGACCGCGCCACGTGGCGGGGAGTCCGGGGAGCTTTACGGAGACGCGCTTGATGCGGAGGGTGGCGGCGTTGACGAGGCCGTAGAGCGTGGCGAAGAGCGCCAAGCCGAGGAAGAAGAGGCCGATTTGCGTCTGCGAGAAGGGAAGATCGAAGGCGATAGTGGCTCCGACGGCGATCCAGGCGAGGCAGGCGGCGGGGACGGCAAAGTTCACGAACCCGAGCCAGATGCTGGCGATGCGATAGAGGGCGCGGACGGCGGGATTGAAGTAACGGTGGGCGAGGAGCGTGGCGGCGACGAAGCTGACGGAGAGCGCGGCGAAGGAGAGTTGGAGAGTGGAGAGCCAGGGTTCGCGCGGAGGGCAGAACAGAGCGATGGTGGTTTTATAGAGGAAAAGGTGGATGAGGAAAAGGAACGATTGAATAACAGCGACGGCGATGGCGATTCGAGAACGCATACCCATTAGATGAAGAAGTGTGAGGGAGGTTATGGGGCCTTTCCAAAGGCGAAAATGGAAACATGAAAATAGAAGTTAGAGAAGAGGGCGGCGCCATTTGCGGGTCAGGGCAAGCAAGCTCCGCCCCTACAGGCACTAGAGGAGTCAGATTGCCGGACCCGCGGCGGGTTAGCGGTGGTCGGTGGGAAAGGGGTTGCGTTTGAACTGGCGCTGGTGCCAGTAGGGATAGGTGAAGGTGACGTCGCTGGCGGCGTCGAGTTTGGCGACTTGTTCGGCGGTGAGATTCCAGCCGACGGAGCCGAGATTCTGGCGAAGCTGTTCCTCGTTGCGGGCGCCGATGATGACGTTGGCGACGGTGGGCCGCTGGAGGAGCCAATTGAGCGCGACCTGGGGAATGGTCTTGCCGGTTTCCTTGGCGACTTCGTCGAGCGCGTCCACGACCTTGTGGAGATATTCGTCAGCGACCGGCGGGCCATAGTCGGCGGTTTTGTGGAGGCGGCTGGCGGCGGGAAGCGGATGGCCGCGGCGGATTTTGCCGGTGAGGCGGCCCCAGCCGAGCGGGCTCCAGACGAGAGCTCCGACTTTTTGATCCACGCCGAGGGGCATGAGTTCCCATTCGTATTCGCGGCCGATGAGGGAGTAGTAGACCTGATGGCCGACATAGCGAGCCCAGCCGTAGCGCTCGGAGACGGAGAGCGACTTCATCAGGTGCCAGCCGGAAAAATTGGAGCAGGCGATGTAGCGGACCTTGCCGTCGCGGACGAGGGTGTCGAGGGTGTAGAGGACTTCTTCGACGGGAGTGGCGGCGTCGAAGCCGTGCATGTGGTAGATGTCGATGACGTCGGTATTGAGGCGGCGGAGGCTGTCTTCGCAGGCGCGGAGGAGGTGATAGCGAGAGGAGCCGAGGTCGTTGGGGCCTTTGCCGGCGGCGAAGGTGGCCTTGGTGGAGATAAGCAGGCGATTGCGCTTGCCGGCGATGGCCTTGCCGAGAATTTCCTCGGAGACGCCGTCGGAATAGATGTTGGCGGTGTCGAAGAGATTGACGCCGGCGTCGAGGCAGATATCGATGAGGCGGGAGGCTTCGGCGACATCAGTGGAGCCCCAGGCTTTGAAAAATTCGTTAGCGCCGCCAAAGGTGCCGGTGCCGAAGGAGAGAACGGGAACTTGAAGACCGGAGTAGCCGAGTTGTCTGTATTCCATGGAGTAAAGATGCCATAAGAAGCGATGCGGTTACAGAGAGGTCGGCGAGAAAAGCGAAAATGGAAAATAGGGAGGATGCGAGGTGGAGGTGGGTTGGCGGGGAGTGAGAATGCGGTTGGATTTCGTGGTGGGTTGGGTGACGCACAGGAGAAGGGAGAAGAAGGATTTCACCACAGAGTTAGCAGAGGTTAGCGGAGAGAACGGAGGGTTGGGCGGTGGCGGGCGCGATCGCGGAGTGCGAGCTTACGGCTGGGCGTTGAGGACTTAGGTGGCGCACAGGCTGAAGCCTGTGCCACCGACCAGGGCGGAACATGCTCCGCCCTTACATGGTTTATTTCGGAGAGAGAATCTAGTTGGGGTTGCTGGTTTTGTCGACGACGACGGTGCCGGATTTCATGACCCAGCGGACGTGGTAGATGGCGGCGTTGATATCGGAGAGGGGATCGCCTTCGACGGCGACGAGGTCGGCGTAGTGGTCGGGAGCGACGGCGCCGAGTTCGCTGGATTTGCCGAGGAGTTCGGCGGCGTTGGTGGTGGCCGTGCGGAGGGCTTCCTCGGGGGTCATGCCGGCTTTCACGAACCAGCCGAGTTCGCGGGTGTTTTCGCCGAACATGGTGTAAATGGCGTCGGAGCCCATGGCGATTTTGACGCCGGCTTTGTGGGCTTTGCGCGCGGTTTCCAGATTACGTTCGATGAACGCTTTGGTTTTCTCCTGAAATCCATCCGCGTAACCGATCTTCTGCCAGTTGTCGAGGTAATAGCGGTTGTGATCGATCGTCGGCACGTAGAAGGTGCCGCGTCTGGCCATTTCCTGGATGGTGGCATCGTCCATGCCGGTGGCGTGTTCGAGCGAATCGGTGCCGGCGCGGACGGCGGCTCGCGCTCCATCGGGGCCGTAGGAGTGGATAGCGATTTTCTTGCCGAATTGATGGGCGGCGTCGACCGCGGCCTTGATTTCGTCGTAGGAGTAGGTCTGGAAACCGGTGGTGTCGTCGTCCGTGCCCGTGGAAGCGTACATCTTGATGAGGTCGGCGCCAGCGGCGATTTGCTGGCGGACGACGCGGAGAACTTCGGGGACGCCGTCGGCGATGCCGCCCAGCGGCGGATTGAGCCCAGGCTTATAAGGCGTGTTGGTGATGTAGAGCGGATAGCCGCAGACAAACATGCGCGGGCCAACCATTTCACCGCGATTGATGAGATCGCGCATGGAGATGTCTTCGTACTGATCGGAGCCGAGATCGCGGACGGTGGTGACGCCGGCCTCGAGGGTGCGGAGAGCGCCTTTGCGGGCGAGAAAGACCTGGACGGCGGCGGAATTGGCAGTGAGTTGCGGGAGCATGGGCTTGCCGGGAGTTTCGTCGGTGTACATGGTCATGTGGGTGTGGACGTCAATCAGGCCGGGGAGGCCTGTGAATTTGGAGAGGTCGATGACTTGCGCGGCGGAGGGAATGTCCGAGAGATTCGTGGTGACGGCGGTGATTTTATCGTTTTCGACGAGGACGATGGCATTGGTCCAGAGCTTGCCGTGGGCGTCCCAGAGCTTGCCGAATTTGACGGCTTTGAGGGATTTGGGCGCGGGAGAAGTTTGGGCAGCGGCAATTGCGACGAAGAGGGCGAGCGGAAGCAACAAAAGCGAGCGAAGACTTTTCACGAGTACACCAAGGGATTTGGAGTTTGTGGCGATGCGGAGTCTTTCTAGTTCATTCGCGAGAGGAAAGCAACGGAGAAAAGGAGAGTTCATCACGGAGGAGACCGAGAAGAGTTCAGCGGGGAGCGCTATCGGTGGGGGGCGCTTTCGGCGCCCGGGCGCCGGAAGAAACGGAAGAAGAGGAAGACGACGAAGAGGGCGACCAAGGCGCCGGTAGAGTCGAGGAGGGAATCCCATGCGGACGCGCCGCGAGAGGCGACGAAAGACTGGTGGATTTCGTCGAGGCAGGAATAGACGGCGGCAAGAAACCAGGCGCCGAGACCCCAGGACCAGCGCCAGCCAGCGCGGCTCGCACGAATGCCGCGGTAGAGCAAAAGGAAGAAGATGAAATATTCCGTGAAGTGGGCGGATTTGCGGATGAGGTGCTGAATTGTGTCAATCTGATTGGAGGAGAGGAACGGAAAGAGCCAGTGGAGGATCGGGTCGATCACCTTGCTGGTGTGGTAAGAGGAAAAGGTGTCGGTGGAAAGAGTGAAGATGACCGCGGCCCAAAGAAGGGCAGGCCACCAGGCGCGGAGCCAGGGAGGAAGGAGGGAGTTGGGAGGCATGCGGTAGCGGACTTCGTCTAGGTCGGGGGCTGGGCGCGGGTTGCGCCAAGGTTCGGAGGTGGTCATAGGGTCTCTTACCAGTGTAGCGGAGATGGGAAGGGAATGTTGGGAGGTGGCGGTGGGATTGGAGGAGAGCGAGCGTGCGGCTGGATGCCATGACGGGGTGGGTGGTGCACAGGCAAGAATGCCTGTGCTACTGAAGAGGGCTTGGAAATTACTCCATGCGGTAGTTGGGGGCTTCCTTGGTGATGACCACGTCGTGGACGTGGGATTCGCGAAGGCCGGCGGCGGTGATGCGCACGCATTTGCTAATTTGCGCGAGTTCGGGAAGAGTGCGCGCGCCGACGTAGCCCATGCCGCTCTTGAGGCCGCCTACGAGTTGATCGGTGAGTCCGCTGAGAGGGCCTTTGTAGGCGACGCGGCCTTCGACGCCTTCGGGGACGGATTTGCCGCGCTCGGCGCCTTCCTGAGAATAACGATCGGCGGAGCCGGCTTCCATCGCGCCGGTGGAGCCCATGCCGCGATAGGACTTGAAGGTGCGGCCCTGGTAGAGAATCGTCTCGCCGGGGGATTCTTCCGTTCCCGCGAAGAGGCTGCCGATCATGACGCAGGAGGCGCCGGCGGCGATGGCCTTGGTGATGTCGCCGGAATATTTGATGCCGCCGTCGGCGATGATGGGAACACCAGTGCCTTTGGCGGCTCTGGAAGCTTCGATGATGGCGGTGATTTGCGGAACGCCGGCGCCGGTGACGATGCGCGTGGTGCAGATGGAGCCGGGGCCGATGCCGATCTTGATGCCGTCAATCCCCAGAGAAATGAGATCCCTTGCGCCTTCATAGGTGGCGACGTTGCCGGCGACGAGCTGCATTTCGGGGAGGCGCTGGCGGATGGCCTTGATGGCCTCCATGACGCGCTCGGTGTGGCCGTGCGCGGTGTCAATTGCGAGGACGTCCGCTTTGGCCTTGGCCATTTCGACGGCGCGCTCGAGGAAGTCGCCGGTGGCTCCGACAGCGGCGCCGACGGTGAGGCGGCCGTGATCGTCTTTGGCGGCGCGGGGATATTCGAGCTTTTTCTGGATGTCCTTGACGGTGATGAGGCCCTTCAGGTTGAAGTC
Source organism: Candidatus Eiseniibacteriota bacterium (assembly GCA_035518915.1). Taxonomy (GTDB): domain Bacteria; phylum Acidobacteriota; class Terriglobia; order Acidiferrales; family UBA7541; genus Acidiferrum. Next base: position 33,571 of record DATIXE010000044.1, read on the forward strand.
CTGATCGACGACGAGCAGCTTTTCGATGCGATGCTTCTGGAGGATTTTCTCGGCTTCGTCGAGGGTGGTGCCGACGGGGACGGTGACGAGATTGTCCTTGGTCATGACCTGGCCGACAAGCTGGGTGTGATTTTTTTCGAAACGCAGGTCGCGATTGGTGAGGATGCCGGTGAGGCGGCTGCCGCGGGTGACGGGCAGGCCGGAGATGCGGTACTTGGTCATGATTTCGAGGGCCTGGCGGAGGGTGATGTCGGGCGAGATGGTGACTGGGTCGACGATCATGCCGGATTCGGAGCGCTTGACGCGGTCAATTTCCTCGAACTGGCGGTCGATGGGGAGATTGCGATGAACGATGCCGATGCCGCCCTGGCGGGCGATGCCGATGGCGAGGCGGGATTCGGTGACGGTGTCCATAGCGGCGGAGGCGAGAGGGATGTTGATGGAGAGCTTGCGGGTAAATTGCGTGGTGGTGTCGACCTCGGTGGGCAAAACGGAGGATTTGCCCGGGAGAAGGAGGATGTCGTCGAATGTGAGACCTTCGGGGATGGTACCGTCAATCATGAGTGCCTCGTAGGAATAGTGACTGGTGAGTGGTGAGTCGTGACTGGTGAAGACCGGAACCCGGCGGAGGCCAGAGCCGCCGAAGAAGCCAGAAACGGCGCAGCCCAGCGGGTAAACGCCGGGCTGAGAGATAGATTCAACAAATCGAAAAATTGCGTCACGGTGAAACTTCTATTTTAGCGGTGGAGCGAAGAGCGGGTCAAGCTACAGTGAGGTAAGAGAGGAAAATGAGGACGACTTCGCAGACAACGGCGAGGATGGCGAAGGCGGCCTGAAAATGTTCGTTTTTGAGTTTGATGGCGAGCCCACTGAGGACCAGGTAGAGCGCCGTCCTTGCATAGTAGAAGACGCCGAGCGTGTGAACATACTCCTTTCCTTTGATGAAGGTGTCCACGAGATCGAAGATAAAAATCACGACGAGCAAGCCGAAGATCCAGTGTTTGCGGGAATAGAAATAATCCTTGAAACCCTGGTAATCGGCCATTTCTTCGGGGAAGAGCAGCACGCAGAGAAAGAAGAGCATGACGGCGTACAGGGCGATAAAGAAATAGAGGGGAAACGTCCATTGCTTGATATAGGAAAGATGGAATTCCCACCACCAGAAGTGGATGAGATAGAGGAAAAGGAACAGAGCCCAGAGCAAGTGGATCCAATAGATTTTGTACTCCCTGGGATGCTGGACGATGCGGGCGGCTCCGCCAAGGAGCCGGGCAACGCCCAGGCCGAGGATCATCGAGAATAGGACACGGATATGGAGATAGGCTTCCATGAGACGGCAGGCAGGATTTTACAGAAAAAGGAAAATGGAAAACAGAAAATTGGAAAACGTGCCGGTGTTTCTGGCTGCGATTTGAAGCCTGGCAGGTCCTGGGCAGCGGAGCGGGCGGTGGGCCAGTTTCTGCTTTCGGCTCGTTGCTCTCCAGTTGCCGGTCTTGCACCGGGCAACTAGAGCAAACGAAGCACCACGAGGGTGCGGTCGTCGTGGGCTTCCTCCGGGTGGCCGCTGAATTCATCGGTGGCTTTGAGGATGGCTGCGCTGATGGAATCGGCGGATACGCTTGGCGGGAGTTCGCGCAAAAGGACGGCGAGGCGGTCGAAGCCGAAGTGTTCGCTTTCGTCGTTGGTGGATTCAAGGATGCCGTCGGAGGCGAAGACGATGAGGTCACCGGGCTGCAGGGCGAGAGTGAGTTCTTCGTAGTCGATGGAGTCAAACATTCCCAGGGGCGTGCCATCCACCTGGATTTCGGCTACCTCACCCCCGCGCATCAAGATGGGGCGCGGCTCGCCGGCATTGGCGATCATCAATTGGCGAAGGCTGGCGTCGTACACGGCGAAGAGCAGCGCGACGTAGCTGGGCGTCATGTTGGCGGCGCAAAGACGCTGGTTGAGAACGCGCAGCATCTCTTCCGGCCAGCAGCGGTGATCCTGGGTGTACTCGCGCAAGATGCCGACGGCGAGCGAAGCGTAAAGCGCGGCCGCCGTGCCTTTGCCGGAAACGTCGCCGACGGCGAGCGCGAAACGTCCGCTGCCATAGGCGGGAAAGTCGTAGAAATCTCCGGCGAGTTGGCGAGCGGGGACATAGACGACGGAGAGATCGACGCCGGGAATTTCGCGGCGGCCTTGCGGGAGCAATTGGCGTTGCACTTCGCGGGCGGTGTCCAGATCGCGCTGGAGGCGTTCCTGCGTGTTGCGCGAGTGCGCGTAGAGGCGCGAGTTTTCCAGAGCGATGGCGATATAGGAGCTGAGGATGCCCAGCATGCGCTCGTTTTCCGGGGTGAAGGCGGCGACGCGAATGCTTTCGAGATCGAGAACGCCGATGAGGCGATCTTCCAAAAAAAGCGGCACGACCAATTCCGAGCGGACATTTTCACTGTTGGGGAACTCGATATAGCGGGGGTCGCGGCGAACGTCGTCGACGCGGAAGATCCGGCGTTCACCCGCGGCGTGCCCGGTGATTCCCTTAAAGAGGGGAACTTTCAGGCGGACGGGAATGGCTTCCTCATGATGGACGCTGAAAACGCCTTCGAGGTGGGCGGACTGTTCGTTCCACATCAGGACGCTGAAAAGGTGGTAGTGAACGATTTTGCGGACGCGGTCGGCGATGCGGCGGAAGAGCTCGTCGCTGGCGAGAATGGAGGTGAGCTCGCGGCTGACGTCGAGAAGAACGGTAAGGGTTTCGTCCCGTTCGAGATAGGCGAGGGAGGGATCGCGAGCGGGAGCGGCGGCGGGAGAATTTAAGCCAGGCTTTTCGTTCATGAATCCACCGGTCCGGAACCATTGCGGAATTCCAGGGCGGGCCGCGCCGGAAACCAGGCTCACTTTATCAGAAGGCGGGAAGTTGCTGAAAGCGGAAAAGCTGAATTAAAGTGCTGGAATGACTGAAAAACCGAGGGGATTTGAGCCTCACGGGTGGCTGCGGAGCGCACATTTGCAGACGATGGCGGGGACGTTTGTGCGGAGGACGTTTGCGCTGCCGGCGGGCGAGGAGCGGTTGTTTCGCGTGGATGTGGAGACGGAGTTGAAGGGGATTTGCCATTGGCAAGGAGAAAAACCGGAGGGCTCGGGGACTCACCCTGCGCCGCAGGATTTGCGGAAGGATTTGCCGGTGATAGTGGTTGTGCACGGACTGGAGGGATCGAGCGAGTCGAAATACATGCTGGGGATTGCAGATAAGGCGTGGGCCCGGGGATTTCACGCCATTCGGCTGAACCAGCGGAATTGCGGCGGAACGGAGCGGCTGACGCCGACGCTCTACAACAGCGGAATGAGCGGAGATTACCGGGCGGTGCTGCTGGAACTGATTGCAGAGGGGTTCACGCAGATTTATTTTGCGGGCTATTCGATGGGCGGAAATCTGGTGGCGAAGTTGGCGGGAGAATTTGGAGCGGCGGCGCCAGCAGAGCTGCGCGGAGTGTGCGCGGTGTGCCCGGCGCTGGATCTATCGGCGTGCGCGGATGCCCTGGAAGAGACGGAGAATTATTTGTACCAGCGGCATTTTGTGGCGGGACTGATGGCGCGATACCAGCGGAAGGCGAAGATGTTTCCGGAGCGGTATGCGAAGAATGGCTTTGGGCCGATCCGCACGGTGCGGGAGTTTGACGATGAGATCACGGCGCCGGCATTCGAATTTAAGGATGCGGAAGAGTATTACGAGTCCGCGGGAGCGAAGCGGGTGGTGCGGGAGGCGCGCGTGCCGATGCTGGTGATTACGGCGAAGGATGATCCGTTTGTGCCGTATGAGGCGTTGCTGCGGGCGGGAGTGGAGAAGAATCCTTGCGTGAAGTTTGTGGCGCCGGAGCATGGCGGGCATTGCGGGTTTATTTCGAAGTGGGCGGGGGCGGAGCGGTTCTGGGCGGAGGAGAGGATTGTGGAGTTCGTCGAAGAAGAAGGAAGTAAGGAAGTAACGAAATAGAGAAGCAACAACGCAAGCCTTTAGCGGACGGAGCTGAAGCTGGGAGCGAGAATCTGAGATCTCGAGGCGGGCTTCAGGGGCTGAAGCCCCAGTTGTGCGCTGCGCGTAACGTGGCGGCTGATGCCGCCACCTCCCGAAAGCCAAGACCCAGGACCCATACTCAAGAACCAAAAACTAAGAAATCAAAACTCATAACTCACAACTTAATACTTAATGCTTAAAACTGAGGGCTGCGGCTAGCCGAAAGGTTTCTCGAGAGAGACCTGGAAGCCGGGAGTGAGAAGTTGGGCGGGGCCGTCGGCGGCGATGGCCATGTCGTCTTCGCAGCGGATGCCGAATTCGCCGGGGACGTAGATCCCAGGTTCGTTGGAGAAGGTCATGCCGGGTTGCAGCACCGTGGCGCTGCCGTGGACGAGGTACGGGTGCTCGTGGACATCGAGGCCGATGCCGTGGCCGAGGCGGTGCAAAAAATACTTGTAGCCGGGGCCATAGCCCGCGGCGATGACCACCGCGCGGGCGGCATCGTCCACCGAGCCGCAGAGCTTGCCGGCGCGGGCGGCATCGAGCGCGGCGTCCTGCGCTTTGCGAACGGTTTCGAACGCGCGCTGCTGTTTTTCCGATGGCTTGCCGAACACGGCGGTGCGGGTGACGTCGGAGTTGTAGCCTTCGACGAGGCAGCCGTCGTCAAGGAGCACCACATCCCCTTCCCGCAATTTGCGAGGCTCCTTGCTGCCGTGAGGCAGCGCGGCGGAAGGGCCGAGCAGCACCATGGCCTCGCCGGAGAGGCGCATCTGTGCGTAGCCGGCGGAGACGAGATCGCCGATCTCCCGCGGCGTCATGCCTTCCTTCAGATTCGCGAAGACGGCGCGATACACGGCGCAGGTGGCTTCGCACGCGAGGCGCATGAGTTCAAGTTCGTGAGGCGATTTTACGGCGCGGCAGCCGATGGTGACTGGATCGGCGGAAACGAAATCGTAAACTGGCGCCGCGGCGCGGAAGTGATCGAAGAAGGTGAAGGGGAGGCGCTCTTCGATGCCGATGCGGCCGGTGCAGAGGCCGCGGTCGGCAAGTGCGGAAACGAGGAGCTTGCTGGGATTTTCGTCCTCCTGCCAGACGCGGATTTCCGCGGGATAGACGAGCGATTCGCGGAGGCGGGCTTCCTCGAAAGCAGGAGAGAGAAAGAGCGGTTCGCCACTGCGGGGAATGACGAGCGCGGTGAGGCGTTCGCTGAGCCACCAGTGGACGCTGGAGAAATAGTAGAGCGAAGTGCCGGGACCGATGACGATGGCGTCAAAGGCGGGTCTGGACTGCTCCATCAGGGATTGCGCGTGGAGGAGGCGAGCGCGAAATTCGTCGGGAGTGATGGGATGGACGCGATCGCCGAGGGGTTTGAGGGAGGAGAAGGCAGCGGGGAGTTGCGAGGGCGCGGTGCGAGCGAACGGCGCGAGTGCGGCGGCGGGGGCGGAGAGTTCGAGAAAGTTGCGGCGAGAGATGGGAGTCATGGTTTAAGAGGATGCGAGGAGAGCGGGGAGAAGTAAAGGGGGAAGGAACAGGGAAGGAAAAAATGGAAATTGGAAATAGAAATTGGAGGGGAGAGTGGGAGGAACCGTTCGAGGTGCGGAGAGCGAGGTAGCGACTTGGTAAAGGGGCATTGGGTGGCTGCACAGGCTGAAACCTGCGCCACAGAGGCCGGGAGGGACCGGCCCCTCAAGGAAACTGGCAAGCACGCGGAATCAGGATTAGTGCTGGGGTGGTTGGTCGGAGGCGGCTGGTGGCGGCTCGGGAGCGGGTTGCTCGGCATCGGCGGAAGCCGCGGCTGGTTGGGCGTGGGAGGATTTATTCCGGAAGTAGGTGACGCTGACCGGATCACGAAGAGTGAAATCGAGCCGCGTCTCGGAGGGAATCTTCACCTGCTCGCCGTGGGTCAGGGCCTGGACGGCGGTGCCGCTGCCGGCGCCGACGCCCGCGCCGATGGCTGCGCCTTTGCCTCCTCCCGCGAGTCCGCCAATCAGCGCGCCTAGCGCCGCGCCCCCGCCAATGACGGCCGCGGAGCGCTTGCCGCGCGAGCCACCTTTTTCCTGCACATCGCTGGAGACGACCTGATAGGTTTTGCCTTGATAAGTGAAGCTGTCGAGCGAGACGGTGAGTTCGCTGCGGCCCTTGAATTTTCCGGCGGAGCTGGCATCGGTGAGCTTGAGATAGACGTTGAGTCCCCTGGGAACGACGACGTGGTCACCGACAACGATGGGCGAATCGAGCGAGGCGCGGAAGATCTGTCCCGGATGATTGACGCTGGAGTCGATGGAATCGATAGTGCGGACGGAGACGATGGTGCCGTCGGGAATGGTGACGGTGACGGGCTTGGGGGGAGGCGGTGGAGCGGGGGCGGAGGGTTTTGCGATGGCAGCGGTTTCGGCGGAATTGTTGAGCGGGCCGGGGTTCGTCGCGGTGTCCGAAGCGGGAGTGGCTTGCGGCGGCGGGGCGGGCGAGGCGGCTGGAGGCGGCGGGGCTGGTTGGTGATGGACGCGCACGGGTTTTTCGACACGCTTACGGTGTTCAGGCGCAGGCGTTGGTGGGGGCTCGGGAGCTATCGCGGCGGTTTCCGGCGCAGCGGGAGCCATCGTGGTGCGGTCGACGACGGTTTTCACGCCAGGCGTTTTTGTGGCGATCTGCTCGGCGGCGAGACGAGCCGCGTCGTCGGAGACTTGCCCCGTGAGTGTGACGACGCCGTCCTTTGCGGCGACCTCCACCGAAGAGGATTTCAGCAAGGGATCGGAGTAGAGGCCAGCCTTGATGCGGGTGGTGACGGAATCGTCGCTGGGCTTGTTGCAAGCGAAGCAGAAGAACGTGAGGAACAAAGCGGGAGCGAGGAACGTCTTACGAAACATGCAGCCTCCGAGGTGAACTCGCCAGCGATGTAGCAGGCGAAAAATCTTCTTGTGCAACGCCGCGCCGGGAGCAGCGAATGACAGATTCTGGAATTATGATGCGGGTTGGTCTGAAACTGGTTTCAGTGAGGATGTTGCGATAAGCGAGGTGGAAAAGCAAATCAGAAAGTAAGGAAACTTAAGTGCTTGGAAGGAAACCGTATAGCAAAATCGGTAGACTTTTACCAAAAAGCATAGATAATTCGAAAATGGGTCGATAGAAAGCCGGACAATCGCGCATAACCGAAAGAAACAAGGACGGTTATATTAGTCACAGGGGGCCGGAAAAAAAACTCTTTTGGAAACGCAAGTGCTAGATTTTGGAGAGTAGCTGTCGGTTCCGGTTAACAAGCAAAACTTAGGATCCCGCCAATTCTAAGTGTAACGCCGAAGTGCTAAGCCAAATGATACGGGGGTAGTAGGCATGACTTCATTTACTGGGTGCTCGTCCTCCAGTTTTTCCGCGGAAGTGAATCACGAGTCTACGAATAAGAAGATGGGGAGGTTCGGAACGGGGTTGCATGCCGCGCTGGTGTTTCTAATTTGCGCGCTGTTTGCAGGCGGGGCGTTCGCGCAGGCTCCAACGGCTTCGATCGTGGGGACCGTGCTGGATCCGCAGGGATTGCCCGTGGAAGGGGCGACGGTCACGCTGACGAACGTTGGGACGAACTACACGTACGAGACGACGACGAGCTCGACGGGCGCATTTCGCTTCGACCGGCTGGATGCGGTGGTTTACCGCGTGACGGTGACGGCGCCGAGTTTCCGCGCGGCGGTGGTGGACAACATCAAGCTGGATGCGGCGAGCAATTATTCGGTGCCGCCGATCAAGCTGGAAGTGGGAGCGAAGACGGAGACGATCACCGTGGAGGCCGGCGCAGAAGTGGTGAACACGACGGACACGGAGCTTTCGAGCACGGTGGAAAAACGGCAGATCGAGGATTTGCCGATCCTGGACCGGAACCCGTTGAACCTTATTGGTTTGCAGGCGGGTGTAAATACGAGCGGCCCATCGAACGGGAGCGGCCCGACTGACACTGTCATCGGTGGGCAACGCTCGACCTTCTCAAACTTGACGATGGACGGCATCAACATCCAGGATAATTTCATTCGCGAGAACGCGCTGGACTACAGCCCGAACCTGCCGTTCAGCAGCCAAGCGCAGGAATTTACGGTGACGACGCAGAATGCGGACGTGGAAAGCGGCGGCGGGTCGTCGCAGGTCAGCATCGTGACGCCGAAGGGCACGAACAACTGGCACGGGCAAGGTTTCTGGAATTACCGGACGAACGCGTGGGCGGCGAACGACTGGTTCAACGACGCCAGCGGGATACCAAACCCGAACCTCTTGCGGAACCAGGGAGGCGGCAGCGTCGGCGGCCCGATTCTCAAGGACAAACTGTTCATTTACGGTTGGTACGAGTTGCTGCGGTTGCGGCAGCAATCAGTAAACAACACGACGGTGATCAGCCCGGCGATTTACGATGCCCTCACGGGTCCCAATCCGACGCTGCCATTCACGTACACGCCAGTCGATGCCAACGGGAATCCCGATCCGGGAGGTCCCCAGACGACGAACTTGCTGAATTTCGCGAACAACAACGGAACGAGTTTCCAGTATGCGGCCGACCCCGCGATGCTGTCATTGATCAAGGAAATTCCCGCGATGAAGGCCAACAACACGCGCGTGGGCGACGGCGTGAACCTGCTGGGCTACCAATTGAATGCCCGAAGCAACGACACCCGCGACAACTACGGGTTCCGGGTGGACTACGACCTGAACCAGCACAATACGATTTCGGGGACGTGGGCGTGGAACCGGCAAATCGTGGACCGTCCGGATATCGACACGAGTTACAACACGGTGCCGCTGGTGAGCAACAACAACACGGAAAAGTTTCTGTCTCTGGCATGGCGCTGGAGTCCGAGCGGGACGATCACGAACGAAGCGCGATTCGGATTCAACCTGGCACCGGGCTTCTTCTACACCAATCAACAGTTTGGGAGCTACATCCTGGACGACACCACTTTGCCATTCACCGATCCGAATCCCAATTTCCTGCCGCAAGGCCGTAACACGCGGACGTGGACGGGATTGGACAACGCGAGCTTTACGAAGGGAAATCACACGATCAAGTTCGGCGGGTCGATCAGCCGGATCACGATCTTCACGCAGAGCGAGTTCGGGCTCTATCCAGAGTATGCCCTGGGGTTCAGCGACTTCAACGATTTCGGATTTGGCCAGAGTGACTTGCCGACTTCCGGAGCTAATTTTCAGGCCACAGCTTCCGACTATCAGAATGCGGCGGCCTTGCTGACGAGTGTTGCCGGCATTCTGAGTTCTGTGACGCAGACCTTCAATGCCACCAGTCAGACTTCGGGATTCCAGACGGCGCCGCAGGAACGGAATTATCGGCAGAACCAGTTCGCAGTTTACGCGGGCGACAGCTGGAGAATCAATCCGAGACTGACGCTGAACTATGGATTGCGGTGGGACTACTACGGGCCGGTTGGTGAACGAGACGGCCTTGTCCTTCTGCCGGAAGTTCCCGCCGGGCAAAACATCAATCAAGTCCTGGCGGGGAACGCCACCGTCAATTTTGCCGGGGGAAATAGCCCGCGCGGCCTTTATGGAGGCTACTGGAAGGGGTTTGCGCCGAATATCGGCGTTGCCTGGGATCCCTGGGGAGATGGCAAGACGGCCATCCGCGCGGGATTCAGCATCAACTACGTAAACGATGAATATTTCACGGCGGCGGACAACGCAGCGGCTGGGAACACGGGACTCAGCGTGACATCACAGAATCCTGAACTCAACGGGCCCACGGTTTCGAATCCGATGGGCGCGGAAACTGTACCGGTTCCACCGTTCCAGATTCCGATCGATTTTGCAACGAACGCAGTCAACGCCACGAACTCGGGGGCGGGACTTGGGAGCCTGGCCGGGTACGGAATCGATCCGCACGTGAAACCGCCGCAGGTACAGCAGTGGAACCTAAGCGTCCAGCGGGACATCGGCTGGAACACTTCGGTGCAGGTGAGCTATGTGGGCAATCACGGCGTTGGGTTGTTCCGAGCGATTGACCTGAATCAACTGAACCTTAACGCTAGCGATATCTTTGGCAACAATTTCTTCACCGACTTCCAGAATGCGCGTGCGATGGGATTTGCATCCCTGGCGGCGAATGGAACGTTTGACCCAACCTACGGATGTAGTGATCTGGCGGTGTGCTTGCCAGCGTTTAATACTATCTATGGTGGAGCGTTGGGAAACGCGACAGTGAACAACCTCATCTATCAAGGCCAGATCGGACAACTGATCGCGATTTATCACGCGAACCTGTACGACACCGCACCATGCTGCTACCCCGGGCCGGACAACCAGATCAACTGGTTTCCAAACCCGTATGTCATGGGGTCGGATCTGCTGAAGAACACCTCGTTTTCGAATTACAACGCGGGGATCGTGGAAATAAGGCGACGGTTCAGCCGGGGTCTTTATTTCCAAGCGAACTACACGTTCAGCAAAGTAATGACGGACTATGGTCCATCGAACAATAATGACCAGAACAGGTTCCTTCCTTTTCAGGACAACGCGCGGCCGTATTTGGAACGTTCGCGCGCACCGTTCGATTTGACGCATGCCTTCAAGGCAAACTTCACGTACGAACTGCCGATCGGCAAGGGGCACCGGTTGCTCGGGTCCCCGAACCGCGCGATGGGGTTGCTGGTGAACGGATGGCGAACAGGTTCGATCTTTACGTGGCAGAGCGGTGCGCCGTTCTCGATCGTGTCACAGTACGCCACCTTTAATCGAGGTGGGTTTCGGTCGGTGGCCAACACCGCCGTGGCAACCTTATCGCACCAGCAGATCAGCGGGGACCTCGGGACGTTTAAGCAAGCCAATGGCGTTGTGTACCTGATCAACCCGAGCCTGATCAGCCCGGATGGCACGGGGGCGCCGGCCTCGCCGCAGTTGGGCGGCTGCACACCGGCGGTTACGGGCGGATTCTGCAACCCGCAGCCCGGGGAAGTCGGGAACCTGCAACAATACGCTTTCAATGCGCCCGCTTATTTTGATTGGGACATGACGGCGTCGAAGGACTTCGACCTCACCGAAAAGGTGAAACTGACCTTCCGCACGGATGCCTTCAACCTGCTGAATCACCCCGTGTTTGCGGCGCCTCTGGATCCCCTGACCGGGACCGCCAACCTCAACATCAACGATCCGACCTTCGGGCAAAGCACGAGGACCATTTCGGCGCCTCGTGTCTTGCAGATGCAATTGCAGTTGACTTTCTAGCGATACACGAAGGCGAAACGGGAATAGAATCGGGCGTACCTGAAGGCGGGTACGCCCGACTTCTTTTTGGGGAGGCGCGCATGGCGGAGGAGAATTTCGCGGAGTTCTGGCCAGTGTATGTGCAGGCACACAGCGACGCGAAGACGCGGCTGATGCACTGCGTGGGGACATTGGTGGGCTGGGCGATCCTGGCAGCGGCGATCGTGACGAGAGTGTGGTGGTGGATCGCGCTCGCGCTGGCGGTGCCGTACGCACTGGCGTGGATTTCGCATTTTTTCATTGAGCACAACAAGCCGGCGACGTTCGAGCATCCGCTGTGGTCGTGGTGGGCGGATCAGCGGATGGTGGGGATGATGCTGGTGGGAAGGATGGGAGAAGAAGTCAGGAGGGTTGGGGGAACGAAGCAACGAAATGAGGAAGTAAAGAAATAACGAAGCGAGGAAAAGGCGGGAGCAAGGATAACGGAGACACGCAGAGCGCGCGGAGGAACGCGGAGAGCAGGACGGCACGAACGGAAATTGGGGAAGAGGATCGCCGGATTGGAACGGGTGGTGTGACCCAGGGAGCGCTCAGTAAGAGCACAGGGGAGCAAAGAAGGAAGAAGAGAAACAGGGAAGAGGGAGGAAGGAAAATGCGCCCGCCTGGGAAGGCGGCCGCTACAAGAGCGGAGCCGGTTGCTCGGCGAGGGGAGATTATTCGGAGCGGATGGCGAGGATTTGCTTGCCCTGGATGCGGATTTCCACGCCGAAGGGAGGACGGATGTCGCTACCCTGGACGATGCCGCCGCGAATCCAGACATTGCCGGGAAGGCTGGTAGTGCGTAGCGGGTCAAAGAGCGTGCGGCTGCAGGGATTGCCGACCAGCGGATGGGTGGGATGGCGAAAATCGTAATCGGTGCGCAGCTTGTCGAGGTCGGAAATGTATTCGAGTTCGCAATTGCCGTAGGGGGACTTTCGGGAAAAGGCCCAGTAACCGGCGGGCTGATTCGCGGAACCGCCGGGCAAACGGACGATGGTCGCAGGGATGTTTTCGCCGGTCAAACGATTGCGGACAAAAAAATCGGCGGAGGACCAAGGCTTGGCAAAGTCGCTGATGTTGCCGATGACGGGATTGGCTTCGGTGGCGTGGGGCAGAGCGGCGTTGGGATCGGGCGGGGGCGGGGGAACTTCAATTTGCGGGGTGCGGTCCACAGTGGGTTGTTCGACAGGCTTGGGGCGGGAGAGCCAGCGCACGGCGACGACGAGGATCAGGGCGATCACAGCAAGGCCGATGATAAGAGGAATCAAGGCATTGGGAGATCGGCGGCGAGGTGCGGGACCGCCAACACCCGGGATTTGCGGCATTTCGGCTTTCAAGTGGGCGGGGGTTTGATGTTCAGCCATTCTGCCAACGAGCCTCTATCGCATTAAAGAAATGAACCCGAATCGTCCTGGAGGGGAGCCGGGATAGGTCGCAAAGAAATTAACCCAACCCGATTGTACTGGCGAGACGAGTGTGGCACAACCGGATGAAGCGGAAAAGGAAAGGGTGGAACGGAACCGATAGTTGTATTAGTGAGATGGAGACATCGAAAAGCGGGAGGCTTGTATCCTGGGGAGAGGCGTCCTAGTGTAGGAAGAACGCAGTACTGAGGGGAATTCCGCAGAAATGGCAGGAGATACACGGCAATCCGCACGCGCATTTGTTCGCAGTTTGAACATTCTGCTGAAGTTTGCGCGCTTGTATGAGTTCGGGCACGTGCGGACGATGGCGCAGTTTGAAACGGCGTGGAAGGAATTGCGCGCGGCGCTGGACGAGAGCGGAGAGACGGGGCTGCTGCTGGGCGCCTCAGGCAACCAGATCCTGCTGGACGGTGTGCCGCTGGGAGCGGCAGCGGCGGAGAAGAGTTTCGCGCAACTGCTGATCACCTCGGGAATCGCCAGCATTCACTTCGCACCCAATCTGACGCAGCCGCAGTTTGCGCGCTTTGTGCGCGCGTTTCCGAGCGGAAACGCGAAGCCGAGCTCGTTGGCGGAGCAACTGAAGACGGCGCTGGCGGGCGATCCCAGCATCCGGATCAACGAAATTCGATTCGTGGCCGAAGACGGTTCCGTGGCGGGAATCAAGATGGCCGCGCAACTCACGTCAAGGGTGCTAGGTGCGCAAGGCGATAAACTGCGCGACGTCTTTGAAGATCCGCAAAAACTGTTGCAACTGATTCTGGCAGCCGAAAGCAATCGCGGGGGAAGCGGCGGAGGCGGCGGAGGATTGGGATTTGGTCCGGGCGGGGGTGGCGGAGGAGGAACCGGGGGCGGAAGCGGAGCGAGTTGGAGCGGCGGTACGGGCGGCGGAGGCAGTCTGTGGGAGGCCGGGAAACCTGGCACGGCCACTGGAGCAGGGGGCACAGGTGGTGGCACGGGTGCCGGTGGTGGCCCGGGTGGTGGAGGTCCGGGATTTGGGCCGGGCAGCGGTGGACCTGGCGGCGGTGGCGGAATTGGCGGTGGAGGGACCGGGACGGGATCCGGAGGTGATGGAAGCGGCGGTCCGGGGACGGGAGTTGGAAGTGGCCCGGGTGGCGGCAATGGACCCGGGGTTGGTGGCCCAGGTAGTGGTGGACCCGGAGGGGGTGGCTCAGGCAGCGGAGGTCCCGGCGGAGGAACCGGAGGCGTGGGCGGAGGCGCGAGCGAGCCGGGGAAGTGGCAATCGGCCACGGCGATGTTCAAGGGAGGCGTGCTGGGCGGAGTGCCGGGCATGCCGGGAGGAGTGGGAAGCGGCGCGGGCGGAGGATACGGCGTAGCCGAAGACGATATTCGCTCGATGATCGGACTGTTCGCGCAGTTAGGAAAAGCGCGGAAAGATCCGGAAGCACGGATGGACGCAGGGGCGTTCCAATCGCGCCTTTCGACGCTGCCGGTGCGCGCGCAGGTGACGCTGCAACAGGCGCTTGCGGGACTTGCGGCGCAAGCGCCGAACGACAAGCCGGACAAACCGATGCTTTTGAAGCTGGCGGAGCACGTGGCGATCCGGTTCGCGCTGGACAGCTACGAGCGGGGCGAGTTGCGCGTGAACGCGGTGAAGCAGCTGCTGGACCGAATGAACGCGGAAATTGAAGCGCTGCGAAAAATCCTGGGCCAGCAGGAAGAGACAATGGCGAGCGCGGGACTCCAGGTGCATTCGTACACGGAATTGCTGGACCAGGAGTTCTGGCTGCAGGTTCCGGAAGAGAACAAGAAGGAAGTGCTGACTTCGGAGGAAGCGTGGTGCGTGCCGCCGCACAACGTCCGCGGGTTCCTGGAAGAGATGCTGCGGCGAGGCGAGCTGAAGACGGTCAACGAGATTTTGACGAAATATGCGGCGTGCGTGGGCCTGGAAGCGCCGGAAGCGCGGCGCACGACGGCAATCGGACTTTCGGACCTGGCGGAATTTTACGGCAGCGGCGACGGCAGCCAGTTGATTGACGTGATCCAGCGGCTGGGAAACCAATTGTCGGTGGAACGTGAACCCGATCTGCAGACACTGGTCGGCGCGGCGTTTGTACGGATGAGCCAGGAAGCCAGCGCGAAGCGCTTTTATCCCGCGATGCAACAGGCCATGGCGTCGCTGGACAGCGTGGAAGCGCTGCGGCCGGGTTCGACGAATAACCTGCGGCAGAGAATCGGAGCGGAAGAGCGCGTGCCGGAGTTCGTCGAGGATTCGATGAGAACGGGACACGTGCCGGACGGCTTGCTGGACATTCTGGCGCTGATGCCCAAGACGGCGCTGAACTACATCACGAATCGTTTTGCGAACTGCGGATTCCGCGAAGATTGCGAATTGCTGGGCGAGATGGTGCGCGGGCTGGGCGAAGAAGCAACGAGCCGGCTTGTAGAAACGTTGCAAACCGCGCCGGCGTCGGAAGCGACGGAAGTGATCGGATTGCTGAGCCAGTTGACGCCGGAAACGGTGGAGAGGCTGCTGCCGACGCGGCTGGCGCAATGGCCGAGGGCGTCGCACGACCGGGCGGTGAGACAATTGTCGTCCACGCCGGCAGAGCAGCGGGCGCTGCTGCTGGTGTCGATATATGTGTCGCTCGATCCACTGATCCGGCCGCTGGCGATCGACGAGATGGGAATGAGCGGGCGGACGGAATGCATACCGGTACTGCTGGATTTGATTCGCGACGACAGCACGCCGGGATTCGTCCGGATCAAGGCGATTGAGGCGGCGGGAAGATTGCGGGCCAGCGCGGCGAGCCCGCTGCTGCAGCAATTGCTGGAAGCCAAGCAGGTGTGGCGCTGGGCGTTCCACACGGAGTTGCGGATCGCGGCGGCACAGGCCCTGCAGAAGGTGGAGCCCACGCTGGCGATCGAAAAAATCATGGCCAGCGGGTTGGACCGCAAGGAACTCGTGCTGGAACCGACGGATCCGGAAGCAAACGCGTCGGTGATTCGCCAGCGGCGGTACGCGCGGCTGAAATTGAGCAAGCATGTGCCGGCAGTGACGAGCAATTTGCGGGAAAACATGCGAATTTCGATCGCGGAGCTGAACATGGGCGGAGGGATCGGGGCTTCCGACCGGCACCTGGCGCCGGGGTCGCTGCTGGCTTTAAAGATCTCTCATGGCGTGCGGAACATTCGCGCGCAGGCCATCGTGCGAGGAGCGCGGCCGCAGGCGATGGCATTCGAATTTGTGGATGTGGAGTTGGACGAACGGTCGCGGTTGCGAAAGATGTTACTGGAACTTGGAGGATTGCCGCAGCCCTCGAACGTAAGCAATCGCACGCGGCGCCAGAGCCGCGTTGCCATCCTGAAGTAATCCACGCAGCAAGCCGCAAGAGACCCTGTCCTTCCAAAAAGAGAAGCCGCCCCAGAGTGCAGTATTGCCAACTGTCCGAGAGGCGGAATGACGGCCGGGTCACACAGGACCTCTGTACCATTGTCCCGCGAAATCAAGGGTTCTACGGTACTAGTGAGCAGGTCCCATGCGGCAGGGCCGCAAAGGGTGGTTGACGGAGCACGGCGGCGGATGAAGGCGGACCCAAAAACAACGGCAGCACG
This sequence comes from Candidatus Eiseniibacteriota bacterium, assembly GCA_035518915.1. Classification (GTDB taxonomy): domain Bacteria; phylum Acidobacteriota; class Terriglobia; order Acidiferrales; family UBA7541; genus Acidiferrum. Next base: position 49,789 of record DATIXE010000044.1, read on the forward strand.
CGCATTTGTTCGCAGCTTGAACATATTGCTGAAGTACGCGCGTTTATACGGATTCGACCACGTGCGCGTGGCGGCGCAGCTGAAAATCGCGTGGGACGAACTGCGCACGGCGGTGCCGGAAGGGGCGGAGACGGGCTTGCTGCTGGGAGCGACGGGAAACCAGTTGCTGCTGGACGGCGTGCCGCTGGAAGGGACGCCCGCGGAAAAACAGTTTGCGCAATTGCTTTCGGCAGCGGGACTGGCCAGCGTGCAGTTCAGCGCGGAAGTGACGGAGGCGGAGCTTGCGAAGTTTGTCAGCGCGTTCCCCACAGGAAAATCCAAGCCGGCGGAACTCGCACAACTCCTGAAAAACGCAATCGCCGATGCGCGCGGCATTCGCGTGAACGAAATTTGTTTTGTGGCCACGGATTCGCGGTTGAAAGACGCCAGCATGGCGGCGCAGATTGCGGCCGCGTCCATGGGAGATCAGCAAGACCAGTTCCGCAAGATGCTGAACGATCCGAAGAAACTGCTGGAGTTGATTGCGGCGGCGGAAGGATCGAAATCGGGAACGGAAAGCGAAGGGGAAGGCGCGGGACCAGGCGATGGCGGCGGCTACGGCGAAGGATGGGGGGCGGGAAGCGGCGAGGGAGGAACAGGGCCCGAAAGCGGAGCAGGAGCCGGAACGGGCGGGATTGGGCTTGGGCCGGGAACCGGAGTCGGAGGAGCGACCGGCGTTGGCACCGGCACCGGAACCGGAACAGGGACCGGGACAGGCACGGGGACCGGCACGGGGATGGGTGGAGGAACCGGAACGGGTGCCAGCGAGGAAAAGCGGGGGTCAGGCTCTAGAGGAAGCGGAGTCTTCGGAAGGGGCAGCGGGGCCGGTAAGGAAGCACTTGGGGGAGCCGGGGGCGGCGGAGCCATCGGTGGAGGCCTCAGCTACGGCAGCGGAAAGGGCGGAGGGGGATTCGGAGTCGGGCGTCCCGGGTTGGGTGCGGGAATGGGGCCGGGCGCAGGTGGAGGAATAGGAAAAGGGGCGGGTAGAGGTCCCGGGGCAGGGTCGGTGCCCGATGAGGAGTCGATGTACCGAATCCTGCGGGCAATTGGAACGCTGGGCAGCATCGGGACCAGCGCGAATCCTTCGGCCACGACGATAGCATTCCAGGACCAGGTCGGACAGATGTCAGGCGACGCGCAGGAGACGTTCCGACACGCGCTGGCGGGGCTTGCGGAGCAGGGCAAGAACAAGCAACTGGACGAGAGCGTGTTGGTGCAGCTGGCGGAGCACCTGTCCATCCGTTTTGCGCTGGAACAGTTCGAGCGCGGCGAAGTGAAGGTGAACGCGGTTCGGCAGATGCTGGACCGCATGAACCAGGAAATCGAGCAACTGCGAAAGATTCTGGGGCAGCACGAAGACAAGATGGCCGAGGCGGGAATCCTGGCGGAGTCGCACCGGGAAATGCTGGACCGGCAATTCTGGGCCACGGTGCCGGAGAACGCGAAGCGCGAGGTTTTGCTTTCGGAAGAGGCGTGGTGCATCCCGCCGAAAAACGTGCAGTCGTATGTCTCCGAGCTGATTCAGCATGGGGAAGTGGCCGAAGCCATCAGCATTTTGCAGAACTACGCGAAGTGCGCGGACAGCGAAGAGCCGGACGCGAGGAAGCGCGCGGCAACCGGGCTTTCCGAAATGGCCACGCTGTACGCGGAGGCCGATCCACGTTTGCTCAGCGAAGCGCTGCGGCATATCGGAATTCGCTTGAGCGTGGAGCAGGATCAGGAATTGCAGACCCTGGTGAGCGCGGCATTCGTGCGCCTGAGCCAGGAAGCGGCGACGCAGCGGCACTATCCGGCAATGGCGCAGGCGCTGAACCTGCTGGAGGGAGTGGAATCGCAGCGGCCGGGGATCGCGAAGACTCTGCGCACGAAAATGGGGATCGAAGAGCGCGTGCCGGAATTTGTGGAAGAGGCGCTGCGCGTGCGGGAAATCGCCGCGGGCCTCACCGGGGTGCTGAGGCACCTGCCACAAACGGCGATGGAGCAACTCGCGACACGCTTCAACCGCTGCCAGTTCCGCAGCGACCTGGAAAATGTGGCCAGCCTGGCGCACGATCTGGGCGAAGAAGCGGTGCAATATTTGCGGAGTACGGTGCGTGGCGGCCCAGTGGCCGAAGCGGTGGAAATGGTGGGGCTGCTGACGCGGCTGGACCCCCAGGCGGCGGAAGTGTTTTTGCCGAGGCGGCTGAAGGATTTTCCGCGGACGGCGCAGGACCGGGCCATCCGGCAAGTTGCGGCGAGCGGCGCGCATGAGTGCTGCCGGTTGTTGCTGGCGCTGCTGGATCACGTCGATCCGCTGGTGATGCCGCTGGTGGTGGACGAAATCGGGATGACGGGGGACCGCGAGGGTTTGGGAAGGCTGCTGACAATTGCGGACGGCGATTTGCCGGCTGGTGGAGCGCCATATCTTCGGGTGAAGGCACTGGAGGCACTGGTTCGGCTGCGGGTGCCGGAATCGATTCCGACGCTGCGAAGGATTGTGGAAGCGCGGAGAGTGCTCGGCTGGGGAAACCCGCAGGAGTTGCGGATTGCGGCGTTCCAGGCGCTGGCGAAACTGGACCCGGATTGGGCGGCGGCTTCGCTGAAGTACGCCGGGATCGAAGCCTCCGAACTTACACTGGAACCGCTGGATATTCCGATGAATTCCAAGTTTGTGCGGCAGCGGCGGCACCCGCGAGTGCACTTGAAAAAGAGTGTCACGGCGGTTAGCACGAACCTGAAACAGAACTGCCGGCTGGAGATCAAAACCGCGAGCCTTTCTGGTGGCCTGGCCACGACCAACATGCATCTGGCGCCAGGGACGCAAGTGCAGATGAAGATGCAGCTGGGGCTGCGAAACGTGCATGCGCTGGCGATGATGCGGGATTATCGGGCACAGGATATGTCCTTTGAAATCATAGACATGGAACTGGACGAGCGGAATAGATTTCGCAAGTTGCTGGTGGAGAGCCTGGAACCGGGCGGGGAGCCATGAGGCCGGATATCGCCGCGTGAGCGAGTAAGTTTGAGGCGGTGTTCGTATTCAACGAGTAACTATTCGCAAGTACTACAACTCGGTACTTCGGTAGCCTTTACCCAGCACAGCGCACCCTCTAACCTACCTTCTAGACATTGCCCTTATCCAACCGCCCGCAGACCTGGGCGGCAATGAAAGTGTGTGAGGTGGTGGAACAACGTGTCTGAGGGAACCCCAATCCGGTTCTGCGCACTGCTGTGTGTGCTGACGACGCTCGTGCTGGGCGCGAGCGCGAAGGAAGCGCATCCGGAATTTCCCGACAATCCAAGATATTCGGTGCTGCGTTTTGAAGATCGCCAGGGAATGGGCGCGGTGACAGCGACCGCGCTCGCCCAAGACGCTCAGGGATTCCTGTGGATCGGAACGCAAACGGGCCTTTACCGGTACGACGGCACGCGGGCGAAAAAGATGACCGAGGCGGACAGCCTGATCGGCCACTACGTGGTGGACATGCTGATCGCGCCGGACGGGACGCCCTGGTTCGCGGGGAATCGCGGGATCGCATGCTACAAAAATGGCGAGTTTCATCGGCTGCCGATTGCGGTGAGTTCGATGGCGCTGTTGAACGGCGTGCAGATTTTTGCTGTGGACCAGCAGGGAACCGCGTACGTGTTGATGTACAAGCGGGGGCTGGTGATTCTGAATCCGCAGTTTCCGTCGAAATCGGAAACGCTGGCGCGAGGACTGAGCGCCTGGGAACTGCAGGCGGGCATTTTGCGCGCGAAGGACGACACGATCTGGTTCACGGCGGGGCAACAGCTGGCGCGCCTGCGTCCGGGCTCGACAAAAATCGAGATTGAGCCGGGGATCCGGTTGCCGAAAGAGCGCGTAGTGGCGTTGGTGGAGGACGGGCAAGGGACGCTTTGGGTGAGGACGGCGACAAAGCTGGCACGCGTGGACCGGTCCGCACACCGTCTGGTTCTCGAAACCGTGGTCAGCGGGCCGGCGAATGAAGAAGAAGGGAAGCCGACGTTGGATCGGCATGGCCGGCTGCTGGTGCCGAGTTCCTCCGGACTGTTCTGGCAAACCAAAGGCAAATGGCGGCTGATTACCACAAAGCACGGTCTTTCGAGCAACCTGATTCAATGCGCGTTTGAGGATCGGGAGGGAACGCTGTGGGTGGGTGGCTCGGGTACCGGGCTGGACCGGTTGCCGGGAGTGCGCGAGTGGTCGGCGTGGACGACGGCGGAGGGGTTGCCGGACAACTCCACGTGGGCGACGCTGCGGGATCAACAGGGAAGGCTGTGGGTGAGCACGGCGCGCGGCATAGGAATCTGGGACGGACGTTCACACCGGTGGGCCGGCGTGCCGACGCTGCCCGAGCACATCAACCGGCAGATTCGCGGGATGCAACTGGCGGGGGATGGATCGGTGTGGGCGGAGACGATCACGGGAGCAATCGTGCGCATTGATGCACAATCCTTTGGGACTACGACGTACGCAAGTTACCGTGGGCGGAATTTCATCAGCGTGGCGGCGGCCCCGGATGGGAGCATTTGGGCGACGACGAGGGGACACATGCTTCGATTCGTTCCGAAAAACGGCCGAACACGACAGGAGGAAATTCCGCTGCCGACCACGGAGGAAGCGGACGTGGAGTACCTGACGTTTTCGCCGAGCGGCGTGCTTTGGGCGACGGGGCCCGGGAAGCTGTACCGATACGACGGCAAGGACTGGAAGACCTTCACGGTGAAAGACGGGCTGAAGGGACAGACGATGACAAGCCTTGCGGCGCTGAACGACAACGAGGTTTGGGTGTCGTATAACGATGTCGTGGGGGTTACGCACGTGACGCTGCACCAGAACGGCGCGACCAGCTTTGAGTTCCGGGAGTGGGACCGGACTGTGGTGGGGCGGGATTCGAAGGCGCGGATCTGGTTCAACGGAACCGACGGAATCGTGATGCTGTGGCCGGATGGCAAGACGGAGCGGCTCAGCAGGTCGAACGGGCTGATCTGGGACGATTTGAGCCCGTGGACCGGGACGCGCGAAGAAGCGGATGGAAGCTTCCTGATTGCGACGTCGCGAGGAATGTCGCGTTATCAAGAGCCAGAAGAGAAAGCGATGGAGGAGCCGCCGAAGGTTGCGATAACGGAAGTGGCGCTGGGCGGAACGGAGCGCCGGCCACAGGAGAAGGCGTCCGTGACGTCGGCAAACGGATCGCTGACGGCGCAATTTTCGCCGGTGGTGCTGGATACGCCGGAAGAGGTTTCCTGCCGGTACCAGTTGAACGGCCTGGAGAAGCATCCGACCGAGACGTTGCTGCGGGAAGTGCAGTATGGCGGGCTGCCACCCGGGAACTACGAGTTCTGGGTGCAATGCAAGCAGCCGGATACGAATACATACTCGGCAAAGACCAGTTTTCATTTCCAGGTGCTGCCGACGTTCTGGCAGTCGGCATGGGCCCGGCTGCTGTTTGCGCTGGTGCTGATGGGCGGGGTGTGGGTGTTTGTGTCGCTGCGAACGCGGGCGCTGAATCACCGCAAGGGGGAATTGGAGAAGGCGGTGGCGCAGCGCAGCGCCGAATTGCTGGTAAAGAACAAGGAATTGCAAGAGATTTCGCTGACCGATCCGCTGACCGGAACGCGCAACCGGCGGTATTTTTACGAGACGATCTCGAAGGACATCGCGCAGGCGCTACGTTCGCATCAGAAGTCCACGGAATCGCCGATTCCGGTGCCGCGGCAAGAACTGATTTTCGCGCTGGTGGACATTGACCGATTCAAGCGCGTGAACGACGAAATGGGACACACGGCGGGCGACCTGCTGCTGCAGGAAGTGGCCAAGCGCATCGGGGCGGTGATGCGCAAGACGGACGATCTGGTTCGCTGGGGAGGAGAAGAGTTCCTGCTGGTGTGCCGGACGACAGACCGCGAGCATGCGAGCTTGCTCTGCAACCGCGTACTGGAAGCGGTGCGGGAGCTGCCATTCGACGTCGGCAACGGAGTGGAAGTGCACAAGACGTGTTCGATCGGATGGGCGCCGTTCCCGTGGCTGCACGAAGAGGCGGTGATGCTGTCGATCGAAAACGTGCTGGAACTGGCGGACAAGGCGCTATATCTGGCAAAGCGCGAGGGGCGCAACCGGAGCTACGGGCTGGTGCCGTCTCCCGCGGTGATGATGTCGGAGAAGAGCGTTTCGATCGAGAACTTGCGCGATTGCCCGGCGGAGCTGGTGCAAATAGTCTGAAAGAAAGCTGAAGTAAAGAAGTAAAGACAGAGAGCAGGAATCCCGAACAATTCGGAAGGAGTGGTGGCGCCCAGGAGCGGGTGTGGGAACGGGTGTTTTTGCGCGGCGGCGGTTAGAGGAAAGGTTAGTGGGACTTGGCGGCGATCAGGGTGATGTCGTCGTGCTGCTCGTGGGGACTGTGGGCGCGAACTTCGTGGACGATGGCGGTGATCAATTCGCACGGAGGCAGGGAATGGTGACGGCGGAGGGCGGCGACGAGGCGGGCCTCGCCGAATTCCTCGAGGTCGGGGTTGAAGGATTCGGTGACACCGTCGGTATAGAGGACGAAAGTGTCGCCGGGGAGGAGAAGGGATTCGCCGACTTCGCAATCCCAGTCGTGGAATGCGCCGAGGATAGTGGCCGTGGAGTGGAGGGACTCGACGGAGGTATCGGCGCGGAGGACGAGCCCGCAGAGGTGGCCACAGTTGGCGTAGCGGAGGCGGCGCGAGGCGTCATCGTATTCGGCGAAGAAGAGAGTGGCGAAGGAGCCGTTTGGCGTGTTTTCGCAGAAGAGCTGATTGACGGAACGAAGGAGGCGGTGCGGGTCGTCCCGATGAACGGCGCACTGGCTGCGGAAATTGGCCTGGAGGTTGGCCATGAGGAGCGCGGCGGCGATGCCCTTGCCGGAGATGTCGCCAATGACAAGACCGAGGCGAGTGTCGCCGAGGCTGAGGAAGTCGTAATAATCACCGCCGACCTGGCGGGCCTGATGACAGATGCCGGCGTAATCGAGGGTAGCGAGTTTCGGAAGAGTTTGCGGGAAAAGGCGTGACTGGACCTGCTTGGCGATTTCGATTTCCTGGGCGGCGCGTTGTTCGGCTTCGAGGCGGGCCTGCTGCTCGCGGCGCTGGGCCTCGACGGCGTTGGTTACCTCGTCGAAGCTGACCAGAGAGAAGAGATTGCCGTCGGGATCCTTGAAGCTGCTGAAAACGCCGCCCCAGATGGGCGGCGATTGCTCCTGTGGAGTGGAAGGATCGGAAGGGCTGTGGGGTTCGACGCGCGTGCCCTGGGGGAGCCGCTTGAGGCGGGGCGTACCGGTGAACTGGACGCCGCGGGCGCGCCACTCGCGGAACTTGGCCATGACGTCTTCGGTGACGAACGCGATGTGGGTGTGGCGGCCGATGAGCTTGTAGTCGGTGGAGTCGCGGGAAGGAACGGCGAGGACCAGGTTGGTGTAGCCGTCGGGAGGAGAGACCACGGCCCAGGGACGGCCGGGACGATTGCGCGCGTCGAAGACGAGCTGAAAGCCGAGGGCGTTGACGTAGAAATCGAGGCTGCGTTCGAGATTACGGACGAAGATGCTGATGGACTGGAGGCGGAGGAAGGGTGCGTGGAGCGAGGGAGGGGCGCCTTCGGGAGGTGGGAGGGGTGTCGGCATGGGCGATAGTATAAGCCCGAAGGGGCGGGCCGAACACCTGGCGCTATTCATAGCCATAATTTATGGCTATAATGAATAGTATGAAAGTAAGCGTTGCAGATGCGAAGAACCAATTGCCCAAGCTGATCCGGGCGGCCGAGCAAGGGCAGCGGGTGACGATTTGCCGGCACGGAAAGCCGGTGGCGGATCTGGTCCGTTGCGTTTCCGGTAAACGCAAGAAGCCGAAGTTGGGGACGCTGCGGGGCAGGATCATCGTGCACGATCCGGACTGGTGGAAACCGATGACGCAGGAAGAAGTGGATGAGTTGTTTGGAACCAGCAAGTAAATGCGCGTACTTTTGGACACCTCCACATTCCTGTTTGCCTTAGAATCGCCCGGCAGACTCTCCGCGGCAGCCAGGCGAGTATTCTCGAAGTCTTCATTTGAACGCGAGCTTAGCGTAATTTCTTTCGTGGAGATTGCCATCAAGCGGGAAAGCGGCAAATTTACGTTCACGCGGGACGATGTTCGAAAGGGAATAAATGACCTGGAATTGCGGGTGCTGCCGATCAGTGAGGAGCACGCGATGAGGATGTTTGAACTGCCGGCGCTTCATCCTGATCCGTTTGACCGGCAGTTGATCGCGCAAGCGCTTGCGGAGGACATTCCCATTGTGACGTGTGATGAGGCGTTCGAGCGCTACCGAGGTCTGAAGGTCATCTGGTAGATTTCCTGGGGCATTTCGCAACGAGCGGGGGAGCCGCTACGGGCGCGGTTGGCGGGGGCGCGGACAACCAGTTACAATTAAGTGTTTGGGGCGAGCCGGCGCAGAAATGGCCGAGCTCCAGCTTGCCGCGAAGTGGTGGATGAAGGCGCCCGCCGCAGGCGGCGGCCGCTACAAAGGCTATAACACCGTCAGGAGACGGCGAACTTTTCATGGATATTGCCAAGCTTATCGACAAGGTTATCGCCCGGTTTTTTGGGACGAGGCACGAGCGCGACATCAAGAAAATGCAGCCGGTGATCGCGGCGATCAACGCGCTGGAGCCGGAAGTGCAGGCGTTGAGCGACGAGCAGCTCAAGGAGCGGTTCGCGGCGCTACGGAGCGAAGTGCAGGAGCGCCTGAAGGACGCCGATCCCGAGGAAACCACGTACAAGGAAGAGTTGCGGAAGGCGCTGGAACCGGCGATGGTGCCGGCGTTCGCGCTGACGCGCGAGGCGGGGCGGCGGTTCCTGAAGATGCGGCATTTCGACGTGCAGTTGATCGGCGGGATGGTGTTGCACAGCGGAAAAATCGCCGAGATGAAAACGGGCGAAGGGAAAACACTGGTGGCGACACTGCCGGCGGCGCTGAACGCGCTAGCGGGGCGCGGCGTGCATATCGTGACGGTGAACGATTATCTCGCACGGCGCGACGCGGAGTGGATGAGCCCGCTCTACAAGGCCCTGGGATTGAGCGTCGGCGTGATCGTACACGATCTGGACGATCCGCAGCGGCGCGCGGCCTATGGGGCGGACATCACCTACGGCACGAACAACGAATACGGATTCGATTACCTGCGCGACAACATGAAGTACGACCTGGCGAGCTGCGTGCAGCGCGGGCACCAGTTCGCGATCGTGGACGAGGTGGACTCGATCCTGATCGACGAGGCGCGGACGCCGCTGATCATTTCGGGGCCATCGGAAGAGTCCACGGACAAATATTTCAAGATCGATAAGATCATTCCGAAACTGATCCAGGAGATCGACTACACGCTGGACGAAAAGCACCGGACCTCGACACTGACGGAAGAAGGGTTCAGCAAGTGCGAGCGGCTGCTGGGCGTGACGAACCTGACCGACATCACCAACGTGGAATTGATGCACCACGTGCACCAGGCGCTGCGCGCACACACGCTCTATAAGCACGACGTGGATTACGTGGTGAAAGACGGCGAAGTGATCATCGTGGACGAGTTCACCGGGCGCCAGATGCCCGGGCGGCGCTGGTCGGACGGCCTGCATCAGGCGGTGGAAGCCAAGGAGGGCGTGAAGATCGAGCGGGAAAACCAGACGCTGGCTACGATCACGTTCCAGAACTATTTCCGCATGTACAAGAAATTGTCGGGCATGACGGGAACGGCGGAAACGGAAGAGGCGGAGTTTGGAAAGATATACAGCCTGGAAGTGGTGGTGATTCCGACGAACCGGACGCTGATCCGCAAGGAACACCCGGACGTGGTTTACCGGACGGAGAAGGAAAAGTTCGAAGCAGTGGTGAACGGAATTTTGCAGGAAGACAACTCGCTGGCGAACGGCATCCGGCACTATCACGAGCGCGGGCAGCCGGTGCTGGTGGGCACGATTTCGATCGAGAAGTCCGAAGCGATCGCGGACCTTTTGAAGAAAGCGGGAGTCCCGCACCAGGTGCTGAACGCGAAGCAGCACGAACGCGAATCGCGCATCGTGGCGCAGGCGGGGCGCAAGGGCGCGGTGACGGTGGCGACGAACATGGCCGGCCGCGGCACGGACATCCTGCTGGGCGGGAATCCGGAGTCCATGACGCGCGAGCACTTTCTGAAAAACAAGCTGGCGATGCCGTACGCGGCGGCGCCGGCAGTGATCGGCGTGGAAAGCTCGAATGGAGACGGGGCGGGAAACACGGCCGGGCCGATGGTGCTGTTCCAACACGAAGGGAAGATTTTCCAGGTGCCGAAGGAGCAGTGGGATCCGGTATTCCAGCAGTTCGCGGACCAGTGCAAATCGGAGCACGACGAGGTGGTGAACCTGGGCGGTTTGCACATCCTCGGTACGGAGCGCCACGAGGCGCGGCGCATTGACAACCAACTGCGCGGACGCGCGGGACGCCAGGGCGATCCGGGATCTTCGCGGTTTTTCCTGTCGCTGGAAGACGACTTGATGCGCATTTTCGGCGGGGAACGGGTGAAGCAAATGATGTTCCGGCTGGGGATGACGGAAGGCGTGCCGATCGAATCGAAGCTGATTTCGAACCGCATCGAGAACGCGCAGAAATCGGTGGAAGGGCAGAACTTCGATTCGCGCAAACACCTGCTGGAATACGACGACGTAATGAACAAGCAGCGCGAGACGATCTACGCGATCCGGCGCTCCGCGCTGGAAGGGAAGGACCAGCGGGATTATGTGCTGGGCATCGCGGAAGACGTGGCGCGCGAGATCGTGGACACGTATTGCTCGCGGGGCCAGCATCCGACGCAGTGGAATACGGCGCAGTTTCTGGCGGAGACGAACAGCCAGTTTGGCATTGACGCAAAGGCGAGGGGCGCGGACCCCAGCGAGTTGAACTACGATCAACTGGACGACGCGCTGGTGGAGGCGGTGAAGGCGCGGTACGCGGAGAAGGAGAAGCAGTTTGGCCCCGACCTGATGCGCTGGCTGGAGCGGCGAATCATTCTGGACGTGGTGGATTCACAGTGGAAAGACCACCTGCTGTCGCTCGACCATTTGAAGGAAGGCATCGGGCTGCGGGGCTACGGGCAGAAAGACCCGCTGGTGGAATTCAAGAAGGAAGCGTTCGTCCTGTTCGAAGACATGATGACGCGGATTGACAACGAGACGATCCGGTATTTGTTCCACGTGCAGATTCAGCAGAGCGAGGCTCCGCCACAGACGGCGCAGGCGCGTACAGCGGCGCCAAGACAGCAGATTTCGAGCGCTGCCGCTGCAGTGGCCAGTGCCGCCGCGCGAGTGGAGGAGGAGCCGCAACGGTTGCCGGACTTTGCGCGGGCGCTGGAGCGGAAGCACGAACGTCAGCAGAAGGAGATGCAGTATCAGACCGGACCGGCGCAGGCGGAGGCTCCGAAGCCGGTGCGCGCGGGAGCGAAGGTGGGGCGGAACGATCCATGTCCTTGCGGGTCGGGAAAGAAATACAAGAAGTGCCACGGAGCCTAGCGGGTCGCGGCTACGCGGTTAGGCGGAGAGAATGCTAGCGGCGAGCAGATAACAGCAAGCAGAATGCCGCGGCACAGCCAAAGGCTGCGAGTTCCAGGTTGAAGGTTGCGCGGAAGCGAAAAGCGAAGAACTCAACGCAGAGACGCCGAGGACGCAAGGAAGTCGAAGAGTGTTGACGGATAATGCTGGGATTTACTTATGGCTTGAGGCGTATGGCCTTTGGCTAGGAACTGACAACTGAAGACCAAGAACTAGAAACTACGAACTACGTACTGACCACTTCCAACTTGCTCGGGAAAGCGAACACCACATGCCACCAGGGATGATGCCGGGACAGCAGCAGCAGATGCCGCAGCGCCAGCCGATACCAGGGGTGAAAAACCTGGTGGCGGTGGCGAGCGGAAAAGGCGGCGTGGGAAAAACGACCGTGGCGGTGAACCTGGCGCTGGCTCTGGCGAGGTTGGGGCACAGGGTGGGGTTGCTGGACGCGGACGTCTACGGGCCGAACGTGCCGATCATGCTGGGCTCGACGCAGGAGCCGATGGCCACCGCGCAGCAGCACATCATTCCGGTGGAAGCGCAGGGCGTGAAGATGATTTCGATGGGGCTGCTGAATCCCGGGGACAAGCCGGTGATCTGGCGTGGACCGATGCTGCACGGCGTGATTACGCAGTTTTTGCGCAGCGTGGAATGGGGCGAACTTGATTTTTTGGTGATTGACTTGCCGCCAGGGACGGGCGACGTGCAGTTGACGCTGATCCAGACGGTGGCAGTGACGGGCGCGGTGGTGGTGACGACGCCTTCGACGGTGGCGCTGGCGGATGTGCGCAAGGCGATCGAGATGTTCCGGCAGGTGAATGTGGAAGTGCTCGGCGTGGTGGAAAACATGAGCACGTTTTCATGTCCCCATTGCGGGAAGGCCATTGATATTTTCGGGCACGGCGAAGGGACGAAGACGGCGATCGAGTACGGCGTGCCGGTGCTGGGGGAAATTGAGATCGATCCGCGGATCCGCGTGGGCGGGGATACGGGGAAGCCGGTGGCGGCGGAGGGAGAAACGGCTCCGGCGGCGCAGAGCTTGTATAAGGTGGCCAAGGCGGTGACGGCGCGGCTGGACGAGATTGGCGGGACGCTGGGCGGCCCGCGGGTGGAGATTGATTGAAGGATCGAAGTAAGGAAGCACAGATTCGGCAAGAGAGTTCGTCCAGCAGAGTTGAGTCCGTGCCTGGAAGTGGCAGTGTTGAGAAAGAGTTTAAGTTGGAGGGTCTGTCGCGCCTCCGGCGCTCCACTCTCGATTCAGAAGAAGAAGGCGTAACCCTTCGCGATGCTCAGGGCAAAGAGCCGCGCTACACATAAACGCGCCCGCACGGAACAAATTGGCTACAATTCGCGTTTCAGACGGTGAGACGAACGGGGGGAGTTCCATGCCATACCGGGAGGAAGACGCCCGCCGCAGTCCCTCGCGATTCTTGGGATAAAAAGGCGGCCGCTACAAATGGAAGATTCTCTGCAGAGGACGGGCGAGGATCGCCGGGGAGATTGGGCACTCCTTGGCGGACTCGCCTTTTTGTTGTTTGCGGCGCACCTGCTGGTGGGCGGGCGGTACGGGTATTTTGTGGACGAGTTGTATTACCTGGCGTGCAGCCATCATCTGGCGTGGGGGTACGTGGATCAGCCGCCGCTGATCGCCGTGATCACCTGGCTGGTGCGCGTGACGCTGGGCGATTCCTTGCGGGCGTTGCATTTTCTGCCGGCGGTGGCGGCGGGGTTGCGCGTGATTCTGACCGGCCTGATCGCGCGAGAACTGGGCGCGCGGCGATACGGGATGGCGCTGGCGTGCGTGTGCGTGATGGTGGCCCCGATTTACCTGGGGCTCGACTCGCTGCTGACGATGAACGCGTTCGAGTCGCTCTTCTGGATGAGCGCGGCGCTGATCGCATTGAAGATATTCAACGGGGCCAGCCAGCGGCTGTGGCTGCTGTTCGGCTTGGTGTGCGGTGTGGGGCTGTTGAACAAACATTCCATGCTGTTCTTCGGGTTTGGATTGTTTGCGGGCCTGCTGCTGACGAAGCAGCGCAAGCAGTTTCTCTCACCGTGGATCTGGCTGGGCGGGATGATCGCGATGCTGATTTTCCTGCCGAATCTGCTGTGGGAAATTCATCGAGGATTCCCGACCATCGAACTGTTGCGCAACGTGCAGGCCAGCGGGCGCAATACGGAAGTCGGTCCGCTCAAATTTCTGGAGATGCAAGCGCTGCTGATCTTTCATCCGCTTTCCGCGCCGGTGTGGATCGCGGGGCTGATGGAATTGCTGCGCGACCGCGAAGGCAGAGGCTGGCGCGTGCTGGGGATCACCTGGCTGGTGATCATGACCTGCATGCTGACAATGCACGGCCGCATGTATTATCCCGCGCCGGCGTATCCGATGCTGTTTGCGGCGGGCGGTATGGCGTTTGAGCGCTGGTTCGCGGGATGGAAAATATCGGCCTGGCTGAGGCCGCTGTGGATTGCGCTGCTGGCGATTACCGGAGTTCTGATTGCACCGTTTGCGTATTTCCCGATGCTGACGGTGGATCAGTACATCGCTTACGCCAAATTCTGGCATTTCGAACCGCCGCGCATCGAGAATCACCGCATGGGGCCGCTGCCGCAGCTGTATGCGGACCAGTTCGGCTGGAAGGAGATGGCTCAGGTGATGGCGGACGCCTATCACAAGCTGCCTCTGGAGGAACAGAAGGGCTGCGCCATCTTTGGACAGAATTACGGACAGGCTGGCGCGATCGATTTTTTCGGGGCGAAGATGGGATTGCCGCTGGCGATTTCGACGCATCAGAACTACTACTATTGGGGCCCGCGGGGATATTCGGGGCAATGCATGATCATCATGGACGATACGCCGAAGCGCCTTGGTGAGTTGTTTGGCAGAGTGGAAAAGATGGGGACGGTGTACCACCCGCTTTCGATGCCGTACCAGCATTTTGACGTGTATTTGTGTCGCGAGCCGAAGTTTGGGACGTTGGAGCAGCTTTGGCCGAAAATCAAGCATTGGAATTGAAGGTTGGAAGGTGGCTGCGCGACGCTGAAGCGTGTGTTCCTGGGGCCTGTCCTTGGGGGCAGCTTGTGGATTGCGAACGGAAGGGTGAGACGCGCGCATCGTTTTTGCGGGGCTCGTGTTCAATACAAGCAGGAGCCTTGCATGCGTATCGCTGCGCGATCTGCTTCGGTTGTCTTTGCATTGCTGATTGGCGGTTTGCTTGCTCCGGCTGGATTGTGGGCGGCGAGCCGCGGGGCGCATCCTCGGGTGAATTCTGCGGAGGCATTTTTGTTTGAGGCCGCGAACCGGGACCGCGCCGCGGCGGGATTGCCGGCGTTTCAATGGGACGCGAATCTTGCGGAGGCCGCTCGGCGGCATGCGGAGCAGATGGTCCGGCACAACGCGTTGTCGCACCAGTTTCCCGGCGAAGCTCCGTTGCAGGATCGCGCGCGGCAGGCGGGCGCGCGGTTCGGCATGATTGCGGAGAATGTGGCGGAGGGTCCGTCAGCGGAGGGTCTGCATGCACAATGGATGCATTCGGCGCCGCACCGGGCGAATTTGCTCGACCGGGATCTGAATTCCATTGGCATCTCGGTGATTGCCAGCGGAGGGCAGTATTTTGCGGTAGAGGATTTTTCGGTGCATGTGGCGCACTTGACGCTTACCGAGCAGGAATCGGAAGTGCGTTCCCAGCTTGCGGGCTACGGACTGCGGATGGAGAACGAGGTGGCGGATGCGCGAAAGACCTGCGCGATGGATCGCGGTTGGGCGGGGCCGAGGCCGGCGGCGGTGCTGCGCTATGAGATGTCGGACCTGAGCCGGCTTCCGGAGGAAGTGGAGCAGAAGGCGCGGAGCGGGAAATATCACGCGGCGGCGGTGGGCGCGTGCGAGGCGAGCGGGTCGAACAGTTTTGAACAGTTCCGGATTGCGATCTTGTTTTTCTGATCGGGCGATGTGGAGGAAGGACGGCAGTCAGTCGACAGCTAACAGTCTACAGCTAACAGTCTACAGCTGAGAGCCAGCAACTAAGCGCCGGGCGCCCCGAGAAGATATACTCCGCACTAACATTCGAGCACTGACGACTCACAACTGACCTCGCCCTTGCGTTTTGGGGGGAAACGGGTAGACTCTCTGCATGACGTCCTCGTTCTACTTTTACGCGTGGCGATTTACGTACCGGAGCGACCGGCAGCGAGGGGCCACCGTCTAGAATGAGCGCATCCGAGGATTCTGGCCCACTCGCGAAGAGTGGGCTTTTTTGTTTTAGGGACAGGAAAAACGCGGGCATCTCCGGGGAAATGAGAAAAGGAAGCGACGGACATGATTATTTCGATGAAATTACATTCGACGCGCGACGAGATCGATCAGGTGACGGCGATCGTGCACCACTTCGGATACAAAGTGCATTCGATCGAGGGCGAAGAGCGCGTAGTGATTGGCGTGGTGGGCGTGGGCGACGTAACGGCGTGCCTGGAGTCCGTGGAGGCGATGCCGCAGGTGGAAAAAGTGGTGCGAATCACGGCGCCGTACAAGTTCGTGAGCAAGGAGTTCCGTCCGGGGCGCACGCGGATTCGCGTGAATGGAACGGAAATCGGCGGCGACGAATTCGTGGTGATGGCGGGGCCGTGTTCGGTGGAGAGCGAAGAACAAATCATGCGCGCGGCGGAAGGCGTGGCGAAGGCGGGCGCGAAGCTGCTGCGCGGAGGCGCGTTCAAGCCGCGGACATCGCCGTACGATTTTCAGGGCATGGAGGAAGAGGGGCTGAAACTGCTTCAGAAGGCGAAAAAGGCGACCGGCCTGGCGATCGTGACCGAAGTGATGGGCGACCGCGACGTGGAGCTGGTGGCGCAGTATGCGGACGTGATGCAGGTGGGCGCGCGGAACATGCAGAACTTCATGCTGCTGAAGGCGCTGGGGAAGTGCGGGCGACCGGTGCTGCTGAAACGCGGGCTAAGCAGCAGCATCAAGGAATTATTAATGAGCGCGGAGTACATCACGGCGCACGGGAATCCCGACGTGATTCTTTGCGAGCGCGGGATTCGCACGTTTGAGACGGCTACGCGGAACACGTGTGACATTTCGGCGATTCCGGTGCTGAACGAACTGACGCACTTGCCGGTGATTCTCGATCCGAGCCACGCGACCGGGAAGCGCAGCCTGGTGCCGGCGGTGGCCCGCGCGGGCGTGGCGATCGGCGCCGACGGATTGATCGTGGAGGCGCATCCGGCTCCGGAGCGGGCGATGAGCGACGGCGCGCAATCGCTGGACCTCGGGCAGTTCGCGAAGATGATGGAGGATTTGCAGCCGTATATCTCGCTGTGGAAGGCGGCGCGGAAGAAGGAATCGGTGGCGACGGCCGCGCGCTAACTAACCCTAAGACCCAGGTTCCCAAAAGTGGAGGGGCAGCCGCTGGGCTCTTACTGGGTGGATACATTGCGGCGAGCACTTCTCTTTTGCCGGGAAAGCAAGTGGCGTATGCCCAGCGGTAGCAGACGACCGATCTTTGTCTTCGGAAGGGTGTCAGTGGATTTAGGCTTGTCCTTCGGGTGATGGACAAGATTCCCCGCTCTTGACGAGGGCGGCAAGCAGTCGGGAGTCATAGCCTTCCGCCGATGGCAACTCTCATAGAGATCCATCGTGTATGTGAAAGTCGCGTGCGAGGGGGTAACTCGGTTCGTTCATGCAAAGGGATTGGAGATGGTGACGGTGGCGATGCGCTGGCCGTGCTGGAAGTCTTCGCTATAGAGGATGTCGCACTGGCCTTCGATGGCGGAGGCGACGATCAGGGCATCGTACCAAGCGAGACCATAGCGAGCGCCGAGCCGGAGCGCCTCCGCATATAAGGCCGGGGAAGAATGCACCGTGAGCAGCGGACCGAAAGTGGTAGCGAGGTATTGCTCCGCCTCCAGACTGGTCATGGGCTTTGCGAAACGCCGCAGGGCCACGTTAAAGAACTCCTGCACGACCTGGTAGCTGACAATTCCAGCTCGGGTTTCAATGGCCCTTCGGATCAGCTTTCTGGACTCGGCGGCCTTGCTGGGCGAGGCGGTGTCGAAGGAGCAGGCGAAAATGTTGGTATCGAGAAAGAACCTACCGCTCATTCATTTCATCCCGGCTGAAGCGCCGCCCCGCCCGGACATGCTTCAGGCGTTTCATCAGCGCGTCGAACTCGCGAGGGCCTCCGTTCTGCGCCGTTAACTGCTCCAGCCAGTCGCGAAACATGGCATTCAAGGTCTTGTGCCGGGTTTTGGCCAACAGGCGCGCCTGCTCAATGAGGCGCTCATCCGCGCTCAAGGTAATATTCTTCATGCGAGGATAGTGTACACTTTTTTCGTGTGAACTGGTCAGTGCACTTGCAAGTCACCAGAGCTAGAAACCAGGGACATGCGTGACGTTATTCTTGAACGCCTTGACACGGGGGGTGCGGGGGCCTATGGTCGGGGCGGCGGGGAGGGGACGATACCCTCGGCTTCCTGCCATGGCTGTGTGCCGCAAAGGAGGGTCCCCATGCCGATTAGCCTGGTTTCCCTTTCGCTCGTGGATTCACCGGTAACGCGGGAAGAAGGACGCAAAATTCTCGAACGGGACAATTACGTTTGCCAGTATTGCGGGTTGGACGGACGGGCGAGCTTCGAAAACGCGCTGGTAATGCGCGTGGATTTCGTAAAGCCGCGCGCCCGCAAGGGCAAGAAGGATCCCGGCAACCTGGTGGCGTGTTGCATTCCCTGCAACACGATTAAGGGCACGCGGGTCTACGCGAGCTTCGAAGCCGCCAAAGGGCACGTGCTGGCGCGCCGCGAAGAACTGCGCAAGGCGTGGCAGACGAAGACGGCGTATCCCAAGGCCAAAGCCGCCAGCGCCTGAAGCGGTTCCAGTTCAAAAGAAGAAGAGGCTCAAGGCCCCGGAAGCGCTTAGAGGGAGCTGGCGAGTTGGTGTGACCGAGCACTCCGGGATTTGCGACGTGGCCGCGAGTGGAGTCGGATCGCGAGCCGACGAGTATAGGGGCAAGTGTTTTATGGCCCTTGTCGTATATCGTGAAATCTGGAATGACACTTAGTAGCAAGGAAGAATGATAAGGACAATGTATGGCCGTCCGCTTGGAAACCAAGGTGGCTGATGAAGTTTGGATTGTGACGGCGCTGCTGCATCACGAGCGGCCGGCCGCCGAGGACTTTTCCGTGGAGGAGATCCTACGGCGAGCCACCGAAGAGAACCTTGCCGGAGCTTTGCGGCCAGGAGTGTATGTGCATATCGTGCAGCACTGCGTGGCGAACCGGGCGCCGAATCCTGGCCGCTACCGGAAGTTGGTGGAAACTTCGGAGGGACGCCGACGGTTGTTCCGGAAGGGCGATCCCTATCATCCGGGACGCGAGGGCGCGAAGGTCATTCCCGACGGGGAGGAGATTCCGGCGGAATACCGGCCGCTGCTTGCGTGGTATGCGGGCTGGGAGGAAAAATCGCAATGCAACCGGACGAAGAGCGATCCCTTGCTCCGACTGCAAGATTCCGGCAAAGAGCTTTGGAAGGACGAACCGGCCGATCGCTACGTCGAACGGCTTAGAGAAGGCTGGTGATGAGCCGGATTTTCTGGGACACCAACCTGTTCCTCTATTTGTTCAAAGGTTCGGCGCAATACGGGCGGCGCGTTGCGGAGTTTCGGGAGGCTATGCTTCGCCGGGGAGATTTGCCGGTGACTTCGACGTTGACGCTCGGCGAAGTGCTGGTGAAACCGGTGAAAGAGGGCGACACACGGCTGCAACGGGAATATTCCGCGGCCATTCCCGCCGCGGCGGTGCTGCTGCCGTTCGACGAAAAAGCGGCGCAGGTATACGCGCAGCTGAGAAGCGACAAAAGCGTTCGCGCTCCGGACGCGATTCAACTGGCTTGCGCCGGTTCGTTTGGAGTGGACCTTTTTGTGACCAACGACAGCCGGCTGCACGCGCTCCCGGTGCAGGGCATTCAGTTCATCACGTCGCTGGAGCGCCTGCCGATCTAGCGGCGGCGCGTTCGGCAGACGCTTCCTGCCTGGTTTATTCCTTGAAATTACCCGAACCTTGGCTCTGGTCACGGTGCAGTGGCCGCGCGGTTCAGAAGGCCTGCACGTGCGACCAGTAGGAATGCGCGTTTCGCGGCGCTAGGATGAGGGCGTTCGGGGTGGTGTCCTCGAACAATATCCCGAGGGGCCAATCTGGGGGAGAAGCGAGGTCGCCGTGTATTGCGAGCATTGCGGACTGAAAATTCTTCCGGAACGCCCGGTGTGCACGCGCTGCGGAAAACCGCAGGCTTATGAGTGGATCCAGTTGACCAGCCTGGCGGTGCTGCTGCTGGCGGCCATTGGGAATGCGGTGACGCAGTGGGTGCTGCTGCCGAGGCTGGCCGCGTCGCACCCGATGGGATATTTTTTCCGCGGCTGGCTGTGGGCGGACCGCGAGACGAGCCTTTATGGCTGGATGCCGCTGGCGGGGGCGCTGCTGGCGTGGGAATTTTACGTTTGGCGAAAAGTGCGCAAAGCAAAGCCGGTGGCGAAGGTTCGCAGCTGGCTGAGCCGCAAGGTGCTGACGTTCGTGCTGGCGGCGGGGTTTGCGCCGGTGCTGCCGTGGTGGCTTCCGGCAGGACAGCCGTCGGAGAAAACCATGACGGTGCTTTCGCGGTATCCGGGATTGCCGTGCGCGATTTCGTGGGGCGCGATCCTGATTGTCGCCACGGTGCTGTGCTGCAAGGCGGAGACGCGCAATTTGCTGCTGGGGCGCGGAAAAACGCTTTCAATGATCAGCCTGGGCGCGGTAACCGTGTATGTGACGCTGACGCTGGTGGGCTGGGCGTTGACGTAGAGACGCAGGGCGGAAGACGCAGCGTTTGCGGGAAACGAATACCGTGCGGCTGCGACGTCCGAGGTTGACGTGCCAGCGGATAGCGGCGAGCAGAAGCGAAATTCGCTGGACTCACGGTAAGCAAACCTGGCTCCTGGACGAGCGGGCTTGATTACGGCAGGAGGCTGTAGCGGCCGCCGCCGGTGGTTGAGATAACGAGATTCATCACGATCATCATCACTTCGTAATTCCAGCCGTTGCTGGCCCAGAAGTCGAGATGCCAGACGAAGATTTTCTTCTGGATGGCTCCCAGCATGATGAGGATCAGTCCGATAGCCGCGGGCTGCGCCAGAACACCGAAGGCCAGGCCAAGACCACCGCAGATCTCCACGATCCCCAGAAAAATCGTGAAGCCCTTGCTCATGCCGATGCTTTTGCTGCGGCCGACGGGGTCCTTGAGATGGTTCCAGCCGCTGGTGGCGAAGATGAAAGCCACCATAAGGCGCAGAAGCAGCAGGCTGAGATCGGTGAAGCGGGCAAGTTGGGGGAGTGGCATGGGGGTCCTTTCGGGCGGATGGCCGGGGAGAAAATACCACCCCAGCGGCGCGCCGGCCAACGCTTTACTCCTTCATTTATTGCCTTTATGCTGATTTTATGAGCGACGAACGGTTTGGCTTTGCGACGGTGGAAGAGGCAGTGGAGGAGATCCGCCAGGGGCGGATGATCGTCCTAGTGGACGACGAAGACCGCGAAAATGAAGGGGACCTGACGATGGCGTCGGAGAAGATCACGCCGGAGGCCATCAACTTCATGGCGAAATTCGGGCGCGGGCTGATCTGTCTGGCGCTGACCGAGCAGCGCTGCGACGAGCTGAATCTGCCGCTGATGTCGGCGATCAACACGTCCGTACACGGGACGGCGTTCACCGAAGCGATTGATGCGAAGGTGGGCGTGACTACGGGAATCAGCGCGTCCGACCGCGCGATCACGGTGTTGACGGCAATCGATGCGAAGACGCGCCCGCAAGATCTGGCGCGGCCCGGGCACATGTTCCCGTTGCGCGCGCGCAATGGCGGCGTGCTGGTGCGCGCCGGGCAGACGGAAGCGAGCGTGGACCTGGGGCGGATTGCCGGGCTGAATCCTTCCGGCGTGATCTGCGAAATCATGAACGAAGACGGAACGATGGCCCGCGTGCCGCAGTTGATGGAATTCTGCCGCGAGCACGGATTGAAGATGCTGACGGTGGCGGACCTGATCCGCTACCGGATGCAGCACGAGCGGTATGTGCGGCGCGTGGCGGAGGCGGTGCTGCCCACGCGCTACGGCGATTTCCGCATGATCGCTTATGCCAGTGACGTGGACCACGACCAGCACGTGGCGCTGGTCCGCGGCGAACTGGAGGGCGCACCGCCACCGCTGGTGCGCGTGCATTCGCACTGTTTGACTGGGGATGTATTCGGCTCGACGGCATGCGATTGCCCGGATTTGATTGCCAAGTCCCTGGAGATAATCGCGACGGAAGACCGGGGCGTGTTTTTGTATCTTCACCACACGGGGCGCGGATTCTCGATTGATCTACCCGAAACACCCGGAATGCTGCCACAGATTCATTTTCATTCGCGCGGACAACTGGATCGCGAACCGGCGCGGCAGCGCATGGTGCAGCATGAGAGCGGCATTGGGGCGCAGATTCTGATTGATCTGGGATTAAAGGATATCCGCGTGGTGACCAACCATCCGAAAAAGGTGGTGGCGCTGGAAGGGTACGGAATTCGAATCGCCGACCAGGTGCCGCTGAATTTGAGCACGCCAAAGCCGACGCATCAGCGGTTGTAGGCCTGAATCATCAGCGGAAATACGAAGAGCAGTGCCGCAGGGCGAGCAAAAGGCGCTCGACCTGCGCTACAGCTATGGTTCGTTGTCTTCGCTGGATTCGGCCGGCGGAGATTGTTTTTCGTTTGAGGGAGGCTTTGCAGGGGGAGATTTGGCGTGGGCGGAGGTGTTTTGCGAGGCGTGCGCGTGGTGGCTGGCGTGGGCGGGTTCAACGGTGAGATAGGGTCGCATTTTGGCGAGGCGTTTCTGGCCGATGCCCTTGATGGAAAGAAGATCGTCCACGCTTTTGAAGGCGCCGTAGGATTTGCGGGTGTCGAGGATTTTTTGCGCGGTGGCCGGGCCGATGCCGGGGACCTCTTCGAGTTCAGCGGCGTTCGCGGTATTGAGGTTGATGGGATGCGCGGGCGGTTTCTTTTTGGCAGCGCATGGCAGGGCCAGGGACAGCGAAGCGATCAAGGCTGTCAGACATACTGCGCGAGTTATACCCAGATAGGGCCGCACAGCTGTATATAAGCATAGATTATATAGCTAGATCAATAATATAGGGCATTGTGCGGACTGCCTCAGTGCTGCTCGGACAGTTGGTGATAGACCCACAAGCATACCAATGGGAGCACTCCTAGCCAGAGAATGGTAGTCACCAGTCGGAGCCAGAATGTGCTTGGCGAGTTTCTAGGGACCGCTTCGGGAACTCGAGCACGGCGGAACGACCACGAATAGAACACCCCATGGTAAATGACCGCTCCGACGAGCATTACGAGTACCGAAATTGTCCTCAACGACGGATAACGAGTGAACCGACCGTCTAAGCCGGCAGCGCCCAGCATGCCAACAAAGGTCATCAAAATCCCCAAGCCAAACATTTTTTCCTTGAGCGTGCTTCGGGGAGCCATAGTCGTCTAGAACAGAGGTTCAGTCTCCGGCAGATGTTGATTTGCTAGCTAATAAATTGCCCTGGGCGTCGAAGAGTTCGAGGTCGCCGAAGAGGGCGGCTTGATCCGCGAGTTGGGCGCGGTCGCCGACGATTACGATTTGCATGTTGGGGGAGTCGAAATATTTGCGGGCCATGGCCATGAGGTCGGCCGGCGTGACCGCGCGAACGTTGTCGCGATAGGTTTCGAGGTAATCGGCGGGCAATTCGTTCAATTCGACGGTGGAGAATTGCGAGAGTAGTCCCTCCTGGGAAGCGAGGCCCAGGGAGAAAACACCGGTGAGATAGTTCTGCGCGTCGGCGAGTTCGGCTTCAGGGACGGGGACGGAGCGGAGCTTGTCAATTTCATAGAAGATTTCGGTGAGCGAGGCGGCGACGACATCGTTGCGCACGGCGGCGGAAACGGAGAAGAAGCCGTGGTGGCGCAGCGGATGGACAGAGCTACGCGGGCTGTACGTGTAGCCCTTGTCCTCGCGGATATTCATTACCAGGCGCGAATTGAACGCGCCTCCGTAGAGACTGTTGGTGAGGCCGAGGCGAATCCAATCGGGATGCTTGCGCGTGATGGCGTGGCAGCCGACGAGGATTTGGGTCTGCACGGAGCCGGGATTGTGGACGAGGTGGACGCGGCGGCCGCGGGGCTTCGGCGGAGCAGGGAAATCTTTCGGTGCGGGTTTCTTGCCGGCCCAATCGCCGAAAGTTTTTTCGATGAGTTTCAGCATGGCTTGCGGGTTGAAGTCGCCGACCAGCATCAGCAGGCCATTTTCGGGCGTGTAGATTTCGCGATAGACGGCCTGGAGATCGCCTCGCTGGTAAGCGGCGACCTGGGTTTCGCTGGGGGAAATTTGCGCGTAAGGATGCGCGCCGAAGAGAATTTTGCGGAGGCGCTCGCCGGCGAGAAAGCCGGGAGAAGTTCGCTCGAGCTTCACTTCCTCGAGTTTTTGGCGGCGCTCGCGTTCGAATTCGTTTTCGGGGAAGGAAGCTTCGCGGGCGAGTTCGTTGACGAGCTGCAGAAGCGGCTCGGCGAATTCGCTGAGGCCGGCGAAACCAATGGCGCTGGTGTCCTGCCCGGCGCTGCTGCCCAGATCGGCGCCGAGGCGGCGGAGATCCTCTTCGAGCTGGCGGCTGGCGCGCTTGGAGGTACCGGTGCGCACAACGGTGGAAGTCATTTCGGCGAGGCCGGTGGAGCGATCGGAAACCTGGGCATTGCCGGCGCGGAAATAGAGTTCACCGTGAAATTTGGGGATGGAATGCGCTTCGGCGAGGACGATTTCGAGGCCGTTGGCGAGGCGCGCGCGCGTGCGCCGGGGCCAGGTGACGGGCCGCTCGGCGGAGAGCGCGGGAACCAGCGTGGGCATTTCCGGGGCGCGGGAAGCCATTACGCAGCCTCCTGGACGCCGCCCTTGGCGGGCGCGCGAAAGACGATGGCGCGATTTTCAGGCACGAGGTATTTTTTCGCCACGCGGAGGATGTCTTCGCGCGTTACGCCGAGGAAGCCATCGAGAACGGAATTGACGAGCTGCGGGTCGTTATCGAACAACGCGAAGCAGGCGAGCAGGTGCATCAGGCCGTAGCGCGGCATGTAGCCGCCGCGGCCGCCTTCCAGGGTCGAGTAATAGTCGGAGCGCCATTTGATCTTGAGCTGCTGCAATTCGTCATCGGAGATACCGCTCTGCTGGACCTCGAGGAGGACGGCGTCGAAGGCCGTGAGCGTGGCGTCGTCGGTGAACTCGGGTTTGTGCAGGATGCGGGTGGTCATCTGCGAGGGGCCGTTGTAGCCGAAGAGGTCGTCCACGCCGCCCTCGGCTTCGACGGCGATCTGCTTTTCGAGGACGAGTTCGCGGTGAACGCGTCCCGCGCGGCCACCATGCAGGGCCTGATCGAGCAGGGCCATGGCGTACCAATCCGGCGTGCGGCGTTCGGGCAAGACGTAGGCGATGGCCATGGCGGGCAAAGTGCCGAACTTTTCCTCGACGCGGCCACGGCGTTCTTCCTTTTGCGGCGGTTCGGTGGGATCGGCGAAGGGAGGCGCGGCACCGGCGGGGATGGCGGCGAAATATTTCTCGGCCAGGGCGAAGCCGTCGGAGGGGGTGACATCGCCGAGCATCAGGAGGACGGCGTTATTCGGCACATAGTAGGTCTTGAAGAATTTCTGCACATCGGCGAGATTAGCGGCGTCGAGATCGTGGAAATCGCCGTAGAAATTGTGCGCGTTGGCCCAGTTGCGAAAGGCGACGGGGGGCATGTCGAGCCAGGGAAAGCCGCCGTAGGGCTGGTTGAGGACGTTGACGCGGACTTCCTCCTTCACAACGTCGCGCTGGTTGCGCAGGTTTTCGTCGTCCACTTTCAGGGCGCGCATGCGGTCGGCTTCGAGCCAGAGGACGCGTTCGAGTCCGTTCGAGGGGACGGCTTCGTAATAGTTGGTGACGTC
The DNA here is from genome assembly GCA_035518915.1 of Candidatus Eiseniibacteriota bacterium. Lineage (GTDB taxonomy): Bacteria > Acidobacteriota > Terriglobia > Acidiferrales > UBA7541 > Acidiferrum. The sequence goes on from DATIXE010000044.1 coordinate 75,378, forward strand.
GTACATCGTGGAGCCGTTGAGCACGCCGCCGCTGGAATTGATCAGCTTGATGTGCTGCATCTTGGGCGCGTTCTCGGAGCCCTGAAACATCATGTGCTCGAAGAGATGCGCGAAGCCGCTGCGGCCCTGGGGCTCCAGGCGGAAGCCAATTTTGTAGTAGACGCCGACGGTGACGACCGGCGCGGCCGCGTCCGGCGCAATCACCACGCGCAGGCCGTTATTGAGCGTGCCCTGGTGAATGGGAATGTGAAGTGAACTCAAGCGGAGCCCCCTTTGGATTTGACGAGCGGTGCGGAATGCCGTGGAAGCGATTCGAGGCGTTGCAACACGCCGGCCGCATGGTTGGAGAGAACGTGGGCGGAAAGGCGGCTGACGGCCTGATAGGCTTCCAGAAATTCAGGATGAAGGCGCGCGATGGCGTCTTCGTGGGCGGCCACGACGCCGTAGTCGCCACGGGAGAGCGGGCCGGTCCAGGCCTTGTGCGGGCCGAGTTTTTCGTAGTGATCGAGGACCTGGCGGGACAACGAGAGCAGCGCGCGTTGCGCTTCGCGGCGCGAGAGCCCCGCGTTGTGCAGCAGGTGGACTCCCGCTTCCTCGAGCGCGAGCAACAAGCCGGAAGCGAATGCGCCGGCGGCGTGGTAGGCGACTTTGTTCTCCCGCTTGATGTTCACGGGAAAGCCGCCAAGCGCGCGGGCGATGGAGCGCGCGGCGCGGACAGCCGGCGTATCGCCTTCGATGCCGAAAACCTTGCCTTCGAGCGGCGGGACGCTGAGGCCGTTGAAAGATTGCATCGGATGCATGGAGGCGGCGAACGCACCGCACTCGCGGACCGCTTCGAGGACGGAAGCATCGCAGGCGCCGCTGGTGTGCAGAACAATTTTGCGGCGAAGGGATTCGGCGCCGACGCGCGCGAGCTCGGCGGCAGTTTCGGGAATGGCATCGTCGGGAACGGCGATGAGGATGGTCTTTGCGGCGACCACTTGGGGCGGGATGCAGGAGTAAGGTTGTCCGGCGCGGATGAATTTTACGGCGTTGCGCGCGCTGGCCTGCGAGCGGGCGGTGACAACCGTGATGTGCCAGCCGTGTTCGTGGAGGGCGCGGCCGAGCGCGCGGCCCACGCGTCCAGCACCCAGAATGGCGAGGGTCTTGGGCATCCATGCTAGGATAACTGAGGCTGGCGTTCGACTCCAATCCGCATGCATTCCATCTGGCTTGCTCTCTTCGGACTGATCGCAATCTTCTGGACAACCTACGGACTGAAAGTGGCGTACGGCGCGGCGCGCTTGCCCTGGCTGCGCGATTTTGGAGGGGCCGGGGACGCCGATTGCCCGCGAATTTCGCTGATATTCGCAGCGCGCGACGAAGAGGCGAAACTGCGGCGCGCGGTCGAGACGATGGTGGCGCTGGACTACCCCAACCTGGAGATTGTGGCGGTGGATGACCGTTCGACCGATGCGACGGGGAAGATTCTGGACGAGTTCGCGGCCCGGTATCCGCGATTGCGCGTCGTGCACGTTCACGAACTGCCCGCCCGGTGGCTCGGCAAACCGCATGCGCTGCAAAAGGCGTATGAGGCTTCGACGGGCGAGTGGCTGGCGTTTACCGATGCGGACGTGACGTACCGTCCGGATGCATTGCGGCGGGTGGCCAGCCTGCTGCGCGAGAAAAAATGGGATCACCTGGCGCTGCTGGGCGACGTGGAACGCAGCGGTTTCTGGGACAACGTACTGATCCCGTTTTTCGGGATGAGTTTTCAGCTGGTGGTGGATTTGTACCAGGTGAGCAATCCGAACTCGCGGGCCTACGTGGGCGTGGGCGCCTTTCAGATGCTGAAGCGCAGCGCGTATGAAGCTTGCGGAACGCACCGGCGGCTGGCGATGGAAGTGATCGACGACATGAAGCTGGGAAAGCTGGTGAAGCAGGCGGGATTCCGATCGGGCGTGGCGGTGGCGCAGAATGCGGTGGCCGTGGAATGGCACCTCGGATTGCAGAACCTTGTGCGGGGACTGGAGAAGAATTTTTTTGCGGCGGCGGAATTCCGGCTGGGGATGGCGGCGGCGCAAGTGCTGAGCCTGCTGCTGTTCAATGTGGCGCCGTTTTTGGGATTGGCATTCGGGAGCGGATGGGTCCGGATTTTTGCGGGCGCGGCGGTGCTGATCGCGCTTTGCTTCCATGTTGGAGTGGACGTGGTGATGCGGGTGCCGGCGATGTATTGCGTTACGCTGCCGCTGGCGGCGGTGTTGTTTGCGTATATTTTGCTGCGGTCGACGTTTGTTACGTTGCGGCAAGGCGGGATTTATTGGCGGGGGACGTTTTATCCGCTGGAGGACTTGCGGCGGGGGCTGGTATGAGGACTGGTGGCACCGGCATCCGTGCCGGCAAGGTTGGCGGCCGCCACCGACGCTTGCCGCCAGGATGGCAGCGCTACCATCGCGCTATGAGGCGGCTTGTGCGCCTGCCGGTTCGTCCTTCCCAAACACGCCGGCGAGGTCTTGCTGCTTGAGGGATTTGATGCGGTCGCGAAGCTGGGCGGCTTTTTCGAATTCGAATTTTTTAGCGGCTTCGCGCATCTGGGTTTCGAGTTGCTTCAAGAGCTCGGCGAGTTGGGCTTCGGATTTCACGTTGGCGGCGGCCGCGTCGAGGCCGGCGGTATCGAGGGGCACGGTGACGTAATCGGCTTCGACGATGTGGGCGAGTTCCATGTCGACGCCCTTGATGATGGATTGCGGGGTGATGTTGTTTTCGTTGTTGTAGGAGATCTGCTTGGCGCGGCGGCGATTGGTCTCGCTGATAGCTTCGTTCATGGAATCGGTGCGGCGATCCGCATAGAGAATGGCGCGGCCCTCAATGTGGCGGGCGCAGCGGCCGATGGTTTGGATCAGCGAAGTGGTGCTGCGGAGAAAGCCTTCCTTGTCGGCGTCGAGAATGGCGACCAGGGAAACTTCGGGAAGGTCCAGGCCTTCGCGTAAGAGGTTGATGCCGATGAGGACGTCGAATTCGCCCTTGCGCAAATCGCGAAGGATTTTGATGCGGTCGAGGGTCTCGACTTCGGAGTGCAGATAGCGGCAGCGCACGCCGATTTCGGAGAAATATTCGCTGAGGTCTTCCGCCATGCGTTTGGTGAGCGTGGTGACCAGGACGCGTTCGTTCTTGTTCGAACGAATGCGAATCTGTTCCAGCAGGTCGTCCACCTGGCCCTTCACGGGGCGGATTTCGACCTCCGGGTCGACGAGGCCGGTGGGGCGAATCACCTGTTCGACATAAACTCCGCCGGATTTCGTCAGCTCGTAAGGTCCGGGCGTGGCGGAGACATAAATGGCCTGATTGACGCGGTGCTCGAACTCCTCGAAGGTGAGCGGGCGGTTATCGAGCGCGGAAGGCATGCGGAAGCCGTAGTCCACAAGGGTTTGCTTGCGCGACCGGTCGCCATGGAACATGCCGCGGACTTGCGGCACGGTGGCGTGGGATTCATCAATGAAGAGTAGATAGTCCTGCGGGACGTAGTCGAGGAGCGTCGGCGGGGCTTCGCCGGGCAGGCGTCCGCTGAGGTGGCGCGAGTAATTTTCGACGCCGTGGCAATAGCCGATGGTGCGCATCATTTCGATGTCGAACATGGTGCGCTGGACCAGGCGCTGGGCCTCGACAAATTTCCCCTGCTTTTCCATCTCCTTCTTCCACCACCCGAGCTCTTCCTGAATGCCGACGATGGCGCGGTCGCGCTGCTCCTGCGGCATGACGTAGTGGGTTTTCGGATAAATGGTTACGCGGGCGAGGTCTTCCTGGCCGGCGCGAATCTCGCCGGTGAGGGGATCGATCTGGCGAAGCTTGTCGATCTGGTCGCCCCACATTTCGATGCGATAGGCGTTGTCTTCGTAGGTGGGATAGATCTCGATGATGTCGCCGCGGACGCGAAACGTGCCGCGGCGGAGGTCTTCGCCACGCTCATAGAGGATGTCCACGAAGCGGCGGAGCAGCGCCTCGCGCGAAGTCTGCTGGCCGCGCTCGAGCATGACCAGCATGCCGTAGTAGGCCTCCGGCGAACCGATGCCGTAGATGCAGGAGACGGAGGCGACCACGATGACGTCGCGGCGCTCGAAGAGCGAGCGGGTGGCGCTCATGCGCAGCTTGTCGAGCTCGTCGTTTATGGTGGCTTCTTTTTCGATGTAGATGTCGGCGGCGGGGACGTAGGCCTCCGGCTGGTAGTAGTCGTAATAGCTGACGAAATATTCGACGGCGTTGTCGGGAAAGAATCCCTTGAACTCGTGATAGAGCTGCGCGGCGAGGGTTTTGTTGTGCGCCAGGACGAGCGCGGGGCGATTGGACTCCTCGATCACCTTGGCCATGGTGAAGGTTTTACCGGAGCCGGTGACGCCGAGCAGGACCTGATGCTTGTCGCCGGCTTCCAGGCCGCGAACAAGCTGTTCCAGGGCGGCGGGCTGATCACCGCGAGGCTGATAGTTGCTGCGCAGCTTGAAATCCATGTAAGGGTTCTCCAGGGGCTTTTTTGAGGAAACGGGGAAACTTCCATTATAGCGCGGGTGGCAAATTGGAGGCGGGTGGGTTGGTGAGCGCGGCGGGTTGCGGAACGAATAGAGTTTCGAGGTGACTGGTGGCGTCCACGGCGTAATGGACGCCGTTGGTGCCATCGGTTTTCATCACGGTCACATCCATGGACTGCTGCACGTCCTCGGTAGCGCGGAGAACGAGGCCGGTCTTGCGCGAAACGTAGGTGATGACCTGATTCTGGCCGCGGGCGGTGCCAGAGGTTTTCAAATCGTGCAGGCGAAAGTCTTCGGGTGTGGAATCCTTAGTGGAGGATTTCTGTTTGAGCGTGGACTGCGTGAGGAAGACGGCGCAGGTTTCGGCGGGCAGGACCGGGCATTTATCGTCGCGCGCGTAAGTGATTTCGCGCTGCCAGACGAGTTCCGCGATCAAAGAAGTGTCGAGTTCGGGATCGTCGTATTTCCATTTTTCGCCCGGCTTCATGCCCTGGGGCGGCAGAGTCCAGCCAAAAGCGAAGCGCGCCACCCAGAATTGCCAGAGCAGGCGTTGTTCGGGTGAGAGCGCGTCGAGCCCCGTGACGCCGCCGAGTTGGCCGGTGCTGAGGATATCGAATGTTATGTTGAGTGGCTTCGCTGACGTAGGAACTGGAAGCGCACCAGCCGCTGGCAAGAGCTGAGTCTGCGCCGCGACCCAGGGTTGGTGCTTCCGCGAGCGAAATTCCTGGATGCCCAGGAGAATACGCGCGGAAAGGTCGCCCTGGAGTTGCTGAGGCCCGCGCATGCTGGAAATGCGGCTTTCGGTCTTCACGATGCGATCGAGTCGGCCGTGCACTTCGTATTCGAGCGATTCTCCGCGCTGCAGCTTGGGGAAAAAATGCGCGCGAGAATCGCGGCCGAGCGAGGAGGCGCCGCAAAGCAGGATGCCGAGGAAAAGGAAGAAGCCACGCCGACGCGAATTGCGGGGTGGCTTGCGAGGGAGTGGCGGGAGAAACTTCATTCCTGCTTCTTTGCCTGCACGGATGGCGGTGTTTGGACGCTGGCGACGGGGGTTTGCAGCGAGCCCCGCAGTTGAAAGCGGGGCTCCGGCGGAGAGGCCTTTCCGCCATGTTTTGAGGGCGATGCCGCAGTGAAGGACAAATCCAGGTTCTGGGAAAAATTGAAGGTACCGGAGAGGTTCACCGTTTCCCGCGGACCTTGCAACTGCAATGCGTTGAATTGAACGGCGCGATCCTGGATGGTGAAGCTGCCCGCGCCCGATGGCCAGCGGGAAGCGCCGGTGCGCAGTGTGCCGGAATCCAGGCTGGCAGGGACATCCCATCCATGGAGCGCAAGCGATTGGAGGTGGAGTTCGCCAGTGCCCGCCAACTGGCCAAGCAGGGCATCGCGACCGACGCCGGAAGTGGTGAGGCGGAAAGTGCCGGAGGCGGCCCCGCCCCAGCGGTCAGCCCAGTGCGGGGACCAGGGAAAGTCCGCGAGGTTTGCACGGTCTATGGCGGCGGAGATTTCATACTGAGGAGGGACGGAAAATACGGCATTCAGATTGCCGTGGACGGTGCCACCGGCCCAGCCGGCATCCGCCTCCTTCACCTCCAGGTGCAAGTCGCGAAACACCAGATGTGCGCGGGGATGAACGAGCTTCACCTTCTCGACCGTGAGCGTCTCGGCAGTCAAATCGCCCTCGGCGGAGATGCGGCGAAGCAGTTCGCTGGGCTTCGCGGCGGATTCGGATTTGCTGAGCAGGGAAGCGAGAAGCCGCTGCAACCAGTTGGGGCGCGCGCGCGGCCCGAACCAGAGATCGAGCTCTTTGGCGTCGAGATGATCGGCGTGCAGATGGAAGCCCCACTGGGGAGCCGCGTCGCCGGAAGCGGGAAGTTCATCAATGGTGCCGGACCAGGCGGCGCCAAACGCGTCCGCTCGCGCTACGGTAGCGCCACGCCCGTTCGCATTCCAGACGGCGCGAACATCTTGCAACTGGAGAGGAAGATTGAGGCCCGCGGCCTGAAGCTGGGCTTTGGACAAATTGAGCGTGGCGTTCCATTGCGCATTGCGAGTTTCGGCATTCCAGGCGCGATCCACCTCCCCGGAGGCTCCGCCGGAAAGTTCCCAACCGTGATTCAGCGTCCGTCCGAATGCCGAGGCGGCTTTGAAGACGGAAGCGACGTCGCTCATTTTTCCCGAGAGCGCGAACGACCGGTGATGGCTCATAAAATCCTCGAACAGACGAAACTCCAGCTGGTCTTGCACCGAAGCGGCGTCTTGCGGCTGCGGGCGGTTTCTGCCGGCTTTTGAAGTCGAAGGCGAGGGTTTTGCCGCGCCATCGAAAAACAAGTGCACCGGGAGAAGCTGGAACCGTTCTTTGGAAGTGGAACCCTGCACCGGGCCGATACGGATTGGGGAGGCGAATCCGGGCAAGCGAAGCTCTCCGCCGGCGCTGGAAAGTTCCGCATCCTGCCATAGCAGCGGGCGGCCTCGCAGGGCGAAGCGGCCGGTGAAGAATTGTGTGGCGGAAACGGATTCCGCCACGTCGGGCTGAAAAGCGCGATACCAAGCAAGAATGTCCTGCGCACTGACGCCGGCGTTTTGGACGCGAATATTCCATTCGGACATGACCGCGGTTTGCAGGGCCGCCGAACCGGCGAAGTGGGAATGCGGAAGATCAAGCGTGGCGGCTTCGGCAAGGGCGACGCCCTGGGGAGCATCCCAGACGCCGTTGAGGATCAGGCTGGCGCTGGGATTGTCGCCGCGCTCGATCAGGTCCCAACGGTGAATGCGCGACGCGCGAGCGTGAATCGCAAATTTCCAGCTTCCCGGCTTGAGCGGCGAGCCGGATTCGGGCTTGCCGATGCTCGCGGAGCCATCGAGGGCGCATTCGCCGCGCACGCCGATATCGTTACCAGTAATCATCCGAAAAATGTCCGCCAGGGAAACGTCCGTCCAACGGACCTGAAGCTCCGCGGGCTGAAGCCGCGTCGACGTGCCGGCGACTTCGCCACGCACCTGAAGCGTTCCGGTAGACTGGAGGGCGACGCCGCTGCGCCAGGGCTGCGCCTCCAGGCGCAGTTGCCAGCGGCCCGGGGCGATCTGTTCGACGCTGCCAGAGACCTCCGTAAACGCAAAGGGCCGCTTCTCTTCGCCGGTCTTGAAATTAATGCGTCCCTCGTCGAATTCGATTTTCCGTAATTGGTTGGCGCTTTCGCCGGAACGCCTGGGGCCAACGGGCACACGAGACGAACCAGCGCTGGGAGCCGCAGGGGGCAGCCAGCCTTCCAGATTCCAGCGGCCTTGGTTGCTGCGCACGAGGATCAGGCTAGGGCGCGAGAGCGAGATGGTGCCAAAGTCGAAATGCCCTTCCAGCAGGCTGGTCCAGCGGACGCCGGCGGTCAGGCGGTCGGCGCGCAAAAAGTATTCGTTGCCGAACGCGGGATCTTCGCTGACGGTGACGCCGTCCACCGCCACTTGAGGGAAGGGAAGAATGTCCATCGAAAAGCCGTGCGCTTCCACGGGGCGCCCGAACGATTTTTCGAGATGGCCGAGTACGTAGGCGCGCATGCGGCGATTGCGAAAGAGAAATGGCGTGGCGGATTGCGCCAGGATCAGGAAGACAATCACGGCGACAACCCATTTTCCATAGGTGCGGATGCGGCTCATGCGGTGGAAGTCTCTCAAAACCGGAAAGGAAAAGACAGGGCCATGGGGAAGGGAAAACCTAATGAACCGTGTGCAGCATGCGGCCCCAGCGCGTGCGGGAAGGGAGATGGAGCAAAGTGTCGAAGATGGCCAGGACGCGCTGGGCGAAGGTGGAATCGGTGTAGTCGCTGCTGTTGGCATTCACGGACCAATAGATGAGGAAGGGACGGCCCATGATGGCGTCGCGGTCGACGAAGCCCCAGTAGCGGCTATCGGAACTGTGGTCGCGGTTGTCGCCCATGGCGAAATATTTGCCGGGCGGGATGACGAGTTCGCCGCCCTGGATGTACTTCTGAATTTCGTGTGCCCATTCCGGCTGCACGGGGGGCACGAAGAGCTGATTGCCGGGCGGGGGAAAGGTGTAATTCAGCGGATCGTAGCCAGCGGCGGGATCGTGGATCACGTAGGGTTCGTTCAGGGGCTTGTCGTTGATGTAGACCTGCTGGTCCACGAGCTTCAAGTGATCGCCGGGGAGGCCAATGACGCGCTTCACGAAGTGCGGATGATCCAGGTAGGGATACTTGAAGACGATAATGTCGCCGCGGCGGAGGTCGCGGTAAGGAAGGAACTTGTCGTACCACTGGCCGCGGCCGCCGAAAATGAATTTATTGACGAGCAGATGATCGCCGACCAGCAGCGTGTTTTCCATGGAAGGGGAAGGAATTTTGAACGCCTGAACCACGAATGTGGTGCCGAACAGGGCCAGAATTACGGTGACCAGCAGCGATTCGAGATATTCGGAAAGCGTGGTGGAGTTGTCGTGGAAGGAATGGGCTTCCGTAAAATGTGCGGGAGTCTCGTGTACGGCGGCCGCGGGCGAATCCTGGGCGATCGATTCATCCGGCATTCGGGCCCACCTCTTCTCCCAGGTTTGCACTGGTGAGATGGAGCTTTTCGAGGGCGCGACGGGCGGCCTTCTGCTCCGCTTCTTTCTTGGTGGTGCCTTCGGCGCTGGACATGAATTCTCCCTTGATCCAGACTTCGACGCGAAACGTCTTCTGATGATCGGGTCCGGATTCACCGGCCAGGCGGTATTCCGCGGGCTGGTCGCCGCGGGCCTGCAGCAATTCCTGGAGCGCGCTCTTACGATCGGACTCAGAGATGCGTTCGCCGTCTTCCAGGGCCTGTTCGAAGACGATGCGCGTGAGCAAATCGCGGACAGGCGGGAGCCCGCCGTCGAGATACATGGCCGCGACCACGGCCTCAAAGGCATCGGCGAGCAGCGCGGGCTTATCGCGCCCGCCGGTTTTTTCCTCGCCGCGGCCCAGGCGGAGATGGTCGCCAAGGTCCAAGCGCCGCGCGGCGATCTCCAGGGAATGCGCGTTCACGATGCGCGCGCGGCTTTTCGAGAGCTGGCCTTCGGTCCACTCCGGAAACGCATGGAGCAGATATTCGCTGGTCAGGAGTTCCAGAACCGCGTCGCCGAGAAATTCCAGCCGTTCGTTGTCCTGCACTTCCGAGCCCGTGAAGGCGATGTCCTCGCCGCGGGCGGTGCGGAGCTCCGGGACCGAAGAGCTGTGCGTCAGGGCGCGGTCCAACAGCAGCGGGTCGCGGAAGACGTACCCGAGGCGTTCCATCAAGCGGTCATCATCCTCGCGGGCCATGGTGTGGGCTCATCGTGCCGGAGCACGGACAGGTTACTTGGGGGCACTGAGCTGCGTAGCGCCCAATTTCTTCGCCTCGTCGATGCCGGACTTGCAGGCGTTCTGCATGCCTCCGGGAATCGCGGCGCACTTGGTGAAGGCGGCGACGGCATCGTCGAAGTGGGAGGTTTTTTCGTTCGAGATGGCCAGCAGATAGAGATTGACAGGATCGGGCTGGGGATCCAGCTTCACGGCCTGGACGAAATTCGGGACGGCCTCCGCGTACCTGCCGCGGCGGAAGGCGACGATCCCCAGGCCGCTATAAGCCATGGCGGAGGTCTGGTCCTTGGCCTTGATGAAATTCTCGTCGGAAAGATCGGCGGGCTTCGGAAGCGTCGGGAGAAGTTCCAGCGCCTTCTGACAATACTTTTCGGCCTTGTCGAGCCGCTGCTCGGGATTGGGCGTTTGGGCGTTCATGGCGCGGGGCAGCGTGGAGCCGAGGATCGCGAGGGTCTGGGGATCATCGGGATTCAGCGCGAGTTCCTTGTCGCCGGCTTCTTCCATCTTGTCCACTTTGCCGTCGGCAAGATATCCGCGGACGAGCCATATATAGACCTCGCTGCGGTAGCGGCTCTGCGGATATTTGGCGATAAAGTCCTCGCCGGTTTTTTCTTTTTTGACGATGTCGGTCATCGGGGCGTCGCGAAACAGCTTGATGGCAGCCTCTTCCTCTGCGTTCACCGGGGGCGGCGCACTGTCGAGGGTGAGCGGCGTCACTTCGGCGGGTTTGCCGGACGGCTGGGTTTGCTGCGGCGGCGTTTGCGATTGCTGCTGCTGTTCCTGCTGGCGTTTCGCGGGATCCAGGGTCGGGGGAGCGTCCGAGGATTGCGCGAATGCCCGGGCGCCGCACAGAAGCGTTCCTCCCGCCAAGATAAACATTGCCAAGCGCGTGATGGTTTTCATTTCGTTTGCTTTTCTCCTTAGGGACGTTCCGCGGGTTTTCTGAGGTTCAAGTCGCCCAGCTCTTTCTGAGCCGCCGCCTGTGCCCTGGCCGGGGCGCCTTGCACGGCAAGCGCTGCTTGATACTCGGATTTGGACTCCTCGAGTTGCCCCTCCGCGTCCAAAACTCTTGCAAGAAAGACGTGAGACCAGGCGAGGATCATCGGGTCCTCGGCCGAAGCGTGGGGCCCAGTGGTCAGCTTGCCGAAAATTTCCCTGGCGCGGTCTGCGTCGTGGTCGAGCAGCGCGACCAGACCGAGTCCATAGAGCGCGCGATCCTGATCGGGATATTTCGCCAGCACGGCCTTGAAGGCCGCCTCGGCGGCGCGCGGATTGCGGTCAGCAATGAAGCGTTCCCCGGCGGTGAGTTGCGCGACGGTGTCCTGGTCCGTGGGAAGATCGGCGGGCGCGGCATGATGCTTTGGGGTGACCGCCTCTCCGGAAAGTTTCGCGGCGGGCTGTTCGGAGCCGGGGGGAGCAAACGTAAGAGCGCTTGCGCGCGCGACTTCTGCTTTCACGTCGATGCCGCGAATCATGTCGGGGAAATAGTTCCGCATCGAAGGCTCGTTCTGCTCATAAGTGGTGAGGGCCGTGAAGACCGGGCGAACCAAGACGTAGCCGTCCGCGTCATTCGTGCTGAGGGCCACCTCGCGCTCACTCGGCGACAATTTCCGGAGTTTCAGCTCGACGGCGCGCACCAGACATTCCGCAAACCAGGAGGGGAAATCGTCTTTCAAGTCGGGAGCGAGGCGCGGCGCCTTCGCCGCGATGTCGTAGACCGGGCGCTTCACGGCGATGACGTGCGGGTACATCAACGGCAGGGGATCGAGCAGGAAATGCAGATAGGCGTGGCGTACCACGTCGATCGGGATATCTTCGCTACCGCTGAGGATGATGGAGTAATGATCGCCGTAGTTGCGCACGTTGGTGATGCGGCCGACCAGCGGCTCGACGATAACGGTGAATGTCCGCGGCTGGCTGGGGTCGGAGAGTTGCCGGAGATAGGCGTTGGCAACGAGGACGATGTTCGAGATCGGATCGTGCAGCCGCTCGATCTCCTGATTGTAGACCGGCTGGACCTGGCGCCAGAGCTGGCCGATGTCCTGCTCGACATAATAATGAGAAAGCACCTCGCTGAAGCCTTCGAGGGGAAGGACTTCGGGGGGCAGTTCGTCGCGGCGGAGAACCGGTTGAAACTTGGGCGCGGGGCCGGACACGATTCCGAACCACACGTAGGCGGAGAGCATTTCGCCGAGGTCGTTTGAGGTGTGCTTGCGATAAAAGTCGCGGACGGCGTCGACCGCAGGTCCTTGCTGCCGCCGCAGGGTAGTGCGGAGTTGCGCGCGGAACGTGGACCAGTTGTCGGCGCTCACTTCGCTGTCAAAGCCGGACGCGTACAATGCGCACATGGTGGTGAACATGGCTTCGTTGCCGTCAATGGTGATGTTGGTGACCGGCGCGTGGGTAGGTTGCGGACGGGGCCGCGGGGGAGGCGCCTGTGCGCGGGCGGCTGCGGCCCAGACTCCGAGCGCGAGCAAGAAGATACCGGCTTTTTCTAAAGGCCTACGGCTCATTTGGTAAGGCTGCGTGGAACAGTGTTCCCCTGTGCGGTCTGCAACGGCCGGCTCATGAGTCTTGGATGGCGGTATCCGGTGGAGATACGGACATTCACGAATCGTGGAAACACAGCCTTTTGCCAATGTACAAGCGGTGCCGCAGAGAGTCAAGGATACGGGGCCTGAAAATCGCGGCGAATCGACCGTCCTACTATGGATGGGTGAGGCGCGGAAAACGTTGTGTGAACGCGATATTCCGCGCGGGGGGAGGCAGACTTGCGCAACGCCAAACGCATCTGTTAGGAATGAGGGGCAGTGCCGCCCCGGAAGGACTTCTCGATGAAGACCAAACTGCGAAGGCGCTCCCCGGCGATTGTGGCCGCGGTTGGGGCGTTCCTTTTCCTGGGCATTCGCGCTTCGGCGCAATCGGCGGGAGACGACAGCGCGCCGAAGGCGCAGGAACTGACCAATTCAAAAGACTCCAATGCCAAAGCCGCACCGCAAGCGAATGCGGCGGATTCCACGGCGAAGCCCGGCAAGGTGGTCGAGGCGAAGAGTTTCACTTTGGACGGCGGCAAAGTCTGGACGGACACGGGCATCACGCTGCAGCCGGGACAAAAGATCGCCGTGACGGCCGATGGTTCGCTGCGGTATTCCGACGCGAAGGCCGACAACGGGCCGGAGGGGCTGGCGCGCAACTTCAAGGACTTGCTGCGGATTTTGCCGGACAACGCCGTGGGGCGGGGAGCGGTGATCGGAAAGATCGGCGATCCGGATATTGCACAGCCGTTTGTGATTGGCGCGAAAAAAGAAATCGAAGCGCCCATCAACGGAAAACTCAATATCGGAATCAACCAGTCGGAGGCCGACACCGGCACCGGTTCGTACAAAGTGAAGGTGGAAGTGTATGCGCTGGACGCGTCCAGCGCGCGCGAAGTGGCCAAGGAAGTCCCGAGCCTGCCGGGAATCGACAACAGCCTGTTTGAAAAAATTCCGCGGCGCATCGGCGACAAGGACGGAAATCCCGGTGACATGGTGAACTTCCTGATCCTGGGCGACGAAGACCAGATGAAGAAGGTGTTCACAAACGCCGGCTGGGTGAAGGTGGACTCGGACGTGAAGGGAACCGTGCTGGCCGGTTTCATTGCCAGCATGTCCAAGGAGTCTTACCTGACGATGCCGATGAGCCCGCTTTATCTGTTCGGGCGGCCGCAAGATTACGGCTGGGCGCATGCGGAGCCAATCACCGTGGTGGCTTCGCGAAATCACCTGCGCGTATGGAAGGCGCCGTTCACGGTGAACGGCCAGACGCTCTGGGTGGGCGCAGCGACGCACGATATCGGCTTTGAAAAAGACCAGCGGAACGGCAACATCACGCACAAAATCGATCCAGACATCGACCTCGAGAAGGATTATGTGCAGAAGACACTATGCAGCACGGGGCTGGTGGCGCAGTACACGCACTTCACGCCGAGCGAGCCGCTGAAAGAAGCGAAGACCGCCACGGGTGGAACATTTCATTCGAACGGCCAGGTGCTGGCGCTGAAGCTCTCCGAGGCGGCGAAGAGCACAACGGCGGCGAATTCCAATTCCAACTAAGCTGGATCGTCGAGCTCAGGAGCCGCCCGCCGCCGCTTTTGCCGCGGGCTGCGTGAGCCAGGTTGCGAAGCGGGTTTCGCCGAGCCTCGCGTCATCTGCAGGAAGAAGCGTTTTCTCGCTTAGCTCGATGCCGTAGTAACGCGCGCGCGGGTCGGCGACAACTTCGCGCGGATCCTTGCTTGCGGCCAGAGCTCGCCGGACGAGTTCATCAAGAGGAAACTTTTCTGGTCCCCCTACCTCTAGGGTGCCCTTCACGGGGGAGCCCATGGCGACGCGGGCCACCGCACTGGCGACATCGTCGGCGGCCATGGGCTGGATGAGCGCGGAGGGCAGACGCACTTTATTGCCTTCCGTGGAAAAATCGGCGATGCCTTTGACGAATTCGAAGAACTGCGTCGCGCGGACGATGGAGTAGGGAATCGAGGAGGCTTTGATCAAGTTCTCCTGCGCCATTTTTGCGCGGAAGAAGCCGCTGGCGAGCATACGTTCGGTTCCCACGACGGACAACGCAACATGATGTCCCACGCCCGCGGCCGCTTCACTGGCCAGGAGGTTACGGGTTGAGGTCTCGAAGAACTTCAGCACCGCTGCGTCCTCCCAGGAAGGAGAGTTGGTGACGTCAACGACCACCGCCGCGCCCTTCAGCGCTTCGGAGAGCCCCTCGCCAGTGACAGAGTTGACACCAGATTTGGGCGACGCGGCGACTACTTCTTGCCGATGCTCACGCAATTTGGTGACGAGCTTTGATCCGATCAGTCCAGTACCGCCGATAACTACGATTTTCATGGTTGGCACCTCTTTTGGTGGTGTAACGCCGTGTGCGGCTGGCGTCAAGAGAATGAATATGATTTCTTGAGCTTCGGGTGAGCCTTGACTGTGAGGAGCGTCCCGTGACCTATTTCGTCGGGTAGCGTAGAGAATTCAGATTCGCTCGAATGTTGGCACCTGAAGCGTGCGGAACGCTCGATCACTGGTGGGTGAAAAGATGCGTTGTGGTGGCGGGTGTCGGGCTTTCAAAAGTCAAAATCCGCACGCTTGCAGGCAGCGCAAGCATGCGGCACCCACGCCTCATTTCGCTCCTGAAAAACCTGCCGCACCCGGCTCGGGCGTTACTTGGGAGAGTCGCGGAGGGAATTCCGGGGGAGGAGTGCGGATTTGCCGTAGTGCTCGCCTTCGAGGACGCGGGTTTCGCAGCAGCCCTCCGGGCCATTCGCGGACAGAACGCGCACGGGCTTTCCCACTTCGAGCAGCAGGAGCTGGCCCTGCGCGATCATCATGGAGACGCCAACGTCGTCGCCGAGCGCTAGCAGCCGCTGCCATTCCTCGCGGGCCTTTTCGTCCACCGGCGCGATCACACACGCGATGTCCAGTTCCGCGCAGACATACAGAATCTTTCCCGCAAGCCCCGTGGAGTCCCGCCGCGCGGCCGGCGATTTTTCGAGCTGGCTATTTACGTGGCCCGTGAAGCGATATCCCTTTTTGGGAAGCGTCTCGATGTATTTGGGTTTCGCGGAGCTGTCGCCGAGCGCCTGGCGAAGTTTCTTGATCGCGGTGTTCAGTCCGTGATCGAAATCCACGAAAGTGTCCGCCGGCCACAAACGCGTGCGCAATTCTTCGCGCTCGACCACTTCGCCGGGACGTTCCAGCAGCGCGCCGAGCACCTGCAGCGGCAGCAACTGCACCTTGATTTTCTTTTTGCCTTTGAAAAGTTCACCGGCGCGGAGATCTACGGTGAAGGAGCCGAAGGAAAGGCGGCGCTGCGCGCCGGACTGGTCTGCCAAGGTCATGGGATTTTTGAATTTTGCGACTATAGCAGAGTGGGCGAGAGAAACGGATGAAAAACAATTGATGTGGGCACCGGCCTTGTGAATCAGGAGTCGCTGCGGGCTGTCCAATAACACTTGTATAATCAGTGGATTACGGGAATGCCGCCGTTCATCGAGGGTCCATCCACGGTTCACCCTCCGGGCATTGTCCTTTCTTTCTGGATGCGAGAAAGTGCGCACTGCCAGCGAGACAAACCGAAAGCCGCAAGACTCGCTGAAAAAAGAGCCAAACGGGAAACAGCATGTACGCTTCGAACCAATTTCAAATTCCGGAGCAGCCAGGCGCCGACATCGCCGCAGTGCCAGAAACGAATAACGCGCGATTTGCCACGAGCGCGGAAGTCCGCGCGGCCCTCACGCAACTGACGCTACGTCCGCACGGCCAGCGGATGGTGCTATGCCGGCTGCTCCGGCGAGCGGCAGCGCAAGCCAGCGCGACGATCTCCGTAGTACACCCCGCAGTCTCTCACCATACGACCCCGACCTAACCCCACCCCCAAGCAGGCGCGCAGTTCCGGCGCCGGCGATGGGAACCCTGAACCAGACGAAGCCCGGGCCGACACCCGGGCTTCGCTCTTTCTAAAACGTTCTTGGGAAGATGGAGGACAGCCATTCCTGGCTGTGCGGTGGAGCCATTCACTGAGACTCCCGCACAGGCAAGAGGGCTTATGCCACTGGTTCAGCTCTGCGAAGCGGCGGCAGCGGAATCGGCTTGTAGGGGGTAGAGGCGCTGGAATTCGGGATCGTCTTGCAAGAGGGAGAGGTCTGGGTCACGGCGTGCCCAGACGGAGTCCTTGAAACCCGCCTCCCAGGCTTTGCGGATGGTGTCGAGCGCCTCGCGCTTCCGATTGAGCAGCGCGTAGGTGCACGCGGCGTTGTAGAGGATGGACGCTTCGTTGGCGCGGAGAGTGATGGCCATATTCAATTCGCGGAGTGCATCTTCCACGCGGCCGAGATCGGCGTAGTCGGTGGCCATCAGGACGCGCGCGCGGGCGTCCTCGGGAACCTGCTTCAGGTGATTTTCGAGGGCGGCAATGCGGCGGATGAGCAGATTGCGATGCGCTTCTTTCTTACCGAGAGCGCCGAGGGCGTTCACGATGGGCACGTAAACGTTGTAGTCCTCGCCGCTGACCTCGAGCGCGGCTTCCATCACGTCCACGATTTCCTGGTAGCGGCCGGCGGAAAAAAGCGCGCGGCAGAGAAGATAGTAGGCGCCTTCGCAGTCGCGCTTGCGTTCGATAGCTTTTTCGACCATGCGAACGGCTTCGTCGTGCAGCTCGGTGGCGTAAAGCACCCAGGCCTGGCTGACCATGACCTCCGGCAAGTCCCAGCGGAGCGCGACCGCTTTACCGGAGGCGTTGCGCGCCCGCTCGACCCAGATGGGGTCGCGGCTATAGTTGCAATAAAACATGGCACAGGCGTTAGCGCAGGCCGCGTAGGCCAGCGCGAAGCTCGGATCGATGGCCACGGCGTTTTCGAACATCTGGAGGGCAAATTCGAGGTCCTGGCGGGTCTGGCGGCGGGCGTACCGCTTGCCGCGCAGGTACAAATCGTAGGCCTGTAGATTTTCGGTGGGCTTCAGCGCAAGGTCTTCGAGTTCCTGGGGAGAGAGCGTGATGCGCAGGGCCTCCGCGATTTTGCGGGCGATTTCGTCCTGCACTTCGAAGACGTCTTTCATCTCGCGGTCATAGCGCTCGGACCACAAGGGAAAATCGGTCTGCGTGTCCACCAGCTGCGTGGTGATGCGCAGGCGGCTGCCGGCGCGCCGCAGGGAACCCGTGAGAACATAGGCGGCTTTCAGGATCTGGCCGATCTGCCCGGGCGTGACCGGCTTGTCGCGGAACGCCAGCACCGTGGGACGCGAAAACGTGTTCAAGCCGCGAATTTTCGAGAGTTCCGTGATGATGTCTTCCGTGATGCCGTCGCGGAGATATTCGTCTTCTTTTACGCCGCTGAGATTTTCAAAGTACAGCACGGCCACCGACATCGCCGACGGCTTGGGAATTCCGGATTTTGATTCCGTGAGCTCCGCGGCGCGCCGGGTGCCGGATTCGATATCGCGCTTGAGGCGATTGAGGTCGGTCTTGAGTTCCGTGGCGGATTGGCAGCGCAGCGTGCGGTCCTTTTCCAGAAGCTTGGAAAGGATGCGGCTGAATTCGGCGGGCAAGGTGGGATTCAGCGCTGTCACCGGTTCGGGATCGCGATTCAGAATGGCATCGAAGATCACCGCGCTGGTGTCGCCGGCAAAGGGCAACACGCCTCCCGCCATCTGGTAAAGAACGGTGCCGAGGGAGAAAAGGTCGGTGCGGGCATCCACAAGCTGCCCGCGGGCCTGCTCGGGAGACATATACGAAGCGGTGCCCAAGGCAGTTCCGGGAGAAGTCAGTTCGTGCTGCGGCTCAATTTTCGTGGAATTCTGCTCCACGGGCTGCAGCTCTTCGGGTTCAATCTTCACCAGCCCGAAATCGAGAATTTTCACCTGGCCGCGATCCGTGAGGAAAATGTTGGCGGGCTTGATATCGCGATGGACGATGCCTTTGGCATGCGCGGATTCCAGTGCGTCGGCAATCTGCGTGGCGACGGGTAGAATCTTGTCCATTGTGAAAGTGACCCGGCCAAGCAGATGCGCCAGGGTCTGGCCTTCGAGCAGCTCCATCACCAGAAAGTTTTGCCCGTCGATCTGCTCGATTCCATGAATGGTGCAAATATTCGGATGATTCAGCGCAGACGCGGCGCGTGCTTCGCGTTGAAAGCGCTCGGTGAGTTGCGTGTTCTGGGCCATTTGTTCGGGGAGAAATTTCAGCGCGACGCGGCGCCCCAGGCGCGTATCTTCGGCTTCATAGACCACGCCCATTCCGCCGCTGGCGATTTTGCGCGTGATGCTGTAGTGGGAGAGGGTCTGACCGACCCGCGATTCGCGATCTGGCATGGCTAAGCGATAGTAAGCAAGGAGGTAGTGGGGGTCAAGGAGCGTGCTAGCTAGGCCGCCCGTACTACGAGTTTGCCTGTCAAATCGAAATGCGAACCAGCAAGGGAATGAGAAACTTGTAGATGGCGGCTCCCAGAAGCGCCGCTCCCGGAATGGTGAGGACCCAGGCCCAAACGATTCGCCGAGTGATGCCCCAGCGCACGGCGGTTATGCGGTGAGAGGCGCCGACGCCGACGATTGCGCCTGTAATCGTGTGTGTGGTGCTGACTGGAATGCCGAAGATGGCGTTCGCAACGATGGTTACGCCACCAGCGGTTTCGGCGGCAAATCCTCCGAACGGGGTGAGTTTGGTGATGCGCTGGCCCATGGTCTTGATAATTCTCCAGCCTCCCGTCATTGTGCCTCCGGCCATCGCCAGATGGCAGCAGATAATCACCCAGAATGGCACAGAGAAGTTTTTGAGCAGACCACCGGCAACAAGCACGGTGGTGATAATTCCCATCCCTTTTTGGGAGTCATTCGTTCCATGACCAAGACTGAACAAAGCCGCCGAGAAGAGCTGCAGCCGCCGGAACCATTTGTCCACTTTGTAGGGACGCTGCTTGCGAACCAGCCAGCTGGTCAGGAGGGTAATCAGGACGGCCAGAATCATCCCAATGATGGGCGACAAAAAGATAAACAAGACGGGTTTGGTCCATCCGCCCAGAATTAAGGCGCGGAAGCCGGCGTAGGCCACCGCCGCACCGCCGTAGCCGCCCATGAGCGCGTGAGAGGAGCTGGTGGGCAGGCCGAGCGTGAGGGTGATCAGATTCCAGGAGATGGCCCCGACAAGGCCGGCGAGAAGCACCTTTTCATTCACGAGTTCGATGTGCACCATTCCGCTGCCAATGGTTTTGGCAACCGCGGTGCCGAAGACGAACGCGGCAACGAAATTCCAGAACGCGGCCCAGAGCACCGCGCGGAACGGCGTCAGGACGCGGGTGGAGACGACAGTCGCGATGGAATTGGCGGCGTCGTGCCAGCCATTGGAAAATTCGAAGGCCAGGGTGAGAAAAACCGTAACCAGAACGATGGCAAATTGGCTCACGGGATCAGGCGTTCTTCAGGATGACGCTCTCGATGACGTTGGAGACGTCTTCGCACTTGTCGACAGCGGTTTCCATGACTTCAAAAATTTCTTTCCACTTGATGATCTGCACGGGGTCTTTCTCTTCTTCAAAGAGCTGGGCGATCAACGTGCGGCACACGCGATCGCTTTCGTTTTCGAGGCGGTTGATTTCGATCACGTGCTGCAGGGCCCGGTCCGGCGATTCCATGGCGTGAATGGCGGACGAGAGTTCCACGGTGGCGGAGGCAAGAATCCTGGCGAGTTCCAGGGTTCCCGTACGGACGCGAACCACACGATAAAGAACAAAACGGCTGGCGGCGGCGTCAATCAGGTCGATGACGTCATCCATGGTGCCGCACAGTTCGTGCATGTCTTCCCGGTCGAAGGGAGTGATAAAGGTTTGGTTGAGCTTGCGGAAAATCTGGTGGGTGAGCTCGTCGCCCTGGTGTTCGACGGCCTTGATGCCTTGCACCTGCTCGGGCACTCCGGTGTAGCGTTCGAGCATCGCGGTGAACGCATTCGCGCCGCTGACGATGTTTTCAGCCTGCTTGCGGAAGAGCGCAAAGAAATCCCCATCGCGCGGCAGAAACCGCTGCAAGAAACCTGGCATGTGACTCGCTCTCCCCTGAGGAGCTGGAGTGTGGCGGGGGAAGTGTAGCGAACCAGATAAGCTGGGGCAAGCAGGTGCGGCCATTGTGAGGGGGGTGGAGGCGTGCTAGGTTAGGCGGCCATGAAACCAAAACACGTGTGGTTGCTGGCTTTTCTGATGATGCTCGGGCTTTGCCGGCAATCGTTGGGAGCGGATATCCGGGAATTGCAGGCGCGGCGGCAGCACGCGGCGCATTTGTTTTCCGACGGGGTCTTGCTGCTGCATGCGAAGACGGAACGCGAATTGACGGCCGACGGCTATCGCGAAGAGGCGGCGTTTTACTATCTGACGGGGCTCGAGAATGCACCCGGAACGATTCTGGCGATCGCCGGGAAGAGGGGTGAAACGTGGTTGTTCGTTCCTCCGGAAGAAAAGAAAGCAGACGCAATGCGGACACCCGCTGCGGAATTGCCGTCTGTCGGAATCGATCACGTCGCGGACTGGAAAGACCTGCAGAGTTTTCTGGCGGCACAGGGGAAGGTCGGCGCAAAGTTCTACTACCAGCCGGACGTCGCCATGCTTCCGCGGAATCTTTCCGCGCTCGGCGATAACCGCGCGCCGGGTTGGATTCAGGAGTTGAAGCGGAATTTTCCGTTGGCGGAGTTTCAGCCGGTGCGCGTGAAATTGAACACGTTGCTGACGGTGGAGAGTCCGGCGGAACAGGCGGTTTCGCGCGAGGCGGCTCGCGCGACGGCCGCGGCGTTCATGGCGGGAATGCTGGCGATTCATCCTGGCGTATCGCAGCGGCACGTGGAACTTGCCGTGGTGGACGCCTGCTGGAGGGAAGCGCGCGGTGTCTCCTTCTGGCCGTGGGCGATGGCGGGGATCCATGGAGTTTTTCCGCGCCCGTTCGAATCGCTCACGCGTTACGACCATCTCAATTCCACGATGCAAGCAGGCGACCTGGTGCGCCTCGATGTGGGCTGCGAGTGGCAGCATTACCAGGGCGATTTCGGGCGAACAGTTCCGGTTTCCGGGCATTTTTCGCAGGAGCAACGCGAAGTGTGGAACACCTTTGTGGCTGCGTATCAGGCAGTTGCCCGCGAGTTGAAAGTGGGACTCACCGAGGACCGGGCGTTCGACATCTGGAAGGCGGAATTGCTCCGGCATCGCGAAGCGGTGAAAAGCGCCCTGGCACAGCAGGCGATCGCCACGTGGTCCGAACCCAAAAATGTCCCGTACTGGCAGATGCACACCATGAACCTCGATGCCGGCTATATCGAAGGCCCACTGCGCGCCGGGATGGTGATTGATTTCGAGCCCATTGCTTCGATCGGCGGGCAAGGCTACTACCTCGAAGATATGTTCTTGATTGGCAGCGCGAACGCGGAGGTATTGACTCCGGGCCTCCCATACACGGCTGAGGAAATCGAAGCCGCCATGAGCCGCCCGCGCTGAGGACGCGATCCGGCCGCAAACGCAAGCTATCGAATCTACACGGGCCGTGGGAAATCCGAATAGCCCGGTGAAACGCTGCTCGGGCCGGGCGCGTTTCATAGGCAGGTGTACGCCTCAGCCTGTGGAAGACAATTCCTGGTAGCCAAGGAGCGAGCCATGAAGCTGCAGACCATTCTGTTGGCGGGGGCATTCGCGGTGGCGCAGGCGGCCTACGCGCAGCGCCCGGAAGAGGATCACCCACAAGCGCAACACCCCGAAGCGCCGCACGCCCAAGAAGAGCATCCGCAAACCCCGCACAGCACGGAGAAACATCCGGAACCCCGCTACGCAGCGCCGCGCGCGAATCAGGGACACATTCCGCCGCCGCCGGTGAAGCGTCCAAGTCCCAGCGCGCCGCCGGAGACCGAGCGCCACGTGAACGGGAAAGTGAACGGGACCCAGCACGTCAGCAACAACCAGTGGTATGGGCACGACCGGCCCGACGACAAGCGCTATCACCTGGACCACCCCTTCGAGCACGGGCACTTTGAACATTTCGGCGCGTCGTACCGATACCGCATCGAGCGGATTGATCGCGACCATCACCGTTTCTGGCTGCCGGGGGGGTTCTATTTTGAAGTTGCTTCCTGGGATTGGCCCATCTGTGCGGACTGGTGCTGGGATTGTTCCGATGATTTCGTCATTTACGAAGATCCCGACCACAGCGGCTGGTACCTGCTTTACAACGTTTATACCGGCGCGTATGTCCACGTGATGTACATGGGGGGGTGAGCGTGTGGTGTTGAGAACTCGTTCGTAACCAAGTTATCCGGAAGAGTCGAGAACTTCATCGGCCTTCCGAAGTCATGCTCGGGACTGGTAACAAGCCTTTTGCATTCCTCGCCGACGAAAAGAAGCACAGTTGTGAGTGGCAGGCCAGTCTTCATGGGCGGGACTACCGGGCACAGTGGCCCGCCACTTCTGGTAACCGGACTTCTGGTCCAGGATAGCGCCCGGATTGCCCGTGACTCTGGAACCACCGAAGGCTTTTAAGACGAATAGTTGTCCAATCGTTGCCAGCTGGCTCACGCTGCTTACGCGGCAATAAAGGGCATTATCATGCGTGAGAATACCGGGGGCGATCAAACACTCCGGGTGTCTTTATTCTTCTTTCCCAGCCTGCAAGCTTTCATAAGCTTCCCTTAGTGCTGAGCTTTTAAGACCAGTGGCCTTCAATTTGGCTTGTACGAGGGTGTAGACGGCCTGGGCACCTGGAAAGACCTGATCCGTCCAAAACCTGTCCTTGGACTGAAAATAGCCGGCCTCCTGGAGAAACCACACTCCGTACCTGTAGGCGTCGCCCGGGGTGTCGTCTAAAGCATTTTCTTTGAAAGAGCCATCCGGTCGAAAGGATTCAATTAGGCACCAGTGGAGCATTTTGGAAATTTCGACCCTGACTTGCTGCCGGGTTGCCGTATCCAGATACGGCCATGCGTATCGGAAGATTTTCATTGCGTCCCAGTTCAATTGATTTGTATAACGACCTTTATAACGTACACCAGCGGGGAAGTTCGTGCTGGTGGGCCCGGTGACGGCGGAATCGCGGCTGCGGGGCATCGCCGTCATTCAAGCGGCCTCGCTCGACGAGGCGCAGCAAATCGCATCCGGCGACCCACTGGTCAAATCGGGACATCTCACCGTGGAAGTCCACCCCATCCTGCTGGAGGATTTGTCCGGGGTGAAATTCGACTATCCCAGCCTGAAATAAGTCGGCTCCGCAAAGAGCGGCTGTTCGGGGATCTTCGGTTGATGCAAGAGGCTTGTTTCCGTGGGATTCCTGGAGGAAGATTATTCCATCCCACCCCCGCATTTTGGGCGGGGCAAAATTTGCAGTGGGCGTACCCCGGCAGACCCTTCGGAACATCCAAGGATTATCCACGGGCGGGGGAAGCCGCCTTCTCGATGCGCCGATCGCTCCACGACCCTGTGGGCCAGCCACGGTACTTAGAATTATCCTGAGGAGATATCTGCCATGAGCGAAGCAGCACGACAAGTTCCTTCCGCCACTACCCCAGCCAAGCCACAGACGTTCGCGGCCAAGGCATTCGCGGCGCAGAGCGCGACTTCACCGCTTGGTGCGCACAGCATCGCGCGGCGGTCCCCGCGTCCACAGGATGTGCAAATCGAGATCCTGTTCTGCGGAGTGTGCCATTCGGACCTGCATCAGGTGCGCAACGAGTGGCAGAGCGTGATGCCGACGGTCTATCCCTGCATTCCCGGGCATGAAATCGTCGGGCGCGTGACGGCCGTGGGCAAAGACGTTAAGAAATTCAAGGAAGGCGATATCGCGGCCGTGGGATGCCTGGTGGATTCCTGCCGCGTTTGCGACAACTGCAAGGCGGGCTACCAGCAGTATTGCCAGAACGGATTCACGCTAACCTACAACAGCGAAGACAAGATTCTGGGCGGCGTTACCTACGGCGGTTATTCGGAAAGCATCGTGGTGGACGAAGCCTACGTGCTGAAAGTGCCGAAGGGTCTGGACCCGGCGGGAACGGCGCCGCTGCTCTGCGCAGGCATCACCACGTATTCGCCGCTGCGCTACTGGCAGGCGGGGAAGGGAAAGAAAGTCGGTATCGTCGGCCTGGGCGGACTGGGCCACATGGGCGTGAAGTTCGCACATGCATTCGGGGCGCACACCGTGGTGTTTACGACGTCTCCGGGCAAGACGGCCGATGCGAAGCGGCTTGGCGCGGATGAAGTGGTCGTTTCGAGGAACGCCGACGAGATGGCGAAGCATGCGGGCTCGTTCGACTTCATCCTCGACTGCGTTTCGGCCGAGCACGACCTCAACGCCTACCTGCAATTGCTGAAGATGGACGCCACGCTGACGCTGGTGGGCGCGCCGGAGAAGCCCTCGCCGGTGGCCTCGTTCAACGTGATCTTCGGGCGGCGGCGACTTTCGGGTTCGGCGATCGGGGGCTTGCCGGAGACCCAGGAAATGCTCGATTTCTGCGGTGAGCATGGAATCGTCTCCGACATCGAGATCATCCCGATTCAGAAGGTCAACGAAGCCTATGAGCGGCTGCTGAAGGGCGACGTGAAATATCGCTTCGTCATCGACAGCGCCTCGTTGAAAAAGTAGTTTCAAACTCCGGGTTAAAAGAAAAAGACGGCTGGAACTAGCGGCCGCCTGGTTCTGATTTTGGACGTGAATGGATCCGCTTGGCGAAGGGGCCATCTTTTTTTGCCCCACTCACCCGCGCTGATTGCGTAAGGGCTTGGATGTCCCTTGCTACCGCTTTCCCCCGATGGCCCACATGCCTACAAAGCCAATCAGTAAAAGTGCGAGGGTGCCGGGCTCCGGGGCTGGTGTTGTGGTTGTCCCCGTGCCGGCCGTGATCACCCGCACGTAATCCCCCGGAGAACTTGCGACCGTATCGAACGTGATTTGTTGCAATCCGCTGATGGTAACCGAATCACCGGCTTCCAGTCCTCTCCCCGACGGGTTCAGATAGTTGACGCCCGAATTCGCGAGAAAATCGCTGGCGGCGAGATACGTTGTGCTGGTGATGATCGCAAGCACGTCCGAATCAAAATCAACCGTCCCGATGACGTGCTGGCTGGGCCCCGGATCGAAAAAGATGTACTGGCTCGATATGAGCGTGCCCGTGGGAATCGGGGAGGAACCGACGTCTACGCTCAAAGGAGCAGCCAGAAGGACGTTTTGATTCTCATTGAATCCATAGAGATCGGGACTTTGAAAATTATCGTTGCCGACACTGTTGGGCGGACCGAAGAGATTTGGTAGTGGAGTGGAGAGCAAGACAAAAGTTCCGCCAGCCGTCTGCGCGGTTCCGCCCGTGACGGCGCCGCCGGTGATGTCTGCAAATGCGGGAACGCAAAATGCCAATGGAAGGAGAGCCGTAATCAGAACGGACTTCTTCATGTTGAACCTCGTGAGGTCGAATTAGGGCCGGGGCCAGTGGGCGATTAGGTGAGCGGAATGTAACACACGCAGATGACAGGCCGCAAGACAGCGGAGGGATCTAAACCGGTGAAGGAGCCAGCCCGAGGGGACAATAGCGTGCGGTACCAAGAAAAAAGGGCGGACGCTTTCGCGTCCGCCCCGGGTTGATTGAGATTCTGGGCTTGCTGGAAATGCTTAGTACATGCCGCCCATGCCGCCCGGTCCACCCGGACCGCCGGCCGCCGCGCCCTTCTTCTCGTCTTCCTTCAACTCGGCCACCAGCGCTTCGGTGGTGAGCATCAGGCCGGCAATGGAGGCCGCGTTCTGCAGCGCGAGGCGGGTGACCTTGGCCGGATCGATGACGCCAGCCTTGACCAGGTCGACGTACTCGCCAGTGTCCGCGTTGAAGCCGAAATGTTCGTCCTTCGAGTCGCGGATCTTGCCGATCACCACGGCGCCTTCGTAGCCGGCGTTGAGGGCGATCTGACGGGCGGGCTCTTCCAGAGCGCGCTTGACGATGCCCACGCCAACCAGTTCGTCGCCTTCGGCCTTGATCTTATCGATCGCGGTAAGCGCGCGGAGCAGTGCAGCGCCGCCGCCGGGAACGATGCCTTCTTCCACGGCCGCGCGGGTTGCGTGCATGGCGTCCTCGACGCGAGCCTTTTTCTCCTTCAGCTCGGTTTCGGTGGCCGCGCCGACCTTGATCACCGCGACGCCGCCGACGAGCTTCGCCAGGCGTTCCTGGAGCTTCTCGCGGTCGTAATCGCTGGTGGTGATTTCGATCTGCTGGCGGATCTGCTTCACACGGCCTTCGATTTCGCTGGCTTTGCCGGCGCCTTCGACGATCGTGGAGTTGTCCTTGTCAATGGTGACTTTCTTGGCCTTGCCGAGGTCCTCGATCTTGACGTTCTCGAGCTTGATGCCGAGGTCTTCGGTGACGGCCTTGCCGCCTGTCAGCACCGCGATGTCCTCGAGCATGGCCTTGCGGCGATCGCCAAAGCCGGGGGCCTTGACGGCGGCGCACTGCAGCGTGCCGCGCAGTTTGTTCACCACCAGGGTGGCCAGCGCTTCGCCTTCGACGTCCTCCGCGATGATCAGCAGGGGCTTGCCGAGCTTGGCAATCTGCTCGAGCAGCGGGAGCAGGTCCTTCATCGAGCTGATCTTCTTCTCATGGATGAGAATCAGCGCGTTTTCGAGGACGCACTCCATACGCTCGGGATCGGTCACGAAGTAGGGCGAGAGGTAGCCGCGGTCGAACTGCATGCCTTCCACGACTTCCAGCGTGGTGTCCATGGTCTTGGACTCTTCCACGGTGATCACGCCATCCTTGCCGACCTTCTTCATGGCCTCGGCGATGATGCCGCCGATCTGCTTGTCGTTGTTGGCGGAAATGGTGCCAACCTGGGCGATCATGTCGCCCTTGACGTCCCTGTGGAGTTTCTTGATTTCCTCGACCGCGACTTCGACAGCCTTGTCGATGCCGCGCTTGAGAGCCGTGGGGCTCGCGCCGGCGGCAACCGTCTTCACGCCTTCGCGGAAGATGGCCTGCGCCAGAACGGTGGCGGTGGTGGTGCCATCACCGGCGACGTCGCTGGTCTTGCTGGCGACTTCGCGAACCATCTGCGCGCCCATGTTCTCGAGGGGGTCGCGGAGTTCGATTTCCTTGGCCACGGTCACGCCGTCCTTGGTGATGATCGGCGCGCCGAACTTCTTTTCGATCACCGCATTGCGGCCCTTGGGGCCGAGGGTGATCTTCACCGCATCCGCGAGAGCGTTCACGCCGCGAAGAATCGCTTGGCGGGAATTCTCTCCGGTAACAATCTGCTTCGCCATTTGCACTTTCCTCCTAAGATCGTTGCTTGCTGTACTGCGACTTCTGACTTCGGTTGGTTTCGTGAAATTCTGAAAAGTAATCAGTAATCAGATATCAGTAAGCGACGGCTATCAGCGAACAGTTGGCAGCGAGCGGTAACCAAAATACGGGGTTGATTTGCGCCAGCTGTTATCTGCTTGCTGCTCGCTTACTTACTTCTTCGCCGCTTTGGCCGCGCCGCCGAGCTTCGCGAGAATCTCTTCCTCGCGGAGGATCAACAGCTCTTCGCCTTCGATTTTGATTTCGCTGCCGCTGTACTTGCCGAACAGCACGCGGTCGCCGACGTTCACGTCGAGGGGGATGCGTTCGCCCTTCTCGCGCTTGCCGGCGCCAACGGCGATCACTTCGCCCTCTTGCGGCTTCTCTTTCGCCGAGTCGGGGATGATGATGCCGCCCTTGACGCTTTCTTTCTCTTCAATGCGCCTCACGATGACACGATCGTGCAGCGGGGTGAGATTGACTGCCATCTTGGAAAAACCTCCATAGGTGATCTAACGGTACGACTGGGGTACATGGGCTGAGGAGGGCGGAAAGGAGAATTAGCACTCCTCGGAACCGACTGCTAATATAGCAAAATCTGCTATCGTGTCAAGCGAAAACCTGGCAATCTGAGCGAACCGCGCTCAAATACTTCTGCTTTGCTATCAGCTAACATGTTTATTTTCAATCTATTCCTGCCGCCAGATTTTCCTTGCACTTGGTCATTGCCCTGCCTTCCTCCCGGGAGGTAGACTCCGCTGGTGGCGCGGGGATCAGCCCGTGAAGTCGAGCGGATCAACAGAATGCTCACCGCTTGCCAGGCTGATAGAAACTCGGCGATCGGCGCATGCGAGTCGCGAATCCTCATGATGCACTGGCTTCTCGATCTTCGACTCATCGTTTTGACTGCTGGAACGTTGCTCCCGTTCTTCTGGATGGTGGTGATTCTCGGTCATCGCCGCCAGCGTGACCTGGAGCGCATTTTCTTTTTCCTCTGCCTGGCGCTGACAAGCTTTTTCGGGTGCAGCCTACTGCAACTGAATGCCGTGCTGTACTACGGCACGCCGCGCGAAGGACTGCTGCGTTTTTGCTGGACGCTGATCTGCCTGGGACTGTGGTCTATCCCACCGTTGGTGCTGCACCTCCACGTAGAGTATGCGGGGCTGCAGGATTTGCTTACTTCGCGCGGAATGCGGTGGATGTGGCTGATCGGGGGTTATGCGCCGGCGATCTTGCTGCTGCCGAAGCTGGTTGTGGAGCTGGGACCGCGGGCCAATTTTCCCTTCGAGCGGCCCGCGCACGCCCTTGGGGTGGGATATCAGGTGTATCTGGTCGTTGCGCTGGCGCTCGCCGCGGTCTGGCAATATCGCTTCTCCCGCGTATCTCCGGATGCGGAACAGAAATCGTTTCACGGGACCGTGACCGCCGTGCTGGCTTGCCTCGCTCTGGTGCTCCCCCTGCTTTTCGCTGCGCGCGGCTGGCGGCAAACCGATGGCAGCTCGGCTGTGGAGGCGGGCCTGCTGGTCCTGGCGCTGCTTCCGCTTGGGCTGCTGATCGGCAGGGTGCCGCAATTTCGTTTCCTGCAGATTGGACGGCAGCGCAATCTGATTTTCGCGGTATTTGGCGTGTTCCTTGCGCTGCTCTACCTGAGCTTGGTGCGCCGGGCCGGCCTCTGGCTGGAGGCGTTCCTTCCTCCCGAAGCCACGGGGGCGCTGCTGCTGTTCCTCCCGGTTATCTTTTTCGAGCCATTGCAGCGGGGCATCCGCCGGTTGCTGCAACAAACGGCGCAGCGCGAACTCGACAGCGTGTATCCCCTGGTGACGAAGATCCATGCCGAGGCGAGCAAAGGGGATCTGCGTTCACTGGTCGCGTTCATTGAGGAGCAAGTGGCGGAAAATTTTCAATTCGAACGCGCCTGGCTGGCCATTCTGGAACCTGAAGTCGGCTTGGCTGCCAATCGGCCGCGGGAGAGCGGTGGCGTCGAGAGCTTTTCTGTTTATCGGCCGGGCCGCCTGAATGCCGTGCTCATCGTGCGGCCGCACGGGTCGATGGTATCGGGCGAGGCGATCGGCGCGCTGAAGATTCTCAGCGAATCCGTTGCCGGGGCGATTGATATGTGCATTGCGCTGGAACAGAAGCTGCAGCTGGAAAGGGAACTCGCCGAGCGCGAGCGCCTGGCGCTGGTGGGGCAGATGGCCGCCAGCATTTCGCACAATTTGAAAAATCCACTCGGGTCGATCAAGACCATTCTGCAGGTGCAAATGGAAAGTCCGGAATTGCCCGCCAGCCTGCGCGGAGAAACGCAAATGGTGCTGGACGAGATCAATCGTCTCTCGGCGAAACTCAACCAACTGCTGCAGTTCAGTCGGCCGGGGGCCCGGGCGGGCGACGCCGCGCAAAGCTGCGATCTGCGGCAAGTCGCGGAATCGGTGGCGAACGTCCTGCGCCACGCCGCGGAGGAGCAGCGCATCTCGCTGCAATGCGTGGCGAGCAACGGCGCCGTCCACGCGGTGATTGGCGAAGAAGCGGCCAACGATATCCTGTCCAACGTGCTGCTCAACGCCATCGAGGCCGCGCCGCCGGGCGGGCATGTTTTCCTTTCCCTTCAATCCGGCGGGAACTTCTGCATCGTTTCGGTGAAAGATGACGGCCCGGGGATCTCGCCGGCCGATCGGGCGAAAGTCCTGCGTCCGTTTTTCACCACCAAGGCGCGCGGCACGGGGCTGGGTTTAGCGATCGTCGACCGACGACTGGAAGAAGTGGGCGGCTCGCTGGAAATCGAGAGCCCCCTGGCCGGTGGACACGGCACGGAAGTTCGATTGCGATTGCCATTACTGGTGAAGGAGCAAGCGGGATGAAAACCATCCTGATCGTGGACGACGAACCGGCGTCTCGTTACGGACTGCGGCGCGCGCTGGAGGGGCGCTATCGCATCGCGGAAGCGGAGTCCGCGGCGGCGGCCCGCGCAGTGCTGCAGGCGGAGCAGCCGGACCTGCTGCTTCTCGACGTGGTGCTGCCCGGCGAAGATGGGCTGGCCTTCTTAAAGCGCCTGCGCGAGGAGGGAAACGAGTTGCCCGTGCTGATGGTTTCCGCGCTGGACACGGCGAAAACGGCGGTGGGGGCGCTGCAACTCGGCGCCGCGGACTATCTTGTGAAAGGCTTCGAGCTGGAGGAATTGCGGCAGCGCGTGGCGAACCTGCTGAAACTCGCCGTGCTCGAACAGGAAAACGAATCGCTGCGGCGGCGCGTTGCCAGCGAAGGGCAGTTCGGCCAGATGATCGGTCGCTCCGCGGCGATGCGCCAGGCCTTCGAAATGGCCGACCGCGTGGCGCCGGCCGATTCCACGGTGCTGATTCTCGGCGAAAGCGGCACCGGCAAGGATTTGCTGGCGCAGGAAATTCACGCGCGCTCCCAGCGCAAGGGAAAGGCGTACGTGGCGGTAAATTGCGCGGCTTTGCCGGAGACGCTGATCGAATCGGAACTATTCGGCTACGAACGCGGCGCGTTCACCGGCGCGGCGCAGCAGAAAAAAGGACGCTTCGAGCAGGCGCATGGCGGCACGTTGTTTCTCGACGAAATCGGCGACATGAATCCGGTGACACAATCGAAGGTCCTGCGCGCGCTGGAAAATCGCACCGTCGAGCGCCTGGGCGGCACGCAATCGATTCCCGTGGACGTGCGCGTCATCAGCGCGACGCACCGCAATCTGCGGCTCGCAATCCGCGACGGGCAGTTCCGCGAGGACCTTTTCTACCGGCTGCGCGTCATCACCATCGAACTTCCACCGCTGCGCGCGCACAAAGAGGACATTCCAATCCTCGCGGAGTCTTTCGTCCAGCAACATGGCCAGCGGCTGGGCCGAACGCCGCGCATCGGTAAAGAAGCGCTGAAAGTGCTGGAGCGCTACGACTGGCCGGGCAACGTTAGGGAACTGAAAAATGCCATCGAACGCGCCCTGGTGCTTTCGCGAAGCGACGAACTCGCCGCCGCCGACCTGCCCGAAGAAGTCCTTCAGGGCGTGCCGATGGTGCCCAAGGGCGCCGCGGACGGGGAAGAGCTGGGGCTGCGCGAAAAGGACTTCCGCGATGCGAAGCGCAAATTCGAGATCGCGTATTTGCGGAGGCAACTCGCTTCGCATCGTTGGAATATTTCCCGTACCGCTGCCACAATCGGCCTGCACCGCCAGAGCCTCCAGGAGCGCCTGCGAGAATTGGGCATCCGGCGGCCGGGCCAGGAAATTCCCGAGGATGACGAAGCATGAGCGTTTTTGGCTACGTCCAGGCAGGCGGCGGCAGCACGCGATTCGGCGTGGACAAGGCCCTCGTCGAATTCGATGGCAAGTCCATGCTGCAGCGTAGCTGCGACCTGCTCTCCGCGGCCTGCAAAAGCGCGCGCATCATCGCGCCGGTGGACAAATATCCGCAGGCGGCGGTTCCCGTGATTGCGGACAAATGGCCGGGCGAAGGGCCGCTGGGCGGCATCCTCACGGCGCTATACCACGCGGAAGAGATTTCGTACGCTCTGGCCGGTGCGAGAACCGCGGGGCTCGAATCGCGCAGCTTCTGCCTGATCCTCAGTTGCGACATGCCGTTTCTCACGCTCGAGTGGCTCATTCACATGGTGGACCGCGCCGCCATCAGCAAGGCCGAAGTGATCGTTCCCAAATCCCAGAACGGCCTCGAGCCTCTGTGCGCCTGCTGGCGGACCGATGCCGCCCCGGCGATTCAGAGTTCCTTCAAGGGCGGCGTGCGCAAGGTGACGGAAGCCATGAAACGCCTGCGGATGGAAGTGCTTGACGAGGCGGTCTGGAAACGCTTTGATACCGATGGGCGCCTGTTCTGGAACATGAACACGCCCGAAGACTACGCAGAAGCCCGCAGGGTTTTCGAACAACGGCACGGCGGGGGCTGACCATTCGCAGGATTGCTCGCGGAATCGAACGGGGAAGATGAGCGAAGAATTCAAGAACATGGGTCTTACGGACGAAGGCAAGGCCAGCGCCGCGGAATACTATTTTGAATTCCGCAACGTCTCCAAGGCCTTCGACGGGCGTCCTGTGCTCAACAACGTCAGCTTCCGCGTGAAGCGCGGCGAAACCTGCGTGATCATGGGCCGCAGCGGAGTGGGCAAATCGGTCTCCTTAAAACACATCATGGGCTTCCTGAAAGCAGATTCCGGCCAAGTTTTGATCGATGGGGTGGACGTGACGCGGTTTTCCGAGCACCAGTTCGGCGAGATTCGCCACAAAATCACCATGGTTTTTCAGTCCGGCGCGCTCTTCGATTCGCTGACGGTCGCTGAAAACATCGCCTTCCCCTTGCAGGATCAGCCGGGCCTGACCGCCGAAGACGTGGACGCCTACGTAGCGAAGCTCGCGCGCATGCTGGAAGTGGAGGAGATGCTGGACAAGCTGCCCAGCGAGCTTTCCACCGGCGCCAAGCGCGCCGTGGCCATCGCGCGCGCTCTGGCGCAAAATCCCGAAGCGATTCTCTACGACGAGCCCACCACGATGGTCGATCCCATCATGGCCGGCCACATGAGCGACCTGATCCTGCGCCTGAAAGAAGCCTTCCACAAGACATCTATCGTCGTGACCCACGACACGCATCTGGCCAAGCGCCTTGCCGACAATGTTGTGTTCCTGCAGGATGGCCGCTCCCAGGTGTTTCCCACCTGGGCCGATTTTGAAAACTCCAAAGATCCCTTCCTCCACGATTTCCTGATGCAGGACGAACTGATTCCCGCGCTGGACGTGACCCTGTGAGCGCGGCCGCTCCGGTTCATTCCGATCCCAAATCGCAGCTTCGCAAAACGATGGGTTTCTGGGACGTGTTGCTGTTCAACATCGCCACCGTCCTTGGCCCGCGCTGGATTGCCGCAGCCGGCCACAATGGAACTTCCTCCATCAGCCTTTGGGTGATTGCCGCGGTTTTCTTTTTCATTCCCGGCGCCTTCGTCATCAATGAGTTGTCTTCGCGCTTTCCGGAAGAGGGCGGGCTCTACGTCTGGGCCAAGGAAGCTTTTGGCGATTTTCACGGCTTCGTGGCCGGATGGACCTACTGGATTTACACGGTCTTTTATTTTCCGGGACTCTTGCTGGCCAGCGCTTCCATGAGCGCGTACGTCCTGGGAGAGAAGGGCGCGCCGATTTCGCAGGACCGCACGTTTTTGCTGCTGGTTTCGCTGGCGCTGCTGCTGGTGGCCGTGATTTTGAATATCATCGGCCTGAATATCGGCAAATGGTTGCAGAACGCGGGTGGCGTCGGCACCTATGTGCCGCTGCTGATCCTGGCGGGCGTGGCTTTGCTGGTGTGGCTGCATGGTGGGTCGGCCACGCATTTCACCTGGGCCAACATGCGGCCCACGTGGAATTGGGACACGGTGAACTTCTGGTCGCAGATCGCGTTCGCGTTCACCGGCCTCGAACTCGTCTCGGCGATGAGCGAGGAAGTGCGCGACCCACGGCGCACGCTGCCACGCGCGGTCTTTGGCGCCGGCGCGATGATCGCATTCATGTATATCGCGGGAACCTTCGCGATCCTCGCGCTGGTGCCGGCGGAGTCGCTGGATCCGAAGAGCGGCGTGTTTCACGCCATCACGGTGGGCTCGGTGGCCTTGAAAGTCGGATTTCTCGGTATTCTGGCGGCGATCCTGGTGACGGTTGGAAACGCCGGCGGCGTTGGCAGCACCGTGGCGGGCATCGCGCGAGTCCCTTTCGTCGTCGGGATTGACCGCTATCTGCCCGCGGCGTTCGGCAAAATTCATCCCAAGTGGAAGACGCCGTACATCTCCATTCTTGTGCAAGCCGCGCTTTCCGGTGCGATTCTGCTGCTCAGCCAGATCCAGAGCGAAACGGTGCAGGCCGCGTACCAGATGCTGATAGACGCGGCGATCATTCTTTACTTCATTCCGTTTTTGTACATGTTCGCCGGGGTGCTGAAGCTTTCCGGGCGCAAGGATCGGGCGGAAAATCCGCATGCGGTGCTCATCCCCGGCGGAAAATTCGGATTGTGGGCCAGCGGGGTGCTTGGGTTCGCGGTTGTATTGATCGGGATTTTCGTTTCGCTGGTGCCGCCGGGCGAAACCGTCAACAAGTGGAGCTTCGAGCTGCGCCTGCTCGGCGGAACGCTGATTTCGATTTTTATCGGGCTGGCGCTTTATTGGCGCGGCGCGCGGGGGAAGCAGACGTTGGGGTGACTGGCAGGGAGACAAGGCGGCGCTTGCCCGCAGGATGCCGGCGCTACCGGTGGGTGTGGGAAACGGATCGGTGGCACAGTCCGAAGCCTGTGCAACATAGGGGCGTAGCTTGCTCAGGCAACTTCAACCCGGCTTGCTAGAATCCCTGGCTGATTAATTCCTCAACGCTTAACGGGGATATGGTCTTCGCGCCTGCGCGAGCTTCCAGGTAGCGTTCCACGTATTTGCCGAGGACGTCTCCTTCGAGGTTCACCGCATCGCCGATTTTTTTGTCGCGCACGTTGGTGTGTTCGTAGGTAAAGGGAATAATGGCGATTGCCGCCACACGCCCGTTCCAGCGCGCCACCGTCAGGCTGATCCCGTCCATGCTGATCGAGCCCTGCGGCACAATGTAGCGCGCGAACGATTCGGGAACCTCCACGCCATACCACCAGTTTTCGCCTTCCGGTTGCAGGCGCACCACGCGGCCGACCGTGTCCACATGGCCCAGGACGAAGTGCCCGCCGAACTCCTTGCCCGCGGTCAGGGGCTGCTCGAGATTCACCCGCGTACCGGCGTTCCATTCGCCAATCGAGGTTTTCCGCAAGGTTTCGCCGGAAAGATCGGCGGAAAAGCGCTCGTCATCCAGCTTTACGACCGTCAGGCAGCAGCCATTTACGGCAACGCTGTTGGACACCGCAAGGTGTGGCGTCAGGCTGCGGGCGTGGATCGTCAGCCGCCCGCCCTCGGCCCCCGCATGGAGCGCATCCACCGTGCCCAAGTGCTCGATAATCCCCGTAAACATGGCTTGTGCTCCCCGTCACATCGCGGAATCGTCCGAATCTTTATTCTACGCCGGAAACTCTGGAGGGCGCGTCGCCCAAGCTTCCAGATTTTCCGCAGGATGGGAAGTCCCAAGGAAAGGCGAACGGAAAACCACAGGCCACGAATCCCAGGCTTTTTTTACGGAGGAAAAGCATGTCGGATCCGGAAATCCTCGATCGCATCTTGCAAACGTGCAGCTACCGCTTCCGCAATCTCAACTGCCCCAACAAGGAGAAGGTCGCCCACATCGTCGCCGCGAGGCTCGAGCTCGAAGAGACGGACTGGTCGGTGATCGAGTGTTCGCTTCAGCCCAACGGGGAAGTGAAGTGCGGCATGACCTGCCTGCTTCACGACTTCGACGAACAGAAATGAAGAGCTTGTAGCGGCGGCTTTCGTTCCGGTCCTGCTCCGCTTGCCTCCGCGGCCTCTGCGCTAGTTTTTCCCGGCGTTGTTTTGCTCTTGCATCGCGATTTCGCGCAAGCGCCGCAAATCCAGTTTCCCCGTGCCCAGATACGGCAACTGCTCGACGTGAAAAAACAGATCCGGCCGCGGCTTCCAGAGCGCCGGCAGATCGCTCTTCGAAAGTCTCTCCAGGCAATCCTTCAGCGCGTCCTCCGGCAGCGTGTGCAACACCACCAGCCGCTCGCCCTTCTTTTCGTCGGGAATCGCGGTGACCGCCAGCACCTGTCCGTCGGCGTTGAGCAGTTCGTGGAGCTTTTCCTCGATCTTGATGTGCGGCACCATTTCGCCGCCGATTTTGCTGAAGCGGCTCAGCCGGTCGGTGATGCGCAGGAAGCCGTCTTCGTCCATCGTGGCGATGTCGCCGGTGTTGTACCAGCCGTCCTTAAGTACTTCGGCTGTTTTCTCGGGGTGATTCAGGTAGCCGACCATGACGTTTGGTCCGCGCACCAGCAGCAAGCCGGGTTTGTCCACCGGCAGCGATTCGCCGCTGTCCGGATCGATGATGCGGATGCCGATGCCCGGGAGCGGCTGCCCGATGGTGCCGCGCTTCGCTCCCACCTGGCGAAAGTAGGCGGCGCGAAAATCGTAGGTATTCACGGCCACCACCGGCGAACATTCCGTGCAGCCGTAGCCTTCCAACGGGCGGATTCCAAAGTGGTCTTCAAATGCCTGCGCGACGCGTTCGGGCAGCTTTTCCGCGCCGGCCATCACGATGCGCAGGCTGCCGAAGGATTCCGGCGGGCAGCGGCGTGTGTAGTTGTTCAAAAACGTGGGCGTCGAAAGCAGCATGCTGACGGAATATTTGCTGACCAGCGCCGCGATGGCCTGCGCATCCAGCGGGCTGGGATGAAAGACAGCCCCGATGCCCGCCAGCGCGGGAAGGCACAGCGTCCCAGTGAAACCAAAGGAGTGGAAAAAGGGAAGGATGCCCAGGATGCTGTCGCCCTTGTGCAGGTGAAACACCTGCTCGATCTGCTCGACGTTCGACGCCAGATTGAAGTGCGAGAGCACCACGCCTTTCGGCTCGCCGGTCGAACCGCTGGAAAAAATCACCGTGGCCGTGTCGTCGAGCAGAATTTTCCGATTGCAGCCGAGAGACCGCTCCAGCCAGCGCGCCGGCAGCAGCTTCGCGGAAAGCAGCGCAATCAGTTTTTCGGAAAGGCGGGATTTTTCCGCCAGGTCTTCCACATAGATGATCCTTCCCGGCGGCTCGATCTTCACTTTTTCCAGAAACATTTTCGACGTGATGACGGTCTGCAGCTCGCACTGCCGCGCGCAGGACGCCAGGGATTCGTTCGAGGTCGTGTAATTCAGGTTGATGGGCACTTTGCCTTGCAGCAGCGCCGCCCAGTTCACCAGCGCTCCGGGAATCGAAGGCGGCAGCAGAATGCCGACCATCTTCTGATCTTTCCAGAGCGGAGCAAGCCGCCGCGCCAGAAACACTGTTTTCGTCAGCGCGTCCCCAAATGTGACTTTCGGCGTGCGGCCGTCCGCCATCGCGAAACGCCACGAATGCCGGCGCGCCATTTGGACGAACGAGCGCGTCAGCGGCTTCATGTATCGCCGGCGCCGCTGAAACGCATCCACGCCGAGCTGTTGCACCGCGGTGCGCACTTCGGTGGTGGTGGCGGTTGCGGGAAGCGGCGGGCCAAACGTGACGCGGACGGGATAGGGGATGTGGCGTGGCCGCTTCCAGAGGAAACGCCCGCCCGAAAAGCTGAAAATCGAGCCCCACAGGCCGTCGATATTCACCGGGATGATGGGAACGTCGATGCCTTTCACGATGCGCTCAAAGCCGCGGCGGAACGGCAGCAGTTGGCCGATGCGGGTGATTTCGCCTTCGGGAAAAATGCAGACCACTTCGCCGGTGCGCAGCGCTTCGGAGGCTTCGCGCAGCGAATGAATCATTTCGCGGGGCCCCTGATCCGAGGCGATGGGAATGATTTTAAGGATTTTCGCGAACGGCTTGATCGCCGGATGGTCGTAGATGCCCTTGAACATCAGGAAGCGGATCGGCCGGTCGGTCGCCGAAAGCAGCGGGATGGCGTCAATCCACGAGGAATGGTTGGGAGTCAACAGCGCTCCGCCGCGCGCCGGGATATTCTCCTGGCCCTTTAGATCGAGGCGGTAGAGCGTGTGCGCCGCGATCCACAGCAGCAGGCGCAGCAGAGAATCCGGCAGCAGCCACAGCACGTAGGCCAGCGCGGCGAGCGTGGCCAGCGAAGTCCAGAAGAAAATTCCCGCCGAGCCGAGGTGCAGATTGTGCTTCAACAGGTAAAACGCGCCCGAAGCCGCAAGAATCCCGACGAACGAATAGAGATTTGCCGCCGCCAGCACGCCGCCGCGATGCTGCTCTTCCGGCCGGTGCTGGATCAGCGCGCTGATGGGAACGATGAAAAACCCGCCAGCGAACCCCAGCGCGGCCAGCAGCGCGAGCACGGCGTTGAACGAAAGCCCGGGTGCGGAAATCAGGAAACCGAACAGCGTGATGCCCATGGCCCCGAGCGGAATCAGGCCGTATTCGATTTTTCCGCCGGAAAGATACCCCGCGGCAAGGCTGCCCAGTCCGATGCCAATGGCAATCGAGGCTTGCAGTAGGCTGCCGCGCGTGGCGGCGACGTGCAGGACGTCGCGCGCGTAAAAGACGATGTCGAACTGCAGCAGCGCGCCGAGAAAGAAAAAGTACGTATTGCCCAGAACGGCGAGCCAAAGCACGCGGTCCTGGCCGATGCGCTTGCCCTGTACGAACAGGTCTTCCAGAAAATTGGCGCGGAACTTCTTCGCGGGATCAGCGGCAGGCACCTTGGAAATTCCAAGGCTCGTCACCAGGCCGACGCTCGTGCAGATCAGGAAGAAAACGCCGGAATAGTATTCGCGCCCTGCAAACACTTCGGAAAGCCGCGCTCCGGCCACCGTGCCGATAATTGCGGCGAGAAAGGTGCCGAGTTCGATGACGCCGTTGCCCCACGACAGCCGCTTCTCCGGGAGAATCTCCGGCAGCAAGCCGTATTTCGAAGGGCCAAACAGCGCGCCCTGCGTGCTGGCCAGGAACACGGCCGTCATGGCCATCGGCATGCTGCGCGCCGCGAATCCCGCGATGGCGAAGAGCATTACGGCAAGTTCGAAGAGTTTCGTGCAGATCGTGACCGTGCGCTTGCTGTATTTGTCCGCGAAATAACCGCCGGCCATCGAAAACAGAATGAAGGGAAGCGCAAAAAGCGACCCCACCAGCAGGACCTTGACCTCTTCCTCGTCCGGGGTCAGGTTCGTGCCAATGATCAGGAAGATCACCAGATATTTCAGGGCGTTGTCGTTGAAGGCGCCCTGAAATTGCGTGGCGATCAGGCTCCAGAAGCCAAGGCGCCAGGAACGAGGGGTTTCGCTCAAGCGGACGAGACCTCCGTTGAGAATGGGAAATGTGCGGCGGTTCGCCAAGAATCGTCGCAAACCAGGGCGGATTTGGACAGGGAATTATCCGCGGCCGTTGTCAAAAGGAAATCGCGGATGTCCTGCAATTGCTCTCGATCGTTATTGGGGTTGCAAGAGCGCAGCTTGCTCCGCCTGCCGGCCGATCCGCCATTGGCAGCCGGTGAGCGAGCGAAGAGTGGGCCGGGCAAGCCCGGCCCCTACAAATAGGCGTCGATCGCAACGTCGCCGCCAATCTGCCGCACCCTGCGGACGTGCAATTTCCTCGTATCGAATGGCCCGCCCTTCGCAAAGGGGACCTGCGCGCTTCCCGCGATTTTCGGCGCATAAAACAGGACGAGTTTGTTCACCAGCTTTGCCGCCAGCGCCGCGCCATTCAGCCCCGGCCCGGCTTCCAGCAGCACGCTCAAAATCTCGCGGCGCCCGAGTTCCTTGAAAATCGCGCCTAAATCCAAAACAGTTCGCGTCCGCTTCACCTGCACAAGCTCCACGCCCGCGTTCTGCAATTTCCGCGCTTTCGGCGATTGCAAGGGCGCAGCGGTGAAGACCAGCAGATCGTCGTCCGCGGTCTGCACGATTCTGGCTTTGGGGGAGAGCCGCAACCGGCTGTCGAGCACCACGCGCAGCAACCGCCGCCGGCGCTCCCGCCCGCTGCGATCGGTCAGCAGCGGATCGTCCGCAAGGATCGTCCCGATGCCGGTCAGCAGGGCATCGGAAGCGTGCCGCATGCGATGCACCTCGGCGCGCGCTTCGTCGCTGGTGATCCATTGACGCAGCCCGCTCTTGCCGGTTTTCGGCAGGGCCAGCTGCCCATCCAGCGTCATCGCCGACTTCAGAGTGACAAACGGCCGCTTCGTGGTGATCCAGTGCGCGAACGCTTCATTTAGCACACTCGCTTCGTCTTCCAGGATCCCGCTTTCCACTTCCACGCCTGCCGCGCGCAGCCGCTCGAATCCCGTGCCGCCCGTCTTCGGATTCGG
>DATIXE010000045.1:0-17775 GCA_035518915.1 Candidatus Eiseniibacteriota bacterium
CCGCTCGAATCCCGTGCCGCCCGTCTTCGGATTCGGATCTTCCATCGCCGCCACAACACGTGAAATCCCCGCGGCTCGAATCGCGTCCGTGCACGGTCCGGTGCGGCCGGTGTGATTGCAGGGTTCGAGGGTCACATAGAGCGTCGCTCCACGAGCCTGCTGCCCCGCTTGTTTCAGCGCCACGACTTCTGCGTGATCCCGCCAGTCGTATTGGTGAAAGCCCTCGCCGGCGATTGCGCCCTCTTTCACGATGACACACCCCACCGCGGGGTTGGGGCTCGCCAACCCAACGCCTTTCCGCGCCAGGTCCAGCGCATGCTGCATGAAGTGAAGATCGTGGGGATTCACGGCGTTAATTGAACAACGAGTCGGCGTAAGTTTGCGCGTCGAATGGCACGAGGTCATTGATCTGCTCGCCGGTGCCGACGAAGCGGATGGGCAGGCCGAGTTCGCGGGAAATGGCTACGACGATGCCGCCCTTTGCGGTGCCGTCGAGCTTGGTGAGAATAATGCCCGTCACGCCGACCGCCGAAGTGAACTCCCGTGCCTGCGCCAATCCGTTTTGTCCCGTCGTGGCGTCCATCACCAGCAGCACGTCGTGCGGCGCGCCGGGAATCACTTTCGAAGCGGTCCGCTTCATCTTCTCGAGTTCCTGCATCAAGTTCGACTTGGTGTGCAGGCGTCCCGCGGTGTCCACGATCACGGCGTCCGAGCCGCGCGCCTTGGCCGCCGCCATCGCGTCGTAGACCACTGCCGCGGGATCGGAGCCCGATTTTTGCTTGATCAATTCCACGGCGTTGCGCTGCGCCCAGATTTCCAGTTGCTCGATGGCCGCCGCGCGGAAGGTATCCGCCGCGCACAGCACCACGCTGCGCCCTTCCTGCCGCAAACGATTCGCCAGTTTGCCGATGCTCGTGGTTTTCCCCGCGCCGTTCACGCCGACGATGAAAATGACGCGCGGATCGTTGCCGTTGGCCGCGCCCGCGAGTTTTGGCGTATTCCCGTAAACGTTCAGCGCGCGAAACACGTGGGCCTTGATTTCGCGCTTCAATTGCTCGCCGTTATTTAGCGCGTTGCGCGAGATCTGCTCCTTCACGGAGTCCAGAATCTCCCGCGTCGTCTTCACGCCCAGGTCCGCCGTAAGCAGAGCCGTCTCCACTTCCTTCAGAACGGAGGGGTCGATTTGCCGGCCGCCCTGGGTGATGGTATCCAGGGTGTCGGCGAGGGCCTCCTTGGTCTTGCCGACGGACTCCTTCAGGCGCTCCAGCAGCGTGGGTTCGGGTTTTCCAAAAAGTGTGATCATCAGGTGGTTCCGCGCGGCGGCAAAGGCGCGAAAGAAAAGTGTAGCAGATTGCTACGTTGGGAAAGGAACGAGTGATTAAGAGCTGGAGGTCCCTTGCCTCGCACAGAAAATAGTGAATACGACTGAGGACACAATGATTGATCGCAAGATGTAGGCGTAACTCCAAAAGTCGTAGTGCTCGTCTGCAACCAGACGAACAACAGTCTCGAACGGGTATTGGACGATTCCGATGATCGCCCCCACGAGAAGGCCCAGTTTTTGAGTTGGAGCCAATGACCTGCGGCAGAAGATAAATCTACCCAAATAGGTTAGGACTCCGCTCCCCAAAGTGATTGCTATGCTGAATAACAGAAATTCCAGCACGAGCTCCACGAACGCTACATCCCATTTCCCGAACATCTCTGCGTCTACATCGTGAAAAGCGTAGACAGCCAACGCACTCAATGCGAGCGTGGAGGCTAGAATCCCTAAGAAGAGGCTGAGCACAAAGCGCCACATAGCCCGGTGCGGAGCAGTTTACACCAGCGGCGTCCAAGAAATTGGCATGTGAATGAACTATACGTGGACTTCGACGGCGGTAAGACGCAGCTTGCCGGCCTTCACGGCGGATTCCAGCGCGGCGACAATCGTTTCATCGAATTTCGATCCCGCCAAAGCCTTAATCCGCCCCATGGCGTAGTCCAATTCCATCGCCGTTTGATAGGGGCGATTCGTGGTCATGGCATCCAGCGTATCCGCCACCCCGATGATGCGCGCCATGCGGGGAATCTGCGGACCCGTCAACCCATACGGATAGCCGCGCCCGTCCATGTGTTCGTGGTGGAGTTCGATGCCCGGCAGCATCTCCTTCAGCTGCGAAACCGGACGCATGATGTTCGCGCCCTTGGTTGTGTGCGTTTTCATGATTTCGAATTCTTCCGGCGTCAGCGACCCCGGCTTCTTCAATACGCGGTCGTCCACGCCGATCTTTCCCACGTCGTGCAGCAAGGCCGCGATGCGCAGCTTGTCGAGATCCTCGGCATTCAGCTTCATCTCTTGCGCGATGATCGTGGAGTATTTCGCGACGCGCCCGGAATGGCCTCGCGTATAGGGGTCCTTTTCGTCGATCGCGGCCGCGAGCATGCGGATCGAGCCGATGAATAGCTCGCGGTTTTCCTCGGCGGCCTGCTTCAGCCGCTCGATGTACTCCTCGATGTCGCTGGCCATCAAGTTGAAGTTTTCGGCCAGTTCGCTGATCTCCGCGGCCCCGCCGACGGGCGTCCGCTGATGGAATTCGCCGCGGCTGATGGCGCGCGTGGAGGCGGCCAGCGAGCGAATGGGCATGCTGATGCCCACGGCGAAGAAATATCCGAAGAGAATCGCGATCAAAACGACGGCGCTGACGAACACCAGCGCCTGGCGGTTCAACTCCGGCACGCCCGCGTCCGCTTGGGCTTCGTTCAGACTGCGTTCTGCGATCACTGCCCAGTCCACTTCGGGAAAGGTGCTGTAGGTTCCCACCATCTCGATGGGATGATTGTTTTCCGTATCCACGAAACGCAAGGTGGCCGTGTTGCGGAGGTCCTTGGGCAGGGTCTTGATCTGTGCCACGAGGTGAAATTTGTCACTCAGGTCTTCGCCGGGGACGAAATGCTTCATGTCCGGATGCGCTACCAGGTGGCCGTAGTGGTCCACCACGAACACGCTGCGCCCGCGCACGCTGGCATCCTGCAGCCGCCGCACGATCGAATCGAGCGATACCACCGCCGCGAGCATCCCGGTGAAGTTGTCCTGCGCATCCTTCAGCGGGACCGCGATCACAAATGCCGGGCGGTTGTCCGGGGCCAGCGCCAGGGAATCGCTACGGAACTTTACCGACTGCACGCAGCTCATGAACGCGCGTTGCAACGCCTTGGCGACAAAGGGATCCTGCTCGGCACGGAAATTTCCCTGCGAGGCGCTGGTGCCCTTGCCGTCGCGGCCAATCGCCGTCAGGTAGATAAACGATTCGCGATTCGAATCCACGAAGTTTTCCAGCAGGCGGGTGACCTTGGGCTCATTCACCGGGTCGGTGACGTTTTCGATGAGGCCCGTCAACGCCAGAATCTGCCGCTGGCTGATCAGCTGTTGGGTAACGTTGAACTCGAAGGATTGCACTTCCTGCGCCAGGGAACGGGTCAACTCGGTCTGCTGGATGCGCTCCGTATCCACCAGCTTTTCCTGGCTAAGTTCCAATACCTGGCGATGATACAGACCGATAGGGAGCGCGCTCACAAGCAGGAGCGCACCGAGCACAAGCCAGAGGATGCGCACCCGGCCGGAGCGGAGGCGCGTCAATAACGATGGTGCAGTGTCCGCCATCGCAACACATTAATTCTAGGGGGCCGCGGGCCGTCCGGCAGGCTGGCCGAAAGGACAGGCGACGCGGAAGTGCAACTAGGCCGGGAGTACTACCGGGTGACAAGCGGAACTCTGCCCTCCGTCCGAGACAGCCCAGAACCCGCGCCACGGTCTGCCCCGCTTTTTGGCCGATTTCGGTGCAAGGAAGTTGCCCGGGCTGGCTGAGTATGCTTCGGCGGGTTTTTGGCGGGGGAGAGTCGTCAACAATCAACAACAAAAGACTACGAACTCAAAACCATTTACTCGCTGCGCAACGGCCGCTCCATAATCGCCCGGATTGCCTCCTTGGGCGGATTCCCTAGATGCAAAATGCTGTGCACCTGCTCGGTGATAGGCAGTTCAATGCGGTTCTCGCGCGCCAGCGCCAGCAGCGCCGCGGTGGTTC
The DNA here is from genome assembly GCA_035518915.1 of Candidatus Eiseniibacteriota bacterium. Taxonomy (GTDB): domain Bacteria; phylum Acidobacteriota; class Terriglobia; order Acidiferrales; family UBA7541; genus Acidiferrum. The sequence goes on from DATIXE010000045.1 coordinate 4,068, forward strand.
CCACCCCTTCCGCCACCGTGGTCATGCCCGTCAAAATTTCATCCAGAGAGCGGCCTCGGCCGAGTTCGGCGCCGACATAGCGATTGCGGCTCAGGGACCCATAGCACGTGAGGATCAAGTCCCCCATGCCCGCAAGCCCGCTGAGCGTCTCCGCCTTTCCACCCAGTGCCACGCACAGGCGCGTCATTTCGGCCAGGCCGCGTGTGATCAACGCGGCCAGCGAATTCGAGCCCAGCCCAAGCCCCTGGCACGCGCCGGCCGCAATGGCCACCACGTTTTTCATCGCTCCGGAAAGTTCCACGCCCAGAACATCGTCGTTGGTATAAAGGCGGAAGGTCGGCCCCGAAAACTCTTCCTGCAAAAACACGGCAAGCGCGGCATCCGTCGAAGCGACAACCACCGCCGTCGGCTGCCCTCCCGCCGCTTCGAGGGCGAAGGATGGCCCGGAAAGCACCGCCAGGCGTCCCACAAAGCGGGCGTTGATCACCTGAGAGATCACCTGGGTCATGCGGAAATGCGTTGCAGGCTCGAGGCCTTTCGTGGCGCTGACAATCGCGGCCTCTCGCGGCAGGTCGTGCAGCGCCTGCGCCAGCGCCGCGCGCATCTGCGCGGAGGGCACCGCACAGACCACAATCTGCGCGTCCCGAAGCGTGTCTTCGAGATTCGCGGAGGCCTGCACGCACTGCGGGATTTCGATTCCCGGCAGGTACTTGGTGTTTTCGCGTTGCGATTCGATGGACTGCGCCAATTCTGGGTCGCGCGCCCACAGCCGGATCTGGTGCTTACGCCGGCTGCACGAAAGCACCACGGCGAGGCCCGTGCCCCAGCTTCCGCCGCCGAGGATGGCGACGCGGCTCACGCCGAATCTCCCCTGGATTTTCCGAAGGAAAACCTGGGTTCCGTGCCATCCACCAACCGCTGGAGATTCGCGTCGTGCTTGAAGACCACGAGCGCGGAGGCAAAGAGCGTCCCAAAGATGACGACCAGCGGGGGCGCGTGTCCCGGCGCCCAGAGCAAATAGACCAGCAGCGGCATGGCCGCCGCCGCGGCAACCGAGCCCAGGGAAACATAGCGCCACACCAAAACGACCCCGAGGAAAAACAGCAGTGCGCCGATCGCCGCCAGCGGCGCAAGCATTAGAAACACGCCCAGCGCCGTCGCCACTCCCTTGCCGCCCTTGAACTTCAGCCACACGGGGAAGCAGTGGCCCACGAGTGCCACCGCGCCCGCGACCATCATCGGCGCCGCGCGATGCTCAGCGAATCGCGCCGCGAGCCACACCGCGAGAGCGCCCTTCGCGGCATCCAGGAGGAGAGTGAAGACACCGGCGGCGGGGCCGACGACGCGGGCAACGTTCGTCGCCCCAATGTTCCCGCTCCCGGATTTCCGGATATCGCTGCCGCCAAACAGCTTTGTCAGGATCCACCCGAAGGGAATCGACCCCAGCAGGTACGCAAGGACAGCGATACCCAGATTCGTCGGTGTGAAAAAAGACATGCGGTGCTAGCTCCCCGGAGCGAAACGCCAGGTTTGCAGGGTAGTGTACTCCGCTCCGGTGGATTTCAGCTTGCTTTCGATCAAGTGGAACTCGGCGGCCGTGAACGCTCCGAAACGCGTTGCGGTTTTCGTGCGGATGGCTGCCAGCAGGCTGGATGTGATCGCCGGCGGATCGAAGCGCGCCAGCGTCAGATGCGGGGCAAAGGGGCGCCGCTCCAGCGGGAAAGCCAACCGGTGCGCGGCCTGGTCGATATCCGCGGCGAGCGCCGACAGGTTTGGCGTACTTTCCATCCCGGCCCAGAAAACGCGCGGCCGCTTCTCATTCGGAAAAAATCCCAAGCCGCGAAATTCCAGACGCACCGGCTCGGGCGAATGAATTCCGGCCAGCGCGTTTTGCAACGCCTCGAGTTTCGCGGGCGGAGTTTCTCCCAGAAACTTCAGGGTGACATGCAGATTTTCCGCGCGTTCCCACCTCGCCCGCGGCGCAATCGCGCGAAACTCCTCCAGCAGGGAGCCGTATGCCGCGCGAATTTCATCGGGGATGGCGATGGCAACGAAAAGACGCATGAGTGGGCTGCTCAGTTGCCGGCAATTACGCGGCTGGGTTGCGGCTTGCCTTCGTAGAGGTAGTGAACGCGCACCATATCGAGCGCCACTTGCGAAGCGTAAAAGCGGATCGCCTCGCGGTCGCCGGGCAGATGCACCACACGCTCTTTCGTACCGCCCGGCGACGCCAGCGCGATGTGCACCGTGCCCACGGGCTTTTCCTCGGTGCCGCCCCCGGGCCCCGCGACCCCGGTGATGCCCACGCCAAACGTCGCGGCCACGCTGTGGCGAATTCCTTCGGCCAGCGCGATCGCCACTTCCGCACTCACCGCGCCTTTCGCCGCGATCATCTCTGGGGGCACGTCGGTCCACGCGGTTTTCCGCTCGTTGCCGTAGGAAACCACGCCGCCCAGAAAATAGTTCGAACTGCCGGGAATCCGCGTCAGCCGCTCGGCCAGCAGGCCGCCAGTGCAGCTTTCCGCCGTGGCGATCGTCGCGCGGTTCGCGGTCAAGAGCTCAGCCACCACGGCCTCGAGCGGCACGCCCTGGTGCGCGAAGATGCGGTCGCCGAGAGCCAGCTCGAAGCTGCGCACCATCTCGCTCAGCGTGGATTCGGCCTGCTCGCTGTCCTCGGTCCAGATGCGCAGGTGAATCTGCACTTCACCCGGCGCCGCCAGAATCGTGGTGTTCACATTCGCATAACGCGTGTAAATCGGCCGGATGCGCTCTTCGACGTGCGATTCGCCCAGCCCGGTCACGCGCAGCTCCCGCGAAAACATCCGCACGCCGGAAACGCGCCGCTGCAGCCGCGGCATCACCTGCTCCAGAAACAACGGCTTCAACTCGCGCGGAGGTCCCGGCAGCAGCGCCACCATGCGGCCACGGTCTTCGATCCACAAGCCCGGCGCCGTTCCCCGGGGATTTTCCAGCACTTCCGAGCCCTCCGGCACCATCGCCTGGCGCAGATTCACGGCGGGCATTTCGCGCTTGAAGCTGCGAAAGCGCGCCTCGATGGCGCGCACCACGTCGTCATTGCGTTGCAGGCGCCGGCCGAGAAGTTCGGCCACGGTCTCGCGGGTCAAATCGTCTTCGGTCGGCCCCAGGCCGCCGCACGCGATCACCACCGGCACGCGATTCAGCGCGTCGCGAAAGGCTTCCGCGAGCAGTTCGCGATTGTCGCCGACAATCGTTTTGCGCAAAACTTCGATGCCGAGCTTGTTCAGCTCCTCGGTGAGAAACAGGGAATTGGTGTCCACGCGATCCGGGGTCAGCAGTTCGGAACCAACGGCAATAATCTCCGCTTTCATGCGAAGTATTGTAGCGCAGCACCGCTTTCTCCAGCGGCACTTCCGCCGAGTCCAGTTTGGAGTGCGGCAGCTGCGCTGCCGCCTTTGCGGGCTGGACGCCGAAGATAACATTCAATTGGGAGGAGTATCGTACGTTGCAAAAGCGGGGCCAAGCCGCCGCACTCCGAAAAACTACCCCAGCAGCGGCAAGCCGCGTACGTTCCAGTCGATGGTCAGCAGGGAACCATTGGCGGCCAGAATGCCGCGCCCGCTCGGCAGCAGCGCCAAGCCCACCAGCGCCGGCCCGCTCAGCACGTGCTCCGCGTGCCCCTGCGGCGTGATGCTCACGATACCGCGCCGCCCGCCGAGCGACGCGGTCACGTACAAATTTCCCGCCTGATCGAACGCCAGCCCCTGCGGCCGGCCCAGCCCGCGATAGAAGACGTGCACTTCGCCGTTCTGCGTGACCCGATAGACGCGGTCGAAGCTCGAGGTTGTCGGCCCGCTCACGAATAGTTCGCCGCTGGGATGAAACGCCAGGTGATACGCCGCCACGGAAGGTTCCAGCGTCGCAAAGACGAAGATCTCGCGCTCCGGGCTGATCTTGAAGATCGTGCCGCTACGGTCGCCCACAAAGAGGTTGCCGTGGGAATCGAAGGCCATTCCAGTGGCGATGCCCATCCCTTCGATCCACTGTTCGCTGCGCCCGTCAGGGGTGACGCGATGAATGGTGCCATCGTGCCGGCAGGAAACGTACAAATCGCCGCTCGGTCCAAGCGCGAGTCCCGTGGGATTCACCAGCGAGGTCACGAACGGCTTCACTGTATAACTCGGGCTGATCTTGTACAGCGAAACGGGCACGCGTTGTCCCCGCGGCCCGCTGAACGTCACATAAATATTTCCCTCGGCATCCACGGCCGGGTTAGCCACCGGGTTCAAGTTGTCGGCGATCTCAATTCCCAGAGCGACTGGGAACGGTTGGCTCTCGTTCTCGGCGCTGACGACCTTAATGTTGCTTCCGTTGGCGTTTTCCGGAACCCGCGCAATCAGGTGGCTGCTGCTGGCCAGCGACAGCGGCGCGTCCGCCTCCCCAAAAAGTACCTGCGGCCGTGTGCCATGGCGCGTGGTGAAGCCGTGCCCAAAAATCGCCACTTCACCGCCGGGAATCGCCGCTCCGGGCGCAATCCGTTCGATGTGGGGGATGCCGTTCTTTTCCGTGGTTGAGCCGAACCCGAATTTCATCTCTCTCGCTCGCGAGTCATAACCAATGAAAGTGTAACGCGACCCGCAGGCAAATGGCAGCGTAGACCCCGGCCATCCAATCGTCGGCCATGATGCCCCAACCGCCGGGGAGATGCTCCAGGCGCCGGCAGGGGAATGGCTTGGCGATGTCAAACAGGCGGAACAGGCAGAAGCCGGCGAACAGGAACTTCCAGTTGAGAATGCTCATACCGGTGTACAGCGCAAACGTGACCGCTTCTTCCGGGCGGATCAGCGTATGCGGCAGCACCGGCGCGAGCCCCAGGATGAGGGCCAGGTGCACACCGGAGACTTCGTCAATTACGACGTATTGAGGGTCTTTTACACCTGCGTAGGCAGCAACCTGCGTGCTGCATTTCACACCCAACCACGCCAGCACCAGCCACACGGCGATCGCCGGCACCAGCAGGAGAAGCATTCCTCCCACGTTCGTGAATAGCTGGGCATCCCGGCCCATGGCCAGGGCGATGCCTGGCCCCAAAACCATGAACCAGGTGAACGGATGCGCGACCACCGCAACGATCAGGCCCACCAGCGAACCCCACGTGCCGGGGCCTGGCTTCAAATGCCCGACGCCCAGAGCTGTGGCGACCGCATACGCGAAGCGCGGCTTCGGAGCGGGTGCGTCCGGGGCGGCCGCCGCGATTTCAGTGGATGGTGTCATCATTCTTGGGAGTGCCCTCGCGGAAAGCCTGCCGATCCGCTTCGGGAAGCTCTTCCTCGTCGAAAATGGGGTCGGAAACGACGTACTTTTCCGCCGCCCACGCTCCCAGGTCTAGCAAGCGGCAGCGTTCGGAACAAAACGGAAAATCAGCGTCCGCGGCGGAATCCGTTGGTTTCTTGCAATTGGGGCACTGGTATTTCATGGCGAAGGAGTAGTTGTACCACCTCTTACTTCCGAAATGTAGAGAGATGCTCTGGGCGGGCCACCGACCCATTCAAGACACCGAAAAACGCGCAAAAAGAGGGCCGGACAAGCCCGGCCGCTGCAATCAATCGGCGAAGGGAATCGGTTGCCATCGCTACCCGAGCACCCGCAACGCCGCGCCCGTCGAAATTCGCGTCAACCTCTCCGCCGGCGTGACATCTACGCGGACCGCCCGATTCTCAGGCCGCGCCTGAATCTCCACCACTCGCCCGATCAGGTCGTAGGCATCCGTCTTCGTAATCTCGACTTTCACTACGTCGCCCGCCGCCGCAATCTCGCCGCTCGGCAATTCCACGTCGGTCAGGTACAGCTTCCCGTCAATGTCCGGCGCCATCGTTTCCAGCCGCGCTTCCCACACCAGCGGATTGTCCTTCGAGGGTCCTTCCACCAGCGCAATCTTCGTCTGCCCCTTCAGCCCGCGCAGCCGCTCGCGCGAAATTTTCTTCTGCAATGCCATCAGCCGGTTGCGGCGGTCGCGGATCGTCTCCGCGTCCACTTTGCCGTCCAGCGGAAAGCTCTCGGCGTTTTCGACGTCCGAATATTCGAAGACGCCCATCCAGTCGAGCTTCGCCGCGGCCACGAAATCATGGAGTTCCTGGAAGTCCGCTTCCGTCTCGCCGGGGAAGCCGACGATGAAGCTTGTCCGCAGCGCCACGCCGGGAATCGTGGTCCGCATGCGCTCCAGCAGCTTCAGGAACGCGTCGCCGTGCGATCCGCGCTTCATGCGCGCCAGCACGTTGCGGCTGGCATGTTGCAGCGGCATATCAATGTACTTGGCCAGGCGTTCGTGCGCGGCGAGCGTCTCCAGCATTTTCTGCGTTACGCGATTTGGATAGGCGTAGAGAAAGCGCGTCCACAGCAGGCCATCCACCTGCGCGAGCCGCTCCAGCAACTGCGCCAGGCCATCCCGCAATCCCAAATCCTCACCGTAGGAAGTCGTGTCTTGCCCGATCAGCGTGATTTCGCGGGCTCCCGCAGCGGCCAGATTTTCCGCTTCGCGTACCACCGATTCGAATCGCCGGCTGCGAAAAGCGCCTCGCAATTCCGGAATGATGCAGAATGTGCACGGATGGTCGCAGCCCTCGGCGATCTTGATGTACGCCTGGTGCTTGGGTGTGGTCACGATGCGCGGCGTCAGTTCGTGATAGAGAAACGCGGGCGGCTGCGCGGGCAAAACCTTCAGGTCGCCTTCCACCGCTTCGATGATGCGCTCCACTTCGCCTGTGCCGACCACGGCGTCCACTTCCGGGATCTGCTCCAGAATCTGCTCGCGGTAGCGTTCCACCAGACAGCCCGCCACAATCAATTTCTTTGCCGCACCGAACTTCTTGTGCTCGGCCATTTCCAGGATTGCGTCCACGGATTCTTTTTGCGCCGGCTCGATGAAGCTGCACGTGTTTACCACCAGGATTTCCGCGTCGTCCGCGCGCGGCGTCAGCTCATACCCTTCGCGCGCAAGAATCCCCATCATCACCTCGCTATCCACGAGGTTCTTCGGGCATCCCAACGATACGAATCCAACCTTGCGCATACAGCCTTTCTGGCGCCGCAACGCCATCCATAAATTTTAGCACGAGCCAGGCGCGGGCCAGCTTGAACGCCAGGCAGCACAGGCTTCGGCCTGTGCTGCATTCCAGCGCTGCTCAGTCAGCCGTAACGGGTTTTTTGGAGTGCGGGAGCGACGCTTCTGCTTTCGCGGATAGAAGGGACATTGAATACTTCAATCCGGCAACGCCTGCGCCCTACTTCGCTCGCGCGGCGGCCCGAATCTCTTCCAGCAGCCCGCGGAGGCGGAAAGCGTCGCAAGTCGCGCCGCCAAACCGCGCCTGCGCGTAGAGCGCCGTAAACTCTCCAACGGCTGACGCCAGCGAGGGCTGCGGTGCAAGGGTGGCGGCGAATTCGGAGGGTGTCTGGGTCTCCTTCCGCGCGAAGCCGCGCTTCGCCAGCGCGCGCAGCATCTCCGCGTAAAGCCGCGAGGCGAGTTGCGGATTGTCCCGCTGGCGCGCCGGCTGGCGCATCTGCAACGACAATCTTGCCCAACGCGCGAACGAACGAATCCAATCCAGCCGCAGCACCACGAGCAGGAACACCAGCAAGGCCGGGAACACCACGCCAAATTTCGGATGCGCGGATTGCCACGATTTCAGGCCGCTCATTCCGCGGTCCTGCATCCGCCGGAACCAGTCCCGCATCGCCGTGCTGTAATCGGCGGAATTCTGGCGCATGTTGCGGGCCATCAGCGACTGGTGAGCCCAGTCGTAGTTCACCACCCATTCGTTCCAGTTCAGCTGCATCCAGTCCAGGTACAAATTCAACCGCGAAAACAGACCGTAGGAATCGTTATCCGATGAGGGCGTAGGGTCGAACGTCAGCCAGCCGCTGCCCGGAAAGTACACTTCCACCCAGCTGTGCGCGTCGCTGGCCCGCACGATGTAGTCCCCCGCCACGTCGTTATATTCGCCGGGCAAAAACCCGTTGACTGCCCGCGAGGGAATCCCCAGAGTGCGGAGCATCACGGCCATCGCGGAAGCGAAGTACTCGCAATGCCCCTCTTTGGTCACGAAGAGGAACTGCGCCAGCGGATCGGCGCCGGGTTTGCCCGCCAGACTCAGCGTGTATCCGTAATTACGGCGCAGGTAACTTTCCATCGCGATGGCTTTGTCAAAAGGATCTTTGGCTGCCGCGGTAACCTGCTGGGCGAGTTTCGGGATGCGCGGGTCGAGGCGATCCGGAAGTTGCAAATAGGTGGCGCGAATGGCCGGCGAGTAGTCAGTGCCCGCCAGCCGGGCCTTCGCCGGGCGCGGCGCGGGCAGCAGCGATACGCCCTCGTACTGGATTTGCGAATAGTTCCGTGCCGGATTCGAGATGGAGCCGGTGTCATCCAGGCCCAGCGAGCCGAATCGCGCGATGCCCGTGAAACTATCGGGCTTATTGGAGAAATTTCCGCGCAGCTGGACAACCTGGACTGGGGCAAAAATCGCGTCGCTGTCCATCGGCTGCAGCAGCACTGTGTATCGGAGCTCTCCCACCACGGGCGTCTCGAGCTCCTGCGGCTCGTCGAAGGTCACCCAGCCGCCCTCGCCAGCGGCGTGCAGCTCTGGCCATCTTCGTTTGGTAAACCAGCGGCGGCCGTCGAACGTCGTCAGCGCGATTCCTCGCCAGCGCAGCAGGGGGTAGTTCACCGCATGCCCCGTCTTGACCCGCATCACCACGGTGCTGTCCTTCTTGATCTCGCCGATCTGCCCGAGTTCCACGTTGTCCGTGAATCCCGACATCAGCGAGGGCTGAAATCCCGTGCGCGCGAAATATCCGGCGCTCACACGGGGAAAAAAGAAAAACAGCAGCGAGCCGAAAAAAATTGCGCCGATAGCCACAGTGAATGCCGCCAGGGATATGGCCCGGTAAAAGCGGCGTTGTCGCGCGGCGTCCGCGTGCAACGGCGGATATACGGCGCCCAGCGCGCTGCGCCGGATTTCCAGTCCCAGGAACGTAGCGACCCCGAACAGGAAATACGCGACGAACAGGAAAAAGAAATTCGTGTCCACCGTGAGAACCGCGGAGGCCAGTACCGACGCGAAGGAAAGCATAGCGAGGAAGATCGCGTCGCGGTCGGTTGCGGCGCTGTAGAGGCGGACCACGGTTACGATTAGCAGAAAATGGACCGCGGCCAGCAGCGTGGCGTAGAGTTCCACGTTCGTGCTGCCGGCCACCAGCGTCCGCGAAAGAAAAATGGCGTCCAGCGGGAATACCACCAGAAAAGCCAGCAGAAGCCGCGTAGCCGTGCTCTGTTGCAGTTCGGGTCCGTGGCCCCGCCACCAGCGATAGCCTTTGTAGAGAACCGCCAGCGGTACAAGAATTGTCGTGAAGGGGTCAAGTTTCCCGGTGCTGACCAGCGTCAATACCGCCGTGAGTACCAGGAAAAACAGCGCTCCGCGGAGGAACGATTCCGCGGGCAGCGGCTGCGCCGGAGAAGTGGCGGTGGAGGCCATGGCTCGAATCCCCAGAATAACACCGGCTCTGCCTCGAAGGCGCCAAGGCGGGCGTATCAATCAAGAGCAGTTGTCGCGGCTGCCTTCCGAGGCGGGCCCTCTTGTCGTGGCCGGACCTCAGACCGGCAGGCCTGCACCCTCGCCGTTCTTCCGCGCGGTTCTCAATCGCTCCGCGACACAACCCGGCCAACGAGCGCACTCTCGGCCGCACGCGCAACCTTCCGCGTCAAATTCGATATCGGCAACTGGAAAACCTCGCTCGGCGTCAGCATTTTCGCCCCACGAACCCTCGGCAACTTCGTCACGCGCGCCAGAAACGGCAAAATCCGGATGGCGCGGTAGGTCACGGCGTGCCGTTGGCTCTGCAAGGGTGACAGTTCCACCGTAAACCTACGCCCACGGCCTAAAAACTTCCCGGCAACCGCCCGCAGCTCTTCCTCGGCGTCGTCGCGAACCACAATCGTCGGAAAATGCCACAAGTTGGAAACCAGCGCCGGCACATGCGCCGCGTCCGCGGGATCCCGTGCCTGTTTAGGTGGCGGCAGCAACAGCGTTCTGCCTTTCGCGTCGACGAACACCAAGGCCGCCAGCGTAATTCCCTGCGTTGCCCGCTTGCGGTGTTTGGCGGGAATCTCCTCCACAAGCCCCTTTTTCCGCGCCTCGCAATGTTCCTGGACCGGGCACAGCAGGCATTGCGGCGAACGCGGAGTGCACAAGGTCGCTCCCAACTCCATCATCGCCTGGTTCCAGTCGCCCGGAGCATCATTCGCCAGCAAGCGATTGGCCGTCGCCTGAAGCCTCTGCCAGTTTCCGCTTGCTCGCAGGTCGCCGCGCACCGCGCCGAGCCGAGCCAGCACGCGCGCCACGTTGCCGTCCAGCACCGCGAGCTTCTCCTGATACGCAATGCTGAGTATTGCGGCGGCCGTGTAGGCGCCAATGCCCGGCAGCGCTAGTGCATCGTCAATGTCGCGCGGAAAAATTCCTCCGTGCTTCGCCACAATCTCCTGCGCCGACTTCCGCAAATTGCGGGCGCGCGAGTAATACCCCAGCCCCGACCACAGCCGTAGAACTTCTTCCTCCGGAGCTGCCGCCAGCGCTTCCACCGACGGGAATCGCTCGATGAAACGCTCGTAATACGGAATTACCGCCGCCACGCGCGTTTGCTGCAGCATGATTTCGGAAAGCCAAATACGATATGGGTCCACAATCCGGCGCCAGGGCAGATCACGCTGGAATTGCCGAAACCAGGCCAAAAGATTTTTTCGGAAGCGCGGCAGCGCCGCCCCGGTCACCATGCCGCCCAGTGTCGCACATTCGTAACGGAATCCATTCCTTGTAGCCGCCGCCTGCCCTGGTTGTCCAGACCGTAGAAGGTAGCGAAGCCGAAGGCTCTGAGGAGAGCGTCTTTTCGCTCGCGTGGGCGGCGGGACAGGGGAAGAAGCAACGGCACTGCGCGGAAATTCAGGCGCTCAGGTCGCTCGCAAACACGATGTACGAACTGTTCCACAACTCCGCGGGAATCGAGCCGCGCGGCTGCGAGGTCACGATAATCTTGAACGATTCCGGATCGGCCGCAAGCTGCGTCAGCAATTCCGGTCGTGAACCCGGCGCCACGGGTTGCACCAGCGCGAGGTGCCGCAGGATCGGGAAAATATTTTCGCCTGCCGGTCCCGCTGGTGTAGATGCATCCACGCTTCGGAATTCCAGCAGCGCGTTGCGTTCATAAAAATTCCACGCCAACGCGGCGCAGAAGGTCACCGCCCGTTCGAACCGCTCGCGTTCGCCGGTTCCTCCGGTCGCCCGCGCGGCGGGGCTCTGCGCGTCGAAGACCAGCAGCACGCGGCAATCGTCCTCCCGCGAAAACTCGCGCACCATCAGCGCGCCAAGGCGCGCCGAAGCCTTCCAATGCACGTGCCGCGCGCTGTCGTTCGGCAAATATCCGCGCAGCGCGTAAAGATCCTGCCCGCGACCTTTCGCGAGGCTCTCCATCGCTCCCTGCAATCCAGGCAGCACTTCCAGAAATTCCGACGAAGCCGCCACCGCCGGATACACCAGCGCCTCGGTCGGCAAATCCACCCGCCGGGCTTTTTCGAGAAAGCCAAACGGAAAACGCGTGACGATGCGAAACGCTTCCTGGCGGTACACCCCGCGCCGCGGGAAAAGCATCGGGACATTCTGTTTCATCGCCTGCTGCCGGGGCAGGTAGGGAAAAAAGACCGGTGTCTCCAGCAGCGCCATCGCCGCCTCGCCTTTTTTCTTCCTGGCTTCCACGCGCAGGGAAAAGGATGGCAGGCTAACCTTCTCGTTGTGCAACTCGACCGACGCCCGTACTACCTGCCCCGCGAAAATGTGCTCGGGCAAGTCCAGCTTCAGGTCCACCCCGGCCAACGTGATGGACGAGAGGATCCCGGACATCAGGATTGCCGCGATCAAGCTCGCCAGAATCAGGAACAGCAGGTTGTTGCCGGTGTTGATGGCGGCCAGGGCCACCAGCACGATTCCCAGGATGTAAATCCACCCTTCGCGAGTGACGCGATACTCCATCCGGTAGCCGATCCACCGCAGGGGGGTGCGTTTTGCCAGCGTTGGCACCAGCGTGATCGCCACCCAGGCCGCCACCAGCAGCGCCGTGAGCGCCGAAGCGCTGGCCAGCAGCAGGTTGCCAAGCTGCGCCGCGGCTCCCGAATAAAGCGCCAGGATCAGCGCGATGGCCAGCGCCGCCATGGAAAGCAGGAACGCGCGTACACCGGGACGATCCGATTTGGCCAGCACCGATTCGATGGTGGAAGAAAGCGACGCCATGGGAATAAGTTCGAAATTCTTAGTGGTCAGTTTTAAGTTTGAAACCAGATCGTCAACGCAAGCGCCCGCCCGTCAATAACTGGAACTCACGACTTATGATCTAATGCTTGAAAACCAAAAGCTAAAGACTGCTCTGCCTCACAGCGGCACGCGCACCGAATCCACAATTTCCCGCAGCACGCTTTCGGTGGTCTCCGATTTCTTCTGCAGCGAAGCGTGCCGCGCGCTGGCCACCACGCGGTGCGAAAACACGGCCACGGCCAGCTGCTTGAAATCATCCGGGAGACAGAAGTCGCGCCCTTCCAGGAACGCCCGCGCTTGTGCCGCGCGTTGCAGCATCAGCGTTCCGCGTGGGCTCACCCCCAGCGCCAGCTGGTCGGTCTTCCGGGTGCGGTTCACAATTTCGAGCGCGTAATCGTGCAAGCTCGAATCCACCCGGACGCGTGTCACCGTGTGCTGCATTGCCAAAACGTCGGAAACGTCCGCCACCGCGTCGAGCGTTGCAATCGGGTCGTCCATCGAGCGGCTCCGCAATATCTCTTTCTCCGTTTCGTGCGACGGATAGCCCATCTTGATGCGCATCAGGAAGCGGTCAAGCTGCGATTCCGGAAGCGGGTACGTGCCGTGATGCTCCACCGGGTTCTGCGTAGCAATCACCAGGAACGGCTGCGGCAAAGGCATGGTCCGCCCGTCCACCGTCACCTGCGCCTCGTTCATGGCCTCGAGCAGCGCCGATTGCGTGCGGGGCGTGGTGCGGTTGATTTCGTCCGCGAGCACCACGTTGGCGAAGATCGGTCCCTGCCGGAAATCGAATTCCCGCGATTCCGGGTTATAGACGCTCACGCCCAGCACGTCGCTCGGCAGCAGGTCCGAGGTGAACTGAATCCGCTGAAAGCTGCAGTGAAACGATTTGGCCAGCGCGTGCGCCAGGGTGGTTTTACCCGTGCCCGGCACGTCTTCGATGAGCAAGTGGCCGCGCGCCAACAGCGTCACCAGGGCCAGCTGGATCACATCCTCTTTCCCGTAAATCGCGCGGGCGATGGAGCGCTGTAATTGTGTGACCACTTGTGAGGTGGCGGTCGGCATTGGTTGAAAACCCCGGGTCTTCCTGTTTTAATAGATGAGCCGCGCGGCGGTTGCGTTTCTTCCGCCAACGCAGTTCCCCTGCAAAGGGTCACCCGTTTTCGACGGGCGATTAGCTCAGCGGTTAGAGCGCTCGCCTCACACGCGAGAGGTCAAAGGTTCAAATCCTTTATCGCCCACCATTCCCTGAATTGTCCCACAAATGGAATTCGCTGCCATGAATGCACGGCATCCGCATGTGTTGAAAGTGCTATTTAATCTCAAGGGCGAACTCCCAGGGGACAAGCGGGAAGGCCGAGCCTTTTAGACATGGCCTC
>DATIXE010000046.1:0-34333 GCA_035518915.1 Candidatus Eiseniibacteriota bacterium
ATTCGCGCTTTTCGACAAGACTGGCGTGAAGCTGGCGGCGGGGCAGGCGCTGCGCGAGGATCTGGCGCTGACGCTGGAAGTGCAGCAGGAAAAAGTGGTGGTGAATTCGACCTCGGCGCAAGTGGACACCAGCCCGGAGAACAATGCGAACAGCATCACGCTCCAGGGAAAAGATCTGGAGGCGCTTTCGGACGATCCGGACGAACTGGAGTCGGAGTTGCAGGCGCTGGCGGGCCCTTCGGCGGGGCCAAATGGCGGGCAGATTTATATTGATGGATTCACGGCGGGGCAACTGCCGCCAAAGGCTTCGATACGAGAAATTCGCATCAATCAGAATCCGTTCTCGGCGGAATACGACAAGCTGGGCTATGGGCGCGTGGAGATTTTCACGAAGCCGGGGACGGACAAATACCACGGGCGCGTGGAGGTGCAGGGAAACGCTTCGGCGTTCAACGCGCGAAATCCGTTCGAGAATCTTCCAGCCGGCGAATCGGCGCCGGACTACAACACGGAGTACTACCGCGGAAACATCGGCGGGCCGATCAACAAGAAGGCTTCGTTCTTTTTCGATTTCGACCGGCGGAACATCGGAGCCCTGAACGTGGTGAACGCGACGGTCGTCTGCGGGGATCCGATCCTGAATATCGCGTGCCCCTCGGGGACGGCTCCCTTCAGCATCCTGAACGGGTACAGCCAGGCGGTGAATAACCCGCAAACGCGAACGGAGTTGACGCCTCGGGTGGACTTTCAGTTGGCGCCAAACAATACGCTGACGGTGCGCTACCAGTATTTTCACGACTCGGAAAAGAACGACAACGTGGGCGAGTTCAACCTCCCGGAGACGGGGACGAATTACGACCAGGTGGAGCACACGCTGCAAGCGACGGACACGCAGGTGATTGGCGCGCACATCGTGAATGAATCGAGGTTCCAGTTTCTCCACTCTGACGAGGAGAATACGCCGGTCAGCAATTTGTACAATCTCGACGTCAGTGGGGCATTTGTTGGCGCGGGGGGAGCGGGCTTCGGTACATCGGATCTCCGGAAGCGGTACGAATACCAGAACATCACCTATTGGACCCACGGGAAGCATTCGTGGAAATTCGGCGGAAGACTGCGTGCGAACAACGACCGTTACGTGACCAGCAATAATTTTACGGGGGCTTATGTGTTCGGTTCGCGGCCGAATCCGGACGCGGCGTGCGTGCCCTCGAGCGCGAACAATAATTGCGTGATTACGCCGGTCGAGGCGTATGAGATTACCTCGGCGGGACTCGCGGCGGGGCTGCCATTTTCGACTATTCAGGCGATGGGCGGCGGCGCGAGCTACTATTCTCAGACGTTTCAGACGGCGGGCGGGGCGCAGATAATTCCCTCGACGGTGACGCTGGTGGACGTGGGGCTGTTCGCGCAGGACGACTGGAAGATCCGGCCGACGCTGACGTTCAGCTATGGCTTGCGATTCGAGACTCAGAATAATTTCAACGATCATTCCGATTTTGCGCCGCGACTGGGAGTGGCCTGGGGAATCGGTGGGAGCGCGAAAAATCCGCCGAAGACGGTGCTGCGCGCCGGATTCGGAATGTTCTACGACCGGTTTACGTACGACCTGGTGGAGACGCAGCAACGATTCAACCAACTTAATCCCTTGCAGGAGCAGCTGCAAATCCAGAATCCGGCATTTTTCCCGAATGTTCCCACTTCGGTGGGCCCTGATCCGTCGCAGACTTCCTATTATGCGATGAATGCGAATCTGCGCGCCCCCTACACGATTCAGACCGGCGTTTCGCTGGAGAGGCAACTGACAAAAGCGGCGAACATTGCCGTGACGTATCTCAATTCGCGCGGCGTCCACCAGTTCTTCACGGACAATCTGAATGCCATCGTGCCTTCGGCAGCGAATCCGCCGGGCTTGCGGCCGGACCAGGCGATTGGAAACCTGTTTCAATACGAGTCGGGCGCAGATTTTAAACAGAATCAGTTGATCGTGAACGGCAGAATCCAGATGGGAAGCAGGCTGTCGCTGTTCGGCTACTACACCTACAACCATGCCAACAGCGATACGGCGGGAGAGGACAGCATCCCCTCCGTGCCATTGCACATTGCGGAGGATTACGGGCGAGCCAGCTTCGATATTCGCAATCGCTTGTTCGTGGGCGGAACGATGGGTTTGCCGCGCGGTTTTCGCGTGAGTCCATTTGTCATCGCGAGTTCGGGGATTCCCTTCAATATCACGACGGGCACCGACCCTTATGGCAGCAACGCATTCAACACGCGGCCGGCATTTGCGACCTGCACAACTACGAATCAGACGAAGTACGGTTGCTTCGACGCGAATCCGATCGTCGGAGAGTACACGCCAATTCCGATCAATTATGGCCAAGGGCCGGGGCGGTTCACGATGAATTTGCGCGTGAGCAAGACGTTCGGATTCGGGCCGGCGACGGAGAGCGCGGGCGGTGGAAGCGGGCCGATGGGCGGCGGGACATTTGGCCGAGGCACCGGACATCATGGACCCGGGCACGGCTGGGACGCGGGGTCGACGAACCGGCGGTACGCGCTGACGTTCAGCGTGATTGGACGAAACATTTTCAATAACGTGAATCTGGCTCAGCCGGTCGGGAACCTGGGCTCGCCGATTTTCGGAGAGTCGAATGCGCTGGCGGGGCGGCCGTACAGCGATTCGAGTTATAACCGTCGGATTGATTTGCAGCTTGCGTTCAGCTTTTAGGGTTGGCGAATTGGTGATAGCGAGCTGGCCTGAAGGCTAGACACTAGAACTGCTCTCGCAAGTGGGCTGGAGAGAATGCAAGCAATTCCTCAGCAGCTGAAGACCAGTTTCCCCCGTATGTCGATGTCCAAGCTGAAGCTCCGACCCGTCCCACCGTTTGTAGGTAGCTGCTACACAAACGCGGCCATATTTCTCTGCTGTAGACTTGCCTTGCAAACAGGTTCGTAAGCGAGCCGAGAGGGTTTTCGGCTAAGCTGGGGGTGGAATTTTCTTAAACTCCCTGCGTGTGGGGATGTGCGGTTTCGAGGCGAGAGAGGAGAGTGTCGTGGGGCGGAGAAAAAAGGATCGTGAGCTGGGAATGGAGCGGGAGATTACTCGGAGAGATTTCCTGAACGGCGTGAGCGTGACCGTGGGAGCCTCGCTGGTCGCGCCCAAGACGGTCCTGGGAAAGATGCTTGCGGCGACGGAAGCGGCTTATGCGCCAGAGAAACAACCGGGATACTACCCTCCGGCGAAAACGGGTTTGCGCGG
The DNA here is from genome assembly GCA_035518915.1 of Candidatus Eiseniibacteriota bacterium. Classification (GTDB taxonomy): domain Bacteria; phylum Acidobacteriota; class Terriglobia; order Acidiferrales; family UBA7541; genus Acidiferrum. The sequence goes on from DATIXE010000046.1 coordinate 3,263, forward strand.
AGACCATGACGGATCGTGGGAAGTGGCGCACGCGATGCGCGATGGAAAAAAGTGGCCCCAGCCGAAAAAGATCCGTGAATCGTATGACCTGATTGTGGTGGGGGGAGGAATCAGCGGCCTTGCGGCGGCATATTTCTACCGGCAGCAGGCCGGGCCGCAAGCGAAAATCCTGGTGCTGGATAATCATGACGATTTCGGCGGGCACGCCAAGCGCAACGAGTTCACCAGCGGCGTAAAACGAATCATCGGGTACGGCGGAACGCAATCGATTGCCGGGCCGAACCTCTACAGCGCGCAGGCGAAACGGCTTTTGAACGAACTGGGCGTGGAAGTGAAGCGGTTCGAGAAGTACAACGACCAGTCGTTTTATTCGCGGCGCGGCATGGGGCACGCGATTTTCTTCGACAAGGAAACGTTTGGGACGGACAAGCTGGTGCGCGGGCTTGGCGGTTATGGAGGATCGCCGTCGCCAGAGGCGGTTGCGGCGATGCCGCTTTCCGATGTTGCGAAACGTGACCTCGTGCGGCTGTACACGGAAGACACGGATTATCTGCAAGGGATGGACGCGGAGGCGAAGAAAGCGTATCTGGCGAAGATCAGCTACCAGGAATTTCTGCTGAAAAACGTGAAAGTGACGCCGGAGATTTTGCCGCTCTTCAAGAATTCGATGCTGGGGCTTTATGGCGTGACGATTGACGCGGTGCCCGCGGGCGACATGGCCGGTCTGGGGGATTTGCCGGGATTCCAGGGGCTGGGCATCGTGGACAACGACGGGCCGGGGATCGGCCTCGAAGTGACGCGGCAGGACAAGGAGCCGTACATTTACCACTTCCCGGACGGAAATGCGTCGATCGCGCGTCTTCTTGTGCGGTGGCTCGTGCCGGGCGTCGCGCCGGGCAACACCATGGAAGACGTGGTGCTGGCTCCGTTTAATTACGCCAAGCTGGATGAAAAGAATGCCGCGATGCGGATACGGCTGAATTCGACGGCGGTGCACGCACGGAATCTGGGAGACGCGGCGAATCCCAAGGGCGTGGAAGTGACCTATGTGCGGGGCGGGCAGGCATACGCCGTGGAAGGGAAGGCCTGCATCCTGGCGTGCTGGAACATGGTGATTCCGTATCTGTGTCCGGAAATGCCGGAGGCGCAGAAGCAGGGATTGGCGTACAACATCAAGGTGCCACTGGTGTATACAAATGTGCAGATTCGCAACTGGACGGCGCTGGACAAGCTGAAGATTCGCGGCGTGACGTGCCCGGGATGCATGTTCTATGGGATTGAGATGGATTTTCCGGTGAGCATGGACGGGTACGAGTTCACGCAGAGCCCGGAGCAGCCGTGCGTGCTGCACATGCAGCATGTGCCGGTGGGACCGGGGAAAACGGCGCGGGAGATGCAGCGGGCCGGGCGGATGCAGCTTTACGCGACGAGCTTTGCCACGTTTGAGCGGGCGATTCGGGACCAGCTGGGCCGGGCGCTGGGCGAAGGTGGATTCGATCCGGCGCGGGACATCGAGGCGATTACCCTGAATCGCTGGCCTCACGGGTATTCGTACGAATATTTGTCGTTGTTCGATCCGGTGTGGCCGAAGGGACAAGCGCCGAATGAGATCGGGCGGCAGCCTTTTGGGAATATTCACATCGCGAATTCGGATGCAGGGATGTTTGCGTATACGAATGAGGCGATCGATCAGGGATGGCGAGCCGTGACGGAAATTACCGGTAAAACGAGTTGATATGGCGAAGCGGAAGAAAAAGCGGCTGGACAAGGGAGTGGAAGCGCGGCGACGCGCGCGAAAGGCCGGGCTGGCGCCGGCAGGCACGCGCGTGATCCCCGACAAGCGAAAAAAGCCGGAGAAGCACAAGCCGGATTTGCTGGAGGACGTCGGATGATGTCGTGCGATTTGGGAGTGTGTCAAGCCTACGGCGCTTATCTTTTCATGCGTTTCGTCCCCAGGTCTTGCGGCCTGGGCTAACGTATTTCGCGCCTCTGGCGCTCGGGAAGGTCCGACCGGACCTAGTTTTTGGAGCCTCAGCCGGGTTTGGTGGCGGGGATGACTTCGTCCGTGCGGAATAGCGGCGCGGCGGCGATTTTGCGGCGCATGGAGAGCTCGGCGGCGATGGTTTCGAGGTCGGCTTTGCCAAAACCCATGCAGCTCACCCTCACTTTGCCGTCGGCCTCGATCAGAATAATGGTAGGGACCATGGAGAGGCCGTAGGCGTTGGAAGCGCGATAGTCCTCTGGATCGTCCAGCAACGTAAGTAGCTTCAGGTTGTATTCCTTGTTGAACGCGGCAGTGTGTTTCGAGTCATCCTGTGAGATGGCGAGAATCGTGGCGTTGTCGCCGGAGTAGCGGTCGGCGAGGCGCTGGATGAAGGGAAGCGTGAACTGGCAGACGGGGCAGGAAACTTTAAAGAACGCGGCAACGACGGGGCCTTTTTCGAGTAGCGTGGCGAGCGAATAGGTTTTGCCGTCAAGCGATTTCAACCTGAATTGCGGGGCGGTCTGTCCTGCGTCAATGGTGGTCAAAGGTGCCTCCCAACCGATTAGAGTGGAGATTTTGCGTTTTAGGGACATGGAGATAGTTTAGCGCGAGTGGGCGGGGATAGCAGAAGTCAGAGACCCGAGATCAGAAATCAGATATCAGAAAGCGGAGGGAATTAAGAGAATAGCGCGTCGGCGTGCCGGCAGGATGCCGGCGCTACCGGGCGTGATGGAACACGAAAAAGGCGGCGTAAAGCCGCCCCTACAGGTCGCACTACGTGGCGGGCTTGGCCAGGAAACCGTTGAGTTCCAGCCAGTCGGCGAAGCGGTCGATCCAGTGATCGGTGGGCAGGTTCTGTTTGTGCATGCCGAAGCCGTGGCCGCCTTTGGCGTACATGTGAAGTTCGGCGGGCTTCTTGGCTTCGGTCCATTTTTCGTAAAGCTCCACGCTGCCCGGGGCGAGGCCGAGCTGATCGTCGGTGGCCGCCGCGATAAACATGGGCGGTGCGTCGGAGGGGACGACCGCATCCTTGAACGACATTCCGGGAGCATAAATCGGCGCGACGAAAGCAGGCCGGCTGGCCGGCGCGTATTGGAAGGCAACGGCCGCCGCGATCTCGCCACCGGCGGAGAATCCGATGATGCCGACGCGGTCCGGGGAGACGCCCCATTCCGAGGCGTGCTGGCGAACGTAGGCCATGGCGGCGAGCCCGTCGGCGTTAGCGAGCGGGATGACGTTGCCTACGGTTTCATGGAATTTCTGGCGGTCCTTGTAAAGTTCGGTGAATTCCTGCGTGGCGTCTTCGCCGGTATGCGCGATGCGGTATTTCAGGACGAACGCCGTGACGCCTTTTGCGGCGAGATATTTGGCGACGTCGATACCTTCACTGTTGATCGAAAGAGCCATGAAGCCGCCGCCCGGACAGACAACGATGCCGGTGTTATTGGCGGTGCCAGGCGCGGGCTTGAAGACGGTGAGCGTGGGTTTGGTGACGTTGGAGACAACTTCGGTCTTCCAGACCTGCGAGAAGTATTCTTTTTCGGGATAGGTTTCGGGAGCGGAGCCGGGAGGCGTGCCCGCGTAGAGAGGGATGACCTCTTGGGCGCGGGCGAAAGATATCGTGAAAAGGAAGATACAGGAAATTCGGAGAAGAATGGTTTTCATGAACCGGAAGTCTAGCAGAGAGTTAGCTCAATACGGATGGCTGCAGAGTTAGCTCAAGGGAAAAGGACGTAGGGTTGCCGACAGGTGCGACCCGAATGTGGGGGTGCTCCAACGTAAGCTTTCATTCGTCGGAGCACAAGCAGGAATGCCTGTGCCACAAGCAGAGATTTCAGTGGATGGTGCGGGTTTTGCGCTGGAGGAAATCCATAAGCAGATACTGGCCGAGGTTGTAGGGCGTGGTGAAGTAGGCCTTGCCTTTGCACATCTGGGTGATTTTCTGGACGAACTGGACGAGGCTGTAATCGGTGGCGAGCATGAAGGTGTTGATCATAATGCCGGCGCGCTTGCACTTGTTGACCTCTTCCATGGTTTCACCGACGACGAAGGGATCGAGGCCGAAGGCGTTTTTATAGATGCGGCCATCGTCGAGGGTGAGGGCGGAGGGCTTGCCGTCGGTGATCATGACGATCTGGCGCATGTCTTTGCGCTGGCGGAGGAGGATGCGCTGGGCCATGCGCAGCCCTTCGCGCGTGTTGGTGTAATACGGGCCAACCTGGACGCGGGCGAGCTGGCTGAGCGGGACTTCCTCGGCGGAATCGTGGAACAGGACGAGGCTGAGCGAGTCGCCGGGATATTGCGTGCGAATGAGATGCGAAAGTGCCAGGGCCACGCGCTTGGCGGGGGTGAAGCGGTCCTCGCCATAGAGAATCATGCTGTGGCTGCAATCGAGCAGCAACACCGTGGCGCAAGAGGATTGATACTCGCACTGATGGACCATGAGATCGCGATAGTCCATTTCGAGCGGAACTTTGGCGCCTTCGCGGCGGATGGCGTTGGAGAGCGTGGCGCTGATGTCCAGATTGAGCGTGTCGCCGAACTCGTAGGGGCGCGAGATGCCGCCGGATTCAACGCCAGTGGCGAGGTCGCGCGTGTCGTGTCGGCCGAAGCTGCTGCGGCCCAGCGAACCGAGAAGATCCTTCAATGTTTTGAAGCCGAGAAAATCGATGGCCTTGTCGGTGATTTCGAAGCGGGCTTCGGAGTTGCTGGGATCTTGCGGATAGCCGAGCGAGCCACCGGGCGTGTTTTGCGGCGGCGGAGTGACTTGCGGAGGCTGCTGGGGATTGATGAAGCCTTCCTGGGTCATGCGTTCGATGAGCTTGTCAATAAGTTCGCGCATGGCTTCGCTGTTGAGCGCGCCGGGATCCTGAAGGAGCTCGCGAAGCTCGTCGGTCATGGCGTCGTCGGGGAGGAGATCGCCTTCCTGGAGCGCGCGAAGGATGGCTTCGCGAAGGGCTTCCATGGAATGGGAGGCGTCCATTTCGGAGAGGCCGTAGAACTGGGACTCGAAGCCGCTTTGGAGAAGGAAGTCGCCGAGGCGCTTCATGAGTTCTTCGAGGTCGACGGCGTCGGCGGGCTCGCCGATGTATTTTCCGTATTTGGTGAATTTCATTAGGTGGTGAACCTCGTCGGTAGCCGTTTGTCGTGAGTTTGTGGTGGGTCAGCGTCGAGCCGCTGGGTCAGGCAAGCGGCTAGCAGCGAACTGCCAGCAGAAGACACGTGTTGTATACGGCGCATAACGTTCCCCGGAAATTGGCTGGCCGAGTTTATCTTGCCGCTCCTTTGGCCGATCTGAGATTCGGCCACGACCTACTCAAGGTACCCCCGCTTGACTCCTTCGCAGCAAGAGACGCCCCGCCTCAGAAGGCGGCCGTTACAACTGCGCTTCGTCGCGTCGTCAGTTGTAATTTCGGCGTGGACGCGAGACGGAATCACGCGGCTCCGGCGGACGCTGTTTTTCGGCGTAGAAGCCGCGCTCCTCGCTGCGGCCGATGCGCCGATGCGCCCAAAGACCTTCCAGAATCATTTCGGCGGCCGCGGCGGCGTGGGGTTCGTCTTTTTTGTTGGAGACGCCGAGCTTGGCGACGTGGTCCAGCAGCCCCTGCACTCTGGCGAGTTGCTGGTAGCGCTGGCTGGTGGAGCAGAGGTCGGGGAGCTTGAGCTCGCCACCGCCTTCGAACCATTGCACGGTTGGCTGGAAGCTGACTTCGGCGAAGTGCCGCGAAAAGACGCGGCCGATGGCGGTGCGAATGAGTTCGCGGGCGATGACTTCGGCGCCCTTGAGTTCACCTTCGTATTCGAGCTCCATCTTGCCGGTGATGGAAGGCAACGCGGAGTAGAGGTCCGCGATGCGGGCGACCACGGATTTTTCGCCGGCGCGCGCGGCGTGCTGTTCGGCGCTGCTGACGACGCTTTCGAGGGTCGAGATGGGCAAGCGCTGGCTTACTCCGGAGCGGCGGTCCACGCGCTTATCGTCGCGCGCCTGAAAAGCGATTTCCTCGACGACTTCGCGGAGGTAGCTGGGTACTTCGACGCTGATGCCGGAATCGCGCGAAGTCCATGCTTCTTGCGAAGTGATAGCGATGCCTTCCTCGATGGTCGTGGGATAGTGGGTGCGGATTTCGGCGCCGATGCGGTCTTTCAGCGGGGTAATGATTTTGCCGCGGGCCGTGTAGTCTTCCGGGTTGGCGGAGAAGACGAGCAGGACATCGAGCGGAAGTCGCAGCGGGTAGCCCTTAATCTGAATGTCGCCTTCCTGCATGATGTTGAAGAGGCCAACCTGGATTTTTCCGGCGAGGTCGGGAAGCTCGTTGATGGCGAAGATGCCGCGATTGGCGCGAGGCAGCAGGCCATAGTGGATAGTGAGTTCGTCGGAGAGATCGCGGCCACCGCGGGCGGCGCGAATGGGATCGACGTCGCCGAGGATGTCGGCCATGGTGACATCGGGGGTGGCAAGTTTTTCGACGTAGCGCTGATCGCGTGGCAGCCAGGCGATGGGCGTGCTGTCGCCTTCGGCGGCGATGCGTTCGCGGCAACTGCGGCAAATCGGCTGGAGCGGGTTATCGTTGATTTCGCAGCCGGCGACAACGGGAATTTCCGGGTCGAGGAACTGCAGCAGGCCCCGGAGAATGCGGCTTTTTGCCTGGCCGCGCAGCCCGAGAAGAATGAAGTTGTGGCGCGAGAGCAGGGCGTTGATGATTTGCGGAATGACGGTGTCCTCATAGCCGTGCACGCCGGGGAAGAGCGGCTCGTCGCGCTCGATGGCGCGCAGCAGGTTGCGGCGAATCTCATCCTTCACGGACACCGCGGCGGAGCGCGCGTCGAAATCGGGGATGCGCTTGAGCTCGCCGAGCGTTCGAGGTCTCGGATGACCGGATGGATGGACGGAAGTGCTTGGTGACATGGGGCCCCTTCTGCGGACCACTCGCGATGGACCGCTGAACAACGAAAATCGAAAAGCGAGCGTGGCTGAGCACGGTTACAGCTGGTTCCGTGCTTCCCGACGACCCAAATCTTTCTGCCGCGCCTCCGGCGCCCAGTCGGCTTCCACCGTGTTGCGCCGGGTTGCTGCCACGGCCTCCTGAAGAAATCTCGCGTCCTTATCGGGCCACGAAACGAGAGTCAAATCTAATTTAAACCGTGACCGTTGCCGCTGGCGGCCTGGCGCATGGCTTTCTCTTTGAGTAGATGCGGCGCCCACTCGCGGAGATACCTAAGGAGACGATCCTGGCGATCGCTCTCGCTGCGAAGTTCGAGAATCTGCTGCTTCCAGAGGAGATCGATGGGCAAGGTGGAAGCAACGGCGAAGGAGATCTGGCCGTTCTGGACCTGGTCGAGATCACGGGGAAGACTTTCGAAGAGCAGCGTGTGGCAGGTCTCAAACAGTTCGACCAGTTGGTGCTGCGTTTGCGATTCGATGGAGGAGTCACGGTCTTCGAGATAGTCCACGCAGCCTTCCAGCAGAGGATCGTCGTTGAAGAGTTCCACGATACGGAAGGGATCGCGGCCGACGGTGACGATGTCCATGCGGCCATCGGGATAGCGTTTGACGACTTCGAGAATTTCGGCGGTGCAGCCGACGCGGGTGATACCATCGTCAACGGCGAGGAGCACACCGAACGGAGATTCGGCGTCGAGACATTCGCGCACCATGCGACGGTAGCGCGCCTCAAAAATGTGCAGAGGAAGCTGCTCGCCGGGGAAAAGCACGACGTTCAGCGGGAAAAGCGGTATGCGATCCGGCCGCATGGGTGCCTAGGCAGATGATAGCAAATCGGGAAGGAGAAGGGCGGATGGCGGGTGCGGCGTGCCGACGGGGAGCCAAGTTTGCAGCCGAGGCAGAAGCGATTACAATACGGCTGAAAATCGGCGCGCTGTGGATGGCGCCGGCGGCGGAATGGATCCCGATGGAATCTCCGAACGATAAGAAAAAGATCATCGAGCATTATGACGCAGTGAGCCCCTATTACCAGGAGTTGTGGGGGAACCACATTCATCACGGGCTATGGGTACGCGGCAACGAGACCAAGGAAGAGGCCCAAGACCTGTTGATTGAGCACCTTGCGGGACTTGCGAGGATTTCCAAAGGGGCCCGGATCCTGGATATCGGCTGCGGCTTTGGAGGGACGAGCTTGTATCTATGCCGGCAGTTTGGCGTTGCGGCGACGGGCATCACGATCTCTCCGGTGCAGGTGAAAATGGCGAATGAGGCGGCGGAGCGGCAGCGCGCGGACGCGCGCTTCTGCCTGATGGATGCGGAGGCCATGACGTTTGCGGAGCCGTTCGATGTGCTGTGGTCGATGGAGTCGATTTCACACTACCAGGACCGGGAGAAGTTTTTCGCCGAGGCGGCGAAGCTGCTCAAGCCGGGAGGCATGTTTGCGCTGACGGACTGGTTCAAGCGGCCAGGTCTGAGCGCGACGGAAGAGAAGAAATACATCGCGCCGATTGACGAGGGCATGTTTGTGCGGTTGGCGGACATGGACGCTTACGAAGATTGGCTGCGCGCGAGCGGGCTGGAAATCGTTTGCCGCGAGGATTTGACAAAGCAGTGCGCCAGGTCGTGGGACCTGGCCCTGGATATCATTGCGGCGCCGAAGTTTTGGGCGCTAGCGGCAAAGCTGGGGCGGGATTTCGTGAAGAATCTGAAGTCGTTTCGCGCGATGCGCGCGGGATTTGCGTCGGGGGCGTTTGTGTATGGGTTATTTGTAGCAAGGAGGGCGGATCGCCCCGCTGCCGAACAATCGTTCATACCTTCAGGGGCTAAGGTCCACCTTCCCGAGCCTGCAAAAGCAGGACCTAAAGGTTCTGCCTCCTAAAGAGAAAGCAGAAAGCTCGCGACGCAGCTTTTTAAGACTGAAGATGAACGAAGTCTCCGGCCTCTGCAGCCGCAGTCTGCTAAATCAATTGCGCGAGAAGGGCTTCCATCTCGGAACGAGCGTGCTGATTGCCCTGGCGATTAGCCGCGGCGATGCCTTTGTTCAGGAGAGCCTTCGCTGCTTCGGCGCGATCGTGTTCGGCGAGAGTTTGCGCGTACATCTGGTAACCGGGAACGTAGTCGGGATTGGCTTCGAGCAGAGTCTTGAAGTGAGCTTCGGCGCAGGCGAGATCGTTTTCGCGAAGGCATTCGAGGGCGACGCCGTAGCGCGTGAAGGCGTCGTTGGGATTTTGCTCGAGGAATTCTTCCAGCTTCTGGCGGCGGGTTTTGTTTTGTGCGGTCATGTGCGTCTTGCGTATTATACGTTGTGTGACGCAAGCGGCCCAAGAAGCCGAACCAGAGGAGAAACATGAAGCGGACAGGCAGTGGGAAGAGTGACCGTGTGGACGGATACGAATTGAAGGCCAAGCTAGTGAACGCTTCGGCGTCGGAGATGGCGGAAGTGGTGCTGCCGGCGCAGACCAACCCGCTGGGAAAATTGCTCGGCGGGCACGTGATGCACATGGTGGACATCGTGGCGGCCATGGCGGCGAGCCGTCACGCGAACAGCTACATGGTGACGGCGTCGGTGGACTACATTGATTTCAAGAACCCGGTGAGCCTGGGGGAGATTGTGATGCTGAAATCGCAGGTCAACCGGGTGTTTCACACCTCGCTGGAAGTGGGTGTGGAGGTGTTTTCGGAGAATTTGTTGACCGGAGAACGGAAGCCGACAACGACGGCTTTTGTTACGTTCGTGGCGATTGACGAAGTGACGCGGAAGCCGCGGCCGGTGCCGCCGCTTATCGTGAAGACGGCGGAAGAGAAGCGCCGGTGGAGAGAGGCCGCGAAGCGGAGAGAGATTCGGTTGGCGCATCGAGAAAGTCAAAAGAGGTAATGAAGCAGGAATGGAAAGAAGTAATGAAGCGGAGCCGCGGCGCTCCGATTATAAATAAGTCATCATCTTATTGTATGAAATATAGGTGGAGCGCCGGAGGCGCGGCAGAAGGTGGCCCCGCGAGTAAGCGCGAGGGCCAGGGTTCTCCGACCAGCGCCGGAGGTGCGGAAGATGTCACCCACCTAAGCACAGAACGCCGCTCACATTATTTTCAGCACCAAGTCGAGAATGATGTGTATCCCGGAAGAATTACAATCCGATTTGTGGACTTCTATGGCAGGGATTTGTCGCGAGATTGATGTCCGCGCGTATTCGATCGCTGGTGTCGAGGACCACGTTCATTGTTGATTCAAGTGCCATCGGCGTTGGCATTGGTCCAAAGTGGTGTCGACAGTCAAATCGAATTCGTCCCACTGGGTGCGCCTGTGGAAACGGGAATTTGGATGGCAGGAGGGGTATGGTGCGTTTAGCGTGAGCGCGTCGAATATTCACGCCGTCGAGCGGTATATCCAGAATCAGGGCGAACATCATAAACGGATCAACTCTGAGGCGGAGTTTTTGGCATTGTTGAAGAGGCATGGGATTGAGCCGGATCTGAGCTATGTATTTGGGTAGGCGGGCGATTCATTCCAGCGTAATCGGGTGATGGACGGCCAGCGAAAAGATGTGTGTCGCGACGACCGCGGTTCGTCAGGAGCGAGGTGAGGCGGTGCCAGGCGATGGCAGAGTGTGCCGCGCCTACGGCGCTGGTCTTCTTCCTCTTACACAAACCCAGGCGTTGCGGCCTGGGCTAGCTCATGGCGCGCCCCTGGCGCTAGTAGAGTGAAGGGCTGCAAACAAGAAATTATCAACCGCCAATCAACCACCGCCAATCGGCAACTTCCAAATTCCAGCTTCCAACTACTGGTCGCGAGTGGCTAGTTGGCGAAGCTAATGCGGAGGTCGTCGGCGGTTTTTAGGGCTTGCTCGACACAGGAGCCGATGGCGGGGCCGTTGAGGTAGCTTCCGACAAAATAGAGGCCGGGGTAGCGGGCGCGAAGGGTGTTGAGCGTTGCGATGCGCGCGGTGTGGCCGAGATTGTATTGCGGGATGGCGCGCGGCCACACGGTGACGTTGGTGAAGGCGGGCTCCCTGCGCAGGCCGAGTAGGGGAGTGAGTTCGCGGTGGACTTGCGCGACAAGGGATTCGGGTGATTGCGAGAGCGCGGCGGGATTTGTCGCTCCTCCGACAAAACTCGTAAGGAGGGCGTGCGCTTCGGGAGCGCGGTTCGGGAAAAGGGAAGAGTTCCATACAGTGCCGAGGATTTTCAGGCCCGAGGAGCGCGGGACTAGGAAGCCGAAGCCGGAGAGCGGATCGGCGACCTCGGTTTTCGCGTAGCCGAGAGACACAACCGCGATTCCGGAATAGCCGATGGCGCCGAGTTGGCCGGGGAAACCCGGATCCAGCGAGGCGAGAAGCTTGCCGGAGATTTCGGTGGGCGTGGCGATGACAAGGCGTTCGGCATCGAGAATCTCTTCGCCGCGCGGGCCGCGAAAGGCGACGCGGAAGCGGGGGGATTTAGGTTCGTGATTCGAAGGTAGAGCCTGAATGTCCGAGACTTCAGCGCCGCAGGTAAGTTTGTCTCCGAGATATGTGACGAGGGCGTTGATCAACGTTTCGTTACCGTTGCGGAAGCTTTGCAGCGTGGGCTTTTCGCGGGGCGTTTGCGGCGCGTTGGCGCGCGCGGCCTTGCGTTGCTTCATCACGGCGAAAGCGCCGCGAAGGATGCTGCCCCGGGCTTTTTCCGCCTCGTAAAGAATGGGAAATGCGGCGCGAAGGCTGAGTGTTTCCGGGTCGCCGGCGTAGATGCCGGAGACGAACGGGCCGACGAGGCGGTCGAGCAGAGTCGCGGAAAATTTGCGGCGGATGAAGGCGGCGACGGATTCGTCGGGCTCCGGCGCGATGCTTTTGCCGAAGAGATCGCGAAGGATGGCGCCGCGCGTGCCGCCGGCCATAAAGGGAGAGGCGAGGATGCCGGGGCCCATGGGAACGGCCTGGAGTTTTCCATCAATGAGGACATAGCGGGCGGCTTTGGGATCGGCGAGAGTGCGTTCCTCAAGGATGCCGAGGTCCTTGCAGATGGAAGTGATGGCGGCGTTGCCGCTAAAGCTTTGGGGGCCGCATTCGAGGAGGTAGCCGTCGCGCGCGATGGATTGGATCACGCCTCCTGGGCGAGGCGCGGCTTCCAGCACGCGGACGGAGATGCCGGATTTGGAGAGGGCGTAGGCAGTGGCGAGGCCGGAGATGCCGGCGCCGACGATCAGGGCTTCGATGGGAGTGGGCATTTTGGTGACCGGTGCCGGAGTAAAACAATTCCTCAAGGGCTGAAGCCCAATTTTCCCCGTAGGCTTAGGTAGAAGCGAAGCCCCGACCCCCGTTGGGCGATACCGTAGCTCCGCGCCGGTGGATCCGGGGATTTGTGTCGGGCCTACGGCGCTAGCCTTCTTTTCCTACACAATCCCAGACCTTACGGTCTGGGCTAACCTGTCTCGCGCCTCCGGCGCTTGGCCGGCTCCGCGGGTCCGGGGCTTGACCGTTCTGCGACGGGTTCCTTCAGGGGCTAAAGCCCGTCGGGTTACCGCTCTCTTCGCCGGGACTGAAGTCTCGGCCTCCTGAAGAGCAGACCGCGCAGCAGAAGCAACGCTACAGGGTTTTGGAGAAGAGTGGCCGGGAAGCGAGCTGCTGCTTTTCCAGATACGGATCGAAGACCATGGCCAGGTTGCGGATGAAGATGCGGCCCAGCCAGGCGGTGCGAATTTCCTTGTTGTTGAGGACGACCAGGCCGTCCTCCTGCGGCATTTTCAGGCGCTCGAGCTCCGGAGCGAAGTACTCGTCGAAATCGATACCAAATTTCCTGGAGATCTCGTCCTTGACGATCACCGTGTGGCAGAGCAAACGGCTGATGACTTCGCGGCGAATGAGATCGTCCTGGGAGAGGCGATAGCCGCGCATGGTGGCGACGCCGTGTTCGTTGACGGCTTTTTCCCAGGAGGCGATGTCGCGGAAGTTCTGCGCGTAAGTGTCCTGAATGCCGCTGATGGCGGTGATGCCCATGCCATAAAGGTCGGCTCCCGCCTTGGTGGTGTAGCCCTGGAAATTGCGATGCAGCGTGCGGTTGCGCTGCGAGACGGCGAGTTCGTCGTTTTCCTTGGCGAAGTGGTCCATGCCGATATAGAGGTAGCCGGCTTCGAGGAATTTCAGCAGGCCGTTGCGGAAGATGTCGAACTTCTGCATGCCTTCGGGCAGGAATTTCACAAAAGAGCCCTGCTGCTTCTTGAGCCAGGGCACGTGGGCATAGCTGAACATGGCGATACGATCGGGAGAGAGAGAGACGATCTGCTCGACGGTGTGCGCGAAGCTTTCTCCGGTTTGGTGCGGCAGGCCGTAGATCAAATCCACGTTGATGCTGTCGAAACCAAGCTGGCGGGCGTTGGCGATGAGGTCGCGCGTTTGCTCGAAGGGCTGGATGCGGTGCACGGCTTTCTGGACTTCGGGCTTGAAGTCCTGGATGCCCATGCTGAGGCGATTGAAGCCCATTTTGCGGACGACTTCCATGTGCGCGGGTGAAGTGACGCGAGGATCGACCTCGATGCCGATTTCCGCGTCGGGGGCAAAGTTGAAGCGCTCGCGGGTGTAGGCAAAGAGCTCTTCGATTTGTTCCGGCGAAAGATAGGTGGGTGTGCCGCCGCCCCAATGGAATTGCGCGACCTGGCGGTCGCGAGAGACGCGGCCGGCGACGTGGTCAATTTCCTTTTTGAGGATCGCGAGATAAGGCGGCGTGCCGCTCTTGTCTTTGCGGATGATGACGTTGCACGCGCAAAAGAGACACAGGCTTTCGCAGAAAGGAAGATGCATGTAGAGAGAGACCGGGCTTTTTTTCGCGTTGGCGTCCTGCATTGCGGTTTCGTAATTGGCGGGGCCGAAGGAATCGGTCCAGACGGGCGCCGTGGGGTAGCTGGTGTAGCGCGGGCCGGGGCGATTGTAGCGGTGGACGAAATCCTCGCCGACGGAGAGGTCTTCGTGCATCTCCCGCAAGGTTGGATTCATGGTCGACACGGCGTTAACCTCCTCGCTCAGGCGCCGGAAGGCATGGCCGGCTGCGCCTGTTGATACGCGGCTTCCTGGCCAGTGTGAATGAAAAGCTGAGCATTTTCCACGGGGGTGTGCTGCAGAATCCCGTGGCCTAAATTCAGAATGTGACCGTGGCCGGAGAGTTCGGCGGCGATGTCCAAAGTTGCCTGGCGAATTTTGGCAGCCGGAGCGAAGAGCACAGCCGGATCGAGATTCCCCTGCAACGCCACGCGCGGGCCGGCCAGTTGACGAAGCTCGGCGAGAGGAACACGCCAGTCCACGCTGAGGACGTTGGCGTCCGCTTTCACGATTGCCGGAAGCAAGTGGTGCGAAGCCTTCGTGTAATAAATGACCGGAACTTTGTTGCCGAGGCCGGCGATGATTTCGCGGACAGCGGGCAGGACGAATTCGGTGTAGTCGTGGAGATCGAGCTCGCCGCACCAGGTGTCGAAGAGCTGGACGGCGGAAACCCCGGCGGCGATTTGTGCTTTCAAGTAAAGAACCGTGGCTTGGGCGATTTTATGAAGTAGCTCGCGAAAGACTTTCGGTTCGCCATAGAGGAAACTCTTGACGGTGGCGAAGCCTTCCTTGGTGCGGCCTTCGACCATATAGCAGGCGAGCGTCCAGGGAGAAGCGGCGAAGCCCAGAACGGGAACTTCGGGCCCGGCTTGCTTGACGCAACGGCGAAGGGCCTCCATCAGGAAGCCGGTTTCGACTTCGGGATCGAAGATGTGCAGCTTGCGAACGTCGCCCTCGGTACGGACGGGTTCGGGCAAGTTGGGGCCCTTGTCTTCGAGTTCGAGGGGAAGGCCCATGGCCTCGGCTGGGATGAGGATGTCGGAGAAGATGATGATGGCGTCCACACCGAGGCGGCGGAAGGGCTGCATCGAGACTTCGACGGCGAGATCGGGCGTTTTGCAGACTTCGAGGAACGAATGTCTGGCCCTTATCTCTCGGTATTCAGGGAGATAGCGGCCGGCCTGGCGCATCATCCATACGGGGAGGCGGGGAACCGCCTCGCAGCGAGCGGCGCGGAGAAAGAGCTCTTTTCGGGTGAGTGGAGGGGCCGAAGTTGTCATAAGTCGCGTCGTATCAGGATAACAAATCTGGCAGGTTCGAGCGTTGGGAGAAAGGTTATTTGTCACAGGGGATGGAGGACGTTGGGAGGATGGATGGAGGCCATGAAGCCCGGGCTCTAAAGGGTCCGGAGCGGGCAGAGAAGGTTAGGTCCCCACAAACTATGGTGTAATGAGGCAGGATGGATTGAAGGTGGCGAAAAACATGGTGCGAGGCGGATGCGCTGATGGAAATGGATCAGGCACACAGGCAGGAGTGCCTGTGGCACAAGCAGGCTATTGTTGTTGCTGTTGCTGGGCTTGGGAGGTGTCAACGGGGGAGGGCGCGGCGGGCGTGGGGCGCTTGGAGCGGAGGACCATGGCGGGGGCGAGATCTTCTGGCTTGGGCGCATCGACGAGAGAGACGTGGACTATGACGGCAAGTTCGCTTTCGGCTTCGCCGCGGTGGACGCCACGAGTGGGCGGGACGTCGGCATAATCGCGGCCAACGGCGACGCGGATGTGGCGGTCGCAGCCCATAAGGTTGTTGGTAGGGTCAAACTCGACCCAGCCGGCTTCGCCAAGATAGGCTTCGACCCAAGCGTGCGAAGCGCCGGCGGGCGAGCGATCGTGGCATTTATCTTCGTGATAGAGGTAGCCGCTGACGTAGCGGCAGGGAATGCGAAGCTGCCGGACGAGGGCGAGCATGATGTGGGCGAAGTCCTGGCAGACGCCGCTGCGGGTCTCGAGGGCTTCGTCAATCGGTGAATCGACACGCGTGGCATGAGGCACGTAAGAGAAGGCTTCGTAGAGCGAAGCGTTCAGGCGCTGGAGGATGGCGAGCGGCTCGCCTCGGCGCTCCAGAGCGAGTTCCGCGCGAAGATGTTCCAACTTTTCTGTGTAGCATACGAACTGGCTGGGAAGAAGCATTTCCCAGTAGTCGCCCTGGGCGACGAGTTCATCGAGCTCTGCCCATTCGCTCTGGCGCAAACTGGAAATTTCGAGCCGCGGAAGCATTTCGACGGTGGACTCGGCGACCACCTGCACGGAATCGTGCTTTCCTGGAATATCGAAGTGATGCACGGAGTTGCCGTAAAAATCGCGATAGACGGCGATGTTGGTGTGCGGGGTGACGTCAAGGGAATAGGCGAGGCAGCGCTGGCGGGTGTCGCTGCGCGGCTGGAGGCGGACCTCCATGAAAGTCTCGCCGACCGCGGGAGTGTAGCGGAAGCTGGTGAGATGCTTGATGGAATAGATGGTGGGCATGCGGGCGCTCAGGAAGCGATCTCCGCTTCGATCGGGTAGTCAAAATAAATCTCGTTGATGGCGCCGTGAATTTCCGTGCACTCCTTGCGAACGTTGCGGAGATAGGTGTGGACGCCATCGGCGATGATTTCGTCAATCTGGCTGTAGCTGATTTCGGCGCGGAGGCGGCCGGCGATGCGCGTGGGGAGTTTGGCGGCGCGCTGGGTGAGGTCGCTGACCAGATGGAGCGCGGCGTTGACGCGGTCGACGGAAAAGCGGACCGAATGAGGGAATTCGGGATTGAGAATGAGGAATTCGGCGACGCGCAGGGGACGAATTTCGGCGGTGTGTTTTTTGCAGTAGGCTTCGAAGGCCACGCAATCGCGCAGCAGGCCAACCCATTCGAGATACTGCGCGCCTTCGACGGGGAAATCGAAATCTCCCGTCATGCGCTTGAAGTGGGTTTCCAGTAACGTAGTGAGCGTATCGGTGCGCTCGACGTAGCGGCCGAGCTGGATGAACTGCCAGCCTTCGCCGTGGCTCATGGTGGCGTCGGTGATACCGTGGAAAAGATAGGCGCCTTCGGTGATGAGCCGGAAGAAATCGTGGGATTGGAGAAACCATTCCTCCTGAGGACGGACTTCCATCACGTCCAGATACAAGCGGTTGAGCTGTTCCCACATGCGGGTGCTGCACTGTTCGCGGACATGGCGGAGATTTTCGCGAGCGATGGCGACGCAGGAGACGATGGAGGAAGGATTCGCCCGGCTGAAGACCAGGGTGTTGACGAGTTTCGTGGGGTCCACGGGACCATCGCCCGCGGGCGCGTTAAGGGCCTCGAGAAGAAAGCGCCAGCGGCCGGCGCCCATTTCGGGAGACTGGTCGAGCCAGAGCTGCAACTCGACGTTGACCATGCGGGCGGTGTGTTCGGCACGCTCAAGATAGCGACCCATCCAATAGAGGCTGTCGGCGACACGAGAAAGCATGCCGATGTCGCGACTGAAGGATTCGACGAAATAATTGCGCGGCGGGCGAGTGGTCACGAGGCCTTCTCCCTCAGTGTGCGCCTTGGGCCGAGTTCGGAAGCCAGCGCGCCGAGCTGTTCGCGGACGTCTTCGAGCAGTTCCGTGCCGGCTTCGCCCTCGCGCAGGACCCAGGTGTCTTTGCTGCCACCGCCCTGGGAAGAGTTCACGACGAGAGAGCCTTTGCGAAGGGCGACGCGGGTGAGGCCGCCGGGGACGAGCGTGGCTTTCTCGCCCATGAGAATGTAGGGCCGGAGGTCGATGTGGCGCGATTCCACTTCGCCGTCAATCAGGCAAGGGGCGCTCGAAAGCGCCAGTGTCGGCTGAGCGATGTAATTGCGCGGATCGGCGAGAACGCGGCTACGAAATTCCTCGCGCTGATAGTGGGTGCTCTGCGGGCCGATCAACATGCCGTAGCCGCCGGATTCGCCGACGGCCTTGAATACCATTTTGTCGATATTTTCGAGCGCGTGCTGGCGCTGCGCGGGATCGGACATCAGGAAAGTGGGGACGCTCTGCAGGATCGGATCCTCGCTCAGATAGTAGCGGATGATGTCGGGAACATAAGCGTAAATGGCTTTGTCGTCGGCAATCCCGGTGCCGATGGCATTGGCCAGCGCGACGTTTCCGGCGCGATAGGCGTTGAAGAGGCCGGGAACGCCGAGGATGGAACTGGGACGGAAGCAGATGGGATCGAGGAAGTCGTCGTCAACGCGGCGGTAGATGATGTCCACGCGCCGGAGGCCGGAAGTGGTGCGCATATAGACGACGTTGTCGTGGACCAGGAGATCGCGGCCTTCGACGAGTTCGATGCCCATTTGCTGGGCGAGGAAAGTGTGCTCGAAATAGGCGGAGTTGGAGACGCCGGGAGTGAGCAGGACGGTAGTGGGATCGTAGCGATTGGGGCAATTTTCGGGCGCGAGGGATTTGAGGGTGGCGAGGAGAACGCGGGGGTAGTGGTCCACGGGCCAAACGCCGTAATCGCGGAAAAGCGTGGGAAAGACGCGCTTGAGGACCTTGCGATTGGCGAGCATGTAAGAGACGCCGCTGGGGACGCGGAGGTTGTCTTCGAGGACGGTAAAATTGCCGTCGGGAAGGCGGACGAGATCGGTGCCGCAGATGCTGACATAGATGTCGCGGGGAACGTTGAGGCCGCGCATTTCGCGTCGAAAGTGTTTGCAGCTATAAACGAGCTCGCGCGGAACGACGCGATCGGCGAAGATGCGGCCCTCGTGGTAAACATCGCGGAGAAAAAGATTCAGGGCGGCGAGGCGCTGCGTGAGTCCCTTTTCGATTCTGGCCCATTCGCGGGCGGGAATGATGCGCGGTAGAAGGTCGTTAGGGAAAATGCGCTCGGTGCCTTCCTTGCTGCCGTAAACAGTGAAGGTGATGCCTTCATGGAGAAAAGCGAGGTCGGCGGCCTGCTGGCTGCGGCGAAGTTCCTCGGGAGGCAGGCCAAGCAGGGTCTGCTGGAGAGCGCGGTAGTGTTCGCGCGGAGCCCCAGTGGAGGCGAACATTTCGTCGTATGCGGCGTCGAGCTGGTAGTTCACGAAAGATGAAGGCAGGCGAAATCTAGCTGAGAGAGCCGTGGCTGTCATCATTTATCCCGCGAAGCAGCGGCGGATGGATTCCCCTGGGAGCGGCTGGCAGGCCACCAGCTTTTAACTGTAGGCCCGGGGATACGTGGCGTCCAACGCAAATAGCTGATGAAATGGATGATAGATTCCGATTAGGAACAGTGGGAAGAGCATGTGAAGTTCGTCACAGCGGGTGGGGTCGGGCGAACGTAAAGTAATGTGACGATTGGGAATGCGGAACCATGGAACAAGGTAGCGACTACGCTATACTGAGGGCCTCTGAGAGGTTGCGCAGGCTGGGGGAAATGGGCGCGTCCGCTGCGTGCCAACTCGGGAAGGACCCGAGCCGATGACTCATGTTTTTATTTTGCTGACAGTGTTCGCCTACTTGCTGAGTTCAGGCTTGTACCTGAGCTTTCTTTATAGCGGTAAGGAATTTACCGGCCGACTGGCTACGGCATTGATGTTTCTGGGGTTAGTGTGCCATTACCTGGCGCTGTTGGGCCGGGCGAAGGCGGCCCATTCGGTGCCGTACCATGACTTGCAGGGCTCAATGTCGCTTTTCGG
The DNA here is from genome assembly GCA_035518915.1 of Candidatus Eiseniibacteriota bacterium. Classification (GTDB taxonomy): domain Bacteria; phylum Acidobacteriota; class Terriglobia; order Acidiferrales; family UBA7541; genus Acidiferrum. The sequence goes on from DATIXE010000046.1 coordinate 22,640, forward strand.
GTGGCTGCTGGCAGTCCTCTATTTGTGCCTGGAGATTTACCACCGCCAGCGGACGGTGGGCGCGTTTGTGGTGCCGATTATCCTGGCGTTCTTCTTTGCCGCCAACCTGGTGCCCGACCATCCGCCGACACAGAGCCAGCCACACGGCGTGGTATTCGCCTTGCACGTGACGTTGAGCATTCTGGCGTACGCCGGGTTTGCGCTTTCGTGCGTGCTGAGCCTGATGTTCCTGGCAGAAGAGCGATTCTTGCGAATGCGGAAGCTGAGCGAGGTGGTGTGGCGGCTGCCGTCGCTGGAATTGCTGGAGCGGATGAGCCACACGAGCGTGCTGGTGGGGTTGGTGACGATCGCGGTGGGAACGGCGTTGGGATTTCTGGCGGTGGACGAGCACGTTGGCGCGACGCACGGGTATTTTGACCCCAAGTACATTTTCACGATTGTGGTGCTGGTGCTCTACGCGGTGTATTACCGGCTGGCGCGGACGGCGACGTGGAGAGGGGCGCGGGCATCGCTCCTGTGCGTTTTCAATTTTATTCTGGTGTTATTGAGTTTCACGCTGGTGAATTACATTTCCACGAACCACCGGTATTTTTAGGAGCGCGATTCGCGCAGCATGGAAATTGTCCTGGTTGGCCTGAATTTTCGCACGGCACCTTTGGAGGTGCGGGAGAAGGCGTCGTTCTCCGGGGATCAGGCGGTGCGGGCGGCCGAGGAATTGAAGACGCAGGGAATCCTGGAAGAGACGCTGGTGCTCTCGACGTGCAACCGGAGCGAAGTGTACGGCGTACATCCGAATGCGAACCGGGAGTCAGCGGCGGCACTTTCCTCGTTTCTGAGCAATTTCCACGCAGTGCAGCCGGATCAGCTGAATCCTTCCTTGTATCACCACTACGACCACGACGCGGTGCGGCACTTGTTCCGAGTGTCGGCGGGTCTGGAGTCCATGCTGCTGGGCGAAGCGGAGATTCTGGGACAGGTGCGCGAAGCCTATTTGAAGGCGCATGAGACTCATGTGACCGGGCCGGTGCTGAACCGGTTGTTCCAAGCGGCGCTGGAGATCGGGAAACGAGTACGGGCGGAGACGGAGCTGGGGACGCGACCGATGGGCGTGGCGTCGGCGGGCATGAAACTGGCGGAGCGGATTTTCGGAAAGCTACAGGAGCGAAGCGCGCTGGTGCTGGGTGCAGGAACAATCAGTGAACAGGTGGTGTCGCAGCTGCGCGACCGGAAAATCAAGCACCTCTACCTGATGAACCGTTCGCGCGAAAAAGCGGAAGAGTTTTCCAAGGTGTACGGCGGGGAAGTGCTGAATTGGGGAGAATGGGATAGCTCGCTGAAGTTTCCCGACGTGATCGTATCGGCCGTGGGCGTGCAGGATTACCTGGTGACGAAACCAATGGTCGAAAAGGCCATGAGTTCACGAGGGAACCGGGCCCTGTTTTTGATGGACCTGGGGATGCCGCGGAACGTGGACCCATCGGTAGCGGACATTTACAACGTGTACCTCTATTCAATGGAAGATTTGACGGAGATCGTGAAGCAGAATCGTGATGCGCGAGAGGGCGAGGTGCCGAAAGCTGAAGCGCTGGTGGAAGAGCATGTGGCAAAATTCATCTCCTGGCAGGCGAGCGTGGAATTGACGGGCGTACTGGACTCGCTGCGTGGACGATTGAAGCAGCGGCGGGCGCATTTCCTGGCGGAGAAGCTGGCGGGGATGAATCACTTCAATGCGGAAGAACGCGAACGAATCGGGGAGATGATGGATGAATTAATCGAGCAATTGCTGCTGCATCCCGCGGAGCGCTTGCGAACGGAAAAAGAAGTGCGCCGGAAGATCCACAACGTGGAAGCGATTCGAGATTTGTATCTTTCCGACCAGGAGAAACCGTGAAGCCCCTGCGAATTGGTTCCAGAGGCAGCATCCTGGCGCGCTGGCAGGCGGAGTTCGTGCGCAAGCAGCTGTTCCAGTTGACCGGGTCGGAAGCGGAAATCGTGATTATCAAAACCTCGGGCGACAAGATGCAGCAATCGCCACTGGCGCAGATCGGCGGGAAGGGCATCTTCATCAAGGAACTAGAAGAAGCGCTGCTGGAGGAGACCGTGGACCTGGCAGTGCACAGCGTGAAAGACATTCCGACGGAGACGCCGAGCCGGCTGCATTTCCCGGCAGTCTGCCGGCGGGACGACGTGCGCGATTGCATGGTGTCTCACACGGGGACACCGCTGGCGAGTCTGCGGCAAGGCGCGCGCGTGGGCACCAGCAGTCTGCGACGCCAGGCGCAGCTCCGGCATCACCGGCCGGACCTGGATTTGCGCGAATTGCGCGGAAACGTGGATACGCGGCTGCGCAAAGTGGAGAGCGGCGAGTACGATGCGATCGTGCTGTCTAAGGCCGGGCTGGACCGGCTGGGCTGGGGAGGCAGAATCACGGAGGCGCTTTCTACGGATATTTCGCTGCCCGCCGTGGGACAGGGCGCGATCGCGATTCAATCGCGGCTGAAGGATCAGGACACGACGGAAATTCTGGGACGGTTGGACGACCCGGAAACGCGGACGGCGATCATCGCGGAGCGCGCGTTGCTGGCGGCGCTGCAGGGAGGCTGCCAGGTGCCGCTGGGCGCATGGGCGCGGATGGAGCGGGGCGAACTGGTGATGGAAGCGGTGGTGTGTTCGGTGGATGGAACGCAATACGTGCGCGAGCGGGCAAGCGGGTCGCCGGCGGAGCCCTCGCAACTGGGAGAGCAACTGGCGCGTGTGCTGGCCGAGGGCGGAGCGCGGGGAATTCTGGAAGAGGTGCAACGCGCCCGTGGGTGAGGCCGGAACCAAACCGCTGGCGGGGAAGCGCGTGATGGTCACGCGCGCGGCGGAGCAGTGCGGGGCGCTGGTGGATGCGTTGCGAGAAGCCGGGGCGGAGGCTGTAGTGATGCCGGTGGTGGCGTTTGCCGCGGTGGAGCGTCCCAAGGAACTGGATCGCTGGTTGACAGGCGCTGCGCGACTCGACTGGGTGTTTCTGACCAGCCAGAATGCGGTGCGGGCGCTGGAGGAACGCTGCGCGGCGCTGGGGCGTTCGATGGCAAAGAGTTTCGGTGGAGTGCGGGTCGCGGCGATTGGGCCGGCGACGGCGGAGGCGGCGCAGGCCGCGGGCGTGAGCGTGGATTACACCGCGCAGGTGCACAATGGCGTGGCGCTGGCGGGGGAGTTGGCCGGGGAAGTGCGCGGGAAGCGCGTGTTTGTGCCGCGCAGCGACAAGGCAAATCCGGAATTGATTGCCGCGCTGGAGGCGAATGGGGCACAGGTGATAGCTGTCGTAGCGTACCGGACGATCGCCGCAACGACGGACTCGCAGAGTTTGCAAGATGTGCTGGCGAAGGGATTGGATGCGGCGCTGTTTTTTAGTCCTTCGGCGGTGCATCACCTTCGCGAAATGCTGGGCGAGGAACGATTCCTGGAGTTGGGCCGACAGGCGGTGTTTGTTGCGATTGGACCGGTGACTGAGCGAGCCTTAAAGGAAGAAGGCGTGGAGCGAATCTTGCTGGCCGCGGACACGACCGTTGCGGCCTCGATTGCAGAGCTTGGGGAATTTTTCAGCAAGGCGGGGCAGGCTCAGCCCGCGGGAGCAAAACAACGATGAGCTTTCCGATCCAGCGGCCGCGACGATTGCGGCGCACCGAGGCGCTGCGCGGCATGGTGCGCGAGACGCGGCTGACGACGGCAGGATTTGTCTACCCGATGTTCGTGTGCCCGGGAACAAACGTCCGGAAGGAAGTTGGCTCGATGCCGGGCGTCTATCAACAATCGGTGGACACGATGCTGGAAGACTGCCGCGAAGTAGAGTCGCTGGGAATCCCGGCGGTAATATTGTTCGGCTTGCCGGAGACGAAGGACCCGAAAGGGGCGAGTTCGCTGGCAAAAACGGGCGTGGTGCAGCGGGCGGTGGAGGCGATCAAGGCGGCGAAACTGAAGCTGGTGGTGATTACGGACGTTTGCCTGTGCGAGTACACGGACCACGGGCACTGCGGCGTGGTGGAACACGGCGAAGTGATGAACGATGCGACGCTAGAGCTTCTGGCGCAGCAGGCGCTTTCCCACGCGCGGGCGGGAGCGGATATTGTGGCGCCATCGGACATGATGGACGGGCGCGTGTTGGCGATTCGGAACCTGCTGGACGGGCATCGATTCGAGTACATTCCGATTCTTTCGTACGCGGCAAAGTATTGTTCCGGATTTTACGGGCCGTTCCGGGAAGCGGCGGATTCGGCGCCGAAGGTGGGCGACCGGCGGAGTTACCAAATGGACCCGGCGAACGCGCGCGAGGCCATAAAGGAAGTGGCGCTGGACCTGGAGGAGGGCGCCGATATGATTCTGGTCAAGCCGGCGCTGCCATACCTGGACATAATCCGGGCGGTGCGCGAACGGTTTGACGTGCCGGTGGGCGCGTACAACGTTAGCGGCGAATACGCGATGGTGAAGGCCGCGGCCCAAAAAGGCTGGATCGAGGAGAAGCGCGTGGTACTGGAGATTTTGACGGGGATTCAGCGCGCGGGTGCGGACATGATTTTGACGTACCACGCAAAAGACGTGGCGCAGTGGTTGAAAGCCGGAAATTAGGTGAGGCGATGAGTGCGACACAGGCGCAGGTGAAACCCGAGCGGAGGCGTTCGCGGGAGATTTTCGAGAAGGCCGAAAAGGTGCTGGTGGGGGGGGTGAACAGTCCCGTGCGCGCGTTCCGATCGGTGGGCGGAGAGCCGCTGATTATCGAGAGGGGAAGCGGACAGTATTTGTATGACGCGGACGGGAACCGGCTGCTCGATTATGTCTGTTCGTGGGGTGCGATGCTGCTGGGGCACGCGCATCCGGTGGTGACGGAAGCGATCGCGGAACAGGCGGCGCGGGGAACGAGCTTCGGCGTGACGACGGAACTGGAGTTGGAGCTCGCGACGCTAATCACGAAAGCATTTCCGTTTCTGGAGAAGGTGCGATTTGTTTCGAGCGGCACCGAGGCCACGATGAGCGCGGTCCGGCTGGCACGCGGCGTGACGAAGCGCGACCTTATCGTGAAGTTTGAGGGGTGCTATCACGGGCATGCGGACAGTTTTTTGTCACAGGCGGGATCAGGGCTGGCGACGCTGGGGATCGCGGAATGCCCGGGAGTGCCGGAGGCTCTGGCGGCGCTAACGTTGAACGTGCCGTACAACGACCTGGCGGGCGTGGAAAACGTTTTCGCGAAGCATAAGGACAAGATTGCGGCCGTAATCGTGGAACCGGTAGCGGCGAACATGGGGGTGGTGTTGCCGAACGAGGGATTTCTGCCGGGGCTTCGCGAACTGACGAAGAAAAATGGTGCGCTGCTGATTGTCGATGAGGTCATCACTGGATTCCGGCTGCAGTATGGTTCCGCGCAGCCGCTGCTGCGCGTGCAAGGCGACCTGACCACGATGGGGAAGATTATCGGAGGAGGCGTACCAGTGGCGGCCTACGGGGGCAGCGCGGAATTGATGAACAACGTGGCGCCGCTGGGACCCGTCTATCAGGCGGGGACGCTGGCAGGAAATCCGCTGGCGATGCGCGCGGGGATTGCCACGCTCAAGGAACTGGCGAAGCCGGGAGTGTACGAAGGCATTGCCGCGAATGCGAAGAAGCTGGTCCATGGATTGAAGAACGCGCTGGCGGGAGCAGGGATCGGCTCGCGAGTGAACAGTATCGGATCCCTTTCGACGATTTTCTTCACCCCGGAACCGGTAATGAATTACGCGGGCGCGAAGCGATCGGACACGAAGATGTACGCGCGCTATTTTCGCGAAATGTTGAACCGGGGGATTTTCCTGGCGCCATCGCAGTTTGAGGCGGCGTTTGTGTCTGCGAGCCATACGCCAGAGGACATCGAGTGGACGGTCAGCGCGGCGCAGGACGTGTTGAAGAGCCTGGCTTCCTAGCGATCCAACAAGCTCCGACACAGATTAAGTTGAGATTGGAGATCGTTTGTGCCTCGACGAGGAGTCGCGAAGGATCGATGGATTGGTGTGGGTGGCGATGGTCAACTCGGCCGCGGGATGCGTGCGCTATCGGGGCGTGTCAGGCGGCGGTGGGCGGCAGGGTGCCACGAAGAAGCGCGAGTTCACCTTTGAGTTGTTCGAGGCGATTCAGTAGTTCGAGATGGCGCGTCGCATCGGCGCCGGGCTTGATGCCGATGAAAGTGAGCGTGCCGCCGGGTTCGAGAATGCACTGGTCGACTTCGGAAAGCGACGCAAATCCCTGCCTGCGGGCAGCGGCTTGGAGTTGCGCCATGGTGATGAGTTCCTTGCGCAGATGATCGGTGCGGACCTTGCCGCCTTCGATGAGTACATCGGCCTTGCCTTCGACGATCTGGTCGAGCTTCTTGTGCTTATAAAGGAAGCGGACTACGAGATAGTTGACGGTGAGAAGCGAGGTGGCCCCGAGAATGCCGCCGGAGACGGAATTATCGTCGCCAATGATGGCGTTCTGGACGGTATTGGAGAGCGTGAGCAAGACGACGAGGTCGAAGGGATTGAGCTGCACAAGTTCGCGCTTTCCGGAGAGCCGCAGCACAATCACCAGGAACATATAGACGAACACGGGCCGCAGGATTTTCTCGAGGATCGGGAGAGAGATGACGAACATGTCTTTCCAAATTCCGTGCATAGGGTGAATCCTCCATTGCAATGGCGTGACAAGGGCGAAGCGAGGGGCGGCCGACGAGGGGGGCCGGAGCGAGCGTCCTGCTTGCGGGTTGGGAGAATAGCACGGAGACCTGAGATGGCGTAGCGAAGGACAGGGGGAGACCTGTCCTTGCGGACAGTCATTGATTGGAAACGCGGCCCTTCGGTCAGGTTTACCGCGTCACCGGGATTCACTATTTTAGGAAAGCACGAAGTTCATCCCGTACGAGAAAAGTCGTTGAAGTTCGACCTTTGGAGGCTTCCGAAAGTCCTGCCGGTGACTGTGTGTCCGTCCGGCGAATGAAGCGACCCCTACATGGCACAGAGAATTGTCCCGGATCCCGGATTGGCGCTTGGGACTCCACAACTGGCGAGCCTGCTGGACTGCACAAGAGAAATCGTAGCTGTGCTTGGACAGGACGGCACGCTGCATTTCGCAAACACGACATTTCAAATCAGTCTTGGGTACCGCCCGGAAGAGTTGATTGGGCGCAGCTTACAGGCCCTGGTGCATCCGGCAGACGTGGCGCAGGTGCGGAACTGCCTGCGGCACGTGGTGGTGCAGAACGGCGCGGCGGTGATGGGAAGGTGCCGGTTGCGCAGCCGGGATGGTTCCTGGCGGTGGTTTGAGACAACGTATCGCAGCCGTGTGGCGGAGCCGGGGTTGGAAGGCATTGTGCTGCACGGCCTGGATGTGACGGAATTGCAGCGGATGGAAGCCGAGCGGCAGGTGATCTCGGAAATCGTCCACGCGCTGAACCAAACGGCGAAGCTGGACCAGTTGCTGACTAGAATTCACGAGGCTTTGACGAGGGTCGTAGCCGCCGGCAATTGCTTCGTGGCGCTGCACGACCGGGAGCGCGACGTTTTCGAGTTTCCATTCTTTGTGGATGAGTTCGACGAAGCGCCGGCTCCGCGGAAGGTGGGTCGGAGTTGCACGGCGTATGTGTTTCGCACGGGGAGAGCAACGCTGATTCCGCAGTCGGTGTTCGACCGTCTGGCGGCGCAGGGCGAGGTGGAACTGGTTGGATCGCCATCTCCCGCGTGGCTGGGTGTGCCGCTGAAAACGCCAACGGCGACGATCGGCGTGCTGGTGGTGCAGCATTACCAGAACGAACACGCTTACGATCAGCGCGACCTGGAGTTTCTGGATTCGGTGGGCGGGCACATCGCGCTGGCCATTGAACGACGGCGCGCGGAAGAAGAGTTGCGCAAGAGCGAGTCAATGCTCAGCCTGCTGTTCGAGCACAATCCTCTACCGACGTGGCTTTACGACGTGGAATCACTGCGCTTCCTCCGCGTCAACCAGGCGGCGGTCCGGCAATACGGCTATTCGACGGAAGAGTTTGAGCGAATGACCATCCTGGAGATCCGTCCCGCGAGCGACAGAGAGAAAGCGCGGGAGTATTCGGAGGAGATGAACGCGGAAACGCAGGAGCACGGGCTGTGGCTGCACCAGGGAAAAGATGGAAAGACGTTCGAAGTGGAGTTGATCTCGCACGAGCTGGTGCATGCAGGACGGCGGGTGCGGTTGGTGGTGGCGCAGGATATCAGCGAACGGCGGCACCTGGAACTGCAACTGCGGCAGGCGCAGAAGATGGAGGCGGTGGGCCGGCTGGCCGGCGGAGTGGCGCACGACTTCAACAATTTATTGATGGTCATCAAAGGACATACCGAACTGCTGTTGAATGCGCTGACGCCTTCGGACGCGATGGCGCGGAAGATCGAGCAGATTGATCGCTCGGCGGACCGGGCGACAACGCTGACCAGGCAACTTCTGGCGTTCAGCCGGCTGCAGGTGCTGCAACCGCAAGTGATCAGCCTGAATTCCGTGATGGAAGAGATGGGAAAGCTGTTGCCGCGGCTGATTGGGGAGGACATCGAGCTGATTCTGCGGCTCGCTCCAGAGCTACACAGCATTCGCGCGGACTCCAGCCAGATGGAACAGGTAATCATGAATTTGGCCGTAAACGCGCGCGACGCGATGCCGAATGGCGGGAAGCTGATTCTGGAGACGCGGAACTGCGAAGTCGAGCAGTCTTATATCGCCAGCCATCCGTTCATGAAGCCGGGGTCTTACGTCCTGCTGGATGTGACGGACACGGGGACGGGCATGACCGAAGAGATTCAGGCGCATATTTTCGAGCCGTTTTTTACGACCAAGGAAAAGGGCAAGGGGACAGGGCTGGGACTCGCGACCGTGTACGGAATCGTGAAGCAGAGCGGGGGATTCATCTGGGTGTACAGCGAGTTGGGCAAAGGCACGTCGTTCAAGATTTATTTGCCCCACGTAGACGGGCAACAGATGCAGGCACAGGCGCAAAAGCCGACCGCGGAACTACCCGTGGGTACGGAAACGGTGCTGCTGAGCGAGGACGAGCAGGACGTGCGGGAAATCGCGCGGGAGTTTCTGGAATCCGGCGGGTATACCGTGATCGAGGCGAAGAACGGAAAAGAGGCGATCGATCTGGCCGGGAAGCACGGCGGAAAGATCGATCTGCTGGTCACGGACATGGTGATGCCGGGAATGACGGGGCAGGAGTTGGCGGTGCATTTGCAGCGGGAGTATCCGGGGCTCACGGTGGTATTCATGTCGGGCTACAGCGAGCACGCAGCGACGGAGATGGCGAACGCCGATCCATCGGTAAGGCTGATGACGAAGCCGTTCAGCAGGTCGACGATGTTGCGGACGGTGAGGGAGATTTTGCAGGCACAGAAGAAGGCGTAAACGGTTTTCGCGAAGGACCAATCGGCACAATCCAACAGTCGTTCGGTGCGCGGCGGAGGTCGGATACGCGCACGTTGTTACGCGCGTGGCGTGTCGGGCATTCCGCCGCTGGAAATGAATTTGTTCCAGGCAGCGGCGCTAAGCGAGTTTGGGGTGTTTGCGGTGCCAGGCGGTGGCTTGCTGAAAGAGGCGGCCGGCCTGGAGCACGGCGCCATCGTCTCCCGCGCGCCCGACAAATTGGAGTCCGATGGGCAGGTTTTTATCGGTGAAGCCGCAGGGGACGGAGAGCGCGGGCAAACCGCAAAGATTTCCGATGGCGCCGAGCGGGTCGGCGAAGGAGAGGCCGGTAAAGAGATTCAGTTCGAGCGGCGTGGCGGTGACGGGCTGCGAAGCGGTTACCAAAACGTCGAAGGACTGGAAGAGATCGCTGATTTTGCGCTGCAGAATATCGCGAATGCGAAGGGCGTTGGTGTAATCCGCGCCGGAGATGGTCTGGTTCAAGTAACCGGCAACGTGCCCCATCGGATCGGTGAGTTCTCTGACGCGGCCGGAGCGGATCAACTGGTCGAAGGCGGAACTGCCCTCAGCGGACAAAATCAGGTTGGCGGCGTCCTCCCAGGGGCCTTCCGGCAACTGCGCGTCATGAACTGAGGGAAAGTGACGGCGGAGGACTGGCTTCGCGCCGGCCACAATTTTCTCGATGCCCGGATCATATTTTTTCCAGGCGTTGGTGAGCCAGCCGATTCTCAGCCCGCGGCTTTTGAGTTCGGCGGCGGGTGAAAACGTGAATGCGGCGCGGTCCACGGGGAGCATGCCGCGATCCTGTGGGTCGTGGCCGGCGATGGCCGCGAAGATGTTCGTGCAGTCTTCGGTGGAGCGTGCCATGGGGCCGATTTTGTCCATGGAATAGGCAAGCGCCATCGCCCCGTAGCGGCTGACGCGTCCGTATGTAGGGCGAAAGCCGCTGACGCCGCAGAAGGCGGAGGGGCAGACGATGGAGCCCCAGGTCTCTGTTCCGATGGCGAAGCCGGCAAGGCCCGCGGCCACGATGGCTGCGGAGCCGGACGAGGAGCCGCACGTCCAACAGGATTGATCCCAGGGATTTTTCGCTTCGCCTTGCAACGAGGCGGAGGCGTACATGTAACCCATGCCGCCGGCGAGTTCGATCATCGCGGCTTTACCGAGCAAGACGGCGCCGACGTTGTGAAGATGATCGATGACCGTAGCGTTGTAGTCGAAGATTTGATCGGCGTAGGGCTTGGCGCCCCAGGTGGTGGGAATGCCCTTGACGGCGAGAAGGTCCTTCGCCGCGTAGGGAATTCCGTGGAGCGGGCCGCGGTAATGGCCGCGATGGATCTCTTTTTCGGCGGACTGCGCCTGTTCGAGGGCAAGATCGGGAGTGAGGCGGGCGTAGGCGTTGAGCTTGGGGCCGAGGGCTTCGCTGCGCTTCAGGTACGCTTCCGTGAGTTCGACGGGAGAAAGCTGTTTGGACTGGATACGTTTGGCAAGTTCGCTGACCGGGGAATAGAGAAGCGAATCGCTCAGCATGCTTTGGCCTCAGGATTTTTTCGCCGGCGATGCGGCCGGCGTGGAAGATTTCTGCTTCGGGCGTTCGACGAGAGGCTTGAGGTAGAGAGCGGGGGCGTCGCCGTTTTGCAGGGCGTAGGCGCGGACATGGTCGAGACTTTCCTGGGTGGCGAAATTCAGGCGCTCGAGGAGCTTTTTTTCGTCGTCGGTGAAGCGGCTTCCGTACTGGGACAGAATTAGCTGGAGGCGCGCTTCGGCCTCGGTCTGGCTGGCCGCGGAGAGATTCGGATGAGGCTCTGCGGATTGCCGGGGGGCAGTGGCCGGCGCGGTCTGGGCGAAGACGTTGGCCGTGGGGGCGACGGTGGCGGTCGCCGAAAGCAAAGCAGCGCGAGTGGCAAACTGCCGGCGCGAGATGCCGCGCTTGACGGGTTGGTTCATCGGGCCTCCCCTACGGCTAGTTTCATTGTAGCGAGCGTCAGCCGAGGCTACTGGATTCGTTCCGAAGCGTCAACTGGCCAGAGGGTTAGGTGGTAGGAGGGAGCGAAACTGCCCTATTTTGCACAATTGTGAGGCAACCCCCGTACCGGGACCCACTTTTCCGATTACCGCTGCCGGCTCAACCGGTCGATGCAACACCATCCAATTCGTTGATCGGATGATGCTTCCCCGAGAGGACTGACCTGTTTGGCTGCAGTTGGTCAAAACCTAGCCAGGGTAGTGTTCCGGCTGATCTAGCAATGCCGTGTGATTGCAGCCTTTGTT
>DATIXE010000047.1:0-2373 GCA_035518915.1 Candidatus Eiseniibacteriota bacterium
CCCCTCCCGAGCCGGCGCGATGCATATTGAAAAGGATCTCCGATTTGGCCAAACCCGGCGGGACTCGGTACCGCGGCTGCGTCTGATTCACGGACCGTCCGCAATAGGCGATCAGTCCTCCTTCAGCGTTGTGAATAGGAATGACCAATCGCCCATGCATTAGTCCCGGCCCTGCGTAGAAACCGACGCCAAACTCGACTGCTGTCATTTCGCTAATCCCGCGCTCGACCAGATAGGGATGAGTGCAATCGATGCCAGTCAGCTTGAAGTTCAGGGGTGAAGAAACCTTTCTTCTTTCCGTAACCAGTTTTTTCTCATGCGGTTTCAAGGTCAACGGAGTCGACGAGCGCGCCATGGCCCGCAGCCTTTGCGCTGCATCGAACAAGGAGCAGCCCTCCATCGCGGCAACGAAGTCCAACACGGTTCCGCCGGCACCGCAGGAGAAGCAGTGGAAGACGTTGCGAGCCAGATTCACGTGAAAGGCGTCCGGGCCGTCGCCGCGGTGAATTGGACAGCATCCGCGATATTGGTCTTTTCCACTCCGCCGAAGCTCTACGTGGTAGTGCCGAAGAACAGATTCCAGAGCCATCGCGCGTTTTATCGACTTGAAATCTACCCAGTCGATCATTGATGCACCCCATCGACATTGGCGGCGGTGGCGGTTGCGCCGGGCATATCGCCGTCCATTCCTGCCTCCGATTCAAGACCGAACACCAACCGGCGGGCGATTTCACTGCGCCACTGTTTGACGCGACGTTGGAGAGTTCGCAGTTGCCCTGGCGGGAAAGCGCCGGGCATGCATTCCTGCAAGCGAAAGAACAGCTCTTTGGCATTGGCGTCGGGCTCTTCGGTGAGCCACTGCTGAACCTGCGGCCAGACTGTTTCAAACGGGTCTGCGCGAGTGCGATACGTTCGTGGCCCGTTGCTCCTCTTGCGATGCGTCGGACGCACTTCACCGTCGCGCCACGCAGTCGAAAGACTGGCGACGAAACCGCTCAGATCCGGGGTGGATTGGGCAATTTCGGTTTTGACGCCGATTTCCATCTGCGCGAGCGTTCGCTGTGCCTCTCGAATTTCGCTCAGTAATTGCACCGGGTCGAGTGCCGCCAACTTTTGCCGGAGTTGTTCCTTGCACTCGTCTGGCACATCCTTCCGTGCCAGGAGGCGTTCACATGGTGTCGCAGGCGGGTGGTACTTCTTGATTACCTTCGCGCCTTCACGGGTTTTCGAAAGCAACTTGAAAGACGGTTGGAAGAAGTTCACGAAGAGCCGCGCAGCCGTGTACAGCCTGTTGAGCACCGCTGCCGTCGGTGCGCCCTCCAGTCTTCCATAGCCCACCATTCGCCGGATCACCGCGCCGTTCTTCTGCTCGATCCACGCTTGATCGTTCTTCTTGTACGCACGACACCTGGTGAATTCAATTTTGTTGTCCCGGCAATAGTTGACCAGCGTGTCGTTGATGAACGCACTGTCGTTATCGACATCGAGTCCACGCACCGGGAACGGCAGCTTCGTTCGAATTTCGCTCACCGATTCCGTCACCAGCGTTTGTTCGCGGACGACCATCGCGATGGCTTCCGTCCAGCCCGAAGCAATGTCGGTCAACACCAGGCTGTGGACGTAACTCCCCACGGTTGACCTTCCGCAATGCAGAACCATGTCCATTTCGAAGAAGCCCGGACCCGGATCCTGCCAATCTCCGAAGGTCCGCACGGCGATGCTTTTTCGCAACTGCGTGTTGATCATCGTTCTGCGACGGCCCTGTTTAGAGGTGTCTCGAACGGCCGTCAACAATCGGTCCATGGTGGCGGCGCTCATGGATAACAGGCTTTCCCGCACCGTGGCATCCAGTTGCAAATGCCCATGGCGCTCCATGGCATCGACCAGCCCCGCGATTACCTGGCGAAGCCGTTTTCCGCAGATTCGATCGGCTGCTTCCCAAACGATCGTCAGCGCCTCCCGAACCGCCTCGTTGTAGATCCGCGCCCTTTGTCGCGGTTCTGGAGATTCCTGCCTCGGTGCTTTTTTCAGCACGCGGATCGCGTGCTTACGATGAAAGCCCGTTACCCTAACGAACTCGTCAAGGATTTCCTTCTTCTGCTTCCGGCCGGCGGCCCGATAGCGCGCCGCCACCGTCTCAATCAGTTCCCGCCTGGTTGTCACGCTCAGTTGCCCCCTCAATCTGCCACCCGTCCCTTTCAGTGGGACGGGTAACATTTTTCATGAGGCAACGGGTCGCGCTCGGTAACAAAAGTGATGAGTCAACGCGGTCGGATTTTCTAATTGTCGCCGGTCAGGAGAAGCACAAACGGCCAAAACCGTGAGGCGAGAGTACCAAGGCGGAGCACTGGGGCGGACCGGCTCGTATGAGCG
>DATIXE010000048.1:0-34153 GCA_035518915.1 Candidatus Eiseniibacteriota bacterium
GGCGGCTGAAGGAAGACCCTCATGCAAACAGCGTCAGTAAAATGGGTCGGAGATCAAAAATTCTTGGCTACTGGTCCATCGGCACACGCAGTCCCGTTCGACTCCGACCGCCAATCCAACACCGCGCCCGGGCCTATGGAAATGGTGCTGATGGCGCTGGGCGCGTGCACCGCCACGGACATTGTCCTCATTCTTGAGAAGAAACGCCAGAAACTCGTTGCCCTTGAAGTCCACTGTTCCGCCGAACGGGCCCCGGATCCGCCCACGGTCTGGACAAAGATCGACGTCCTCTTCCGCGTGCGCGGCGCTGTCGAGGAAACTGCCGTGCGACACGCCATGCACCTCACCGAGGAAAAATACTGCTCCGTTGCGGCGATGTTGAAAAAGACGGCGTCTTTCACCTGGCACTACGAAATCCTGCCGTCTGAAGGAAAGTGAGCCGCCAGCGCTTGTTTCCGGGAAAGCGCATCGCATACAATCAGTCGTCTCTACGGGGTGCACGAATTCCTTAAGGAGAATCATGTCTCGCCGCATCGCCGCAAAAATTACGGGTGTAGCCGGGTACGTGCCCCCGCGCGTTTTGACCAACGCCGAACTCGAAAAAATGGTGAACACGACCAACGAATGGATCATGGAGCGCGTCGGCATCCGTGAACGGCACATTGCCGATAAGGGCGTGGCCGCCAGCGATCTCGCAGTCGAGGCGGTAAAGAAACTTCAGTGCAAGCATCCTTTCGATCTGCAAACCGTGGACCTGATCGTCGTCGGCACGGTAACCCCGGACATGATGTATCCCTCCACCGCCTGTCTTGTGCAGGACAAGCTCGGCATCAAAAATACCTGGGGATTCGACGTCTCTGCCGGCTGCTCGGGATTCTTGTACGCGCTCAACGTCGGCACAAAATTTATCGAATCTGGCCAGTACAAAAGAGTCCTCGTGATCGGCTCCGACGTGAATTCTTCCATGACCGACTTCACCGACCGCGCGGTCTGCATCATCTTCGGCGACGGCGCGGGAGTCGCCCTGTTGGAACCCGCCGTGGAAGGCGAGGACGGCATCATCGATCACGTCGCACAGGTTGAGGGCATGGGCGGTCAGTTCCTGTACATGCCCGGCGGCGGAAGCCTGCACCCGGCTTCGCACGAAACCGTGGACAAGAAAATGCACTACATCCATCAGGATGGCAAAAACGTTTTCAAGTACGCCGTCAGAAAAATGGCGGAAATGACCGAACGTCTGCTGGAGCAGAACGGCCTTACCGGCAAAGACATTGATTGTTTCATCGCACACCAGGCCAATCGCCGCATCATCACCGCCACCGCGGAACGCCTCGGCATGCCCATGGAGAAGGTAATCATCAACATCGATCGCTTCGGAAATACCACCGCGGGAACCATTCCCTTAGCGATGCAAACGGCTTTGGAGGAAGGCAAGTTGAAGAAAGGCAGTCTGGTCCTGCTTGCCGCCGTTGGCGCGGGATTCACCTCCGGCGCAACATTGGTTCGTTGGGCCTACTGAGCGAGGATGGCTTCGGCCTCCGCTGGCAATTCGAGGAAATTTATGGGGCCGGGGCAACTCGGCCCCATTTTTATGTACATCTAATTCGGAATCACCAACTCCTGGCCTACCTTGATGGCATTGGGGTCCGAGAGCTTATCTCGATTTGCTTCGAAGATTTTCATGTATTCGTTGGCGCTGCCATAAAAATGCTTCGCGATTTTGGACAGCGAATCGCCGGCTGCAACGGTATATATCTGCTGTTTCGGCGCCAACGACGGGTCAACGGTCAGATTGAGAGTGAGGTCGCTGTACGTTGGATCAGCCAGCTTCGCCTGGTCCCAGATGCGGTTCTTGATGGCGTCGGTGCCGCAGGCTCCTTCGATGTACAGCTTGTTGTCCTGAACGTGCACATGGGCGAGGCGCACTCCCAGTTGTTGGATTTGATTCAGCACGGATCCGTACTTCAATTTGAGTTGTTCCAGGTCTGCCATGGGGACTTCCTCGTTTCGGTGAGATTGCGGGCGGAATATCAACATAACACCCGGTGTTGCCGATGTGGATCAAAATATAGTGAAAATCACCGGAAGACTTACCTTGGAGACAATTCGAGTCGTGGCGCCCAGGCCAGCAACAGAAAAATTCCCACCCCATAGAAAATTCCGCACGTACTCCATCGCGCGCCCGAATACCGAAGGACCAATCCGAATAACGCCACCGTCTCGCAAAATGCCATTGAGAGGATGACGCCCGACCTCCATCTCGCTGCTGCGCCTCCGTCTTCCGGGTTAATCCGAAGCGCTTCGCTTGCCGGCTGCACCATCCTGCCGCGGATGAACACGCTCCCGGCCAGGGTAGCTAGCCCTAGAACGCCGATCGCCAACACGACCGCGACTGGTGGCCCGTGCTGATTGGATGAAGGACTCAGGAACGGTACGGCGACATACGCCACTGCGGCAAACAGAAAGGCGAAATGAATGATCCGCATCTGGCGGAGAGTTCGTTCAGCGAGCGTCATGTCCGGTTCGTCGCCCACGCGAAAACGCGAGCACCGCGACTATTTTTGTAAAAAGGCAATCGTCTGGCAAGCAGGAAATCTGTTGAGGTAAATTCCGCTTTTACAAATTAGATCGAGCGGATCGAAGCCGCCTGCATGAGATTTGCTTGCAGACGCCGCTCGATCTGCACGGCCGCAAACCGCGCGCAGAGCAACCGTTCCTTTTCCGTCCACGCGCTCAGCATTGGAGAGATTTTCTTGGTGAGCGACCCCATGCGCCGGAGAATCCCGTAATACATGCGTACGAAGCCAAGCCCGCTCTTGCCTTCCTTGAGTTCCGGTGTAAGGTGGTGCAGGCTCACGAGCTTTCCGAAGTCGTTGCCACTCATGGACATCTCGTCAACGTGCGCGGCTTCCAGCACGCGGCTGGAGATTGGCAGGCTGGCAACTCCCGTGAATACCGCGCGCCAGTAGTAGAGCGCAAATTGCCCCATGGCCACCAGAGCGATCGCGAATAGCATTGCGGAGAACATCCTTCAGCCTCCACGTGTAGTATCCGCGGCAGGTCAGCTGGGGCCTATAGCTCGCGGGTACTATTGGAATAGCCTTCGCGGTGCTAACTTCTTGACGAGAAAGGGGATTTCCTTGCATCGTCCATATCCTATTGATAATATAGACCTTACAGGAGGGCCCGTGAACACTCCAGTTTGGCGAATCGCCCTCTGTGCAGCAATTCTGGTGATCGCCATGGCAGGATTTGCCGCGATTCGTCCTACTCCCAATTCCGAAAAGCCCGGGATTCAAGCATCCATTCAGGCACTCCTTGCCGCCCAGCAGTCCGCCTGGAACTCCGGAGACATCCCTGGCTTCATGGCCAGGTACTGGAATTCACCGGAACTGACCTTTGCCAGTAGTAAAGGCTTCACCCGCGGCTGGGAATCCGTCCTCCAACGCTATCAAAAGACCTATGTAGACAAGGCCGCCATGGGCAAGCTCGATTTCTCAGAACTCGAGATTCGGGAATTGGGTTCCGATGCGGCCCTCGTTCTTGGCCACTGGAATCTGCAGCGCCAGTCGGGGGACATTGGTGGCATCTTCACGCTCGTGCTGCGGAAATTTCCAGAAGGCTGGCGCATCATCCACGATCACACCACGCAGAATATGCCGGAAGGCGCGACGCCCAAGTAGAGGTTGGGAAACCATCCTCTAAGGCTCGCGCATGGCGATCAGGACCACGACCGAGCGTGGTCCCGCCCGGTAGCAATCCGCAAAGATGGAATCGGAGTCCTCCCAAGGGACAATGTCCCGAGGAGATTCCAGAAGCGTGTCGATCCACCGGCGCCACCGAAAGGATTCTCCATTCGATTTGCGCGGCAACTGAAATTCCAGCGGCTCCCAGTAAGCATTTAGGATCATGTAGAAGGCGATGCCTTCCCCGGCAAGCTCAGTGCTGAATGCCAGGCTAAAGGAAGAGTCGCCCCAATCCGGTTGATTTGGCAGCAGCCCATGCCAGGCGTGTTTGGAATGATGAATTAATTCCGTGAGGGTCAAGCGTGATTCTTCCGCATGAGGACTCCGCAGTTGGCGTCGACGTATCAGCAACTGCACAAATCGAAGCACGTCGGCGTGTCGCTCCGCCAGATTCCAGTCGAGCCAACTCAGCGGAGTGTCCTGGCAATACGCATTGTTGTTCCCGAGCTGGGTGCGGCAAACCTCGTCTCCCATCAGAAGCATGGGTATGCCCAGGGCAAACAGGTTTACGGTAAGAAAATTCTTCATCTGCCGGTTGCGCAGAGCTTCGATACCAGGATCGTCCGTTGGGCCTTCTACCCCGCAGTTCCAGCTGCGATTGTCGTTCGCGCCGTCCCGATTTTCTTCATGATTCGCCTCATTGCGTTTTTGATTGTAGGAAACCAGGTCATTCAACGTAAAACCGTCATGACACGTCACGAAATTGATGCTCTGTTCGGCCTCGCGTTCCTTGTGCGCGTAGATTTCCGGACTGCCCAGGAAACGGTCGGCCATCTTCCGCACGGCTCCGGGGGCCGCGCGGAAAAAATCCCGCACGTCATCCCGAAACTTGCCGTTCCACTCCTTCCAGCTGTCCCCGATAAACTGTCCGACCTGGTAGAGACCCGCGGCGTCCCACGCTTCCGCGATCATCTTTGTTCCGGAGAGGGCCGGATCGGATTCGATGTCCCAGAGCAGCGGCGGGTTGGACATAACGTTTCCGCGCGCGTCTCGCGCCAGGACTGAAGCAAGATCAAACCGGAAACCGTCCACGTGCATCTCCTCAACCCAATAGCGCAAGCTGTCGACTATCATGCGGCGCACGATGGGATGATGCGAATACAGAGTGTTTCCCGTGCCACTGTAATTCGCGTAGCGCGCACGATCCGCGTCGAGCAGGTAATACGTTACGTTGTCCAATCCGCGAAAGCTCAATGTAGGCCCCGTATGATTACCTTCGGCCGTGTGATTGAATACCACGTCAAGAATCACTTCGAGCCCGGCCTGATGCAGTGCCTTGACCATGTCGCGAAATTCGTTCACGGGACCCGCAACACCCTGCTGCGAGCTGTAATGGAGATGCGGAGCAAAAAACGCCACCGGCGCATAGCCCCAATAATTTGTCAGCCCGGATGGGCAATCCTGTGAGTCAAACTGAAATACGGGCAATAGCTCCACCGCCGAAACTCCCAGTTGCTGAAGATACGGAATCTTTTCCACCACCCCCGCGTACGTGCCTCTCAGATGCTCAGGCAATCCCGAGCTTGAGTGCTGCGTGAATCCCCGAACATGCATTTCATAAATGATCGTTCTCGACGAGGAATGCCGCAGCGGGCGATCTCCTTGCCAGTCGTAACCACGCAAGTCCACCACTCCGCATTTCATGGCGCTTGCCGTGTTCTCCCCCAGACCACTGGCCGCGTCACGGCTGTAATGCTTTGGCACCCGCACACTGCGCGCGTATGGGTCAAGAAGGACCTTTGTCGGGTCGAAGCGCATCCCAAGTTCTGGCGCAAACGGGCCGTGCGCCCGGTACCCATAAATCTGCCCTGCTTGCGCTCCGGGTACGAACATGTGCCAGTAGTGATAAGTTCGATTGTGAACCGGGTCGAGCAGAAATACGCGGGAAGGCTTTTCGTCCTCTTCGTGGTCAAAAAACAGCAGTTCAATCTGCGTTGCGTGGCGCGAATACAGGCTGAAATTGACTCCCCCCTGGTGCGGGGTCGCCCCAAGCGGAGAGCTTCGGCCAACATCTTCCGGATGCATCATGCGCTTCCTGTTTCCACGAGGCAAGAGTATAGCGGCCGTCCGCGGTCTATAGAATCTCGAGAATTTCCTCGTGGCGCTTGAACGGTGGAATCAGATACGCACCGGCCAGTTCTGTACGTGCCCAAATGAGCATCTCGCGAGCTACCTCAAATCCGCGATCCCGCGCCGAGGGACCCGCAGTTTCCATGGATTTCAGCAATGGGTCCGGAATCAGTATGCCTGGCACCTCATTGTTCAGCCGCAGCGCCTGCTTGTAGCTGTTCAGCGGCCAGATGCCGATCAACACGGGAATTGGGGGATTCCCGCCGAATTTTTTCAGAAACGCGTGCCAATGTTCGGGATCGAAGAGCGGCTGGGTCATCGCAAAATGCGCGCCGGCCTCGATCTTCGCGTGAAAGCGCGCAATCTCCGAATCCAGATCGTCGGAGACCGGATTCAGCGCCACCCCAATCGTGAAATTGGTCTGTCCGCCCAGCGTTTTGCCCGCCCAGTCCGTCCCTTGATTCAACCGGTGCAGGATCTTCACCAGCCCCACGGAATCCACTTCGTAGACGCCGCTCGTTTCCGGATAATCGCCCACCGATGGTGGATCGCCGGTGATCGCCAGCACGTTGCGCACGCCGCCCACCGTCCACGCACCCAGCAGCATCGCCTGCAGCCCGATGATGTTCTGGTCACGCGTCGTGAGATGGGGGATGGTCTCAACGTCTCGGGCTTCCAGCGCTCCCGCTACAACGAGGGCATCCATGCCCACGCGCGCCATCGCGCCGCTGTTGATGTCAATGCAATCCACCTTCTTCGACGCCATCACGTGATCAACCTGTTCGTAAATCCGATCGAGTGCCAGGCCCTTCGGCGGATCGATCTCCACGCAAACGGTGAATTCCCGCTTTTGCAGCCGCTTCCAGAATTTGCTTTCTGGCTCTCGTTCCGGGATCACGGCCGCGGGCTGCACCGTGGCGACCACGCTCGCCGTCGCATGCGCCTTGGCTGGACGCATCGTTTTCACCGCTTCCGCCATTGCGTGGATGTGCGCCGGCGTCGTCCCGCAGCAGCCACCCAGGATGCGCGCGCCGATGGCAGCGGCTTCACGGGCAAACTCCGCGAAATATTGCGGCGAAGACTTCGGGTAGACAATGCGGTCGCCTTCGCGTTTGGGAAATCCAGCGTTGGGCATGCCGCTGATCCAAATGTCCTGCGCGTTTGCAAACTCCTGCAATATCGGCAGCAGCGATTGCGGGCCCAGCGTGCAGTTCGATCCGATCACCTGTACGTTTTTCTCTTTCAGCAGCGAGGCCGCCAGAAACGGACGTACGTCCCCGAACATCGTGCCCTCTTCGGAAAACGTGAGCTGCGCCACAATGGGCAAGCTCGAAAAAGATCGGATCCCGTCCACCGCCAGCAGGATTTCTTCGATGTAAGAAAACGTCTCGAGGACAAACAGATCCACGCCGCGCTCTTCCAGCGCCAATGCCTGCTCCTTGAAAATGTTCAGGATCTGGTCCGGCTCGGGGTGCCGCGCCTGCACTCCGATGCCCAGCGGCCCCATGGAGCCGCCGATCAACACTTCACGCGAAGCCGCTTCCCGCGCCTCACGCGCGATTTTCACGCCGCGACTATTCAGCCGTTGCACTTCGTCGCCCAGCCCCAGCGGCGCCAGCTTGAACCGGTTTGCCCCAAACGTGTTCGTCTCGATGATCTGCGCGCCTGCATCTATGTATGCCTGATGTACGCGAAACACCGCTTCTGGCTCTGTGGCGTTCAGCTCGTCGAAGCACCGCACCGCCCCGACGGACTCGTACAGCATCGAGCCCATCGCGCCGTCCGCGATAAGGATGGAGTTCTTCAGCCGCTCGTTGAAGTCCTGAATTTTCACTTTGTGTTGTCCCGAATTCCGCTTCGCGCGGGAAGGCGATTAGCGTTTCTGTTCCATCAAACCGGCGACCGTGCTCATCAAATCGTACTTGGTGAGGATTTCGAACCTGGTCTCATCCAGTTCCACGAACACCGCGGGATTTTCGTGGCTGAGGATATATGTCACCCGCTCGACCGGCGATGAACCCGGAATCTTCGGCAAAGGCTTGCTCATCACCTCGCGCACCACCAGTTTCCGCAGGTCCTTGCCCTGCAGCGCCAGCGTCAAAATCTGGTCTTCGTACACCGTGCCGATCGGCAGGTTCTCTTCGAACACCGGGATTTGCGAAATGTCCTGCTCCTGCATGGTCTTCAGCGCGTGGAACACCGTTTGATATGGCCGCGCGATTACCAGTTCCCGCACCTTGCCCGATTGCCGCTTCGCGTTCACCACTTCCGCCGCCGTGATCGGCACACTCGATTCCACGTAGCCGCGCTCCCGCATCCACTCGTCGTTGTACACCTTACTGAGATACCGCATCCCGGTATCCGGCAGGAGCGCCACCACAAAGTCCCGAGGTCCAAGGTCTTTTGCCAGACGCAACGCGGCACTCAGGCAGCCGCCCCCAGACCCGCCCGTGAAAATGCCTTCCTGCTTGGCCAGGCGTCTCGCCACCACAAAGCACTCTTCGTCGTTCACCTGAATCACTTCGTCCAGAATTTCCATGTGCATCGTAGTCGGAAAAAAGTCCTCGCCGATGCCTTCCACCACGTACGTCCGCGCTTTGCCGATTTTCCCGGTTTTGTGAAACTCGTAGTAAAGAGAGCCTTCCGGATCAACGCCGATAATCTGTACGTTCGGATTCTTCTCCTTCAAATACTTGCCGACGCCGCTGATCGTTCCGCCCGTGCCCATTCCGCAAACGAAATGGGTGATTTTTCCTTCCGTGTCTTCCCAAATCTCCGGGCCCGTCGTCTGGTAATGTGCTTCCGGATTGGTCGGATTGTCATACTGGTTCGGGTAGTAGGAGTTGGGAATTTCCCGCGCCAGCTTTCTCGCCACGCTGTAGTAACTGCGTGGGTCCTCTGGCTCTACGGCCGTGGGGCAAACAATCACTTCAGCGCCCAGCGCCTTCAGTAAGTCCACTTTTTCCTTCGACTGCTTATCCGTCGTCGTGAAAACACACTTGTAACCGCGCACGGCTGCCACCAGCGCGAGCCCCATCCCCGTATTTCCGGAAGTGCCTTCAATGATCGTGCCGCCGGCCTTCAGCAGGCCCTTTTTCTCGGCCTCATCAATCATGGCAACGCCGATGCGATCCTTCACCGAACCGCCCGGATTCAGCATCTCGGCCTTCACCCACATCTGGGGTTTCAGCCCCTGATTGATCCGGTGTAGCCGGATCAACGGGACGCGGCCCACTGCATCCAGAATGTTGTTGCAGCGCATAAAACCGTCTTTCGAAAGGGGCCGGGACACTTCGCAGCCCATGCCCGTCGTCGTTTTAGTTTAACATGCAGGGAAACGGCAAACCGCCGCCAGACCCACCGGAAAGGACCAAAATGCCACGCCAAAATTTCGCCACCAGCACGCCGTGGGAGCCGATTGTCGGCTACTCGAGAGCCGTACGCATTGGCAACCACATCTGCGTCTCAGGCACCACCGCCACCAGGCCCGACGGCAAGATCGTGGGGATCGGCGATGCCTACGCCCAAACCATCCAGATCATTCGCAACATCGAATCCGCCCTGAACCGCGCCGGCGCCGGCCTCAAGGACGTCATTCGCACGCGCATCTTCGTCACCAACATCGCCGAATGGGAAAAAATCGGCCGCGCCCATGGCGAATTTTTTGCCGAAATCCGGCCCGCCACCTCGATGGTGGAAGTGACCAGGCTCATCGCCCCGGAAATTCTTCTCGAAATCGAAGCCGACGCCATCGTTGAAAGCTGACCCGGCGACTCAAGAAAAAGGCGCCGGTGTGGCCGGCGCCCTCTCCGTATCTCGAGTTTCTTTCGTTCTTTCGTTACCTCATCACCTGTTTACTTCCTTCTTCTACCACTTTGCCCGAATCCGGTATTTCAGCACCGATTCGCCGTTGGCCTTCACCGGCACTTCGAACTGCGCCGCGAACGCCTCCGTCTTCGTGTACTTATAAGTTGAAGACAGCATCTCCCAATCTCCGCCAATGGGCTCGTTAACCTGAACAGTGATGGGCGTGTCCTTGTGATTGCGCAGCGTGATCTCGAATTCCATCTCCCACAAGCGACTCCCGAGGCTTTTGTAGTCCGTCTGCTTTCGGTCGCACACTACGTCGAACGCATTGCCGATTTTCACCGTCACGAACTCGTCCTTCGGCGTGTGGTCAATGTGATCCTCACCGATGAACAGCAGCCCACCCTTCGAATCTTTCTGGTAAACGCGCAGGTTTCCCGCCGGCAGCGGAATTCCCAGGCCAGCCTTCTCTTCGTTCTTGAACTTGTAGAAGACCTGTACGGGATCCTTCAGTGGCGATCCGGGGTTCTGCATATTCCGGTAGTAATAGTTTTGCCCGTTCACCACGAACAGCTTTTCCACTGGAACGCCAATCCCTTCCAGCAGACTTATCTGCTTCGTTTCCTTGTCTTCCACTGAAGTCCGCCGCCCCAGCGAATACAGGTGGTACTCGCTGAAATTCTCCTGCTGGAATTGGCCGGCCGCTTTGGTCGCCGGAGCGTTGGCTACCATCTCCATGGCCCGATATTGATCGCGTTGAGGCAGCCGATTCAGGTCCCCGGCTACCAGTTGCAGTTTTGCATGGTGGAATGCCGTGCCGCTGTTGTTCACAATCGTCACCCAGCCATCGAGGTCCGCCGCCTTGTCGTCGCGCCCCACGGTCAGCACGTAGTCCGCATTCCACGAAAGGTTTGTCGCCAGATAAGACGATTCGATCTTCTGCTTCGCCGGCCCAGAATTCTCCAGCGACATCAGCAGCGTCGGCCGGTCATACAGATTCGCGGGCACCTCCGGAAAGCGGTAGCTCTCGCCATACATTCCGGTCACGATGTCATTCCCGATCTTCCACACCGGACCGTTGTTGTTCGCCAGCAGAGTTGCCTTGACCTCTTCGTGCTTGGTGGTTCCGTTGTCCATGTAGCTGCGCACCAGCGTCACTTCCTTGCCCACATATTTGTTCAGCAGTTTCGCCGGCTCCAACAGATCGTATTCATAGTTCTGCTCAAGCACGCTCAACTTGTCCGGATCGGTCAGCGAACGAAAATGCACCGTAGCCGGATTGACCGTCGCGGCGATGTCCATGAACTTTAGCCGGAATTCGCCCTTCGGCAACTGCAGATCGCGCACGTCGCGAATCAACGCGATGTTCGAATTGTAAACCGTTACCGCCAGATCGGTCTGGTCGTTCAGCGATGTGCTCTGATCCGCCGCGCGACTCGATTCTTTTTCCTGACCAACGTCTTTCTTACCCGCCGAATAGGCCGGCACAAACGCGGCCACGCCTGCCAGCGTGATGGCGGCCGTGGCTGCCGCCACGCGATAACTTCCGCTCCTCAACAAATCAGGGATCTTCATGTTCGCTTCACCTCGACAAGAATTTGCCTTCTCTCTTGGAACGTGTGCGCCGGAATTTCTTGCATGGCTTATTCGTTTGTAATTTGCTTCCAGGTATTGCCACCGTCGCTCGTCTCATAACTCTGCCTCTTCGCCGCATCCCAAATGGAGGCGTGTTTTCCGTCCACAGCGTGCACTCCTCCCAAATCTCCCGCGATGGGCGTAGGCACGATCGTCCAGTGCCCACCCCGATCCGTCGTCACCACCAGCGTTCCCGCCTTCCCGGCAATCCAACAAATCTTGGCGGAAGGAGCGGAGCCGGAAGTCAGCATCGCCGCCGCTCCGGTCGGAATCGTCTTCCATTTCTCTCCACCGTCCGTCGTCAATTCCGCCGTTCCGTCCGCTCCGAGCTTCCACCACACCTTGTGATCCGGCGTCAGGATGGTGCCGCCACTCGCCGCCGCAATCTGCACCAGCGCACCAATTCCGCCCTGCTTCGCCATCATTTCATTCGTGGCCATATTTCTCGACAACGATTGCTGCGAAGTTTTGGCCTTGCTGGCGTCAGCCGGCCGCTTTCCATCATCCAGCGTTCCAGCAACGGCTCCGGCGTAGCCTGCTTCGGAACTCTTTGGCGCGCTCGGGGGAGGAGCGGACGTCGAGGCGGGTTTCGTCTCTGAGAGAACCTCCACGCTTTGCGTTGTCGATCGAGGAGTCTCTTCTTTCGCGACACCGGCAGGCGATGGAGGCGGCACGGCAGGCGCGTTTCCGTTAATGCTCGAAACTCTCGCGGAAAGCGTCTGTTTCTTCTCGATCTCCCCATCTTTTCGAAGGGAGTCTGCAGCAGCCGGAGAAGGCAGCGCGTTCGGCGCCGAGTGCACTTGTCCCACCGCGGTTGCCCCCGGGCGCACGGCCAGTTGATCCCGCTCGGCTCGCCGCAGATCTTGCTCGGGCGGCTTGCTTTCCTTCGTCGTGCCGGCGGGAGCGCTCAACTCCGGAGCAGCTTGCCGCTCATTTTGCGCCATCTCGACAGTGTTCGATTCCGGCGATCGCAGCGCGTGCTGTTCGTAAATCCCAATCGCAATCAGAACCGACGCGGCCATCGCTCCCAATGGAATCGCCCACCTTGCCATCTTTGGGCGCATTCGCCGCTTCGGCGTTTCGCCAGGCGTCGCCGCAGCCACCATTGCCCTTGCGACAAGCTCTCTTTCTTCCCCTCGCGGCACGGCTGCCAAAGATCTCATGCTTCCGACCAACTGATCCTGCCACTCTTCCGAAAGTTGCTTTTCCGTCTCTTCCACCAGCGCCAGCGTCTCTTGGCACGCCGCGCAGCCCGCGATGTGCTGCTTCCACTGCGCCAGCTCCTCCACTGACAAAGTGCGCTCGTGATACGCCCCCAGCGTCTCCGCATCCGGACAGCCCGCTCCCGCCGGATTGCCGCGCAGGTGCTGTGCGAGGGCGCGTTCAAATTTTTGGTTGCGATCGTCAGCGGGCATGACGCCCTCCTTTCTTAGAACGTTTGCGAACAGGTTTCTTGCGCCGCTTCACAACCGATCCTTCTGCTTCCCCTGTGAACCGCCAGGTCTCGCGTCGGGAAACATTCGCCGGAAATCAATGGGAACATCCTCGGATGCGTACGCAAAGCACCGTTCAATTACCGCTTCGCTGAGTGAAAACGCTTCTCTAAGCCGTTGCTCCGTCGCGGCGCGCAGTTCGCCCCGAATCCGTTCCAGATTTCGCGACACGCTCGATTCGTGTTCACCCAAGTGCCGCCCGATCTCCGCGAGTTTCATTTGGCGCGCATAATAGAGTTCCACCCGTTCGAGATCCACGGGCGACAGCGCATTCACGGCATGCTGTAAGGCGGCGGAAAAAGAAGAAAGATACTGCGCGCGGTCGGGATCGAGCACCGGCATTTCCAGGCGTTCTGGCGGAAGCTCCGGCTTTTCTCCATCGTCGGCGTCCAGCGACTCCCAACGCCGCTGCCGCCGGATCTGATCCACGTGACGCTGCGCCAGCACCGCGCGCAGCCAGGTCTTCAGCGTGCTCCGCCCGTGAAAATACCGCAGCAGCGAACGCTCCCCGCGCTTTCCATCCATTAGCCCGAACAAATCGGAGAACAGCGAGTCGGCAAGTTCCCGCGCATTCGCCCCAAACCGGCTCGCCTTTGTGACCGCGCCCGCCGCCGCCCGCAGGTACCCGCGGTATTCCCTCACAAAATCGTCCCAAGCCGCTTCCGACCCCTCCAGGCAAGCGGTCGCCAGCGCCAGATCCTCCACATGCAGCGAAAGCAGGTAGTCCTCCAACCGTTCTCGCGCCGCCGCATCAGCCGCGAAGCGCTTGCGTACGCTACGCTCCAGCCCAGACGCAAATTGCCCCAGGGACAGCCCCCAACGAGACGCCCCCGATTGTGCATAAAGCGACTCAACGAGCGCCGCGCATGCTACGAGGGGCTTGGGGAGGTCCGGAGCTGGCGATTTGTCTTCCGAGGGTAGGGCCACAATCCTCCTGCTTTTCCCCTAAGGCTCCGTCTGTCTATACCCTAGGTGCCCTTAAAAAGAACCAACGGAAAGCGGTATGGTTGCATCCTATTGCTTAAGAGTACCCTAAAGGAGTGCCCGGTGCGCTGGTCCCCGCAATTCCGCACGGCCGTCCCCCTCCGAAATGGGTTATTCTAGTGGGTGTTGCGCTCCAGCCCCGCAACGAAATTTGCCTCCGCGGGTTGGTCCGGGAGACAGAACGACGCTCTGAAGATGCACTCGGCTTGGCATTAGCGAATTCGCGTCTTTAGTACGAAAGTCCTATTAGGGACGCAAGTTCCACTAAGTACTCTCGTACTGGTAACACACACGTTCTGATCTCTGGCAGGAAATCCCCTAAGGGACTCCTGCTCCAGGACGAATCTTCGCGCGAGGCCGTAAGCGGATGTCCACCATGATTGCAGAACCACCGACGAGACGGTCGCTGGGCGTGGGGTTTGATTCTAACCGCAACCGTGCGGGAAACTCGGAAGCTTGGAAGCAGCACATTGGCACCAAGCCCGTTCCGGCCCGTTTGGCCGTCCTCCCCGATGCCAGGCCCAATTGGAATCGCGTGGGATTCAGCGCGATCGTCCAGCTTTCGATCCTCACGTTCTTCGTCTTGATTCCTGTGCTTTACCCGGAGCAGATGAAGACAGCGATTCAGTACTCCTACACGGCGATTGCTCAGCCGGTCACTGAAATTCCTGTGGCTCCGCCCCCTCCGCCTCCGCCAAAAGTGAAGGCGGTTGCCCCCAAGCTGGAACCGAAACCGACGCCCGTTGAGCCTCCGAAATTGAATCCCCAGCAGCCTCACATTTTCGCGAACCTCGTGGCGCCCAGAAAAGTCCAGCCAAAGATCGAGAAAGTCGAAGTCAAAGCACCCGATATGACGGCGAAGTTCGAACCGACGAAGATTGAAGTGAAGGAGAACGGTCCGAAGCGCCCCAAGGAAGATGTGAAGGTCGGTAACCTTAGCAGCGGCAGTGCAGCTCCTGCCACGGTGCAGGCCCCCGTCGAAAAAGTCCAGACGGGCGGCTTCGGAGATCCCAATGGCGTCGCTGGCAAGGGCGATCCCAAGCACGCCACCAACGTCGCGCGGCTCGGCTCTCCCGCTCTGCCCGGTGGCGAAGGCTACGGCAACGGCACCGGCGGGAAAGAAGGCATTCGTGGCACGGTGGCCAGCAGCGGTTTCGGCAATGGAACCGCGATTCCTCCGACGAGTTCTGGGAAGCACGGCACGGTAGTCGCCGGCGGCTTTGCCGCTGTAGATACCTCGACGGAAGCTCCCAAGAAGAAAGCCGGCCCCAGTGGTCCGGCCGACGCACCACCCGAGATTGTCTCCAAACCCCGGCCGGAATACACCTCCGAAGGGCGCAGCCTGAAAATTGAAGGCGATGTCCGCGTCGACGTCGTGTTCCTCGCCAATGGAACTATCCAAATCAATCGTGTCGTCAGCGGCCTCGGCCACGGTCTAGACGAGTCGGCCGTGCGCGCGGCGCAGCAAATCAAGTTCAAGCCGGCTAAGCGGCAAGGCGAACCGGTGGATTTCCCGGCCGTGATCCGAATCGAATTCCGGCTGGCGTACTGAGGGAGAATGATCATGCGAAAGCTGTGCAACTCTATCCTGGCCCTGGCGCTCGGCGCTTGCGCGGGTGCTACTACCTGGGCTGCGCCGGCTCCCCCCGCTGCGGCGGATCAGCCTCGTACTCTCGAGCAGGTGGTGGACCGCATTACGGCTAACGAACAGAAACTGTATGGCCAGATCCGCAACTATCAGCCTTTGGTTGAGACCTACATCCAGAACCTGAAGCCCGACAAGGATCTGGGCGAAGTCCCCGCCGGCGATAAATATTTCCTCGGCCGCGCCAATTTCGATAAGGGTGTGAACCTCGTTCCCCTGAGCGAAACCTCCAGCAAGGGCAAGAAAGTTCTCAGCTCCGTCGGCAACTTCTTCACCTTTTCCATGCAGTTTTTGCCCGACGGCTTCCTCCAAATGATTTTTATTGACACCAACGGCTTCGACCGCCAGCACTACAAGTTTGACTACGTCCGCCGCGAATTCGTCGGCGAGGTGCGCTGCCTGGTGTTCGACGTGACGCCCCTGGAGAAAAACAACCACGGGCGCTTCCTGGGCCGCATCTGGGTCGAGGATCAGGGCTTCCACATCGTTCGTTTTAATGGCGCCTATACCGGCAACGGACACTCCAGCTGGTACTTCCACTTCGATAGCTGGCGCACCAACGTCCAGCCCGATCTTTGGCTGCCCACTTTCGTGTACAGCGAAGAAAAGGATCTCCACTACGCCATTTCCAAAAAGCTCGACTTCAAGGCGCAGACTCGCCTGTGGGGCTACAACCTCGGGAGCAACTCCCAGGAGCAGGAGCTCAGCAAAATCCTCATCGAAACGCCCATGCAGGACGACACCAAGAGCGCCAATGACCTCTCCCCGATTCAAGCCCAGCGCTCCTGGGACCGCCAGGCGGAAGACAACATCATTGATCGCTTCGAACGCATTGGCCTCATCGCCCCGAAGGGCGAAGTCGACAAGGTGCTCGACACCGTCGTCAACAACCTCGAGGTCACCAACAATATCGACGTCGAACCCGAAGTCCGTTGCCGCGTCTTGATGACTTCCACTTTGGAGTCCTTCACCGTTGGCCACACCATTGTGTTGAGCCGCGGCTTGATTGACGTACTTCCCGATGAAGCCAGCCTCGCTACCATGCTGGCCCACGAACTCGCGCACATCGTTCTCGGGCACCGTCTCGATTCGCAATACGCCTTCTTCGACCAGCTGCTGGTGGACGACAAGGACACTTTCCGCCATTTCGGCTTTGCCCGTACTCCTGACGAAGAAGCCCAAGCCAACGCCAAAGCCCTCATCATCCTCAACAACTCACCCTACAAGAACCAGCTTGGCAATGCCGGCTTGTTCTTGCAGGCCCTGGACAGCCGCCAGAAGGAAATTCCCAACCTGATTAGCGGCCACCTCGGCAACCGCGTCCCGGAGATTGCCGACATCAAATCCACCGTCCCCGTGGATACCAAATCGAATCCTCAGAAGATTGCCGCGTTGCCGCTCGGCGGCCGCGTCAAACTGGACCCCTGGAACGACAAGCTCGAGCTGATCAAGAGCAAGCCCATCGGGACCGTAGCTGAACGCGAGAAGATGCCTTTTGAAATCACTCCGTTTATGCCCTACCTGACGCGCTACGGCGCCGATGCTTCCAAGCCCGTCGCCGCCAGCACCGCCGCTCCGCAGGACACCAAGCCCGGCGAAGCTCCGGATCCCACCAAGCCGTAATTTCTCCGGGTTCCCTTTTCATGAAAAAGCCCCCGACAATCGGGGGCTTTTTCATTTGAATCTAGGGTACTCGTACGGACCGGGCTTATTTATCCTGAGCCTGCCGAACGGGCCCGGCCCACTTCTCCATCGTATCTCGCCTCCACCGATAACCGGCCCCGGCGCTCCATGGTCATGCAATTCGGCGTCAGTTGCTCGAGAGCATTTTCATGAACCGGTAGCCGAATTCCACACCGTCGTAAAAGTCCTGCACCCCCACGCGTTCGTCTTTCCCGTGCGACCGGTCGTCGTCCATGTCGAAAAACATGCACGAGATGCCGTACGTTGGAATCCCCGCGATGCGCAGGAATTTTCCGTCGCTCGCGCCCGTGGACATCGTCGGCACCACGGGAACGCCCGGCCACATCGTCGCCAGCGTCTTCTCCATGGCCTTCGTCACTTCTGGTGAGAGTGGTGACGGCGGCACGCTCACGATTGGAATCAGCTTTCCGTCCGCCGTCTTCTCCGGCACCACGGTGATGCTCACCTGCTGGTCGGCCACCACGCGCTCCAGCGTCTTCCGGACGTGCTCCGGATCCTCCCCGGGAAAGATCCGGCAATTCACGTTAGCGCGCGCCATCTGCGGCAGCGCGTTCGGCGCGTGGCCCCCGGCAAGCATCGTGGCCACGCACGTCGTATGCAGCAGCGAGTTGTAGTAAGGATTGGTGGAAAGCCGTTTGATCGCCTCCACATCTGGCGGTTCCTTGGCCGCGCCCGCGAGATCGGTGGATAATTGCCCGCCCGTCAGCTTTGCCGAAGCCGCGAAATAATTTCGCGTAATCTCGTTGATCTCCACCGGAAATGAAAACGCGTGCACCTTCAGCAACGCCTCCGCAAGCTCATAAATTGCGTTGTCCGGCCCCGGCACGGAGCTATGCCCGCCTGGATTCGTGGTCTCGAACTGAAAATCGGCGTAGACCTTTTCGCTCGCCTGCAGCCCGGCCAGGACGCGCTTCCCCTTCATTTTCTCGAATTCTCCGCCGTCCAGGTTGATGCAATATTCGGCTTCGATCCAGGCGCGGTGCTCCTTAATCAGCCAGTCCACGCCATTGAAATCTCCGCCCTCTTCGTCGGCCGTCAGCGCCAGGATCAAATCCCGGTCCGGAATAAAGCCCGCACGCTTCAGCCGCATGAAACTCTCCGCCAGAATGGCGTCGCCTTCTTTCATGTCCTGCGTTCCGCGCCCATAAAAGTAGCCGTCCTTTTCGATGAACCGGAATGGATCCATGCTCCAGTCTTCCCGGCGCGCCTCCACCACATCCAGGTGACCGATGAACAGGATCGGCTTGTGCTTCCCCGTGCCGCGAAACCGCACCACCAGATTCTTCTTCCTCGCGTTCGGACCAGCCACAATCACGTCCTGCTGCGAGAATCCTGCCGCCAGCAATCGCTGCGCCATCGCCTCGGAAGCCTTCGTGACGCTTCCCACCGAATCCGTGGTGTTGATTTCGAT
Organism: Candidatus Eiseniibacteriota bacterium; assembly: GCA_035518915.1. Classification (GTDB taxonomy): domain Bacteria; phylum Acidobacteriota; class Terriglobia; order Acidiferrales; family UBA7541; genus Acidiferrum. The sequence goes on from DATIXE010000048.1 coordinate 18,496, forward strand.
CAGTTGCTGCAAGATAGAGCGAGCTTCGGCGTCTACCTCTGGATCCGTCTGCGCGCGGCCCACTCCGGGAAGCACCGCCAGCAAACAAATAAGCATCGCCATCGTGAGATTCCGAATCATCCGATTCTCCTGGGAATTAACGGTTTCAGCCTACTGGCAAGCCGCAGCCCCGTCAATTGCAGTCGAGTTGCTGAGCTCCACCGCAGTCGCATAGACTGGCTGAGTCGTTTACAACGGGAGGATTTCATGGAATCGCGCAAACGTCGCGGGCTGCGAATCTTGGCGGGTATTGTGCTCTTTCTGGCTGGCGCCTTGGCCGGAAGCTTGTTCACGCAGAGAGTCTCGGCCGTGAATCGCTTCGGACAGCCCAAGACGGTGATCCACGTCGTCGCGTACAAGTTTCGCGCGGCCACCTCTCAGTATGATCAGGATCAAGCCATCAACGGCATCCGCGATATGGCCGCCAAAATTCCTGGCATCAAGAATATCTGGCTCAAGACCGAACGCAATCAGCTTCAGGACTGGAGCGGCGTTTACGTGATTGAATTCACTAGCCCCGAAGCCGCCGCCGACTATGCCGAAAGCTCCATTCACGACGTTTGGCGCAAAAAGTGGGAGGCCCTTCGGGAAAACAGCCTCTCCTTCCAAATCTCCAACTAGCTCCAGAAGCGGCCACCTTTATGTGGCCCACCATTGCCCAGACCAAAATTATTGGCGTTTAAACTCCTCCTATCCCAGCGCCTGCAGTAGATCTGCAATCAAATCTTCCGGATGCTCCAACCCGATCGAGAGGCGCAGCAAATTCTTCGGCGACGTTGATCCCTTGCCTTCCGCAGAAGCTCGATGCTCGACCAGGCTCTCCACTCCGCCCAAGCTCGTCGCCGGCTGAAACAGCTTCACGCGAGAAATCACGCGGACCGCCTCCTCCCATCCTCCGCGGACCAGGATCGACATCATCCCACCAAACTGTTTCATCTGCGCGGCCGCAATCGTGTGTCCGGGGTGAGTCGCCAGCCCCGGATAAAACACACGTTCCACCGTCTTCACTTGCGCCAGTATCTTCGCCACCGCCATAGCGTTCGCCGAGTGTCGTTCCATTCGGCAAGGTAGCGAGCGCAATCCCCGCAAAATCAACCAGGAATTAAAGGGAGAGCACACCGCGCCCAACACCATGCGTGTGTGAAACAGCTTCTCGAACAGCGGCTCGCGTTTTTTGAACACGAGGCACCCGCCCTGTACATCGCTGTGGCCGCCGCAATATTTTGTCGTCGAGTGCATGACCACGTCGGCTCCAAGCTCCAGCGGCCGCTGCAACGCAGGCGTGGCAAACGTATTGTCCACCACCAGCCACGCACCACCCTGATGCGCGATTTTGGCCGCCCCCGCAATGTCCATGATTTTCATCTGCGGGTTCGACGGCGTCTCCGCCCAGATCGCCTTTGTGTTGGGCCGCATCGCGGCGGCTATCGCGGGCGCAGATTGCGTGTCCACCGTCGAATACTCCATCTGCCAGCTCGTGAAATACTCCCTCGCGATGTCGCGCACATGCACGTACACGTCTTCCGGGATAATCACGTGCGATCCTGGCTCCAGGCTCTGGAAAAACGCCGCCGTCGCTCCCATCCCCGACGAAAACGCCAGCGTGTCCTCCCCGCCCTCGAGCGCGCTCATCGCCGCTTCCAGGCGGTCCTGCGTCGGATTCTTGTCTCGCACATAGATATACCCGTGCAGCTCTTCCGTCGCGGGTCCATGCAGGAAAGTAGTCGAAAGATGCAGGGGTGGCGCGATGCTCCCGGTTGCCGGATCAACCTCTGCGCCCGCATGTACCGCCAGCGTTTCCATTTTCATGAACCTATCCCTCACCCACTACCAAAATATTCCTGCAGTGTAGTCCGACTCGCCGCTCGAATACATCGTTCCGTCGGCGCACCTACTCCCATTTTGGTTGGTGAAGTAAAACGTAGGGAGCCGGCCGTTCGGCTTCAGGAGGAACTCAATTAATCTTCCTCTTCTCGGACCACTCCGAATCTCCGCCGCAAAAACGAATCCAGCACTGTGTCCGGCAGCAGCCGCTTTCCCAGCGAAGCCCACTTCGCCAGCGGTGTCACCGTGTAACGCGCCTTGGGATGCCCCGACTCGATCGCCTCCAGGACCACCCGCGCGCAATCCTCTGGTGTCGTCTTCGACTCTTTGCGGCTGCTGTTCGCCGCCGAAATTGCGCCATCATAAATTTTCGCGTACGTGCTCTGACTCGCCCGGTCCGTATACTCCTGCGCCAGCTCCCTCGCTGTCTGCTGGAAGTTGGTCATGATGTAGCCGGGCTCGATTAGAATCACATCGATCCGGAACGGATAGAGCTCCAGCCGCAACGCGTTGGAAATCGCTTCCAGCGCATGCTTGCTGCTGCTGTAGGCGCCATACGTCGGCGGCGTCACGATGCCAGCAACGCTGCTCAACATCAGGATTCGCCCCTGCCCACGCTCCCGCATGTGCGGTAGCACCGCTTGAGTCACGCGGAGCACGCCGAAGATATTCGTCTCATACAGTCGGCGCAGATCGTCGAACTTCAGCTCTTCGACCACCGCCACGAAGCCGATGCCGGCATTGTTGATCAGCACGTCAATCGCGCCGGCTTTCTGCAGCACTTCCTGCACCGCGCGCGTCACCGAAGTGTCGTCGCAAACGTCCAGTTCCAGAGATTCCAGAGGTAATTTCTTCTCCCCCGCAATTCGATCGAGTTCCACTCGCTTGGCCGCCGAACGGCCGGCCGCAAACACCCGGTAGCCCTTCTCCGCCAGCAGCAACGCAGCCGCGCGTCCAAGCCCGTCAGTCCCGCCGGTAATCAGCACCGTCCGCTGCGGTCCACCCATGGCTCTCCTCAAGTAAGTGGCCCATTCTATGCATCGGGGCCCCCGGATGCCAAAGGATAAATCCCGCGATCACCATTGGTGCCTCTCGCCAAAGTGCACGAGCATCTTTCAGCCCTCCCATCAAAAGGGCCCATCCGCTTAAAGTGGCGCGAGATCCGGTTCCACCCACCCGGACCGCGCCGCCTCCGTTTCCAGCCGACCTCTGGAGTAGTGCTTGCCGAGCAGATCTCGGTTCAGCAACTCGGGATGCCGCTGGATCCAAGCGGAAAAGCTCTCGTCTGCCGGTCGATCTCCACTGGCAGCCGCCACCAACCGTGCCCAAGCCACCGTTGTCGTATGCAAGAACTTCTTCGGCGCGCCCGCGTGCACTGCCATCTTTTGAATCCCCGTCAATAATCGCTGCTGTGCCGCCTCGGCGCCGAGCCGGTTCACGTAAATCCACGCCAACCGAATGTGGTCCGCGTGATGAAACGTGCCGTGCGCCAGCTTGCATTCCTCAAATGCGCGCAGAAACTCCTCGTCATCCAACTGTCCGCATCCCAACCGTGCCTCCACCTGACCACCTCCTGCAATTTCTCGTTTATCCAAAAGAAAAAGGCCCCGCTCCAAAGAGCGCGGCCTTCCATCAGACTATCACATTCTCTGCTACAGTAGGCGGCGGGCTCCAGCAACCCTTCGAACCCCAATCTTGGTATCCACTGGCTGGATTCCGTTAGAACCGAGCAATCAAGGAATGTTCTTATGGCCCCCTGTCGTCAATTTTCGCAAATACTACGGCTTCTGCTCTGTTTCCTCGTCGGGATTGCCGCTGTGATCGCGACCCTCCTTCCACGCAGTTCCACCGCAGCCGCGCGCCAAAGCGCGACCATCGCTAACGACTGGGTCCTGACCTGGAGCGACGAATTCAATTCTCCGGACGGCTCTACCCCTGATCCGAAAAAATGGTCTCTGCAAACCGGAGGTGGCGGCTGGGGCAACAATGAACTCGAATACTACACGGCCCGTCGCGAAAACTCCCGCATCGAAAACGGCAATCTGGTCATCGAGGCGCGCAAGGACAAATTCACGGGCCCCGATGGCGTCACCCGCGACTTCACCTCCGCACGCATGAAAACTGCGGGCCTCTTTAGTCAGAAATACGGCCGCTTCGAGGCTCGGATCAAAATTCCTCGCGGCCAGGGTATGTGGCCGGCATTCTGGATGCTCGGCGACGACATCGCAACGGTCGGATGGCCCCGCTGCGGCGAAATCGACATCATGGAAAACGTCGGGAACGCTCCTTGGACCGTTGTCGGCAGTCTCCACGGTCCCGGCTATTCCGGGGGGAATCCGCTCCACGATTCCTACATCCTGCCGAACAAAAACTTCGCGGACGATTTCCATATCTTCGCAGTGGAATGGGGACCCGCCGCAATTCGCTTCTTCGTGGATGATCATCTGTATCAAACCCTCACGCCCGACGATCGTCCCACCGGCACCACCTGGGTCTTCGATCATCCTTTTTTCCTGATCCTCAATGTGGCGGTCGGCGGCAACTGGCCCGGCCCTCCGGACGAGTCCACGCAACTCCCCCAGAGAATGCTCGTGGACTACGTCCGCGTCTACAAGCGCAAGTAAGTCAAACTTTTGATTTGCACCGGAGACATCGCTTGTTTCACGCTGTACACTCGATGGCAAGATGCGCGGCACGAAAAAATTTCTGCCATACGGCTTGCTGCTCGGCGCCATCCTCCCGGCCGCAGCGCCATTCGCGCGAGGACAGGCGCCCTCGACGTCCCCCGCGTCTGAACTTGACTCCATCCGCAACTACATTTCCGATGGCTGGAACACGCTCTCGCGCTCGTTGACCGATTGCGCCACCTACGCCGATCCCAAGCTTTCCTCCGCGCCGCAACTTTACTTACCCTACGACTTCTCCGTCCCGCAAGCCGTCCGTGCCCTCGAAACTCGCTGCGGCGTGCACGTCTCCAATCTTCCCCGGGACGCCAGCCTCATCGGGCAACCCCGCGTCGAAAAGATCGAACCTCCCGGTCTGCTCTATCTCGAAAAGCGCTATGTCGTCCCTGGTGGCCGCTTCAACGAAATGTACGGCTGGGATAGTTACTTCATCATCCTCGGTCTCCTGCGCGACGCACGGCTCGATCTCGCCCAAGGCATGGTCGACAATTTCCTCTTCGAAGTCGAGCACTACGGTGCAGTTCTCAACGCCAACCGGAGCTACTACCTCACTCGCTCCCAGCCTCCTTTCCTCACCTCCATGGTCCTCGCCGTCTACGACGCGCAAGAAACTCCCGAACCGGAAAAACGCGCCTGGCTGGCCAAAGCCTATGAACTCGCCGTCAAGGATCACGAATTCTGGACGGTGCAGCCCCACCTTGCCGGGAACACCGGATTGTCTCGCTATTACGATTTCGGCGAGGGCCCCGCACCGGAGAGTGTGCAAGACGAGACCGGACACTATCGCGACGTCGCCGCGTACTTCCTCGCCCATCCGGAAACGGGGCAGGAACTAACGCGCGTGTCAAAATCGGATCGCGCCGCTGCCAAAGTCAGCGGCAAAATCTATTCCGTGCAGGTCTGCGATCCCGCACACTCCGTCGCGAAGGCCACCTGCTCATCCTCCGATGATATCGCTCTCACCGCTGATTTCTACAAAGGCGATCGTTCCATGCGCGAATCCGGCTTCGACATCTCTTTCCGCTTTGGCCCCTATGGCGCGCGTACGCAATATTTCGCTCCCGTCGGGCTCAACAGCTTGCTCTATAAAGAGGAAAAAGATCTGCAACGCATCAGTGAAATTCTGGGCCACAAGGAAGAATCCGCTCAATGGAAACTCCGCGCGGCCCAGCGAAGGGCTAACATTCAGAAATATCTGTGGGATCCCCGGCGCGGACTCTACTTCGATTACGACTTCCAGAAACAAAAGCAATCCAGTTATGAATACCTGACCGCGTTTTATCCGTTATGGGTTGGCGCGGCTACCAAAGAACAAGCCAGCGTGATCGTGAAGAATCTATCCACATTTGAACGCCCCGGCGGCCTGGCCATGAGTCCCTACGAAACCGGCGCGCAATGGGATTCGCCCTACGCCTGGGCCCCTTGCCAGCTTATCGCCGACGATGGTTTGCGCCGCTACGGCCTCTGGCAGGACGCTGATCGCCTCTCCTACAATTTTCTCTCGATGGTTCTCGAAAACTTCCGGCGCGATGGCACCATCCGCGAAAAGTACAACGCCGTAACCCGTTCATCCGAAACACAAGTGTCCGCCGGATATCGCGTCAATGTTGTGGGTTTCGGCTGGACCAATGGCGTCTTTCTTCAACTCCTCAGCGAGCTTTCGCCGTCGCTGGTAAACCAGTTGGCCGGCAAAGAAAAAGCAGCCATCATTTTTCATCCACGCCCCTCAGTCTTACTTTCCTCGCCCCTCGACCAACCGTCACCTCTCGTTGCTCACTGGGGGTCGTATCGTAACTAGCGGGGGGTCGGAGCGTAAGCTCGAACATCAGAAGCTAGTCGGAACCGCGATTTAGCCCCTGAGAATGGCCAGCAATCGGTCGCGCTTCATTTAAGTGATAAGTCCTGGCGTTTCCGCACTCGCGTCGGCGAGTTTACCGGCCGCGCGTACGCTCGCCAGAACGACTCTACCGCCCCCTCCGCCAGCCATTCAATGCTTACCGCGCCCGCAAAAATGTGGCGATACATCATCGGACCCAGCAGCAGCGCCACCGCCAGTTCCTCGTCGAGAGTTGCTGGCAGCACTCCGCGATCCATGCCTCGGCGTAGAATCTTCCGTAATTGCCCTCGCGCGCGTTCGATCACCCGCGCCCTCCAGGCCCGGCCGAAGGCCTCGTTTCGCGCCGAATATGCAAGTAGGTGCGGCGTCAGCTTTTTCTGCAGCGCCGCGCGTTCCGGCTTCGGCTGGTACGTGAGATACGCTTTGAGATCGGCACGCAAATCGCCAGTATCGATCTCCGGCGGCCCACCATCGAGATCGCTCGAGTGCGAAAGCACTTCCAGGCATAGCGCTTCTTTGTCGCTCCAATGGTTGTAGATCGTGGCTTTGCTCACGCCGGACAAGGCGGCAATTGCGTCCACGCTGGTCGCGTCGATCCCGCGCTCGGCAAACAGCCTCATTGCGGCCTCGAGAACCTTCGTATGGGCCCGCTGACTCAGTCCGCGTTTCTTCATGCAATCAAATCTCGATCTTCGAAAACCGCCATGCCCCCAGGCAAAGTAGCCCGGCGGCGACCACCGCCAGCACCGCTGCATCCGTCACTATCCCGAAATGGCTGGCGCCGGTCAGTGCCGCCCGCAATCCATCCACGCCATACGTCAGCGGATCAAGACTCGTGAAAATCGCCAGCGCCTTCGGCAGATTGTTCAGGGGGAACAACGCCCCGGAAAGAAAAAAGATCGGCAACACGAGGAAGTTCATGATCAGTTGAAATCCCTGCATATCCTGCAAGCCCGATCCGATTGCCGTCCCCAACCCGGCAAAAACCATTGCGATTCCTATCATGAAAAGAAACGCGACCGGAATCATCATCGCGCTTACCGGCCGAAATCCCGCAATCAGGCAAACCGCGGTTATTAGCAAGCCCTGCAATATAGCCACCGTTGCCCCGCCGAACGTCCGCCCGATCATGATTCGGAGCCGCGGGACCGGTGCCACCAGCGTTTCCTTCAAAAACCCGAATTGCCGGTCCCACAGCAGGGCGATGCCCGAAAATATCGAAGTGAACAGCACCGCCATCCCGATAATCCCCGGGGCCATGAATTGCAGGTAGCTCCCGCCTCCCGCTTGCCGGAACACCGGCCCCAGGCCGAATCCCAGCACCAGCAGGTACAGCAGCGGCTGCCCCAGTGACGCGACGATTTGCGTCCGTGAGCGAGAATATTTCTTGAGTTCTCTCAGCCATAATATATAGATGGCGCCCATTCCGTCTATCTCCTCCACATCTTCGCGACCTGCCGCAATTGATCCGTCGCGTTTGCCGTTTCGTCGCGTATCGTCGCGCCTGTCAACGCCAGAAATGCTTCTTCCAGTGAATCCGCTTGCGTCTGATCCTTCAGCTCTTGCGAAGTCCCCATCGCCACGATTCGCCCGTGATCGATGATTGCAATCCGATGCGCAACGCGGTCCGCTTCGTCCATATAGTGCGTAGTCAAGAAGACCGTCACGTTTTCCGTGGCGTTCAATTGTTTGACGTGCGTCCACAACTGGTTGCGACTCTGCGGATCGAGCCCCAGTGTCGGCTCGTCCAGGAACAGGATTTTGGGCGTGTGCAGGAAGCCTCGAGCGATCTCCAGCCGCCGCTTCATCCCGCCGGAAAAGGTCTTCACCAATGCGTCGCGCTTCTCCCAAAGCTCGAAAAGTTTCAGCAATTCTTCAGTGCGCTGCCGCCTTGCCTTGTGCGTCACGTGGTACAGCACTCCATGAAGTTCCAGGTTTTCCCACGCCGTCAAATCCTGATCGAGGCTCGGATCCTGGAACACGATCCCGAAGCTCTGCCGGGCCTCGTCCTCGTGTTTCGTCGGGTCCAGCCCGTCGAGCTCCACCGTCCCGCTGGTTGGCCGTAGCAGCGTGGTCAGCACTTTGATCGTCGTCGTCTTCCCCGCCCCATTTGGACCGAGAAACGCGAAGATTTCTCCCTTGGGCACCGCAAAAGAGATGTCGTTAACGGCCGTGAAATCGGCAAAACGTTTGACGAGATGTTGTACGCGTATCATGAAAACTCCTGCACCTAGCCCGGCGTGAATTCCTTTCTCCCAGCCGGAGTGCATAGACTAAACGGTTTAGTTCAGTTTGTCGAGCGCGAACTTCTGCCCTGCTTCGCAGAAACTCCTCGGAAGTCGGCGTGGTCTTATTGGCCGGAAATTGCCTTGCGGCAGCGCCTTACCGCTCTTGCGCGGGCAGTGCATGCGCTTTGCTTAAGACGAGCGGGTCCAGTCACCGGTAGGAAATTGAAAATCCAGTCCCATCACGTAGCTTTCTCCGACTTCCGGGTAACAATATGCCACCCGCGCGCTGGAAAAAAGGTTTCCGCGGATCGAGCGCACCATAAGTTGCTCGCCGGTTTGCCACCGCCGCTTCGTTTCCACGCGAGCGCCGTGGCAGCTCACATTAATTGTCGGCGATAGTTCAAACGCATTGCTTCCGCGAACCGACAGTTTCACAAACATACGCATAGGAATACGGGGTTCAGCCCGCTGAGAGGTAGGCGCCGCAGTCATACTTCACCCTGTTCTTTCCTTGGGAATGCGGGGCCGGGCAAAACTACACTTGCAGAATGGGGGGAGTGCAAGTAGGCCGTCAATAGTACTAAAACCCGCGCCACCCGGAAGTGCAACGCTCGTCCCGTAAGTAACGAAGGCCTTGCGGGTGTAATTTTCAGTAGACTGGCGTCATCCAAGTTGACGGAGGAAGTGGGGATGAAAAACTTGTTTGACGCGGCGACGGCAAATGAGGTCAAGTTGAGGATTGAAAAGCTGGGGCCGAAAAGCCAGCGGCAATGGGGAAAGATGAATGCCGCGCAGGCAATGGCGCACTGCGCGACGACGATGGAATGGGCAGTGGGCGACAACAATCCACCGAGAATGTTCATCGGCCGCCTGATCGGGCCGCTCGCAAAATCAAAGGTGCTCAACGGCGATGAACCGATGGCGAAGAACACGCCGACAGCGAAAAGCCTGGTGGTGAATGATGAGCGCGAGCTCTCTAAAGAATGCCAGCGGCTAAGCGCGCTGGTGGACCGCTTCGCGTCCGGCGGGCCGCAGCGCTGCACGAAGCATCCGCACACATTTTTTGGGCCGCTGAAGCCGGATGAATGGGCGGCGCTGATGTACAAGCACCTGGACCATCACTTGCGGCAATTTGGCGTCTAGGGGACAGCGAGAACCGCGCGACGCGTTGCGCGATTATTTCTTCACCATTTCTATTTCGTAGTGCGTCTTGTCGACGGTGCCGTTGCGCATGTGCATTTCTGAATCCAGTATCAATTTTGCCGGGCAGCCCTGCGGCGTGACCCAAACGGTTCCCTTCTCGAATCCGCCGTCTCCCATCGTGGCGCGATATAGCCCTAATTCGGCCGAGTTGCCGCGCGAGGTATCAATCGAAAAGCGCGTGGTATCGTAGCCGTTCATCTTCTCGTCGCCTTCCTTGACCATCGCGGAACTGTGGTTCACCAGGGCGATGGTGCTGGACATTCCGGAAATCCCCATCAAATTGATCCACGCCGATTGCCAGTTCTGCGCTTCGGAGCGCACGCCGTGAAAGGGCTGCATGGTGTCTCCGCTTTTCCGGGTGCCGTCGATCGTCTGCGGCGTGATGTCGGCTTCCTGCTGCACTATCGTGACGCCGTTGTCGTCCTTCTTGTACGAGTAGTGGAACGATTCGGTCGGCTTCTGGATCTCGTCCACCACACAGTCCAGATCGAGGTTGGGGCCCGAAGCGGATTGCGCGGGCGCCGCGGAGACTGGCTCGGGGGATGTTTCTTCCGTCTGGCGCTCCGAACGGGAATGGCATCCGCCGACAGCGAACACCAGCGCAGCCGCAGCAGCAACAATCCACAAGCTTGCGAAGAATCTTCCTCTCGAGTTCATGCGTGTTTTCATTCGCATGGCCCCCTTTGGAGTTTTACATTGCTGGGGAATGCGCCGCCGAGTATATGCGGTGGAGTGGAGTGAGACAACCGGGAGAGGCCGTATTCCGCGGCTCGTGACCCGAAGAGGGACCTAACGCAGAGACGCAGAGCGCGCAGAGCATGCGCAGAGGGCGGAGGGAATATTGCCGGGCAGGGTGGACGAGCTGACTGAACGAAAGTGAATCTGCGAGGGACGGGGGACCCCCACCCCACGTGGCTGTAAGTACTGGATCCAAAGGAGTTAACTTGCACCCTCGCAAGTGGCTGAAATAAAGGGGTTACAGGAAAGCTGGAAGTACGCAGCTGTGGGTGCTTAGAAAGCAGCGAGGAGAGTCGATGGCGGGGATTTTGATGGGACGGGCGGCTGAGGAAAATCGAGGCGCGGAAAGGCGCGGCGGGGAAGGATAGAGGTCCCCGCGAGAAGGCCTGGCGCGAGGCACTCCAAAAGAACATGCGGCATTTTCGCAGATAGTAACCCGACGTGCAATAGTATTGATTAGTACTGGAACGATTTTGTGGCGAATCCGTAACGATCGATTCGAACGGGGAAACGAGGTTGAAGTTCTAAGTTCACAGTTTTAGGTCGTAAGCCTTAGGTCATAAGCTTTGAGTTGAGGGTCGCAGTTGGGACCTAGTGAGTTTGACTAGGCAGGAAGCGGCTTCCTGATAGTGATGGGCGAAAAGCCCACAGTACAGGCCGGATTCCCATGGAAGAGCACCCTCCGATCCGGATGAACTGAATGAACAGGGCAAAGCATCCAACAACCGGCGCAGACTGACGCCGGAGGAGAAATGAAAGTTCTAACCGTATGCCGCGGCCTTCCTCGCGAAGTGGAATGGCACGGGAGGCTGGTAAGCACGGGAATATATAAGGAGCCGATGGAGGGACGGGTCCGTCTGCGAACGTTGAATCTGGAGGGCGACCGGCAGGCCGATTTAAGCGTGCATGGAGGGGCGAACAAGGCGGTCTATTGCTATCCAAGCGAGCATTACCCGTATTGGCGCGAGGAACTGGAAGAACGGGATTTGCCGAACGGCGCGTTCGGGGAGAATTTCACAACGGAGGGATTGACGGAAGCTTCGGCACACCTGGGCGATGCCTTTGCCGTGGGCACGGCGGAGGTCGTGGTGACGCAGCCACGGCTTCCCTGCTACAAGCTGGGAATCAAGTTCGGATCAGAATTGATGATCAAGCGCTTTTTGGCGAGCCGGCGAACGGGATTTTATCTCTCGGTGAAGCGGGAAGGGGAAGTTGGCGCAGGAGACGAGATGCGGCTAATCCATCGCGAGCCGAGCGCGATTCCCGTTGGCGAAATCACCCGGCTGCATCTGGCGAAGAAGTACACGCGCGAAGACAGAATGATCCTGGAGAAAATCCTAAACGTGGAGGCGGTGCCGGAAAGCTGGAAGGGATATTTCGGGGAGCGGAGCCTCAGGGGCTGAAGCCCGGTTTTCGTGCAGGCTCCTCTTGTCGGATCTGAAGCTCCGACCCGCACACTCCCATTTCATCAATCGCCTGCCGTGGGGCATGGATCATCTGGCAGGGCGGGATTGCTTTGCCAGTTCCGCGCGGAATTCCTGTTCTTTTTCGGCGACGAATCGCTTGTAGCCTTCGGGATCAATGAATGGATTCGCGGCTCCGGCTCTCAGGCGCGGGTATTTTTCCTGTAGGCCGAAGTAGGCGCCGTGTGCTCCCAGAAAAATATCGCAGGGCAGCGACTCCAGAACGGAGAAGGTGCGTTCATAGTCGCGCGCAATCTGCGGGTAGGCTGCGTTGTGGACGAGTTTATAGCCCGGATTGACGTTGGGGCTGCCGACGATCACGACGTTGTAGGTTTTGCCGGCTTCGGCGACCTTCATGGTCCACGTGGTGCAGCCTTTGGTGTGGCCGGGAGTGAGGTGCGCGATGAGGACGGCGCCGCCAAGCCGCACTTCGCCGCCATCGTGCAACACGCGATCGACTTTCGCCGGGGGATAAAGAAATTCCGGCCGGTGGCCATACTGAAAATCGGCCTTGCCGCCGGATTCGACCACAGGCACGTCGGCATCCATGACCATGTAACTGGCTCCGGTGAGTTGCTTGATTTTGGCGCTGCCGGCGTCGTGGTCCCAGTGAGCGTGGCTGATCAGGAGAATCTTCGTGTCCTGGAAACGGAATCCGAGTTTTTCGACGCTGGCGGCCAGCATGGGCACGTTCGCTTCGAGATCACTGTTGATGAGGATGTTTCCCTGCGGGGTGACGACCAGATAGCTGGCCAGTCCTTTACTGCCGACGTAGTAGAGATTGCCAGCGATGCGAAAGGGCGGGAACGGCGCGGTCCAATCGGGATCGGCCTGGGCGAAGGCTCCTGGCGATGCGATCAGCGTGAGAAGCAGCAAACGGGAGAGGATAGAAGCGAGTTTTGGCATGGCAGCAGTGTGAGGAATGAGCATAGATTCGAAAAGGGAAAATGGAAATTAGAAAATGGGGAAGAGCAGAACGGGATTGCTGAGACGCGAAGTGGCTTGGGACTCCGTTCCGTCTGTCCCCCGATTTCACGGAAGACAAACTCATTACCACTGAAATTATTCTACTTGGGCCGAAGAATATTGACGGTGAGCTGACCAGATTGCGCTGAGATTTGTTCCGGCTCTACGAAGTTTGACCGGCAGCCACGATCCCTCCCCAACGCCACCGCACAGGCAAACAACGCGCGGGAGAAAGGTCGGGCCGCTTCGCTCGGGATGACAGCGAAAGGCACGTGGCGAGGAAGGCCGATGGCACAGGCAGTCATTACGTTGGCGGGGCGGGAGGCTGCGAGACCGGGCGGAAGAATGAGGAGGAGGAGGGGCGGAAGAGGAGCCAGGCAAAAAGGGCGAGGAGGACGAGGTGGACGGCGAAGCCGCGGTAGGCTTCGGTGACGCTGAGGACGACGTGGAAGGCCATCCAGGCGAGCGCTCCCCACCGGGCCCAGTTGCGGCCGCGGAGAAGAAAGATGCCGAAGAGAAGCGCGAGGAGCTCGGTAAGCTCAATCCAGAAAATTTCGGAACGGGAGCCGCCGCGCGTGAGGAATTCGTGACCGTGGCCGATGGAGCCAACGATGCCGACCGCGATATACAGGATCGCGACGACAGTGACCGCGAGCGGGCGCTTAGCGGGAGGCATGGGAAGAGAGTCTACAGTGAACAGTCAACCGTTGACAGGGAGAAAGGAGGAGGTTGGTAGTCGGTAGTCGATGGTTCGGAGTGAAAAGAGGGGGGGCCGCTGGCGGGGCCTGAAGTGCGAGTTGCTGGTGTGTGCGGCCAGTGAGACGCTGAGTTCGAGTCGTGATCCCTCCGCTGCGCGGCTGGACGCGCCCTTCGCAATCGCTCAGGACAAGCCAAAACACCGCGCGGAGGATAAATCGGGCCGCTTCGCTCGGAATGACAGCGCGATAGCGGGTCGCGAAGGTCGGCGTCCTTCAACGCTCGGGGTTAGCTAAAGCTCGACTCCCAAGCCCCGAGGGAAGAATGGGCGTTCACAGGCTCAAGCCTGTGCCGCATGAAGAGAAGGCCACAGGGAGAAGCTAGTGCTACGGAGAAGAAGGGAGAGAGGGGTGGTCGGAAATCACGAGGGGGCGGAGAAGACGTTGGCGTCGAGGAAGGCGTTGCGGAATTTGCCTTCGGGGTCGAATTTGCGGGCGAGCGCGAGGAAATCGGGACGTTTTTCATAGGAGGCCTGGAGCTGCGCGGGCGGCATGGTGAAGAGCTTGCCCCAATGCGGACGGGGATGAAAAGGAGCGAGTTCCTTTTCGATCAGGGGAAGGAGCTTGCGGACGGCGGGCCAATCCGGCTTCCAGGTGAAATGAATCGTGAGACTGTCTTGCTGGTAGCAAGGGCTCATCCAAAGCTCGTCGGCGGCGATGGTGCGCAACTCGGTAATCAGCAGATGGGGAGCGATTTGCGACTGCAGGCGCTGGACGGCGAAGATGGCGTCCACGGCGTTGCGGCGCGGGACGAAATATTCGGACTGCAATTCCTTGCCGGCGCTGGGCGTGAAGCCCATGCGGAAGTGCGGGAGGCGGTCGTACCAGGGGCCGGGGACGCCCATCTGCTCCGTGCAATTTTCAGCGGAAAGCTCGGCGATGGGATGGAGATTGCGCGTGGCCATGGTGGCGCCGAAAAATTCCGGGGGCGCATCGAAAGCGGGCTGCTGATCGAGGCGGCACTTGAGCCAGACTTCGTTAACGCGGGGCTTTTGCCAATCGGTGAAGAGGCTGACGCTGTAGGCGGCGGACTCGATGGCTTCGAAATTTTCCCGGAGCTGGGTGAAGGGCAGATTTTCGTAGACGTACTGGCGCATCTGGTAGGAAGGCTGGACTTCGAGCGTGACGCCGGTGATGGCGCCGAGCGCTCCGAGGCCGACGACGGCGCCGAGAAATTCCTGTCCGTCTTTCTGGCGTGACAACCGGACTGTTTCACCCGAGGCGTTGACGATTTCGAGAGCGGAAACGGCGGTGGCGAGATTGCCGTTTTTCACGCCGGAGCCGTGCGTGGCAGTGCTGCAGGCGCCGGCGATCGAAATATGAGGCAGCGAGGCAAGATTGTGGAGCGCCCAGCCCTTGCCATCAAGGATCGGAGAAAGATGGCCGTAGGTGACGCCGGCCTGGACGGTGACGGTGCGGGCGGAAGGATCGAGCGAAACGAGTTGATCCATCGGCTTGAGGGAGAGGAACTGGTGAGTGCTGTCGGCGATGGAGTTGAAGCAGTGGCGCGTGCCGAGGACTTTCAGACGCTTTTGCGCCTTTACAAATGCGGCGGCCTGCCCGGCGGAATTCGCGGAGTATAGATTTTCCGTGCCGTAGACGAGATTGCCGGCCCAGTTTTTGAGTTTTTCGGGCGACGCCCAGGCAAGGAGCGGTGCGAACAGGCGTCCGGCGAGCGTGGCGGAGAGAATTTTGAAGAAGGAGCGTTTGTTCATGGAGGACTCACCGGGCTGCGCCAGGATGGAAGGCACAAGACGCGGTGGAGTATAGCGCAGGACGGGAAAGTTGACAGCAATCGTTCCGGTGGGATTGCGCGATGAACTTCAAGGCGTGCCGGGATCCCTCCGCTCCGGGCCACAAACGGAGCGACCCACAGGTCGGGATGAGAAAACAAAAAAGGCCCCGACCTGGAAGTTCGGGG
>DATIXE010000049.1:0-8421 GCA_035518915.1 Candidatus Eiseniibacteriota bacterium
TTGGCGGAGGAACGACAGACCTGGTGGTCTTCGGCGGGGGAGCGGTGCGCCATACGGGAACAATTGCGATTGGCGGCGACCATTTCACGAATGATCTGGCCGTCGGTTTGCGCACGCCGATTCCCGAAGCGGAGAAGATCAAGCACCACCACGGTTGCGCGGCCAGCGAATTTCTGCGCGACGATGGCGCGATTGAAATTGCCAGTGTGGGCGACCGTCCTCCACGGACGATTTTTGCGAGGAATTTGACGGACATCATCGATCCGCGGGCGCAGGAATTGCTGGCGCTGGTGGGGGATGAGTTGCGGAGAGCCGGTTTGGACCGGCAGATTCCGGCGGGGTTTGTGCTCGCGGGCGGCGGGGCCAAGTTGCATGGATTTGCGGAACTGGCGGAGCAGATGTTCCAGTTGCCGGTGCGGATTGGGGAGCCGAAGGGGATTTTGGATTTGCCGGAAGAGATGACGAAGCCGGACTACGCGACCGTGGTGGGGTTGGTACTTTCGGCGGCGAAGAGTCGCCGCGCGGCGACGCAAAAAGGGAATGGGTTCGTTTCGAGACTGAAAGCGATGATTGCGGGGGCGTAGAAGAAGCAGAAATTAGAAAAGAGAAATCAAAAAAGCGGATAGACAAGAGGAGTCGGGGTTTTCCAGCTGCCTAGACCGAACTATCGAGTCGTGACATTGGATCAGGTGCACAGCCGGGAATGGCTGTGACACGGGGGTTTTCCACAGGGGCGGAAAAGTCGCTGTGGAATCAGGGGATTGCGAGTTTTATAAAGGATTTGGACCAGCCGGACAGGAGACAGGCATGACAGCGAAAGACGCAGGTATCCGGATGAGCTTCAGCGAGGAGTTGCAGGCCGCGAAGATCAAGGTGATTGGTGTCGGCGGGGGCGGATGCAACGCGGTGAACCGCATGATTCGCGCGAAGGTGGAAGGCGTCGAGTTCATCACCGCGAACACGGATTTGCAAGCACTAAAGATGTCGCAAGCGCCGGTGAAATTGCAACTGGGCGCGAAACTGACGAAGGGGTTGGGCGCGGGGGCAAACCCCGAGGTCGGGCGCAAGGCGGCGCTGGAAGACACGGACAAGATTATCGAAGCACTGGAAGGCTCGGACATGATTTTCATCACCTCGGGCCTTGGCGGAGGCACGGGGAGCGGCGCGGCGCCGGTGGTGGCGTCGCTGGCAAGCGAACTGGGCGCGCTAAGCGTAGCGGTGGTGACGAAGCCGTTCGCGTTCGAAGGGAAGCGCCGGATGCTGCAGGCGGAGCAGGCGCTGCAGGACCTGGTGGGCGCGGTGGACACAGTGATCGTGATTCCGAACGAGCGGCTGATGGAGACGGTGGAGCGGGGCACGAGTTTTTTCGACGCGTTCCGGATCGCGGACGACATTTTGCGGCAGGCAGTGCAGGGAATCTCGGACATCATCACGGTGCCGGGGATCATTAATCGGGACTTTGCGGACGTGAAGGCCATCATGCACGGGCAAGGCTACGCGGTGATGGGCACGGCGGTGGCGACCGGCGCGAGCCGCGCGGTGGACGCAGCGAACCGGGCGATTTCCAGTCCACTGCTGGAAGACAATTCAATTCAGGGCGCGCAGGGCATCCTGATCAATATTTGCGGGAGCGCTTCGCTCTCGCTGCATGAGGTGCATGAGGCGTCCACGGTGATCCAGAAGGCGGCGCACGAAAACGCGAACATCATTTTCGGCGCGGTGATGGACGACAATATGAAGGACGCGGTGAAGATCACCGTGATTGCGGCGGGGTTCAAGGAATCGGGGAAGAAGCAGGCGCAGCAGAAGCAGTCCGTGCTGCCGAGGACGTGGCGGGCGGGACGCGATGTGCCGGTGCAGCAGGAGTTGCCGCAGCCGAGCGTGGTGCACCAGGTGGCGCAAAACGTGCGCGAGGTGGCACCGGAAGTGCCGAAGGACGATCTGGATGTGCCGACGTTTCTACGGAGGCAGGCACAAAAGGCGTAAGTTGGGCGACAATTTGGGGTTTTGTGGGGCACGCGAGAGCGTGCCTCTTTTTTTTTCGCGGAGTCGTGGATAAGAGGATAAAAGGGCACGGCGAGCAGCGAGCGGAACATCCTTTGGAGAAAGAAAGATTAACGCAGAGTAGCGGAGGAAACGGAGACTAGTTGCTGGACGCGCGCTCAACGCCAATAAGAAGTCGCTAGCGTTCCCAGTCGCTACGCGGAGTTCCGGAGGGCGGCGAGGCAGGCGCGGAGGGCGGATTCGAATTTGGCGGAGTCGGGATCGTTGTAGGGGAGGACGGCGCCAAGGCCGGTGTGGAGTTCGCGAACCCCGAGAAGTTGTGCGACGACAGCTATGTTGCCGGCATGGAGGCCGCCGCCGGGAAGGATTTGAATGCGGCCGGCGGCATGGGCGATGAGTTGGCGCAGGAGTCCGGAGGAATCGGCCGCGGAGGGTTTGCCACCGGAGGTGAGGAGGCGGCGAGCCCCGGTTAGGATGACGGCTTCGAGAGATTGCAGGAGATCTGGAGTTTCGTCAAAGGCACGATGGAAGGTGACCTCCAGGGGAGCAGCGGCTTCGACCAGTTCGCGGGTGCGTTCGATATCCACGGAACAATCCGGGCGCAGAATTCCCGTCACAATTCCCTGAATGTGTTCGCGCCGCAGCGCCGCGATTTGCGATTTCATCGCGGAAAACTCAACCGCGGAGTAAACGAAATTGCCGGGACGCGGGCGGACGAGAACGTGAAACGGCAGTATGACCGCGGCGCGGGCCTGGCGGACGAGATCGAGACCTGGTGTGAGGCCACCGAGTTCGAGTTGCTCGCAGAGTTCGATGCGGCCAGCGCCAGCGCGTTCGGTGGCGCGAGCGCGCTCCAGATTCGCCACGGCAATTTCGAGAAGAGGCGGGGTCAGCATGGGGAGAAGCGCGGCTACGGGCGCTGCGGGAGAACCACGTAGCGAGAGATAACGAAGCCCATGGCGCCGCCGAGGAAGACGTCGCCCGGGAAATGATCGCTGCGAGTAATACGGGAGAAGGAGATCGCTCCGGCGAGACCATAGGCGACAAAGGGAACCCAGCGGTGCGAACGATAACGCCGCGCGATGACGGTGGCGATGGACATCGCAGCCGTGGCGTGCCCGGAATAGAAACCACCGGAATGAAACGGATTGTGGCTGCCGTTGAAGAAGCTGTCCGTATACGGGCCACCTCCAGTGTAGGTGATTGGTTGCCGGCGCGCGGTGATGGCTTTCGACGGCAGATCGAGAAGAAATCCATCAGCGAGCGCTTCGCCGGCGAGCAAAGCGGTTCCCTGCGCGTAGGAATCCTTGCGATAGAGGCCGATACCGTACATCGCCGCGGGAACGGCGGCCATGAAGGCCGTCGTGTTGGTGCTGCTGAAGATGCGATTGAAGCCGCTAAAATGATCGGTCGTGCGGAACGGGGGCGCCGAATGCGCGTCGGTGGCGACGAATCCCGCTGTGATACCGAGAATTCCGATGGTGGGCCAGACGTGCTTTCCTTTGGCGACCTTCGTAGGGAAGAGCCATATGACTTTTTGATCCGCGAGCAAATTTCGAGGAATCTCTCGCAGCGAAATGTCGCGACCTACGTCCGAACAACATAGAACCGACGCAGATTGCGGCGGTGGGGTTGGGGAACCGGCTGAAAGCGTATCTTGCTGGGCGAACAGCGGAGCCGCGCCCAGAAGAAGGCAAATCGAGAAGAAGGCGGGCTTGCGCGTTCGCAGGAATCCTTGCATAGGAGGAGTTTAACCGAGCCACTGCCGGCCCCGGAAAAATACATTGTGTCTCCGGAGCGCACGGGTTGTGCTAGGCTGCAATCGTCGCCGAGCGTCTCACCACACCGACATACCTTCAGGGGAACCTTCGGAAAAAGGAGACCAAGCATGAAAAATTGCAGGATTGTTCTTGGATTGAGCGCGGCAGCGCTGGCTATGGGCTTCGCGGGCTGCGGGAAACCATATCACGAGCCGGAAGAGCGGTACGTGCTGGTGGTGGCCAACGTGAATCTGCCGTACTGGCAGGAAGCGCAAGCCGGTTTGATGGACGTCGGAAAGACCGAGGGCGTGAAAGTGGAAATGGTGGGGCCAACCACGTTTTCGCCCAGCGAGGAACTGAAAACATTTGAGCAGGTGGTGGCGCAGAAGCCCTCTGGAATCCTGGTATCGGCGAGCGACGCGGACCTCTTCAAGGAGCCGATCGACAAGGCGGTTCTGGAAGGAATTCCAGTGATTTGCATGGACGCGGATTCGCCGGACTCTCGGAGAGTGCTTTTCATCGGGACAGACAATTACCGCGCGGG
This sequence comes from Candidatus Eiseniibacteriota bacterium, assembly GCA_035518915.1. Classification (GTDB taxonomy): domain Bacteria; phylum Acidobacteriota; class Terriglobia; order Acidiferrales; family UBA7541; genus Acidiferrum. Next base: position 4,309 of record DATIXE010000049.1, read on the forward strand.
GCAGCAGGCCGGAAAAATCATGGCGAAGGTCCTGGGCGGAACGGGAAACGTGGTGCTGATCACGCTGCCAAACCAGCACAACACGGAAGAACGCAAGCGCGGGCTGGACGACGTGCTGAAGACTTACCCGGGGATGAAGATTGTGGAGACGCTCGACGACAAGGGTGATCCGCGGAACGCGGACGACGAAGTGACGGCGCTCTTGCAAAAGAAAAAGGAGAAGGTGGACGGGATTATCGGCCTGGAGGCTTCGGGAGGGCAGGGGGCGGCGGAGGCGCTGCACCTGCTGGACCTGACAGGGAAGATCAAGATCGTGGCGTTCGACAAGGATCCCGCGACGCTGGATGCCATCGAGAAGGGATGGATTACGGCGACGGTGGCGCAGAAACCGTACGTGATGGCGTTTTACGGCGTGAGGTTCCTGGACGACCTGCATCACAACGTGGTGCACGAGTTCAAGGACTGGGCAACGGCTCCCGCGGGACCGCTGCCGACCTTTGTGGATACCGGGACGGCGGTGATTGACTCGTCGAACCTGGCGACGTTCCGCAAGGCGCTGGCGGAGCATCCGAAGCCGGTGTTTTAAGCCCCGCGAACATTTCCAACGCGAGCAAAAAAATAACGGCCGCCAGATAACTGGCGGCCGTTACTCGGTTGGTTAACGTGGTTGTGGTTGACTGAAGATCAGAAGGTGACGCGGATGCCGAACTGGAACGCGCGCGGCTGACCGCTGGAGAACGAGCCGGAACCGGGATTGACGCGTGTGAAGTAGGCAGTGGTGCCGTTGATGGTGCCGTCAGCACCGGAAAGAATGCCGCTGAGCGGGCCGTCGGTGTTGTTCTTGTTAAAGATGTTGAAGACATCCACCATCGGCTGAACCGTCAGACGCTCCTTGAATTTCCACACCCAGGAAAGGCGCATATCCGTGGTGTAGAAGAGCGGATTGTTCTTTTGTCCCGGGTCTGGCGGAGCGACGCTGGAGATGACGCCGCCGAGTGCGGTGAGCTGATCGGCGGTGAAGAGCCCGGCGTCGACAAGCGCCTGCCCGGCAGGAGTGAAGGTGCCGGCATACTTGGTGTTGAAGTTGTTGATGACCTGGGTGAGGCCTCCGACGCCGAAATTACGGTCGAAGGAGCCGCGGGTGGTTCCCGGAAGGGGATCGCCGACGGTGCCGTCGCCGTTGAGGTCGGAAGTGAAAATGTCCGCCGCAGTGCCATCGGGAGACATCGTTACGTTGGATGGCCCGCTGGTGCGGAAGTAAGAAGAAGTAGACAGCTCGAAGTGCCACGGCAATTGAACGATGAGGGACACGCCGAACTGGTGGCGGTGATCCTCGTTGGCCCAGCCGTAGTACTGGGTGGGATTGTCGTTGTTAACCGCGCCGGAGAGGAAGTCCTGATCGATATTGCTGGACTTGAACGAGGAGTAGGCGTAAGTGGCGTTGACGGTCGCGTTCTTGAAGGGACCCCATGTGCCGAGCCTGCCGCTGAGGAGAGCCTGAAGGCCCTGGTAGCGAGACAGGCCGACGGGTTCGAGAACGTTGATCTGGCGGAAGTTGATATTGTTGCCGCCGAATGCATAGCCGTCGTAGCCGGGACCCGCACCGAGACCGAAACCGGCGAAGTCGTAGATACTCGCCGGCCCGCCGTAGTTCGGGCAGTTCTGGATGGCCTGGTCAACGGTGGTGACGCCGCAATCGGCCAAGGTGGCTGCGATCGCGTCCTGGGCGTAGCCGACGTTGAGCGTGTTGGCAGCACCGATGCGGTTGCGGTCCACCTGAGTGTTGAAGTGGACGCCGCGGTTCAAAACGTAGTCCACGCTGAACACGAGGCCGGGCTTGAGCTGGCGCTGGACGCCGATGTTCATCTGCGCGCCATAAGGGGCTTTGTAGTTAGGGTCAATTATCGCGCCACCGAGGACGCCGCGGTCGATATTGAATTGCGGAGGCACGCCGGGTTGCGGATAGCCCTGGGAGAGTTGCTTGCTGGCCGCGATAAAGGACTGTTCGGCCTGACTGACGAAAGGAAGTGCCGCGCCAAGGGACGCCCCGATGCAGCTGTTCGGATTGGAAGCGCCGGGCTGGGCGTTGGTGCACATGGTATTGAAGTCGAAGAGGACCGAGCCGTCAGCGGGATTCGGCAGGAAAGGTAAGAACCCAGAGCCGACGAGCAAATAGGTGTTGCCCAATCCCGGTGGAAGGTTGACGGTGCGGTCGAATAGGATGTTGTTGAAGATGTTCGTCTCGTAGTAGATGCCGCCGCCGCCGCGGATGACGGTCTTGCCGTCGCCCTTAACGTTCCAGGCGAATCCAAGTTGCGGACCGAGGCGGAAGTTGGCGATTTTGGGATAGCCGCCGAGTTCCGGGTCGAAAGAATTGATGAGTGGAGCGCGCATCAGGTCGTGGTTGGTCAAGCCGTCGTCACGGTCGTAGCGGAGGCCGCCGTTGAGGGTGAAGGTCGAGGAAACGCGCCAGGTGTCGTGAGCATAGATGCCGAAACGGTTGTTGATGAAGCCGCCGGCGGGCAGACCAAGGACGGGCTTTTCACTGCCATAGCCGAGGCCGTTGCCGAGGTAGGCGCTGTTGAACTTGTAGTTGAGGGGGTCGGAGGCGCCGTTATCGTTGAATGGAATGGCGGCGACGCCAGCGCTGTAAGACGAGCGTGCGCGGGCTCCGAGGCCGAAGAAAGAGGCGAAACCAGCTTCGTCAATGCGGTTATAGGCGACACCGAAGCGAATGGTGTGACGGCCGTGGGTCCAGCTGCCATCGTACTTGACCTGCTGGTTGCGCTGATATGTGGCTTGGGGTGCGTCGGCGCTGGGACCATAGATGAAGCCGTTCAAACCCGTGATGTTGATGGCGACATCGTCAAAACCGGTCTGCGGAGTGCCGGCGGCGGGGTTGCCGTCGACGATGCCGTTGACGAACTTCAAATAGCTGCCGCGAAGCTGGTGCGTCCAGTTGCCGTGGGTGTAGTCCCAGCCGATGACATGCGCGTTGGCGCTGTTCTTGTTGGCGAAGGCGGAGAAATTGAGTCCACCAAAGCCGGTGACGCCGAAGTTGTCATCATGGGTGTACTTATAGAAGAAGTGATGGTTGTTCGTCAGGTTGTAATCGAGCCTGGCGTTGCCCATGTGCTCGTCTTCAGGCACGCCATAGGAGCCGGAGAAGCCGTCGAATGCGGGTTCGTTCGCGGTAACGGCGCCGGTCTGGGTCTGGCGCTCGTAGGCGAGAAACCAGAACAGCTTGTCCTTGATGACCGGACCGCCGAGACGGCCGCCGTAGTCATCGCGGCTGAAGAACGGTTTGGGAGGATCGAGCTCGTCCAACGGGCCGTTGTTGGCGGCAAAATCCGAACGGCGCCAGAAACCGAAGCCGGAGCCATGGATATTATTGGTGCCGCTCTTGGAGATGATGTTGATCGAGCCCGTGGAGGTGAGGTCGGTGCTGACGTCGAGCGAAGACTGGCTGATGCCGAATTCATCGATGGACTCGTTGCTGAGGTTCATGACCGTGGTGCCGACGGTTTCGTCGGTGATGTCCACGCCGTCCACCTGGATGCGGGTGCTGCGGCCGGAGCGGCCACCGATGGAGACGCCCACGAATTGGTTCTTGGTGGGGTCGAAGGTTCCACCATCCACGACCTGGACGCCGGGAGCGAGCTGGGCGAGGTCGAGGAAGTTGCGGCCGTTTAGGGGGAGCTGATCGATCTGCTGGGTCTGGATGGTTCCCTGAACGGTGGATTTATCGGTATCGACGGTGATGGTGTTGATTTCGACCATCACGGAGGTGGAGACGGCGCCGATCTCCAGCTGGAAGTTGAGCGAGGTGGTAACGCCGACGCGGACCGTAAAGGTTGCGGTGGTGCGGCGGAAACCTTCGTGCTCGATGACGAGATCGTATTCCCCCGGAGGCAAATCCGCGGCGATGATGTTGCCTTCGGAGGTGCTCTTCAGGGTGACGGTGTTACCGCGATCCTTGCTGGTGATGGTGGCAGTGGCGTCCGCGACGGCTTTACCCGCCGGGTCGGTGAGCTGAATAGACAGCGATCCCGTAAGTCTCTGGGCCTTTGCGATGCCAACGGACGCAAAAAGCGCGAGCAACAGGACGTAAGC
>DATIXE010000050.1:0-77105 GCA_035518915.1 Candidatus Eiseniibacteriota bacterium
TTCTGAATGTGAGTTTGAAATTCTGTTCAATTTTCCCGTGGTTGTATTCAACCAAAAAACTGAGCCAGTTTCGTCTTGCAGGAACAATTCACCGAACACATTTCTTGCAACAAGCGAGAGCCGAGACGGACATAGCCAACGACATTCGGCTAGGAGCCGCTCATTTTCGAGTCCGGCTACCTCAAACCATTTTTCCATAAGGCCACCTGATACTGTTCATCTTACATGATGCACGGTCAGTGCCTGATTAGTTCGGGTAACCGGACAAGTTCGTACTGGGTCCCCTTAGCGGTCGATCCTGCCCTTGAAGATACTCAATGTCTTCTGGCGCACCTGTTTGGCACCCAGAATGGCATAAACAGCCTTCTGGCTAAGCTTCGATCTTCTAATCAGCTCACGCACGGGAATCTTTGACCATTTTGCCCGGTCCGATTCTTGTGCAATTACCATGTTCTGAGAGCTACCGTAGGTTTGAACCCTGAATTCAATTAAGCTCATATCCTCGCCAGCTTCCCAAAGTCGGTCGGATTCCTTTCCTGTTGGCACAACATTGGCTGCGTTTACGGTTGAGCGCTGAAGCAAACCGCGAGTATCTGCGCTGCATGGCTTCCCATCCGGACCCAGCGATTTGGCCTCCGGGCGAGCCAGATAGTCAATGCGAATTGTAATGAGTCGGCCCGCCCCAAGATTGTGCCTGTGCCAGGGCGCTAGCTTGTTTGAATGTACTAGCGAGTTCGTCTGTTCTGGCGACGGTCGTCAGCAGAGAAAAGAAGGCTGTGGCAGAGAGCGCCCTTGGCAATTCCGCCTCCCAAACTCAATCAGGTGGACGTCGTACTTGTCGCTGGAATCGGGCATGAATTTGTAGGACACGGCTTCCCAGGTTGCCACATAACAAGAGTTGGAAATCAGGGTGATGAGGTTGCCGACAGCGAAACCCCTGGGGGCTGAACTCGCAAAGAGCGCACCATGGACAGCCGGTCAGCGGTACACGGGCAGAATCAGGGGATAAGGCGGGCTTGCTTGGCGAGCTGGACAGCTTGGGTGCGGCGGCGGGCGCCGAGTTTGTCGAAGAGGCGGCTGGAGTGGGTCTTCACCGTGTTTTCGCTGACGAAGAGGTGGCTGGCGATCTCGCGGTTGCTGAGGCCGGCGGCAATGAGGCCGAGGATTTCGAGTTCGCGCGGGGTGATGGCGAGAGATTTGAGACGTTCTTCGTCGGGGATGAACGGCGCATCGGGAGCCATGGTTGCGGGGTAGGACGCGGCTTGAGGTTTTTTGCGCGTGAGAGTGAGACCCAGCCAGATGCCAAGCGCAGCGAACAGGACCGCGACCAGGCCGCCATAAATTTCGAGGGAGTGTTCGATGACAAGGAAGCGATATTCGGTGAGCTTCAGGATCAGGATTAAAATCCCGCCACAGACCCCGTAGATGAGCAAGTCCCGCAGGGCGCGGCGCGACAGCACGCGGAAGATTTTGGCGGGCCGGCTCATGGATGGACATGATACCGGAAAACCGGGCACGGGAGAGCGGGCAGGCGCGAGGCCGCTAGTCCAAATCCACGGAGGTGCCGCCCCAGTCCTCAGGGGCCGCGTCGGCGATAGACTGGGTAAACGTCCAGCGATGGCCGGCGAAGTCGAGTGCGTTGTACTGACGCTCTCCGTACGGATGATCCTTTGGCACCGCGAGAATATTTGCACCATTCTGCAGCGCGTGCGCGTGATGGCTGTGCGCATCGACAACTCGGACCATCACCGAGGCCGACCCATTTGGCGTCGCGGTCCCCTCGCCCAGAATGAGGCAGCCGTCACCGGCCTTGAGCTGGATCCGGTGATTGCCGATCCGCAATCGGACCGTAAATCCAAATGCCTTGCAAAGCCAGTCAGCGGCGGCGGAAACATCCGGATAGTTGAGGATCGGAATAACGGTGCATTTCGGCACCGAACGGTTTGCAAGCATGGGAACTCCTCCAGGGGCTACGCCGGACAACGGTAGCACACGGGAGATGACAGGTTGTGCTATTCCACCTGGGTGAGGGTGCGGACGTGGAGTTCGAGGGCCTGGTTGTACTGACGCTCGATCTGGAGTTCGGTTTGGAGCTTTTTGATGAGGAGCTCCAAGCGTGAGATTTCCACGCGGAATTTTTGAATGTCGGAAGCGGCGGCAGCGCTGCGCGGCGGCGCGACCGGAGCGGTGGGCGCGAAAGGTGCATACGCGTGGGCCGAAGGCGACGCGGCGGGGTTGACCAGCGAGTCGGCAACAGCGCGCGACCAGGGAGACTCGGAATGCTGCGGCTGGATGAGCGGCGGAGCGGGAGGAATCGTGTGGGGAGGCGGAACCACGCGCGGACTAGCCGGTGGCGCGAAGAGGCTATTGAGCGACGGAACAGCCGCGGGCCGCTCCGAAGGTTGCTGGAGCACTGGTGCAGGAGCGCCGAGACCAATGAAATTTTTCACGCGGGTGAGGAGTTCCTGCGGCTGAAAAGGTTTGCGGACGAGTTCATCGGCCTGGACGGCGACGGCGCGGTCGGCGACGCTCTTATTGACGACACCGGACATGAGGATCACGGGCGTCTTCGCAAATTGAGGATTCTGCTTCACCTGGCTGCAGACGGAGTAGCCATCGGTGTCCGGCATGATGACGTCGGTGATGACGACGTCGGGTGGATGCTCTTCGAATTGCGAGAGAGCGGAAGCGGCGTCGGCGCAGGTGATGACATGAATGTTCTCGCGCCGGAAAGCAATCTTGATGACTTCGCGCATGGTGGCGCTATCGTCAATGAAATAGACTGTGGGCGTACGCTTGGGTTCGACTTCGCCGGTGTCGGGTAAAACGATCGCGTCGCTCATTGTGCCTCCTTGTCCGCCAACTCATCCAGATTGTCGGAACTGTCGTGTTCCGCCTCGTCGTATTCGCGCATGGCATCCAGCATCAAATCGGTGGCCGAGCGCAGGACGGTGCGCTGCGAAGATGCCGCGCCGTAGATGAACTTGTACACGCCGGAGCCGCACTGCACGCAGCTCTTCAAAATATGGAGGACCGCTTCGTCGCCGAAGAGCGAGCCGCACTCGGCGTGAGTGAGTTCGCCGGCGTCATAAAATAGAACGGCGTCTGTTTCACCGGCATTAATGGTGAGGGCGCCGGTTTGGTGGGCCTGGGCGAGCATTTGCATGACGCCAGTGAGATCGTGATGCGTGAGGTTGCCGCTGAGGCTGGTGTCCGCCTGGCCGAGCATCTGCGTAGGCTGAAAGCCCTCGAGCTTGCTGACGACGATGTTTTTGATGTGCGCGGCGATGACCGCAGGGGAAAGATGGCGGTCGATGTAGTCGTCGCAACCCGCCTGGAACGATTCCATCAGAGCGCGCTGGCTGCCGTCACCCATGGCGATGATCGGAAGGGAAGCATTTTTCGGGTCGGCGTGAATAACCTTGGCCATTTCGAGTGCGCCCATCTCGCGCATGTTCATGGCGCAGACGATGACGGAAGGCGGATTGTATTCGAGCGTCGTGAGCGCGTAGGCGGCTTGCGTGGAGGTGATGACCTCGAAGCCTTCGCGGCGGAGCGCGTCCGCGAGCCGCTTGGAGAGCAGCACGTTGCTGTCAATGACGAGAATGCGGGCGGGCTTGCCGGGCACCATCATGCGTGGGCCTCCGGCGGCGTGGCCGGCGATGGAGCGGGATACTCGGCGGAGACCGGCGTAAGGGCGTCGAGATTCAGAACTTCGATGACTTCGCCGTCGTGAGAGAGCCATGCGGCCACGTGAGGCGAGTCCGAGGCGCCCGCGGCGGTGAGATCGGCGGTGATGAGTTCGCATTCACCGCTGACAGGCAAGGCGATCCAATCGAGAGAAGCGCCACGGCGGCGCGTGGCAATCAGGTAAAAACGGCGCGAGGTGAGGCGCTTGCCGATGAGTTTTTCGGCGACGTCGCAAACAGGAACCACGCGGCCACGGCGGAGGATGACCCCATCGAGTTCCGGAGTGCGGTGCGCGAAACGAAAGACCCGGCTGGGCGCGACAAGTTCGGCGATCTGCTCGGCCGTGAGCGCAAAGCGGCGTTCACCCAGGCGAAGCAGAACACAAGAGCGCGCGTCGAGTTGGTCGGCCGGGATCATACGCTGAGGCCCATTTCTCCGCTGGCAGGAAGTTCGTGCACGACGAGGCGGCTGGCGGCGGCGTCGAGTTGAAAAAGTTCATCAGAGGTAAGGAAACCAGCAGGGCTGACCACGGGCACGACATTCTGGTCGAGGACCGTGAGGCCGCGATACCAGTTGCGCTCCTCGTGGCAGAAAGCCAGGGGAAGAGCCTGCAGGCGCGTCATGCTGGTCATTTTCTCAATGCCGTCGATGAGCAGTGCGGTGCGCGACCTGCGAATGAGGAAAATAAGCGAAGCCGGCGAAGGGCGCAGGCCGAAATGAATCGCAGCATTCACCACGTAGAGATTGCTTTCTCCGCGGCGGAAGAAATGGCGAACTTTCGGGATGGTGGGTTCGTTGATTTCCTGGACGGCGCCGGCGATGCCATCCACGGCGCGGACTTCCTGAACGGAAGCGGAAGAAATGGCAAAGACCTGGGTACTGCAGCGGAACAGAATGATCTGCTCCGCACGCGTGGGTGGCGCCTTGTGCGGGGCGGCGATCTGCATCAGCGCGCTCCGACGGGCGCGAGTTTGGTCAGGCCGAGAACGCGCTTTTCGAGGGCGGAATAGATGTCGTCAATGCCGAGGACCTGGTCCACGCAGCCGATCTTGATTGCTTCGGCCGGCATGCCGAAGATAACGGACGTGGCTTCGTCCTGGGCCAGGACGTACCCGCCGGCGGTTTTAATGTTGCGGGCGCCGCGAGCACCGTCGCTGCCCATGCCGGTGAGGACGACTCCGATGCTCATAGCACCTGCGAAGGCGGCGACGGATTCCATGGTGACGTCAATATTGGGCAGGTAGCCCTCGATGCGACCGGTGGCAGCATCCAGTTGAAAGCGGCCCGTCGGGGAGACGCGGAGATGCTGGCCTCCGGGGCAAATATAGAAGGTGCCCGGCACGATGGATTCGTTGGCCTCGGCTTCCTTGACGCGGATGCCGGTGAACTCGGCAAGCTGCAGTGCGTATTGCGTGGTGAACGCCGCCGGCATGTGCTGGACGAGGATGACGGCGGCGGGAAAATCCCTGGTGAAGCCGGGCGCGAGGCGCATGACAGTGGCAGGGCCGCCCGTGGATGCGGCGAGCACAACTACGGGAAAGCGCATGTCGGCGGGAAGGACGGCAGGGCTTGCCAAGGGAGCGGCCGCGGCAGGACGCGCGGTTGGCACCGGCGTGGCATTGGGCGAGCCATTCGTGGGAATGTGGAGCTGCGCGGCGAGGCGCGAAGCAGTGCGGACGACGCGGACCTTGGCGGCGACGCGGACTTTGCGGAGGAGTTCGTCCTTGACGCTCTGCATGTCGAGATCAATGCCGCTGGAGGGCTTGGTGACAAAGTCGATGGCCCCCAGTTCGAGGGCTTTCAGCGTGCTGGCCGCGCCTTCCTTGCTTTCGGAGCTGACGACGACGATGGGCCGCGGATTGGTGGTCATGATTTGCGCAGTGGCCTGGAGGCCGTCGAGGTGCGGCATATTCAGGTCCATGGTGATGACGTCGGGCTTGAGGGATTCGGCGAGCGCGATGGCTTCGCGGCCATCCTTTGCGTGGCCGACCACCTGGAGCAATTCATCGGCGTTGAAAATGGATTCGAGCACCTTGCGCATGAAGGCGGAATCGTCCACGACCAGAACGCGGAACTTTTTGGAAGGAGCCGTCGCCATGCGCGTTTATCCAACCGGCACGACGGGGCGTGCCGCCTCCGTTCCCATAAGTTGTTCGACCGCGGCGAGGAGCTGATCTTCCTGCACCGGCTTGGTGAGGAAGGCGGACGCACCCTCCTTCATGGCGCGGTCGCGATGCTTGGCACCGGCGCGTGAGGTGACCACCATCACCGGAATACGCCGGGTCGTCGGGCTCTGGCGCAGCTGGGCCATCAATTCATACCCGGTCATGCGCGGCATTTCGAGGTCGGTGATCACCAGATGACAGCCGTGCTGGGAGACGAGTTCGGCGGCTTCGAGGCCATCGGCGGCGAGCTTTACACGGTAACCGTTCTTTTCGAGCATGCGGCCCACGAACTTGCGGACGCTGATGGAGTCGTCGGCGATGACGATCACGCGTTCCTGTTCCACGCGGTCGATGGCTTCCGTGGGGATCGTGCCGCGAGCGACGGCGGCGGAGCCCGGAGCGAAAACGCGGGCGGCGCTGGCGGTGGCCTGGATGGCGCGGCGCTCGGTGGGTTCCGAGGCGACCATGCGGTTGAGATCGATGAGCAGAATCAGGCTGCCATCGGGGGCGATGGTGGTGCCGGGGAAAAGCTTCACGCGGCGGAGATATTCGCCGAGGTTTTTGATCACGATTTCGTCTTTACCGAGAACTTCCTCGACGACGACACCGATCTGCCGGTTGCCGGCATTGGCGACGATCATGCGGAAATAGCCGTTGATGGGCTCGAGCGGCGGCAAGCCGAGATAGGAATCGAGGCGGACGACTTCGGTGACGATGTCGCGAACCTTGGTGAGAAGCTTCCCGCCGACGTCTTCGATTTCATCGGCGCGCAGGCGGCGGATTTCCTCGACGACGGCAAGAGGCAGCGCGAAGTTGAAAGCCCCGCAGCGAACGAAGAGCGCGGGGGAAATGATCAGTGTCAGGGGGACCTTGAGCGTGAACTTGGTTCCCGTGCCGGGAGTGCTTTGGACTTCGATTTCGCCGTTGAGGGCGTTGAGATTGGAGCGGACGACGTCGAGGCCGACGCCGCGGCCAGCGAGTTCGGTTTTGACCGAGGCGGTCGAGAAACCCGGGTGGAAGAGCATCTCGCGAAGGTCGCGCTCGGTGAGTCGATCGGCGGTTTCGTGAGAGACCAAACCGCATTCGATGGCGCTTTGTTTGACGCGATCGTAATCAATGCCGCGGCCATCATCTTCGACTTCGATATAAATGTGGTTGCCGCGGTGATACGCGCGGAGAGAGACCTTGCCTTGCTCCGCCTTGCCATTGGCGGCGCGGACGTTGGGGAGTTCGATGCCGTGGGCAACGGAATTGCGCACGAGGTGAACAAGCGGGTCGGAAATTTGCTGGATGATGTTGTTGTCGAGTTCGGTTTCGCTGCCGGAGAAGTCGAGATCGACGAGCTTATGAACAGACTTCGCGGCATCGCGGACGGCGCGGGAAAGGAGGGAATAAAGCGCGCCGATGGGCACCATGCGGGCGGCGGTGATTTCGTCCTGCAAGTGATGGGCGAGCTTGGTGAATTCGTCGATGTCGCCCTCGACGCGATTGATATAGTTTTCGAGTTGCGTCAGGACTTCGTTGACGTCGGCGGAAATTTCCGTCATGGAACGCGAGAGGATGTTGAAGTCGTCGTAGCGGTCCATCTCGAGTTCGCTGAACTCTTCGAGATAGGAGCTTTCTCCGGCCGCGGCGCTGGTCAGCATTTTCTGGGTTTGCTGGCTGGCCCAGGGCGTGGAGAGCTGCGAACGGATGCGATTGAATTCGTACTTTTCCTGGAACTCGTTGACTTTGCCCTGGAGGCGCTCTTTGGAGAAGCCGAGCGTGTCAATGAGCTTTTCGAGTTCGGTGACGCGGCCAACCATCTTGGTACGGCTGATGACGAGTTCGCCGACAGTATTCATCATGCGGTCGAGGCGGCCGAGAGCGATACGGACAGACTTGTTGGCGGCGGCCTGTTTAGCGGTAAGCGGGGCCTTGGGCGCGACCTTTTCGCGTGAGGGCTGTGCGGCGATTTCTTCGTGCCCTTCTTCGGCTTGAGCGGGAGGCAGCTCCTCTTCGATTTCCTGGGGAGCGAGCGCCGCGATTTTGGCGAGCAGAGAATCGACGCCTTCGCGCATCTCGGCTTCGTCGGCCCACTGGCGGTGCAGCGTTTTCTTGAGAACGTCCACCGATTCGAGGCAGACGTCCACGATTGAAGGCGAGGGCTGGAGTTGGCCGTCGCGGAGGCGGCCGATGAGATCTTCGACGCGATGGGCGATGCCGCCGAGGCGCTTGAGTCCAACCTGCGCCGCCGAACCCTTTACCGTGTGAATCGCGCGGAAGAGGCGGTTGATTTCTTCTGGATTGTTATTGCCCTCGAGGGAGAGCAGGCAATCGCTGACAATCTGAAGGTGCTCTTCGGCCTCCGGCTGGAAAAATTCGAGAATTTCGTCGGGGACGTCATCGTCCGCGGGAAGCGCGTCGAAATAGGAGCCGGTCTGGCCAACATTTACGAGCTCCGGCTCTTCCTCATAGGAGGGCAGTTCCTGGGTGAGGTGCGGGGCCGGGGGCATGCTGAGATTCAGCGGCGGCGGCTCGGGGGGGAACGCGAAACGGTAGCGGTCCTTGAAGGCCGCGACGTCTTCAACGTTTTCCTGGCCGGTGTCGCTGATTTCGAGCAGGCTGGTTTCGAGCAGGGAAATGCCGTCGGAGAGAAATTCGGTCAGCGGGCCGTGGAGGTCCTCGCCGAGTGGCGCATTAAGCGCGTACTGGAAAATGTGCGCGAGCTTCGAAGCGATTTCGGAGAACCGCGGGAAGCCGTAACTTGCGGAGGTACCGCTGAGCGTATGGGCGGAGATGTAGAGCCGCTCCATGTCCTCGCGCCGTGGCTCGACCTCCTGCAGCACACCGACGTACTCCCGCAGATACTGCAGGTGCTCGGAGGCTTCCTGGAGGAAGAGTTCGACGGCTTCGCGGTCCGGCGTGCTCACGCGCGTCCCTCCGTCACCAGCTCGGCCTTTTGTTTTTCCTGCTCGGTCGGCTTGCGATACATGATGCAATCGCCCAAAACGATGGCCTGAAACTTCACGGGCATTTTGGAAATCGATTCGGAATGGCCGAGGAAGAGGTAACCGCCGGGCTCGAGCGCATCGTAGAAGCGCTGGACGAGCGCGCGGCGACGCTCCTCAGTGAAATAGATCAGCACGTTCATGCAGAAGATCAGATCCATGCGGCCGACGTACACCGGCGAGGCAAGATTCATCGGTGCGAAGGAGATCATTTTGCGGAGGCGCGGCTTGACCAGATATTTGCCGTCGTGGTTCGCAAAGTGCGCGGAAAGCTGTTTCGCGCTGACGCTGGCGAGGCTGCGGCCGGAATAGGCCCCGGTTTCGGCGTGCTTGAGCGCGTGACGGCCAATATCGGTGGCGAGGATCTCGACATTCCAGGCGTCCGCGAACGACAAGGAATCGGCGATGGTGATGGCAATGGAATAGGGTTCCTCACCGGTGGAGCAGCCGGCGCTCCAGACGCGGATCGTACGGGGATTCTTCCAGAATTTAGAGACGTGGAGTTCCGGCAGAACGCGCTTTTCAAATGCTTCGAAGACCGCGGGATAGCGGAAGAACGAAGTCTCCTGGGTCAGGAGGCGTTCGAGGAAGGATTCGTATTCGACGTTGGTTTTGCGGATGGCACGAAGGAGTTCGCTGCCGCGCGAGTGACCGCGAGCGTGCATATGTTCGCGAACGCGCGTGGAGAAAAATCTCTCGCGCGACTCGTCGAAATGAATGCCCGTCCGCTCCTCGATTAGCATGCGGATCTCGCTCAATTCGTGGTCCGTCAAACCGTGTCCCGCCCCATGGCGTTCACTCATGATTCATCCACTCGGCTCTCGCGCCAAACGCGAGAGGAAGTTGCAACACTAGCGAACGGCTCCTGCCGGGACCGGGCGATCGGCTTCCTCCGCCGCGAGGGCGCCGGCCTTGGAGTTCGCACGGAATTGCGCCAGGGCTTCGTTGAGCTGATCGGAGAGCTTCACGAGCTGGCTCACTGTGGCGACAGTGCCGCGGGTGCCTTGCGAGGTCTGGCGCGTGATGCCGGAGATGATCTGCATCGCGTGCGCCACCCCTTCCGTGCCGCGCACCTGTTGCTTGGAAGCGAGGGAAATTTCCTGGACGAGTTCGGCGGACTGGCGGACGACGCTGGAGATGGCGTCGAGAGCGCGGCCGGCCTGGTCGGCGAGTTGCGCGCCGCCTTCCACTTCCTTGGTGCCGTCTTCCATGACGACGACGGCTTCGTTCGTCTCCGCCTGAATGGCCTTGATGAGTGCCGCGATATCTTTCGTGGCGCTGCGGGAGTGCTCGGCGAGCTTGCGAACCTCGTCGGCGACGACGGCGAAACCCCGGCCAGCTTCCCCGGCGCGGGCAGCTTCGATGGCGGCGTTCAAAGCGAGGAGGTTGGTCTGCTCGGTGATGTCGTTAATCACGTTGATAATTTCGGAGATTTCGAGGGAGCGGTCCCCGAGAGATTTGATCTTCTTGGCGGTAGCCTGCACGGATGCGCGGATGCGCTGCATGCCTTCGAGGGTGTCGCGAACGGCGCGGTTGCCCTGTTCGGCGGCGTCGAGCGCGCGGCGAGCGGCTTCGGCGCTGGCTTCGGCGTTATTGGACACCTGTTTCATCGAGACGGTGAGCTCTTCGACAGCGCTGGAAGTGTTGGTGATTTCCTGGTCCTGCTGGGTGGCGCCAGCCTGCATTTCGTCGGCGGCGAGAAGAATGTTGTTGGAGGAGACGGCGACTTCCATGGCGGCTTTGCGGACGCGCTCGAGAACTTTCGTGAAGTTATCGAGCATGTAGTTGATGGAGTCGGCGACGTTGCCGAGGGCGTCGTTGGTGACCTTGCCGCGGAGGGTCAAATCACCGCGAGCAACCTGGTTGATGACGGCGAGCAGGTCGGTGATGCTGCGCTGTAGGGATTCGGTGGCTTCCTGGTTGCTGGAGGCTTTGGAGACCTTGGCGACAGCGCGGTTGAGATTGTCCGCAATGTAGCCGAACTCGTCGCTCGAGTGAATATCGGCGCGCGCCTTGGAGTCGCCCGCGGCGAGGCGTTCGGAGAACGCAGCGAGTTCGTTCAGCGGCGCGCTGATACCGCTGAGACGCCAGAACAGAAAGAAGCTGACCACCACGGCAACGACGCCGGCAACGATGATGCCGGTGTTGTCCGCGGAGCCGCCGCCCGCCTGTTTGCCGGCGCTGAATGCGAACCAGATGGCCACGGCGTAGGCGCCGGCATTGGCCAGGATCAGCATCAAGATGGTGTTACTGAGTCGCGATTTCATTCCTTCCTCCCAAACCCAAACGAAGAATTCGTCAAATGCCCGGCCCCGGATAAACTTCGAGCAACCTGCGCAAATCAATGATCAAAGCCAGGCGATCGTCGTGCCGCAACATGCCCACACAATGCGGCACGTTTTCCGGCGCCTGCTCCAGAAGGTCTTCCGAGTCCCTGATGGAAAACGTTCCGACCACTTCGTCGGCGGCGATACCCAGCCGAATGTCGTCGTGATGGCCGTCGCTGCGCAGCGAGGCGACGACGACGTGCTTCGGCAACAAGCCGGCACGGCGACCCTCAGTGAGGGCAATATCAATGAGCGGCACGATGGAGCCGCGAAGATTGAAAATACCGAGCAGATAGGCCGGCGAGAGAGGCAGCTTGGTGACGATGGGCCATTCCAGAACCTCTTCGACATCAAGCACGGGAAAGCAGAAGCGCTCGCGACCACTGCGGAACACGCAAAACTGCGACTCCGGCGTACGGTCCACGCCGGCTTCCATCGCTTCCAGAAGCTCACCCAATTCCGCATCGGGAGGAATCGGCGCCAATTGGAATTCTTCGCTCATGCTCGTTCCGCGACTGCTCCTTTAGGCTCTCTAGGCGAAGCGGCGAACCGCCCGCAAAAGTTCTTCGCGCGTGAAGGGCTTGGTTACATAGCCGTCCGCGCCCTGCTGCTGGCCCCAATAGCGATCGCTGGCCGTATCCTTAGAGGTGACGAGGATCACGGGAATGGTGTTGAATTCCGCGTGGCCCTTGAGTTCCCGGCAAACCTGAAAGCCGTTGCGCTCGGGCATAACCACATCGAGCAGGATGACGCTCGGGCGCTCGGTGGCAATGGCCTCTTCGACCCGCTTGGGGTCACTGAGGCCGACGGGCCAATAGCCCTCGGGTTCGAGCAGCCCCTGGATCAACTTCACCTGGGCCGGGGAGTCATCAACGATCAGGACTTTTTTCTGCACAAACGTTTACTCCGCACAGTACTCCACAGCAGAAAATTGCACGTGGGCGGCCACCTTGGGAGTCGAGTCAAACGGCGTTCTTTAAATTTACAAAGATAAGAAAACAGGGCGGTTAGTTGAATTTGAAGGGCTATCAACGGCGCGGAATCAGGGTAGGATTCGCATCTTCCGTCTCAAGTTGCGAAGGCGTCTCACCTTCCCGGAGTTCGCTGGCAAGCGATGAGAATCGCAGCATGACCTCGTTGATGCGAAGGGCCATGGTATGGATGGTCTTGAGCTGGGCCAGGGATTGGGCGGAGAGTTCGCCGGGCTCCAGGAGCAAGAGTTCCGCGTTGCCGATGAGGGAAGTAAGCGCGTTGTTGACGTTGTGCTTCATGTCGTACATGTAGCGGCCGAGCGTGGCCTCGTTGGCGTAATGGGCGGCGTGGCGTTCGGCTTTCTTGGCGAGCTTGATGGCTTCCGTGCGGCGCAAGGATTCGCCGGCGAGGAGGAGAACCATCTGGGTCCAATCCTCGCGCAACGGGACATGAAGCAGCTTGGGATGTTTGTTGCGAAGGAGACCCAGTTCGCGCTGATCGGAGGGAGCGCAGAGGATCAGGGCGGTGCTTGATTCCATGGAGCGGAGAATTTCACCGAGCTTGCCATCTTGCAGCGGGCCGAGAACGATGAGGTCGGAAGAAGTGGTGTCGGCTTGCTGCCAGAATTCGCTGGTGACCACGCAAATTCCGGGAGCCTGACGTTCGACCTGCCAGCACGCCGTGAGCAGCCTGGCAAATTCCGCATCGTCGGTGAGAATCAGTACGTTTGAATTTCGCAAAGGACCCTGGCTCCCTGAAACCTTTTTGGTGTTCTTGCAAGAGCGTCCGCCCTGGTCCCTCGCTTCGCTCGGGATAAGAAGGCGGCCGCTACAACCGCGGCCACTACAGTTTTTCGGCTTCGTCGAGCGCCGATAGCAACCGCTTGGTGCTGATGCCGAGATTTACCGCCGCTTCGGTGTCCTTGGCTTGCTTGGCGCCTTCGACGCGCTCTTGCAAGCGGGAGACTTCGACGCGAGCGATGGTGAGCGCGCGATCGAGACCCGTGGCATTGCCGGTTTCCTTGGCATGCTCGAGGCCGGAGGTGACGAGCGCGCGCGCGACGACGGCGCGGCGCAGGTCTTCAGCGGCAGGGCCATCTTCACTGACGAATGCAGAGACTTCCCAGGACGACATCAAGAGCCGGGCGCCGCCAACCTTGACGGTGGTCATCGAACGGCCGCGGGAAGGTGGAGCGGAGATGAGCTGCTCCCAGATCTGCTCCAGACAATTTTCAAAATCCAAGCCAGGATCGGAGTCTTCCGCGGGAGCCGTGAAGGGCGGCCCCGCAGGCCCTTTCGGCTTGGCAGCCGGGGCTTCCACCGCCGCCGACTTTTTCGTTCCTTTTTCGGTACCGGCGGAAGCCGGGGAAGGAGCGACGGAGGATTTGCCGAGAACTTTTTCCATGGCGCGTTCGACGTCGGAGCGAAGCCCGAGGAGCTTGTCAAAGGCCTGATTTACGGTGCGTTCGGTGTATTCCTTCTGGAAAGGCTGTTTCCACTCGTCGGCCATCTGCTGAAGTTTTTCGATGGGCTCGCCGTTACCAAGGCCCACGGTCTGGCAATCCATGGTCCTGGCGCCCGCGTTCTGCAACTGGTGCAGGCCGGAGCGAATGAAGATCAGGTCCGCATGCATCAATTCAATCAAGGTGCGGCGCAGCATGAAGTTGAAGCGAATGAACGCGAGCATGGCGCAGGGATCGTAAAACATGCCGCCGGCGCCTTCCTTTACACGACGCCCCTGCTCGATGAAATTGGTTTTGAGCAGGTCTTTCAGGCTCTTGAAGCCGCGGAGCGACAGGATCATCTTTTCGAGAGGCTCGCACCAGGGGAGCGGCGTGCTGTCCACTTCGCCAAAGACGGGCCGGAGGACGTTGGCGACATCGGCGAGCTCAATCTGCTTGTGATAAATCTTCGGCGGAGCGCTGAGGGCGAAATACTGGACGAGAAGAAAGTCAATTTTGTCTCGATCGACAATGGTTTTCGAGGGCTTGCGCAGATGCCGCATGATCAGGGCACGGAGGCCGCTTTCACTGGCGTTGAGGGTGGTCATCTGGAGCAGGTGGCGAAGTTGGTGCACCATCACCTGCTGGTCCATCACGTCGAGCCAGTTCTGGATCTGGCCGAAGAGATCGGCGTCGAGTTTCTCGGGCAGGATCCGCTTGTTCTGCGGGACGGGGATCTCGATTTGGAGCTGCTTGGCGAGCGCGACGTAAATCGGGAAGACCGAGCGCAACTCCTCCCATTGGAGTTGGCGCGCGGCGTCCGCCTTCGGTGGCGCGGGAAGATTCAAGGTAGTCATTGATTTATTCACAGTGGTTTCATCCATTCGCAGGGGCCGTTGAGAAATCGAACCGCAATTGCCTTGCGCGCGTCGTGGTACTGAAGCGCGATCACCACAGCCTCTGCAGAACGTCCTCCTCCCTCCCGCGAAATCCGCACGCGATCGTCGAATTCGAGCGGCAGCGTGCTTACAAAAATCGCATACTCTGGCGAGGCGTATTCGACGAGTGCGGCCTCGTGGAGTCTTGCCGGCGACGCGTTAGGACGCACAGGCTCGACGCGAACGGAAATTTTCGCCGCCGGAATCTTCGGAAAAAATCGCGCCAACTGTTCCGAACAGCTTAGCTCTTCCGTAATCAACGCCATTGGTCGCTTCGCCCCGTCGCCATGACTGCAAATGGGTCCCTGTCCGGCGGTGCAGGTGGTGAGAAAACACCCAGGGCCGGAGAAGGACACAATGTCCCAAGCAGGGAATTGCACGCCGAGCGCCAAAGGGCATGAGGGGTTTGCGAAATGCAAGTGAAAGAAAATGGCGGGGTTACAGGGTTCCTGAAAGGTGGAAAGAATCTTTGTGTCTCACGCTGAAACGTTTGCGTCTCAGGATTTGCGGGCTCCACTGCGAGGAAGTTGAGACGGAGAAAAGGCTGGCGAGGGGCAAAGGGCGAAATGAAATCCTTCGGCCGGCAAATGGCGCGGCGTCAGGACGAATTGGCTGCGCTGCTCGCGAGATCCGTCAGAAGCGAAAGAACATGGAAGCGCGGATCAGGAGGAGCTATCGCCGGCGGCGGCTTCCATGGCGCTGGGTTTCTCGTCGCCGCGCGGGCCGATATTGTAGCGCTTGAGCTTCCGGTAAAGGGTGGCGCGGCTGATGCCGAGCATTTTTCCGGCCAGGGCTTTATCGCCGTGAGCCTGTTCGAAGACGCGGAGGATGGTCATACGCTCCATTTCTGCGAGCGCGGTGGTCGAGAGAGAAGCAGCTTCGGCGGCGTCCACCACGTCCGAGCTGGCGGGCTGTTCGGTGCGGAGGGCGGGTGGGAGATCCTTGACGTCCATGACCTCATGATCGCCGAGGGTGACGGCGCGGGCGATGCAGTTTTCCAGTTCGCGGACGTTTCCCGGCCAGTCATATTGAAGGAGGTTCTTCATGGCCGCAGCAGTCACTTGAAGATGGATGCCGGGAGCATAGCGATTCAGGAAGTGATGGACGAGCATGGGAATGTCTGACCGGCGTTCACGAAGAGGGGGAATATGGACGGTGACGACGTTGAGGCGGAAATAAAGGTCCTTGCGGAAGGTGCCGGCACGATAGGCGGCTTCGAGATCACGATTGGTAGCGGCCATTACACGGACATCCACATTAATACGATCATTGCTGCCGACGGGGCGGACTTCCTTCTCCTGGAGTACGCGAAGGAGTTTGGCCTGCATTTCGAGCGGCAATTCGCCGATTTCGTCGAGGAAGATGGTGCCGCCGTTGGCCGCCTGAAATAGCCCGGCTTTGGTCTTTGTGGCGCCGGTGAAGGCGCCCTTCTCGTACCCGAACATTTCGCTTTCCATGAGCGTGGGAACCAGGGCACCGCAATCCACGGCGACGAAGGGCATCTGCGCCAGCGTGCCACGAAAATGAATCGCGCGGGCGACGAGCTCTTTGCCGGTGCCGCTTTCGCCGGAGATCAGGACGGGGGTGCGGGTGTCCTTGAGGCGGGAAATCATGCGCAGGACGTCCTGCATACCGGCGGAGCTGCCGATAATGCCGTCGAGATTTTCCTCGGTGTTGACGCGTTCGCGGAGGAAGGCGTTTTCGTTGACGAGGCGCACTTTATCGGCCATGCGCTGGAGGAGGAGGCGGAGCTTTTCGACGCGAAAGGGCTTTTCGATGTAGTCGTAGGCGCCGAGCTTCATGGCGTCAACGGCGGATTCGATAGAGCCGTGGCCGGTCATGATGGCGACTTCGGTGCGCGGCAGAGCGTTTTTTATTTGCTTCAGAAACTCAACGCCGGAGAGGTTGGGAAGCTTGAGGTCAGTAAGGACGAGGTCCGGCGGATCGGTCTCGATGCGCGTGACGCCGGCCTCGGCGCTTTCGGCCTCCTGGCAGACGAAGCCGAGCGAGTTGCCAATGGTCATGCAGAGACGCCGAATGCTTTGTTCATCGTCCACAACGAGTAGCTTGATTTTCAGATCGTCGCTCATGGTTTCCCGAATGTTTTCTCCACGGTCGAAATCAGTTGCTGAACTCGAAAAGGTTTTTCCAGGCACGGGGTTGGGCTGGAAGCCAGCAGGGATTGCGTCTCGCTATTGGCGGTGTCGCCGCTGATGAGGATGATGCGGGCAGCCAGATCGGGGCGGTTCTTGCTTATCCAGGCGTGGACGTCGGCGCCATTGATGTCCCCAGGCATGCGGATATCGGAAATTACGCCAGCGAAGGCCCCGGAGCGGAGCTTATCGATACCGGCGGCACCGGACGAGGCTTCGACGACGGCGTAGCCGCGGCGCTGTAGAGCAGCGGTGACGAAGGCGCTGACGGAAGGCTCATCTTCAATGACGAGAATAGCGGCGGCGGGGCGAGGTATGGCGGTGGCATTCATCGTCCCGCCTCTTTTGCGGCTGCTGCAAGGGCGGTCTCGGTGGCCGCCGGGAGGCGCACGACAAACGTGCTGCCGACTTCGCCTTCGTTGTTCCAGCAAAGAATTTCACCGCCGTGCGCGCGGACGATGCCGTAACAGATGCTGAGGCCGAGGCCTGTGCCCTTGCCGGCCTGCTTGGTGGTGAAAAAGGGATCGAAAATGCGTTCGGGATCGACGACGCCAGTGCCGTTGTCGATAAAGGCGACCTCGACGTCGTCCTCGGCGCGGCGTGTGCGGATGCGGATCCGGCCGTGGTTGCCGGATTCCTGGATGGCGTCGTAGGCGTTGTTCAAGATGTTCAAGAAAACCTGCTGGAGTTGCTGCGCGTCGCCCAGCGTAGGGCCGAGACGTTCGTCGAATTCTTCGATGACTTCGACGCCGTGGCTGGAGAAATCGTAGCTGCGAAGCTTGAGGGTCTGGCGAAGGACGGAGTTGACGTTGACGGGCTCCTTTTGCGTGGGGCGCTGGCGGGCGAAACTCAAGAGGTCCTGGACGATCTCTTTTGTGCGTTGGGTTTCCTGAAGGATGATCTGCAAGTCTTCGCGGGCGGTTATCGGGACGTCGGGATTTTCCAGCAAGAGATCGGTGAAGCCTAGGATGGCGGCGAGGGGATTGTTGACTTCGTGCGCGACGCCGGAGACGAGGCGGCCGATGGTGGCCATTTTTTCGGAGTGCGCGAGTTTCGCCTGGAGTAAAGCCGCATCGGTGATGTCGGTCATGACCACCACGACGTTGTTGACCTGGTTGGCTTCATCGCGCATGGGGCTGAGGCTGATGGAAAAGTGGCCGAGGGAGGCATCGGCGCGGCGGGCCCGGAGTTCCAGATTGTCCACCTGCTGGCCATGCGCGGTGGTTTGCAGGGCCGCTTCGAAGTCATTTTGGTGGGAGCTTTCCACCCAATCCACGAGGCGGTGACCGATGAGTTCGTGTTCGCGATAGCCGGCCTCGTAGCAGCGGCGATTGGCGTAGCTGATGAGTCCGGCGGTGTCCAGAACCAGGATCATGCTTTGCGTGGTGTTGAGGATTTTCTGGTTGAAGTCGCGCTCGCGTTGCAGCTGCGACTGGAACATTTTTTGCTCGGTTACATCGAGCATGAGACCGCGAATTTGAACGACGTTGCCCAGCGGATCGCGAACGGCGCTGATGTTCTGCTGAGTATGCAGGAGGCCGCCGTCCTTGCGGCGAAGGGTCTCTTCGTAATTGCGCAAGGCCCCGTGCTTGGCGATGGCGTTGGCCAGGCGCTCCTTGGCGGCAGGCGTCGGATAGAGATGCGCGCTGACGTCGGCGCGCAGGAGGTCTTCGGCGGAGTCATAGCCGAGCATGCGGACGAGGGCGTCGTTGACGTCGAGGAACTGGCCCTCGGGAGTGGCGAAAAAGAGGCCCTCCTGGATGCTGTCGAACAGTTCGCGGTAACGTCGCTCGGCTTCGCGGCGGTCGGTGATGTCTTTGAGAACGTGGATGGTGCGGCTTTCCTCTTCCGTGGCGCCCCGCGTGCGCGACGTGGAGACGAGAAAAGTCCGGCCGGCGCCGGTGGCAACATACTCTTCGCGGGCTTCGCGCGTGTCGCGGCAGAACGGGCAGGGCAGGGCGCTGCGGGTTTCCGCGATGTGGCGGAGACTGCTGATGGGTTCACCGACGAGCGCGGCGGGGGGAATGCCGAGTTGTGTGGCGAGGGAACGATTGGTGCGAACGATGCGCCAGGCCTGATCGTGGACCGCGATATAGTCGCTGATGGCGTCGATATCCTCGACCCATTGCTTCTTGGAGCGTTCGAGTTGTGAGAAGCGGCGGACTTTCTCCATGGAGAGCGCGGCATGGCTGGCCAGCGCGGAAAGGAGTTTTTCCTCGGCGGGTGAAAACGCGGTCTTTTTTCGGAGCAAACAGAGCGTGCCCATCAGTTCCCCGTCGCCGGCGTGGATTGGATAGAGGGCGACCAGCCGGCTACCGCCGGGAAGTTCGAGGATTTCGAGGCCGGGGCGCTTTTGCGTGAGGGTTTCAAGCAGCCACTCCCGCTTACTTAAGGAGAGAGGCGATTCCGCCGCGCCAGCATGGAGTTCGATGCGATTCCCGACGATTTCGGCGACGGCGGCCCATTCTCCCTGCAGCATTTCGGCGGCGCGCTGCGCAAAACGGCGGAGAAATTCCGGCAGCACGCGAGAATTGGCGGCATCGACGGCGAGTTCCATCAATTCCTGGGAGTAATTCTGGCTGGGGCGCGCGGGCGCCTTGCGGCCAGAGGCAGCCGTATGGCGCGCAGAGATACGCTTTGGTTCACGCATAGGGGCTAAAGGGGCTTTGCGTGCGTCTCAAATTAAGATTAAGACGCTATACCACGCTACTCAGGCATCTCAATCTGAGTCAATGGAACTTCCCGTTGTTGGTGCGGATGCGTTACCGTGCCGCGGCCAAGTTTCGGGGATAACGTCTCAGCGTGAGACCTAATCGAGGATTCGCACTGGATGGTGAGACATCCCATGGCGGCGCGACGCCATTCTCTATTTCGTGATGTTGCTCTAACAATATGGGCGAAAAGAAGTTAAAGGCACAGACACGGAATGCTGGAGGCTCGGATTGGAGAACCTTCAGCATGGCCCTGGACTTGCCTTTCCCCCTGCGGGGTATCTCCCACTCTGAGGAGGGTGTGGTCTCAATGGATTCCAAATGGGGCAAGAAAGTTTTGGCGGCCGCCGCCATGGCGGTGTTTTTCTCTTCGGTCGTTTTCGCGCAAACCTCGATCGAAGAAGGCAAGCGCAAGGTGAAGATACGGGTTGCGCCGCAGATTCCGGAACTGGCGCGGCGGATGAACATCACGGGCAAAGTGAAAATTGAAGTGGTGATCGCTCCGGACGGGCATGTAAAGACTTCGCGAGCTGTAGGCGGGCATCCGGTGTTGGTGCAGTCGTGCCTGGACGCGGTGAAGGACTGGAAATTTGACACGGCTCCGGAAGAGACAACGCAGATGATTGAGTTCGACTTCCGGCAATAGGAAGACTCCGGCAAGCGGGACGGAGCAGGCGGGGAGCAGGGAACTGATTTGGGGCGCGGAGGAAGTAAAGCGATGACCATCGGAAAACAGCTGTACAAAAGTTTCGGGCTGGTGCTGGTGACCTTATTCGGTTTGCTGCTGGTGGACGTCGGCGCGATCTGGAAAGCGCACTCGGCCAGCGACGACTACAGGAATACGCTGGAGAGCGTGCAGACGATTGAAAAGGTGCGCTCGCAGATCATGCAGAATCGCCTGAATCTCAACAATTTTCTGCTAAGCGGCGATCCTCGGGATGAGGACAAGGTCAACAAAGGATTCGGCGATCTTGCGGATGGAGTAAAGGCCGGGGAATCCCAGACAAATAGCGATTTGCTGCGGACGGCGTTGATTCAGGTGGAAAGCACCGAATCGAGCTGGGCGGACAACTTCGCGAAGCCTTTGCTGGCCAAGCGGCATCAGGTGGATTCTGGCGACGCGACGGTTTCGGACCTGCAGATTTTCTACCTACAAAAGGATCCAGCGTCGTGGCTGACGAAATCCTCGACCGTGCTGGACCAGGCCAAGACGGACATCAGCAAGGCGCTCGGCCAATCGGAAAAGGCGGCGGATTTTGCCGGCAAGGCCAGCTTCTTCATCGTCATCGTGGGGACCGTACTGGCGATCGCTTTTGGCATTTACCAGATGCTTCGGACGGCGAAGTCCATCACCGAGCCACTGCAGCACCTGATTACGGTAGCGCAGGAGATCGGCAACTCGGGCGATCTGGACCAGAACATTGACATCCACCGAAACGACGAAATTGGAGCTTTGGCAACCACCTTCAACAATATGGTGGCGTACCTGAAGGAAATGGCCGGAGTTTCGATGGCCGTGGCGGAGGGCGACTTGACAGTGGAAGTGACGCCCCGGTCAAAGCGCGACACGCTGGGGAACGCGTTCCTGCGGATGTCGCACGGATTGCAGGAAATCGTGCGCTCGACGCGGGACAGCGCTTCGCAGGTGTCCGCGGGTTCGAACCAGGTGGCGGGCGCTGCGGACGAATCAGCGAAGGTGAGCGTACAGGCTTCCTCGGCGATTGAAGAAGTGACCAGCACGATGCACGAGATGAGCATCAACGTGCAGAACGTGGTGAAGAACACCCAGGTCCAGGCGTCGAGTGTGGCGGAGACTTCGGCTTCGATCGACCAGATGGTGACCTCGATCCAACGCGTGGCGGACACCGCCAAGGTGCTGCTGGATATCGCGAACCGCTCGCGCGAAGAAGTGCAGACGGGCATTCAAACGATGGAGAAGACCACCGACGGGTTGAACCGCACGAACCGCGCGATTCAGTCTTCGGCGGAGATCATTAATATTCTGGGGCATCGCGCCGACGACATTGGAAAGATCATCGAAGTGATCGACGACCTGGCGGAACAAACCAACCTGCTGGCGTTGAACGCGGCCATCGAAGCGGCGCGCGCCGGCGAACACGGCCTAGGCTTCGCGGTAGTGGCGGACGAAGTCCGCAAACTGGCGGAGAAGTCCACGCAATCCACGAAAGAAATCGCCGACCTGATCCAGAGCATCCAGCGCGAAGCGCGGCAGGCGGTGGAGAATATGGAGCACAGCACGCGGATCGTCGAGGAGGGCCTGAACCTGGGCAACGATCTGGGCAGCGCGCTGCACAAGATTTCCGACGTGGTTACGGAAGTCTACAAGTTCTCGCAGGAGATCGGGGCGGCAACCAACGAGCAATCGGTGGGGTCCGCACAGATCGCCAAGGCGACCAACCGCTTGACGGAGATTACGCAGGAGATCAACTCAGCCGTCGAAGAACAGGCCTCGGGGGCACAGGCAGTGGTGCGGGCGATGGACAAGATGCGCGAGCTGGTGCAGCAGTCGGCATCGAGTTCGACGCAGCTTTCCGCGGCCGCAGAGCAGATGCTGAAGCTCTCCCGAAACCTGCTCGATTCGATGGATCGCTTCGTGATCGACCGCGCCAACCAGTCGCGCCATCGGCGCGAGGCAGGCACATCGCGAAGGCACGCGACGATGCAGGAAAGCGGCGAACTGGAATACGCGGAACTGACGCGTTCCTGAGGCGGAGAGACCTGCATGGAGAAAGAACTCCAAATCGTCGGCTTTCGCATCGGCAATGAGACGTATGGCGTGCGCATTGCTTCGGTTCGCGAAATCGTGAGGGTGCCGGAGATTACGTCCGTGCCCAGCGCGCCGGACCTGGTGGAAGGCGTGATCAACCTTCGGGGAAAGATCATTCCCGTGATGGACCTGCGGAAGCGGTTCGGGAGCAGTCCGGTGCAGCCCGACAAGAAGAACCGCATTCTGGTGGTCGAGCTCGAAAACAAGTTGGTGGGATTGATTGTGAGCTCGGCTTCGGAAGTCCTGAAGATACCGCCCTCCGAAATCGAAGCCCCGGGCTCCGTGTTTGCGGAAGGCGAGTCGAACTATGTTACGGGAGTGGGCAAGCTAAAAGGACGATTGATCATCCTTTTGGATATCGCCAGGCTCCTGCGGCAATCCGATTTCCGGAAGCTCGAGGAGGCCGCGGAACCCGTCGCGCTTGCCCGGTAGCGCGCGTCAGCGCTGCCATCGCATCGGGACTCCGCAAAACGCAAGATGGGCACGATTACCGCGCAGATTCAGCTTACCGAGGCCGAACTCAAGCTGCTGCAGACCCTGGTGTATCAGGAATGCGGCATGTTTTTCGACGAGCGACGCTCGCACTTTCTAAAGGACCGTTTGCAGCGCCGATTGAAAGCCTGCCAGATGGATTCCTTCTACAGCTATTACCGCCTGTTGACCAGCCGGGAAGGCCGCGCGGAGCTGGCGCTGCTGCTGGAAAACCTGACGGTCAACGAGACGAGCTTTTTCCGGAACCGGCCACAACTGGATTTGCTGCAGAAGTCGGTGTTGGAAGAGATTCTGCGGCACAAGCAGGAGCGGCGTGACTGGAACCTGCGGATCTGGAGCGCGGGATGCTCGGCGGGGCAAGAAGCGTACTCGGTGGCGATGCTGGTGTGCGATGCGCTGGCCTACTACTACTTGCGGAATCCCTTGCCGTTTGAGATGCCTTCGCCGAAGCCTCTGATTCCGCCGCCCTGGAAGCTGGAAATCGTGGCGTCCGACATTAGTTATGCGAGCCTGCGCGCGGCGCAGGAAGGGGCCTACACCGAAGTGCAAATGGAGCCGGTGGATTACACGACGCGCCTTCGCTACTTCGAGAAATCCGCCGACAAGTACGTGGTGAAGCCACAGCTGCGGGAAGTGGTGCAATTCGACTTTCACAACCTGAAGACGGAATTCCTGCCGCGTCGGAACGACATCATCCTGTGCCGCAACGTAATGATCTATTTCGATGAGGCCGAGCAGAAGCGGCTGATTGAGAAGTTTTGGCATTGCTTGAACCCCGGGGGCTACCTGTTTGTGGGGCACGCCGAGAGCCTGTTCGGGCTGACGCAAAAGTTTCGCATGGTGCATGAGAACAACGGCACCGCGTACAAGCGGATCGAGGGGGGGTCTTGAGCTTTTTGCCCGACGATCGGACCGCGGAGCTACGCACGCTCTTTTTCGAGAGCGCGAGCGAGCTTTTGCAGACCATCAATGACGCGGGCCTGCAGCTGGAAAAGCGTCCGGGCGATGAAGAACTGATCCGTAGCGTGCGGCGCGCGGTGCACACACTGAAGGGCGATTCGGCTGCGTGCGGGTATGCGAAACTCAGCGAAATCGCGCACGAACTGGAAGACGTGCTTTCACCGCAGATCGCGCTTGCGCAGGGCGCAAAGCTGGCGGAAGTGGTGTTCTCGGCGGTGGATTCGTTCGAGAGCATGCTGGCCGCTTACCAGAAGGAGCTCGAAGCGCCGGAGCCGGCGACGCTGCGTTCCTTGATTCAGGATTTGCTGCACGAAACCGATGGGGCGCAGAAGCCGGGGAAGGCCGCGGCCAGAACGGTGCCGGCACGGTTTGACTGGAGCGAGTACGAGCGCCTGATGATTTCCGAGGCGCTGATCCGCGGAGAAAAGGTTTACAACATCGCGCTGCGCGTAAACCCGGACAGCGCCATGCGCGCGGCTGCGTTTCAACTGATACGCAACGTCCTGCACGCGTGCGGGACGGTGATCGCGTTGCGGCCGGAGGACAATCTTGCAGCTTCCTCGGTGGAAATTGTCGAAGCGGCGCTTTCGAGCAAGCACCCGATCGAGCATATTTCGCACCGATGCCGGATACCGGCGGTGGTTTCAGAGTTGCGGGTCGAGAAAGCAGAACACACGGAAAGCTCCGAACATGAACTGCTTGGAGACTTGATCGAAGCGCAGGCGGCGGAAATCTCCGCGAAGAGCACGGACCCGAGCGAGGCGACCTCTGCGAACCAGACAGCGGGCGCTTCCGCGGTTGCGGCGGTGACCGAGGGCTCGCTGCGCGTGGATGCGACGCGAATTGACGCGGTGATGAACCTGGTAGGGGAACTCATCATCGGGAAGTCCATGCTGAACCGGACGCTGTCCGAATTCGAAGTGCATCATGCGAGGGATCCGATTCGGGCGAAGCTTGCGGAAGCAATGGCGTTCCAGTCGCGAGTGCTGGATGAATTGCACAAATGCGTTTTAAAAATCCGCATGGTGCCGGTGGAACAGCTGTTCCGGAGGTTTCCGCGCGTGGTGCGGGACGTCGCAAAGACCTGCGGGAAAGACGTGGCGCTGGAGGTCTCCGGCGAGCACACGGACCTGGACAAGGGAATTCTGGACGCACTTGCCGAGCCAATGACGCACCTGGTGCGCAACGCGGTGGACCATGGAATCGAGCCGGCCGACGAACGATTGGCGGCGGGAAAACCAGCACGCGGCACCGTGTCGCTCAATGCCCACCACCAGGGGACGCAGGTGGTGATCGAAATCCGCGACGATGGACGCGGGATTGACCTGGATTTGATCCGAAAGCACGCGATCAACAACGGATTGATCAAGGAAGAAGACGCCGGACGAATGGTGGATCAGGACGTGATGAACCTGATCTTCGAGCCCGGATTCAGCACGGCTTCAGAGATCACGGCGGTATCGGGTCGCGGGGTGGGCATGGATGTGGTGCGCACGGTGCTGGACCGGCTGAAAGGTTCGGTGCACATCACATCGAGCAAGACGAAGGGGACGTCGATTCAGCTTCGCGTGCCGCTGACACTGGCGAGCATTCAGACGCTGCTATTTCGCGTCGGCGGGCGGCTGTTTGCGGTGCCGCTGTCGGCGGTCGTGGAAATTACCAGGATTCAGGATCAGGAGATCCACCAGGTGGACAGGAGGGAAGTGCTGCGCTTGCGAGAGCAGATCCTGACGCTGGTGCGGCTGAACCAGTTAAACCGGATTCACCCGGTCGAATCGCCGGGTTCGAAGAAGACGAAGCATTTTGTGGTGGTGATCGGCGTTGCGGAAAAGCGCTTCGGGCTGGTGGTAGACAGCATGGTGGGCGAGGAAGAGCTGGTGATCAAAGCGCTGCCGGGCGAGATCGTTTCAAGCGACCTCGTGAGCGGGGCTTCGATCCTGGGCGACGGGACGGTGGTGCTGATCCTGAACGTTCCGGCGATACTCTCGCGACTTTCCCGATCACTGCCGCTGGGGGCCATCGCATGAGAGATCGCGTCCGAGTCCTGGTGGTGGACGATTCCGCGCTGATGCGGAAACTGATTCCTTTGATTCTGGAGCGTGATCCGGACATCGAGGTGGTGGGCACGGCGATGGACGGGGCGTTTGCGCTGCGGAAAATCGCGGAACTGCAACCGGATGTGGTGACCCTGGATCTGGAGATGCCGCGGATGGACGGTCTGGAGACACTGCGGACGATTATGCGGAGCGCGCCGATGCCGGTGATCGTCTTCAGCACGCATTCGAAGGAAGGCGCGTATTCGACGTTTAAGGCACTGGCCCTGGGTGCGATTGATTTCGTGGCCAAGCCGAGGGACGCGGCGGCGGGGAATCTGGAGCCGGTGGCTTCGCAACTGGCCGACAAGATCAAGGTGGCGAAGCGCGCGGGTGGGCCGAAGGCAATCCCGAAACCGCCGGTGCAGCCGGCCGTTTCATCCAAAAAACGCACGCGAGCCGCGGTGCCGCCAAATCGAGTGATCGCGATTGGAATTTCCACGGGCGGACCGAACGCGCTGCAGTACCTGCTTTCGCAGATACCGGCGGATTTTCCGGCGACTTTTGTGATCGTCCAGCACATGCCGGAGGGATTTACGGACATGTTCGCGCGGCGGCTGGAAGAGTGCTGCGCGCTGGAAGTGCAGGAAGCGAAGTCCGGCGATCTTCTGGTGGCCGGGCGGGTGCTGATTTGTCCGGGGAACCGCCACATGATGGTGCGGCGGATGCCGCGTGGAGACATGGTGGTGCTTTCGGACACGCCTCCGATTAATGGGCACCGGCCGTCGGCGGACGTGCTGTTCCACTCCGTGGCGCAGGAATTCGGTCTGACGTCGGTGGGAATTATCATGACGGGGATGGGCGAAGACGGCGCCGAAGGGATTGGAGCGATCAAGGCGTCGGGCGGAACGACGATCGCGCAGAGCGAAGAAACCTGCGTGGTGAGCGGGATGCCGCGGGCCGCGATCCTGAAGGGATTCATTCAGAAGGTGCTGCCGCTGGATGCGATGGCGGGTCACCTGATTTCGAATTACGGTTCGGATCGCGGATCAAGCGAGAAAGCAGACGGCGAGAAGCCGGACAAGAACGAGAAGGGTGAGAAAGTTCCAGTTCCCACTCCGCGCGCCTGACGGGGCACGGGAGCAAAAGGAGAAGTTTATGGCACAGTTCGCACCGCTACTTCGAAAGGACCAGCGACCGGTCCGTTACCTTGTGGTGGACGACTCCGTGTTCGCACGCAAGAACATTATGAAGATGATCGAGCTATTCGGCGGAGAAGTTGCCGGAGAGGCCGGCGACGGGCTGACGGCAATTGCCGAGTTTAACCGGACGAAGCCGGACATCGTGTTGATGGACATTACCATGCCGCAGATGGAAGGCATCGAGGCGGTGGAGCGCATTGTAAGGCAGCACGCGGACGCGCGCATCGTGATGGTGTCGTCGGTGGGCTACCAGGAAAACATTCTTGCGGCGCTGCAAAAGGGCGCGAAACATTTCGTCCAGAAACCCGTGAAGCCGGAAGTGCTGTACGAGATTTTGCGCTATGTGTTGGGAGACGATCCAAATGCCGTGGGCGGGCCCGTTGCGCTTGCGGGGGAGCAAAAAGCATGAGAATGGAACTGATCCAGCCGTTCATTAATGCTGCCGATGCGGTATTTGCCGAGGCGTTGCAAGCGCCGACGCAGATCGCCGACCTTTCGATGGAGGAAGAGACGTACCGCCGGAAGGGCGTTGCGGCGCTGATCGCCATCAAGGGCGATATCGAAGGGCGCGTGATTCTCGATCTGGCTCCGGAGGTGGCGATGAAGGTTGCCAGCCAGCTTGCGGGGACGGAATTGCCGGAGAGCGAACAGGTAATCCGGGAGACGGTCTGCGAACTGGCGAACATGGTGATCGGCAACAGCGTGACCTTGTTGAACGATCAGGGATTCCGGTTCAAGGTGTTCCCGCCGGAGATTCATATGAGCGAGGAAGGACTGACCGGAAATACGGACACGGAAGCAATGGTGCTGGCCGTGGAGACGCCGTGCGGGTCGATTTATCTCAACATCGCCATGCACTATCTGCACCGGAGGAGAAGCGAGCGGAACGCGGTTCCGGCGCTGGACTAGGCCGGTTTTCTTGGCGGGGAATGAAGCCAACGATTGGCGGCGCTCACGGCAGTCAATGGTCTTTCCGAGACTGTAGATCTACCTTTGAAATAAGGGCAGAGGTTGGGCTTGAACGGGGCTGGGACTAGTGTTATGCCAAAACAGCTAGCTGTTAGCCAGTCTGTATTATGTTTGGAATAAGGTTTTAATTATGAAGGAAATAGGAGCGTTCGAAGCTAAGAATAAATTGGCGTACCTGCTCGATCTGGCGGAAAAGGGCGAAGAGATCATCATTACGCGACACGGGCGGCAGGTGGCGCGGCTTGGCCTATCCAAAAGCCCTTTGATCATGAAGCAGCACAGCAGGCGGTCGAGGATGTTAAGAGGATGCGAAAGGGGCTTACAGTCGACGCGGCAACGATCAAGGGGTGGATTAGCGAGGGCCGCTTTTGATTGCCGTGGTTGATGCCTCCGTGACGCTGGGCTGGATCCTGAGTGACGAGCAGAGCGGAGCCCTAGACGCACTGTTCGGACGGATCGCTGCGGATGGGGCCGTCGTGCCATCGCTCTGGCGATTGGAAATTGCCAATGCACTTCAGATGGGGATTCGACGTTAGCACATTGACGCCGGTTACCGGGATGCCGCCCTTCAGAAGCTGGCGAGCCTACCGCTGGAAGTGGACGCGGAGACCGATGTTTTTGCCTGGACGAGCACGCTTCACCTGGCCGAATTGCACCGGATCACTGTTTATGATGCAGGGTATCTGGAGCTCTCGTTGTGGCGTGGACTCCCCCTTGCTACGCGCGATGAGGCACTCACGCATGCGGCGAACGGCGCAGGCGTGCAGCTTGTGCCGACGTAGCGATCCCGCGCTCTTCAGCAAGCTGTAGTACACTCGCCTCGGTCTGGAACTTATCTTGTAAATGGGTCGGCGATAATGCCAGCAATTCCTAAGGGGCTGTAGCCCGGCTTTCTCCGCATTTTGATGTCGGAGCCCTTCGAAGCTCAGGGTGAACCAAAGCTCCGACCCACGTCACGCCATTTATGAGATAGCTCCAAACGGAAATTCGTGTCCAAATGCCTGGAGGCTGATTTGCGCCGAATCTTGCCGTTGGTTTTTACAA
This sequence comes from Candidatus Eiseniibacteriota bacterium, assembly GCA_035518915.1. Lineage (GTDB taxonomy): Bacteria > Acidobacteriota > Terriglobia > Acidiferrales > UBA7541 > Acidiferrum. Next base: position 28,876 of record DATIXE010000050.1, read on the forward strand.
TCCTTTTTTCATCGCATTCCTTGTGGGCCCAAACTTCCACCTCTCCCGATAGCCCCGAACCTGGCTCAATTGAAGAAATTGCCAAAGACACCACGGCGGCGAAGTATTTGTCGCCGTGGGTATCGTATCTTCCCGCGTCGGCTTCAGTGCCGAGCCCGCGAAAATTTTTCGGGCGGGTAATGGGCGCTCCGGGGGAACTGGTTGATTCGGGGAAGGCGTATGCGTATTGCCGGGCGCTGGCCGCGGCGTCTCCGCGGGTTCGCGTGTTTACGATCGGCAAGTCAGAGGAGGGGCGCGACATTATTCTGGTGGCGATTGCGGATGAAAAGGGTATTGCGAACCTGGAGCAACTTCGGGATGCGACGGCCGCGCTGGCCGATCCACGGAAAACGACGCCAGAGTCGGCACAAAAGTTGATTACGGCGGCAAGGCCGATCTACTACTTCAACGCGGCGCTGCATTCGGATGAAACGGGATCAACAGAATCGGTGCTAGAGCTTGCCTACCGGCTGGCGGTATCCGAGCAGCCGATGATTCGGCGCATCCGCGAGAATCTGGTGGTGCTGATCAATCCGGTATCGAATCCGGACGGTCGGGACAAGCAGGTGGAATGGTTCTACCGGTATCTGAAGGGCAAGACGGACCGCGCCAACCTGCCGCGCCAGGCGCCGCCGTATTGGGGGAAATACGTTTTCGTGGATATCAATCGAGATGCGCACCAGCTGACGCAAGAAACGACGAAAGCGGTGGCGCATATGTTTTTCGAGTGGCATCCGACGGTGATCCACGATTTGCACGAGGCGATGCCGTTGCTGATGACATGGAACGGGACCGGGCCGTACAACCCGGACGTGGATCCGATTACGTTTGCGGAGTTTCTGGCGCTGAGTTTCCACGAAGTGCAGACGATGACGGGAATGGGCATGCCGGGAGTTTCGACCTGGAATTTCGGGGAGGGATTTTCCGAACTGTTTCTGGATTCCGTGGCGATGAATCACAATTCAATCGGGCGCGGCTACGAGACGATGGGGAACGGCACGGCGGAGACACTGGATTGGACGTTTGCGCCGGATGAGACTTCGCGGGAGTGGTATCGCGTTTTGCCGCCGCAGTCCGGAAGGGTGAGGTGGTCGGCGCGCGACAACGTGAACTACAACGAGACCGGCGCGCTGGCGGCGCTGGACTACATGGCGGAAAACTCGCACGAGTTTCTGCGGCATTTCTATGAGAAGGGGCTGCATTCGTACGAGAAGGGCCTGCAGGATGCGCCTTACGCGTTTCTGATTCCGGGAGATCAGGGTGATCCCGGGCGAGTGGATGCGCTGGTGGCGCGGCTGATGAGCCAGAAGATTGAGGTGAACCGGGCGGACGCGCCGGTCAAATTGAAGGATGGGGAATATCCGGCGGGAACGTACGTGGTGCGGCTGGACCAACCGTATCGAAATTATGCTGTGGATTTGCTGACGCCGCAGGTTTATCCGAAGGATGCGACGGAGCCATACGACGACGTGTCCTGGGAATTGCCGGCGCATTACCATTTGAAAGTAGTCGCGACCGGGGATGCATCCGTGCGCGAGGCGGTGTTGCATCCGTTGACGGAGCCCCCGAAGTCGAAGGGCGAGGTTTCCGGTGCGGGACCCGTATTCTTGCTGAAGGATACGGGGCAGGAATCGCTGCTGGCGGCGCGCTACGAACTCTCTGGGTTCCGCATCGATGTGGCTGAGCAAAGCTTTGCGGCGGCGGGCGTCGAATATCCGGAGGGATCGTGGATTTTGCCGGCGCAGAACGGGTTGTCCGAGGTGGTGAGCCAGACGGCAATGAAACTGGGACTGAATTTTGCATCGACGGCTTCGGCGCCGGAGGTGCAGCATCACACGGAGAAAACGCCCCGGCTGGGCGTATGGGTGCCTTGGGCAGACACGGATTCCATCGGCTGGGTGCGGTATTCCTTGGACCAACGGCACGTTCCTTACGTGTACTTGCGGGACGAAGACATTCGCGCGGGGAAACTGAACGACAAGATTGACGTGCTGCTTTACGGGCACGTGGATCTGGAACTGGCGGAGCAAATCCAGGGCATTCCGAAGCGCTGGGGCCCGATGGCCTTCAAGAAGACGGCGGAAACGCCGAGTTTCGGGACGCCGGCGGAGTCCGACGACATCACGGGAGGAATCGGCTACGAAGGCCTGGCGCAGATTCAGGAGTTCGTAGAGCGCGGCGGTCTGTTGATCACGTTGGGCAGTGGATCGATGCTGCCGCTAGAGACGGGGATTGTACGGGGAGTGCGGCGCGATGCTGGCGGCGTGCCGCGGAGTTCGCAGGGTGGCGGAGCGGAGGCAGCGGCGGCCCAGGATTCCGTCACGCGGACGCCCGGCTCGCACCTGCGGGTAACATTTGACCGGCCGGATCACCCGATCGCCTACGGGTATGCGGAACACACGTACGTGTTCCGACAGAACTTTCCGTTATATGCCACGCCACGCCGCTGGCTGCGCATGGCGTATTGCACGACTTGCCTGGATGGACCCGAGGATCGCAAGACGGTGGTGATGGAATGGGGAGACACGTCCGGGGCGCCGATTTTGGTGAGCGGGCAGATATGGGGCGCGCGGAACCTGATCGGGCGGCCGGCGATTCTGGATTCGCCTGTGGGGAAGGGGCACGTGGTCACGTTCAATTTCAATCCGATGCACCGCGACCTGAATCGCGGTGATCAGCGGATGCTTTGGAACGCAATCATTAATTGGCAGGCGATTTTGACGGCACCGGAGAAATAGAGACGCGCCAGCTATTCGGGCGCGCGAAGATACGCAGCGCCGTGACGGTATAGTCCCGCCGAAGTGAGTGGCTGGGAAAAGACGATGCGGATGGGGACGAAGATCGCGCCGGCTCCGGGAGTGTAAGGAACGGCGACTTCCAGGCGCGATCCTTCCGGATATTGGTTGCGGCTACGGAAACTGATGCCGCCCTTCGATAAATCTTCGCAAACTGCGACTTCTTCCTGAAAGCCGCGCTGGCGAATGCAGGCCAGGACGCGAGCCTTCACGCGGGTACGATTGCGGCGGGGAACTACGCGCTCTTCGACCGCGGAGCGCGAGGGAAGCGCCTCAGGCGACAGGACATCCGACTGGGCCTCCACCCAAATGGACGGCGCGTCGCAGTGGCGGCAGACGCGCGCGGCACAGCGGCGAATTTCGAAGGACTTGAGTTCCATTTCGTTCAGATAGACGACTTCGCGCCGCTGGCAGAAGCTGCATTCCATGAGCATCCGGGCCAGGGCCTCTTCGCCCTGATGGGGAGGCGGAAATTCGATTTCCCAGAAATCGGCGCGCGGGTCGAGGATGGAAATCGCATAAAGAAAGCCTTCCACCTCGCGATCGATTTCGGCCACGATTTTCGCGCGGGCGGATTTGACGGCATCGCCCTCCAGCATGCGGGTCAGAGTGAGTTCCTGGCCGGGAAAGAGCTTGTCCTGCAAGCGGATGACGCCGCCATTGCGACTGACGAGGAGGGATTGCGCGGGGCGTTTGACGGCGATGCCATCGCTGCCGAACCAGGAGGCTTCCACCTCCAGGCGCAGTGTGACCCGGTCGCTTTGACGGACACCTTCGGTGCGCATGACTCGATTCGATTGGGGATTTGCCAGCAACTTAGCGTAACACGCCGAAATTCAAGAGAATCCGGCAGCCCGGGGCGGCATGTCGTACCCACTAATAACCACGCGGAGCGAGGCGAATGGCGGCTGGTTTACCCTTTGGTCTCCGCTGGCCAGGGGGGCGTTTCCAACGGTTGAAGCATCGGGCAAACTGAGCCTGTGGGAGTCTTTTCTGTCCGAAGGCTTGATCCGCCCCTGCAACTTTCAAGGTGTTCCAGGTGAGCAAAGTTATTTCTATGCCAGATCGCAGCGGATTTCGTTCCGGATTTTCAGGCATCCGCGACCGGAGATATGCCATACGGTTTCCGTTCGCGGCCGACGCGGAGTTGATTGACCTGGAAAGCGGAAAACAAGTGGAGGGAGTAACCTCGGATCTCTCCCTCGGTGGGTGCTTTATTTGTACCAGCAAGCCGCTGGCACTGAATGCTCGCGCTCGGATGAAGCTGCACCGCAAGGGACAGACGCTGGAAGCACTGGTGATTGTGCGGATCGTGAAGCCACGGGTGGGAATGGGGATCGAGTTTTTCGATCTGGAGTCCCCTAACGACGAACTGCTGGCTTCCTGGATTGACTCGCTGCGGCGCCCACGCAGCTAGAGAGACTCATCCCCGAAAAGTTCAGTTCTTTCCTTTATTGGGCCGTGTCGAGCGGATGGCGGCTCTTTTCGTAAAATTCATTCTGCAATTTAAGGCTTTCGTCGTCGGCCTTGACCGCGCGAATAGCGCGGACCACAGTGGCAATCCAACTTTGCAGATCGGCTTCGCCCTGTTGCCTGGTGGCCGTGGAACCGTCTCCGGCGTAATGATTGGGGAAGCGGGCATACCACCAGATGCCGGTGTAGACGCTGTCTGGAAGCTTTACGCGCTTCTGGTCGGCGCCAGATTCCTGTTTGGCGCGATCCATGTGAACCAGATCCGGGTGAGTGACCAGCATGTTTGAGGTTTCGCTGTTGCCGGCGTGCCAGTCCGGCCCTTCTTTTTCGGCGCCGGCTTTTTTCGTGGCTTCGTGGCCCCACTGGACATAGACGACATAGTCGTGCGGGGAATCGAGCTGCGACTGGGCGAAATATGGCAGGAGGTTTTCGTTTCCACCGTGGCCGTTTACGATAAGCACTTTTTTGCAGCCGTTTCGGGCCATTTCGTCGGTGGTGGCTTGCAGGAGCTTCATTTGCATGTCGGCGTTATAGGCGATGGTGCCGGGTTGATGGCGCGCTTCGGAGATTTGCCCGAAATAATACTGCGGGAAGATGACGGCGTACTCCTGCTGGACGGCGTGTTCGACGACATAGCGGACATTGAGCAAGTCGGTGCCGATGGGGAGGTGCGGGCCGTGTTTTTCAAGGATTCCGAAAGGCAGCAGACAGGTGCCCTTCGATTGCGCGATGGCCTGCTGGAAGTCCGCCGCAGTGAGCTCTTCCCATTTTGCGGAAAGTGTTGTTTGACCTTGCGCGACGGCCGCCGAGGCCAGGGTGAGGATACTCAGGAAGATGATGCAACGCCGCATGGATGCCTCCCGTGTGACGCAGCGATTGTAACTTAGCAGGAAGCGGCAGGCACGCCAGTGTGATGAGGAAAACTCCGGCGTATTACGGCGCGATTTGTTGCTATCTTATGTGCGGCGGTTTTGCAGGAGCGAGATGCGGGAGTATCGAATTGCGGCAATTCCGGGCGACGGCATCGGGCCGGAGGTGATTGCCTCCGGACTGCAGGTCTTGAACGCGCTGCAGCAGAAGAGCGGCGAATTTCGGCTGCAAGTGGAGAGTTATCCGTGGGGCTCGGAGTACTACCGCCAGCACGGGCGGATGTTGCCGGAAAACGGATTGGAGACGCTGCGTGCATTTCGGGCGATCTACTTTGGGGCGGTGGGAGCGCCGGATATTCCGGACGATGTGACGCTCTGGGGGCTGCGGCTGGCGATTTGCCAGGGATTCGACCAATACGTGAATTTGCGGCCGTCGCGGATATTGAAAGGACTGGCATCGCCGCTGCGCGACTGCAAGCCCGAGGATCTGGATTGGGCAATCGTCCGCGAAAATACAGAGGGAGAATACGCGGGTCTTGGCGGTCGAGCGCACCGTGGTTATCCGGAGGAAGTAGCGACGGAGACGGCGATATTTACGCGGCATGGCGTGACGCGCGTGATGCGGTTTGCGTTTCAACTGGCGCGATCACGGCCGCAAAAGCTCTTGACGGTGGTCACGAAGTCGAACGCACAGCGCTATGGAATGGTGTTGTGGGACGAAATCGCGGTGGAAGTGGCGAAGGAATTTCCGGACGTGACTTGGGACAAAATGCTGGTGGACGCGATGACGACGCGTATGGTGGGTAAGCCGTCGAGCCTGGACACGATTGTCGCGTCGAACCTGCATGCGGACATACTTTCCGACCTTGCGGCGGCGCTGGCGGGCAGCCTGGGCATCGCGCCGACGGCGAATCTCGATCCGGAAGGACGGAATCCATCGATGTTTGAGCCGATTCACGGAGCGGCGTTCGACATTACGGGAAAAGGCATCGCGAATCCGATCGGGGCGTTCTGGACCGCGGCGCTGATGCTAAGCCATCTAGGAGAAGTGAGCGCGGCGGAGCGGCTGATGGCGGCAGTGGAGGAGGTGACGGGCTCGGGGCCGCGAACGCCGGACCTGGGCGGCCGGGCGACGACGCGCGAGGTGACGGGCGCGGTGTGCGAAGCGATTTGAGAGGCTCGCGTGCGGTCGGTAGTACGAGTGTTCGTTGAGATTCTTCGCTTGCCCTCATCGGGCAGGCTCAGAATGACAAGCCGTGGAACCATGAAAGAGGGTGAGTTGTGGAAGTACGGTTCACGAATTCAGAGAAGCGGGTGTGACGGGCGATGCGTATAACCGATGTGAAAGTGATTATCTGCAGTCCGGGAAGAAATTTTGTCACGTTGAAGGTGACGACGGAGGACGGCGTTTATGGACTGGGAGACGCAACGCTGAATGGCCGCGAACTGGCCGTGGCGAGCTATTTGTCGGACCATGTGGTTCCACTGCTGATTGGGCGCGACGCGCGGCGGATCGAGGACATCTGGCAATACCTTTATAAGGGCGCGTACTGGCGACGCGGGCCGGTAACGATGTCCGCGATCGCCGCGGTGGACACGGCGCTGTGGGACATCAAGGGCAAAGTGGCGAACCTGCCGGTGTACCAGTTGTTGGGCGGTGCTTCACGGGATTCAGTGCTGGTATACGGGCACGCGAGCGGGGCCGACATTGACGAGACCGTGAAAGCTGTCGCCGAATACCAGAAGATGGGGTACCGCGCGATTCGGGTGCAATCGGGAATTCCAGGACTGCCCAGCACGTACGGAGTGGGACGCGGAAAGATGTATTACGAGCCCGCCGAAAAGGGATTGCCGCCGGAGAATGAGTGGAATTCATCGCGTTATATGAATGTTGTTCCGGCGCTGTTTGAACGGCTGCGCAAGGAGTTTGGACCAGACCTGCCATTGTTGCACGACGTGCATCACCGCCTGACTCCGATCGAGGCGGCACGGCTGGGGAAGGCGCTGGAGCCGTATCACCTGTTCTGGCTGGAGGATCCGACGCCGGCGGAGAACCAGGAGGCTTTTCGACTGATCCGGCAACACACGACGACGCCGCTGGCGGTGGGCGAGGTGTTCAACACGATCTTCGACTGCCAGCAGTTGATCGAGGAACAGTTGATTGATTACATCCGCACGACGGTGGTGCATGCGGGGGGCATTTCGCATTTGCGAAAGGTCGCCAACCTGGCGGAGCTTTACCAGGTGCGCACAGGGAGCCACGGAGCGACGGACTTGAGCCCGGTGTGCATGGCGGCGGCGCTGCACTTCGATCTAAGCATTCACAATTTCGGAATTCAGGAATACATGCGGCATTCGGAGGAGACGGATCGGGTGTTTCCGCATGCGTACACTTTTGAGGCTGGCGGGATGCATCCGGGTGACAAGCCGGGATTGGGAGTCGATTTGGATGAAACGCTGGCGGCGAAGTATCCCTACCAACGTGCGTATTTGCCGGTGAATCGGCTCGAAGATGGGACAATGCACAACTGGTAGCGAGAGGTCGAGCGAGAAAACCGCGGCGCGGACTACTGGGAGTCGGGAAGAACGGGCAGCGCCAGCGTGCCGACAGTAGCGGGATCGTCGCGCAGTTTGATGTAGAGCAGAGTGCCATTGGGGCGCGGGACGCTGAGCGTGCCGCTCATGTAGCCGGCGGGGACGTGAACCGCATCCCAGAAGTCGCGATTGGAAGCGACAGAATCCAGCAAGAACAGATTGGTGCCGTGAAGAGCGCAGGGCTGCTCGGGCAAGTCCGGGCAGCGAATTTCCTTGAGGGAGGGAATGCGCACGAGGACCGCGAGAGGCTGCCACTCTCCGCTTGCGCCGTCGTTGCCGACGGGGCGAAAACGCAATGCGCCAAATGCGCCGGGTCCGAGAGCTTTCACTGGGTCAACGAGCGCCAGAACACTGCTGGCATCCTGGAGAATCAGCGAGCCGTCGGCAATGCTGAGAGTGGAGCTGTAGGAGTTGTCGGAAGTGGCAACTTCGATTTTCTCGTTGTGGGGGAAGCTGGCGGGAAACTCCGTTTTCAGATAGAAGGAGAGGCGGCCGTCCTGGGAGAGTTCATCGGGATTGCCGAAGCGGATCGGCGAGGGCAGAGAACCCTGCTGGACGCTCTTGCTGACGAGCGTGACCTTGGGACGCGGAGGCGCGATGGTGGCCGGAACCTCCAGCACGCGTCCGTCTTTCAAAGTGACTCGGGCCGAGAGGGTGGAGTTGGGTTCGAGATTGGAAAGGTCGGCGGGATTCTGCGCGACAAGATCGATTGCGTTTTCCGTGGAGGATTGTGCAACGGCAACTGGGGCGAAGCACACGCCGCGGAGTTCGACACAGGCGACTTGCTCGAGATGTGCGCCCCGCAGGATGCCCTGCGCGTCTCCCGCGTGGATGGTGAAATGTTCCAGGTGTGCGGGCTCGGCGTAAGTCTGCAAGGGGACGACGTGCGGAGCGGCGAAGCCGTATTGGGAGATGAGCAGCTTGAAAGGCCCCGCGGGCTCGTCTTTCAGGGGCAGCGACACTTCGAGTTGATCCGGCTCGGAAGATTTCCAGGTGGTGGTTAACTTCTTGCCGCCGGAATTTTCGAGAACAATTTTTTCAACGCAGGCGGCGCAATCGGATTGCAGCCGGAGCGTGGCTTCGCTGCCGACGATCAGCTCATTTGCGCCGGCCGAGGCAATATCCCATTGCGCGCTGTGGGCCGAACGAAGAGCGAACTCTGGGCCATCGAAGGGAGTAAAACCCCAATAGCCCCGCAGAGTTCCGGTGAGCTTTCCGCCGAGCGACTTACCGGCGAGGGAGTGGGTATCAACGACGAAGCCGCCGCGAACCGCGTCGGGGATGGCCGGCAAATCCACGGGGTCACCGGATTTGCTCTCGACCCGAAGCGTGAAATCGTGGGCGATGCCCGTGGAGTAGACGAGCGGAGCCCCTTCAACAGGGAGAACCAGAGGAGCGCGCTGGAGGCAAAGAACCTCGTTCGGATCCACGGCGCGAAGCAGAGGAAGGTAATCCTGCCGGATGCGAGGCAAGCCCACGACGAGAACGGATTTCGGATTGTGGAACGAAGGTGCGGCGTTGAGCTTCAGGTTGAGGTGATCTTTTTCGGGCAGAGCCAATGCCGGAATGTATTGATAAGCGGCGGTACGGAGATTGTTGAGCAAGCGAGCGGCGTCCACGACGGCACCCACGTAGGGACTGTAATAGCCCCCTCTGGCAACGGGGCTGGCGCCGAGGGCGCCAATCAGATCGGAGGAAGGGCCGTTGGTGAGTGTGGCGATGAGTGAGTCGCTGTGGGTATCGTCAATCACCAGGTGGTCGCTATCTTCAATGAGGCAGGAAGGCTGCTGCTCAACGGGCTTGTTGAAGCAATCTTCGTTGACCTTAATGCGTAAGGTCTGCGCGAGCAAAGTGGATCGTTTTTTCAAGACGGCGGAGTCTGCGTTGGACGCCTTGCGGATTTCGGCCAGATATTTATCGAGGCGCGTGCGGTCGAGGCTTGCTTGTTCGAGATCAATGGTCGCGCGGACGAAGAGGCCTGGCCGGCCGCGGACGTTGGAGCGAAGGGTGCTGAAATCGCCGCCGGTCTCCGGAGCGAGGAACATGAGCGCCTGTTCGGCGCCTTGCGGGACAGTGACGGTGACGCCCTTTTGGCGGACGCGTTTATCCCAGGTTTCGGCGCGGGTGAACCAATCCTCCGGGGGGGGATTCGTGGAGCCCTGGAGGAATGCGACGATGAGCAAATAGTGGACGGACTGATCGTCGGGAAATTCGGGGCGAATGTGGAGCTTGTCGCCGCCTTGCAGGTCGGCGGCGTTGGAAATGGACAGCGTCTTGTTGCCGCGAGTGACGCTGAGCTCGATGCGCGGGCCAATCAGATCGAAAACGGTGCCATCGGCGGACATCGCGGGCGCGGCAGCAAAAAAAAGCAAACAGAAAACAGCCAGGAATGGCTTATGGATCGCGGTGGAGATGCAGTTGTGCATTTGCTTTCAGTTTGACCAGCAGGTCCCCTTCGTTTGGATGCTGGGCGAAGTTGCTTGTTCTAGTATGAAACGGCGGCGATGAGTCGGTTCCCACCAAAAGCGGCTGGATGTTCTGAAAGGGAAACCCACCTCGGGCGCCGCGCCGCCGAGCGTACGGTCGCGAAATCTTCAGAGAACACCAGTGGATTGGATGCGCCGTCTGGTACAGGGGTCGCCCTGCGGCGGGCAGGCGAGCCGCAAGCCGCAGGGCTTAACTATCGAGCCAAAAGGCACCGTTACTGCGCGTCGACCACCAGGTAGTGGGTAGTTCCGCCTCGATTGATCAGGAGCAGGACAGAGGAGCCGGAGTTGGCGTGCAGCGCTGCGTGGAACTCCTGCACGTTGTTAACGGGCTTGCGGTTGACTTCCTGGATGACGTCTCCGCGCTGCAATCCGGCGCTGGCGGCCGCACTAGAAGGATCGACGGAAGAAATGACCACGCCGTGAGTGGCGCCGGAGACGCCGAAATCCTGGGCGATGGAAGGCGTCAGATCCTGGACTTCAACTCCTTTCAGGGCGGCGCCACCGGCTTCGCCGTTCGTGGCAGCTTCGGATTTTTCGTTGAGTTCGCCGAGGGTGACGTCGACGTTGCGCATCTGGCCGTTGCGAGAGATTTTGAGGTGGACGGTAGAGCCGGGAGCTGTTTCGGAAATGCGCACGCTGAGATCGTCGGGCGTAGTGACCGGTTGCCCATTCAGATCGAGGATGACATCGCCGCGTTCGATTCCCGCTTTGGCCGCGGGGCTTCCGGGGGTGACTTCAGCGACGAGAGCGCCACCGCCCTGGCTTAGACCGAAGGCCTTGGCCATGTCGGCATCCACGTTCTGGATGGCCACGCCGAGGTGGCCACGGATGACCTTGCCGTTTTCGACGATCTGGTTCATGACGTGGCGCGCCATATTGATGGGGATGGCGAAACCCACGCCGGCATTGCCGCCGCTGCCGCCGGTGAGAATGGCCGTGTTGATCCCAATAAGGTCGCCATGCATGTCGAGGAGCGCGCCGCCGGAATTGCCGGGGTTAATGGCGGCGTCGGTCTGGATGAAATTTTCATAGTGCTCAATGGCACCGCCGAGTCCGCGGCCGGTGGCGCTGACGATGCCCATGGTGGCGGTTTCGCCGACGCCGAAGGGGTCGCCGACGGCAAAGACCACGTCGCCGACTTTGAGGTGCGAGGAATCGCCCAGAGTCAAAGAAGGAAGGGAACTGGCGTCAATTTTCAGGACGGCAATATCGGTGCGGGAATCCGTGCCGACTACCTTGGCTTTGAATTTCTTTTTGTCCAGCGTGAAGACCTCCACATCCGAGGCGCCGGAAATTACGTGGTTGTTGGTGAGGATATAGCCGTCTGGATTAACGATGACGCCGGAGCCGAGGCTGTATTCGCGCTGGGTCTGCGGCTCAGCCTGCTGCTGATTGAATTGATTGCCGAAAAACTGGCGGAAGAACGGATCATCGAAGAAGCCGGGGACGTTGTTGTCCCGCTTGACGACCTTGGAGGAAGAAATGTTGACCACCGCGGGAAGCGCGGGATCAATGATGGCGGAGTAGCCGTTATTTAGCGCGGTGACGGGAACGGGGGCGGGATTCTCGTCGACCTTCAGGGGAACTTTGCTGGCGGCTACAGCCGCGTGGCCGGGTTGCGGTGTAAAGGAAAGAACAAGGATGCCGATGACGGTAAACGTCAGAAAGGCAATGAGCATAGCGTTGGAACGGCGTTGCTTGGCGACCACGCTGGGCAGGACAGAAGCAAGGAACCACGGTAAGCGATCGGAGCGACTTCGCTTATTCATTTAAATTCTCCCTTTTCTAGTCGGGGGGAGCCGGGCGCTGCTTTTCGTTTGAGGGACGTTGCCGAACTCTAGAGACATTTGGCAGATAAAGGTCCGCCGGGCGTCAACCAGCGGAGCCGACTGTGCAACCCGAACCCCAACGTCCTACCTATAGGACGTATCGTATTGCGATATGGTTGCAGGTATGTATCCAATCGTATCGTGTTGCGATATAACGATGTTTCAAGTCGAGAGGCGAGTTCGCGCGTCCGCAGGAGGCTCGCTTCGGAGAAGCGGGCTTACTGTAGGCCGGCGTGCCGGGCTGCCTTCCCGCGCGAGTGGGCCGGAGGATCTGCCGCAACGCTCGAGCTGCCGCAGGCTCCGGAACCGTTGAGGCAATCCTGCAATTGGCGGTCTTGGGCTGCGCGGGAGACCTGAAGCTGGTCCTGCTTGCTGAGAAGAGTCTCATCGCATTGTCCGACGCCATCGAGGCAGGTTTGGAGGTTGCGGTCGTATTGGGCGGCGACGACCTCCTGCTTTTCTTCGGGGGAGAGTTTCGTCTTGTCGCAGTCGCCAAGCCCGTCGAGGCAAGTGCGCCAATTATGGAAGTGAATGGCCTGAACCACTTCGGTGCGTTCTGAGGGGGTGAGTATCGCCTGGTTGCAGCCAGTGTAGCCGTCGAGACAGTTCTGGAGATTCAGGTCGCGCGTAGCGCGTACGAGATCGAGCTTCTGCTCGGCATTGAGCTTGGATTTATCGCAGGTGGGGGAAGCGTTCAGGCAATCGGCGAAATTGCGGTCCGCATCCGCTTGCTTGACGGACTGAAGTTCCTTGGGATTCAAGGTCTTCAGGTTGCATTCGGCGAAGCCCTCGAGGCAGAGCTGGAGGCTTTCGGAATGCGGCTCCTGGAGATTCTGCGAAGTGAGCCGCAAGGGGACCATTGCCGCGAGCAGAGTCGCGCAAAGAATAATCGAGCGGTTTTTCATGGGGATCCTCCCGCGAGAGCCCGCCGGGCGATCGAAAGCGGGGCCTGCCCGGTACCAGAACGACGCAGCCGGAATCGGGAAGGAGCAGGTGCACACTCAAGATTCCGGAGTTTGCGCGCCCCTGAATGCGCGACTCGCGGCCGCCAAGGCGTTCCATTGTCTTGGACGGCGGAACACGCGCGAGGGTTGGGCTCGCACCGTGAATATATCGTAATACGATAGACGTGGCAAGGCAACTGGCGAAGAATATATCGCATCACGATATAAGGAACGCGCTTTCCGCGGACGGGCCCAAAAGCCGCCCGGAGCGCGTCCAGCGGCGAGCGGAGCGTTCGTCTCATCCGCCGCCTCCGCAGACTCCAACTGGTGATTCATGCCTGGACCGAACCATCGCAAAGGAGATTCCCCAAAATGCGATTGATGAACATTCCGTGTTTGCCATATTTGTTGTTCGCCGGCGCCTGTCTTTGCGCCATGCCAGCATTCGCACAGTCCTCGATTGAGATGGGCAAGTTGAAGGTTCACGTGGAACCCAAGCAGGCTTACGTTTTTGTGGATGGCAAGGCCATCCGGGACGGGAGCCAGACGATTGATCTTGCCGCGGGAAACCATGAGGTAGGCGTTTATAACTACGGATACCTGCCCCAGACAAAGAAGGTGCACATCGGCGCTGGTGAAACCACCGCGGTCCGCGTAGCGCTGCAATCCAGCGGGGACATGGTCTCCGGCCCGTTTGGCGACATCGAATTTAAGGGGGACCCGAGGGCTGCGGTTCTGCTGAATGGAAACACGCCGGCTTATTTCGTGGGGCATGTGGACGAGTTCAACTGGAACTGGATCTGGCATCAGCGGCTGCTGGTAAAGCCCGGAACGTACAACGTGACGATCCGTAGGGAAGGGAACACGGTCTGGTCGGGGCCGGTAACTGCAGAAGCTGGCAAGCAGGTAACGGTTTACCTGGCGCAGAACGGAGTGACGAAGACGAAGGATTGGAAGGAAGGGCTGACGATGGGTCCGCTGCCGAGGTTCCACGCGGGGATCGCGAGCGCGACGGTGCCGGTGGCGCCGGTGACGGTGGCGCTTTCGGCAAAGTCCAACGAAGTGTCGTGCGGGGAACCGACAACATTGAATTGGCATGCCACCGATGCGGAAGACACATCCATCTCCGGGATCGGGGAAGTGCCCGCGAAAGGTGACCGTTTGGTTTCACCCACGCATAAGACCACGTACGTCCTGACAGCGGAAGGGCCGGGGGGGAAAGAGACGCAGAGCATCACGATTGACGTGACCGGCCAGCCCAACGCGACGCTGGCGCTGAGCCAGCCGGAGGTGCATTTCCACAAGGTCGGAGACCGCATCGTGGAGCAGGATTCCGCGATACTGGATTGGTCCGCCAAAGACGCGAATTCGGTGTGCGTGGAGCCGGTGAACAGCGACGCCACGAGCGGAAGCGAAAAAGTGACGCCGACGCCGAAGCAGACGGCGACCGGTCCGGTGGATCAAAAGGTGACCTACACGTTGACGGCGACGAATGCGTGCGGGCAGACGGTGACGAAAACGGCGACGCTGCACATCGTGGGATCGATCGATCCGCCTCCCATAACGACGCTGGCCAGTTTGTTTTATCCCACAGCGTATCCGACTCGGCGCCACCCGAAGACGGGGTTGCTGGCAAGCGAGCAGATGACGCTGATGAGCGCCGCGACAAAATTCAAGACGTACAGCATGTACGACGGCGACGCTGCTTTGACGATTGTGGGACACGCGGACGTCCGCGGACCGAAGGAATACAACCAGGCGCTGAGTGAACGGCGCGCCGAGTTGGTGAAGGCGTATCTGGTCTCCCATGGCGTACCGGCAAACAGGGTTAAAACGGAAGCGTTGGGCAAGACGCAGCAAATTGCATTGAACGAAGTGAAGGCGCTGGAAAAGGATGATGGGACCACACCAACGAAATGGATGACTAAACACGAAAAGGCGACGTGGCTCGCGTTCAACCGGCGCGTGGACATCGTCCTGGAACCTAGCGGGAAGAGTTCGGACAGGGTATATCCCGCGGAGTCGGCCAATGCTCGATTGCTGTGGCAGAGGCCTGAGCCGAGCTTGAAAAAAGTGCAGATGGCTTCGGAGCTGAATGTCAAGGTGGAGCAGGCGCGGCTGAGTCACGCGGGGAAGTAGCCGATTGGGGAGAGGTTTTTTCTCGAGCACTCCCGCAGCGGGAAGACCGGGCGTTGAACCGAGCAGCGCTACTTCCAGAATGCAAGGGGCTGCCGATCGGATTGTGAGCTGGAGCTGATCCCAGCGAGCCAACCGATAGCAGTGGCCAGGGCCGGCCCGCTGAAGCGCGCCGAGAGAGAGTTGCAGCCGGCACGCCCCGACGGGAGTGGATGCCGGCCGCACGGCGTAGCGGAACTTTGATGACCGGCATTCCCCCCATGCAATTACAACTGGAGTGAGCGAATTCCCGCAAAGGTGATCGGGTCGTGGCTCTCTTCCAGCCATAGCGATGCGCACTTCTCCGTTCCTGCGCGAGACGTAGCCAGCGGCCGAGGACGCTTCCCCAACTTCCATCGTGATACGATACTTGTTGCCGAGTGGCGATTGGGCCGCAATGGGGGCTATTTTCGCGCATGATGAGCGAGCAAGGCATTTCGGGATGAGCTCAATTGGACAGATCTCGCGCGTGAATGGCGACGCCTCCCGGCTGGGAGCAGTCCTGGAGGTGGCCACCGCACGCGCTTTGCAGGTTTCAGCGCCCGCTTCGATCGCCTTTCCCGTCGAGTGCAAGCCAAAGACTCCCTGGTGGTTGTGGTGGAACCTGCTGAGTCTCGACGCGCCGACGGTAGCCGCTGTCTGGGCGATCATTTTTGCGAAGGTTGCCGGCCGTGTTCCCGGTATTTTCGAACTTGGCGCGTTGGCTTTGGCAGTGTGGCTGATCTACGTGACCGACCGATTGCTGGACGGCTGGTGTCTGCGGGACGCTTCGTCGCTGCAGGAGCGGCACCGCTTGTGCATGCGACACCGCGCGATGCTGTGCGCGCTGGGGATTGCTGCCCTGTGCGCCGGAACATACATCGCGACAATGCGGCTCAACGTGCGCGAGAATGAAGCGGGATTTGCGATTGGAGCGCTTGTTGGCGCCTATCTGCTGTGCATTCACGCTGGAGGTGCGAGGCTGGCGCGGCTGCTGCCGAAGGAATTTGTCGTGGGCGTCCTGTTCGCGGCGGGAGCTACGTTGCCAATCTGGTCGAAAGAAGACACTCTCCCAGTGGAATTGGGCCTCCTCTTTGCGCTGTTTGGATTGTTGTGTGCACTGAATTGCACGGCAATTGAGTGTTGGGAGAACAAATCGCTATCGGAATACCAACTCCGAGAGACGAACCCCGCAGTAGCTTGGGCGCAACCGAGGCTTAGCGGGATCGCGGCAGGGATTGCAGTGGTTAGCCTGGTGGGGCTCGCGCGATTTGGAATTCACGGTGGGCCAGAATTCCCCTGGGTTGCCATGTTTCTCAGCTCGGCGACTATTTTTGTTCTGCACGGGTCCCGGGAACGATTCACGGCCGAGGGACTGCGAGTGCTGGCGGATGCGGCGCTCGTGGTTCCGCCGCTACTGGTGCTGTTGTGGCGTGCGTAGCAGGCGAATTGGGCAACCCGCCGGTCCGGATGAATTGTGACTTCATCGCGCCTTATTACCAGCCGGTGGAATATTTGTGTTTCGGGCGAAGCCTCGAGCGGCGGCGATGCGCCTTTCTGGGCGAGTTTTCGAAATCGCGACGAGCGATCGTGTGTGGGGGAGGGGATGGACGTTTTCTGGCGCGGTTGCTGCACCATAATCCCGTGGTGGAGATTGATTTTGTGGACCTGAGCCGGCGGATGGCGGAGCTTGCCGAACGCCGGATTTGCGGACTGGGCGGGAAGGCGCGGGGCCGCGTCAAGTTCCATGTTGGAGACGTGCGGGAATTCAAAGCCGGGCAGGGGGATTTCGATCTGATCGTTACGAATTTTTTCCTGGATTGTTTTTCGGACCAGGAAGTCGGGGAACTAGTGCCGCGGTTGGCCGGTTGGGCGTCACGTGACGCGAGATGGATGGTCTCGGAATTCCGGGAAGCGGAAAGCGCGGCCCTGCGGCTTTGCACGCATTGTATCGTTCGCAGCCTGTACGGCGCGTTTCGCGTAACGACTGGATTACGGCCTACACGGCTGCCGAATTATGCTGCCGCACTGCGCGAATGCGGATTCCAACAAGTGCGCGTGGAGTATGCCCACCTGGGCCTGCTGACCTCCTCCCTCTGGCAGAAAACGCAATAGCCTGCGCGAACGGGAACACAGCCGGCGGCGATTGCGCACCGAGCGAAATTGTTATAATTTCGCCGCGGCTGTCGCTCGGATGCGAACCCTTCCAACGGAGACCTGGCGAGGTCACATCGTGCGACTGGGGAGAGACTTTGCGGAGATTGCTGAATCCCGAACAGCGTGCGTTGTTCCTGCTGATTGCGGTTCTGTTTTTTTTCCTTCTGACCCCCATCCTGGAAAACAGCCCGGCGGGCGCGTTTGTTTTGATTCTAAGCTTGTACCTGATCCTGGCCGCCGCGGTGCTGGAGCTGTCCTCAAAGGCGATGCAGGCCTGGAGTGGCATTCCGCTGGCGATAGTGACGATGGTGCTGATTCTTGCCAGCCATGTGTTCCCGGTGCACAGCTTGCGCGTTGCGACGGAGTTGTGCCTCTCGATATTCCTGGGGCTGATTTGCGCGAAGCTGTTTACGTTTCTCGGGCGTCCCGGGGCGATCAGTTCGGCCAAGATCTATATTTCCGTGAGCCTGTATTTCTTACTGGCCTTGTGCTGGTTTGTGATTTTCACGGTGATCAATCGCCTGCAACCTGGTTCGTTCGTTGATGGAGGGGCAGCGTTCGTGGGAGGCGCGCTGGCCAGTAAGTTGCTGTACTTCAGCCTAGCGACGCTAACGACGCTTGGCTATGGCGACATTGTTGCGGTTCGCCCACTGGCGCGGATGCTGACAACAATGGAGGCTGCAAACGGAGTTCTCTATATCGCGATCAGCGTGGCGAGGCTGGTGGCCGCATACCAGGTGACGCGGATCTCGGAAGAGCAAGAGACGCAACGCCACGCCTGAGAAAGAGGGCAGGGTGGCTCGCCGAATTCATTCAGTGGAAGCGGGAGGGCCCGGAACGAGACTCACTTTGCTATTGGGAAGCAGGCCCATGTCTCGATAAATTGGCCGCATGGCCGAGCGGACTTTAGGAAGTTCGAAAGTGAACCAGATGGCGCCGGCGGCGCAACAGAGTCCCGTCAGCATCACGGTATGCGGTGCACCGATTCTTTGCGCCATGGTGCCGGCAAGCAAGCTGCCCACAGGGGCGGCGCCGAAGAAAGCCATCGTGTAGTAGCTCATGACGCGGGCTCGTTTATCTTCGGTCACCAGCGATTGAATGATGGTGTTGCTGACAGACATCGTTTGAATCAGGCCGAAGCCCGCGAAGACCATCAAGACGAGGGATAGCCAAAGGGAGCAGGACATTCCGAAAAAGAACAGGGCCACCCCCAGGACCGCCGCGGAGATTTGGAGCATGCGGGTAAGCCCAACGACCGACCGGCGGAGCGCCAGGGAAATGGCAGAGATCAGCGCTCCGAGTCCCGAGGCGCCGGTGAGCCAGCCGAGGGTGTGCGCGCCGCCTTGCAGCACCTTGCCGGCAAAGACTGGAAGCAGGACGCCGTAGGGAAAGCCCATCAAGCTGATGAACGCAAAAAGTACCAGAATGGCGCGGATGGGGCGAGAGGTGCGAATGTAGTCCCATCCTTCGCGCATTTGCCCGAGCATTCCGCGGACGTTGCTGTGCATTTCCGAGGGCTGGACGCGCATGAGAAGCAGGGAAGCGA
Organism: Candidatus Eiseniibacteriota bacterium; assembly: GCA_035518915.1. Taxonomy (GTDB): domain Bacteria; phylum Acidobacteriota; class Terriglobia; order Acidiferrales; family UBA7541; genus Acidiferrum. Next base: position 47,766 of record DATIXE010000050.1, read on the forward strand.
TGACAGCAAAGTAGCTGAGGCCGTCGATGAGAAAGCACCAGCCTTCCCCAAAGCCGGAAATGATCAATCCGGCAATGGCCGGGCCGATGAGGCGGGCGCCGTTGACCATCGAGGAGTTGATGGCGATTGCATTGCTCAAATCATTTCGATCATCGATCATCTGCACAAGAAATGACTGGCGCCCGGGCATGTCGAAGGCGTTGATGAGGCCTTGGAGAGCGGCCAGGGCGATAATTTCCCAGAGGTTGATAACATGCGCGAGGGTGAGAGCGGCCATGGCGAGGGATTGTGCAGCCGAGGCGACCTGCGTCCAGACAAGCAGTTTGCGTCGATTCAGGCGTTCGACCCAGACTCCCGCGATCGGGCCGGCGGCGAAGGCTACGATTTGTCCGGAAAAACTGACCAGGCCGAGGAGGAAGGCGGAGTGAGTCAGACGATAGACCAACCAGGCGGTGGCTAGCCGAGTCATCCAGGTGCCGATAAGCGAAAGGCTCTGGCCGAAGAAAAACAGTTTGAAGTTGGGATGGCGTAGAGCGCGCCAAGCATGGGACATCGAATCGCCGAAGCTTGCGCGAGCAGTGATTTCCTGGTGGTCTTGGCCCGTGTTCACGAGATTTGTTCGCTCCGGCTCGCGCTATTTTCCCGCCAGGCGCTTGAGGACTGGGCCGGCTTTGAAGAGGGTTTCGCGGTCGGCCTCGCTGAGCTGGGCGACAGCTTGCGCAAGCCAAGTGCGTTTCGCGTCCCTAGCGGTGTTGCGGACAGCAAGGCCCTTGGCGGTGAGGACGATGTTGAGCTGACGGCCGTCGGTGGGATGGGGCTTGCGTTCGACCATGCCAAGTTCTTCGAGCGTCGCGACGGTGGCGCCCATGGATTGCGGTTTCATGCCTTCAGCGCGGGCGAGTTCGGCGGTGGTGGCCGGGCCGTCGCGATCGAGGCGGGCCATTACGGATGCCTCTGTAAGGGAAAGGTCATGAGAGCGGGCAGCGGCGCGAATGCGGCGGACGAGTTGCCCGATGGACTGGGTCAATTCGATGACGGCGGTTTCCTGGGTCTTTCTGGCCATGCAGGACCAGTATAACAAAATAGACAGTTAAACTGGCAAGGTTACCTGTCTAGTGTGTTCCGGGTAACAACGTTCGCGGGGCGAGGGGGCGACGAGGCGGATGGCAACCACAGTTCCGGTGACGAAGAAGCTGGAATTGCCCGAGCTAGCCTGCGAAGAGCCGAAAAAATCACAGAGTCGCGGCCGATTTCCGTTTTGAGCATCAAGTCGAGTGCTATATTCGAATTCACACGCTTCCGTGGAGGATTTGCCGGAGATGACGCCTACCTCAGCCATCGAATTTCTGATGTGGCTGCTGATTGCCGCCTCGGTGATCGCGGTGCTGGCCACGCGATTTCGGACGCCGTACACAGTGGCGTTGGTGCTTGGCGGTCTGGCACTGGGGTCGCTGCGCTTGCCGATTGTCGAGAAAATCTATCAGAGCAACCGGCCGGAATGGTTGACGCCGGAAGTGGTGCTGATCCTTTTTTTACCGCCCCTGCTTTTCGAAGGCAGCCTGAAAATCAACTTCCGCCAGTTACGCAGCAACTTGCTGCCGATTCTGCTGCTGGCGAATGCCGGGGTTCTGGCTGCGACAGTGATTACGGGCTATGCGCTGCATTGGGAGATCAGCCTCCCGCTGGCGACGGCGCTGCTGTTTGGCGCGATCATTTCAGCGACCGACCCGATTTCAGTGCTGGCGATCTTCAAGGAGATGGCGATCTCTCACCGATTGGCGGTGATTATTGAGGGGGAGAGCCTACTTAACGATGGGACGGCCGTTGTGCTGTTCCAGGTGTTGCTGGCCGGGATCGTCACGGGTGATCTGGGTGTGGGACGGGGAATCGGCAGCTTTGTTCAATCCGTGGTCGGCGGGGCGCTGGTTGGGTTATTGCTGGGATATGTGTGCAGCAAAGTGACGGAGCGAATCGACGAGCCGCAGATTGAAATCACGATCACGACAATCCTCGCCTACAGTTCCTATCTGATCGCGCATCACCTGCATCTTTCGGGGGTCCTCGCCACGGTTTTGAGCGGAATCACGGTCGGAAATCTTGGGGCGAGACGCGGTATGAATGCGCGAACGCGGCTGGCGCTATGGTCGTTCTGGGAGTACGCCTCGTTCGTAATCAATTCGCTGGTTTTTTTGCTTATTGGGATGGAAGTCCACATCTGGGAGTTGGTCAGCGAATGGTCCACGATTCTGCTGGCGGTGTTCGCGGTGATTCTGGGACGAGCAGTTTCCGTCTACGGCCTTGTGCCGATCAGCAATCTGTTTGGCCGACGGATTCCGATTCGCTGGCAACACATGATGGTGTGGGGCGGGTTGCACGGATCCCTATCGCTGGCATTGGCGCTGAGCCTTTCGGAAAGCTTTCCGTACCGGGAAAAGATTCTGGCGCTGACGTTCGGGGTGGTGGCGTTTTCCATTATCGTGCAGGGATTAACGATCCGACCGCTTGTGGGCGTGCTGGGATTGTCCACGCAGAACTTGGAAGACGTTTTTTCCGTGGCGCGCGTGGAGCAGATTGCCCTCTCCGCGTGCCAGACGGAATTGAAGGACTTGATGCGGACGGGAGTGATTTCCGGGCCCGTGTATAACCAGCTTGGAAAGGAATTGGAAGAGAAGGCGTCGACGATACAGGAACAAATTGGCGAAATGTACACCAGCGACCCGCGGCGCGCCGCGTCAGAGATGCAGATGGCTCGGATGCGGCTGGCGGCCGCCAAACGAAGTTCTATCGAAGAGGCAGTCCGCGCGGGTTTCATCTCCGCGCAGGCTGCCGACAAGCTGCTGGAGACCAAGGAAGTTCAGAGCGAAGCGGAGCCGGGAGGCGAGGGAGACGACTAAGCTTCCGCCGCGTTGAGTCCGGCCCCGGTGAATTAGGTTGGTCCAGATTCCTGGCTGGTGCGCTGCATGCGGGCGACGAGACGACGCACGCTGTTGGCCAGCTGGACAAGTTCGCCCTTTCCCTGAATCTCGAAATGAATTTCCGTGTCGCCGACCGCCGCGCGGTCGACCGCTTCCTTAAGGCTGAGGAGAGGTTTCACGACCTGCTGCGGCAGGATGAAACTGATCCAGACGCTGAAAAGAAAGGTGAGCGCGGAGACGATGCCGAGGGACCATTCGGCATTTTTGATGAGTTTTCGGGCCTTCTCGTGGTCGTCCTGGACGCGCGACCAATTGCGCGTCTCGAGTTCGGACATGGTGCTAAGGAATTCCGCGCTAGAGGATTGAAGGTCCGGGGCCGCTGCCCGGAGAGCGGGGTCCGCATTTTGGACTGTCGTGGAGATCTGGGCGTCAAAGGAGCCGACACGGTCGCGCAGTTCATTCACAAGCTGGGAACGTTTTTTGCGCTGAGACTCTTTGAGCAAGCTGTTCAAGTCCAATTCATAGGCGCGGACGACGGCCTGGATGTTTTCGGCGGGAGAGGGAGCTTGCGGGAGGGCAGCAGCGGCGTCCTCGAACTGCTTCTGGTAGCGGTCGAGAGCCGTGGAAGCGTTGCCAATGGCGCCAGTTTCGTCGGGTTCGAGTTGGCTCATCTGGTCGAGAGTGTTGCGAAGGGTCCGCACGGATTCACGGTTGGCCCGGAGGTCGGCCGCGTCGCGGAGGAGTAGATAGTTGCGCTCGGCGCGGCGCGTTTCGAGCATTTGAATGGATGCCTGTTCGGCCATGGTGGAAGCGGGCGCGTCGACGTTGACGATGCGGTCCACAATGACGCCCATTTCAAACAGGTAGTAGACTGCCAGGAAAATAACGGGGACCAGAATCAAGCGCACGATGGCGAGGCTATAGGCGACCCTGCGGCGCAGAGAACTACCCGGGGCGAGGACCTGGATGGAATGGCGAATTCTGAACTTCATGAGTGAACTCCGCTGGGGGAATTGGAAATTCTCCGTCGTGCAGCGCGCAGGCCAGCCGGAAATGGTCCAACGTCCGGAGGGAAAAGGCAACCGCGGAAAATCCCGGCAAGAACAAACGGGCAGGGGCCGCCGGCCAAGCATATCGGCGGATCCATCGAGCGACGCACCAGGGCAAGGCAAGAAGCGCGCATTGAGTGCAACTATATCGCAGTGCGATACGTCTCATAAAATAGATGTTGGCCATAGCGGCAGACCAGCAAGAGTTCCCGCGAGCAATTGCATGCGTGGTGCAGATACAAGGAGATTCTCCTCAGCATAGGCCGCTCCTGCCGGAGAAAGCCCGCGACATCCGGATGGCGAGACGCGGCCTTGCCGGCTTCCTGGCGAAAGAATGGTGAATCATGTTCCGGCGAAGCATCCCCGTCGGCCGAATCTTCGGCATCCTGGTGGACCTGGACTACTCGTGGTTCCTGGTGCTTGCCCTGCTGACGTGGGTCATGGCCGTCAGTTATTACCCAGCGGAGTACCACAACTGGAGCACCGGAGAGTACTGGTTCATGGGCTTCCTCACCGCCCTGGCTCTGTTTGTGAGCGTGCTGCTACATGAGTTGGGGCATTCGATGGTGGCCAAGCATTTCGGACTGGATGTGCCGCGGATTACTCTTTTTATTTTTGGCGGGGTTTCGCAAATTTCCGAGGAGCCTCCCAACGCCGCGGCGGAATTCTGGATCGCGGTGGTTGGTCCAGTGGTCAGCTTTGCGCTCGCCGCGTTCTTCTGGGAGATCGGGCCGCTATTGGCGGGTGTGCCGCCACTATTCGCACTGGCCAAGTATCTTACGCTGCTCAATCTGATTCTGGGCGTGTTCAATCTCATTCCGGGATTTCCACTGGATGGCGGGAGGGTGTTCCGCGCGATTGTGTGGAGAATCACGGGGAAATACACGCGTGCCACGGCAATCGCGTCATTGAGCGGGCGGTTCATGGGCTTCTGCCTGATATTTTTTGGTGTCTGGCAGGCGCTTAGCGGGAATCTAATTGGTGGCATGTGGACTGCGTTTATCGGCTGGTTCCTGGAGAGCGCGGCGGGCAGCGTGATGCAACAAGAACTGCTGAGGAGCCTGTTGGGCGAGCACAAGGTAACCGATGCGATGCAGAAAGAGTTTCCGCGAGTCCCGGGCGAGGTAACGCTTCAGGAATTGGTGGAGGGGCACATTCTGGTCACGGGGAGGCGGTATTTCGTGGTGCAGGGAGCGAATGGAGAGCCCGGGTTGCTGACATTGTCGAATATTCGCAAGGTGCCGCGAGGCGAATGGGCGACGACGAAAGCTTCGGAAGTGATGCTTCCGCTGCACAAGCTGGACACGACGCCGCCCGACGCGGTGCTGTGGAACGCGCTGCAGAAGATGGGGCGCGACGGGGTCAACCAGATGCCAGTGGTGCAGGGGAGCGGGATCGTGGGCATCCTGTCACGCGAGGACATTTTGCACTATTTGCGCGTGCTTGAGGCGGTTGCCAGGTAACGATCTGGCACGAAAAAAGTTTGGAGACTAGCGTGATGGAGGAACGGATGACCGCAGCAAAGAAAAAAGTGTCGTACTGGCTTCTGATAGCGTCGGTCGGCGCATTGATTGTTGGGGGAGCTTTTCGTCTGGGGTTGGTTCGACTACCCGGACATCAAGTCCTGGGAGCCGAGAAGGTGGCCGTGGCGGTGGCCGCGACCGAACCTCCCGTAAGCCTGGGGGACTTCAAGAACGGTTTCGCGTCGGTGCTGGGGCCGGCGCTTCCGGCGGTAGTGAATATTTCATCGACGAAAATCGTGAAGTCGCGGAACAACATGCCGGATTTTTACAACGATCCGTTCTTCCGGCAGTTTTTCGGGAACCAGTTTCCGCCTTCACAAGGACCGCAATCGGAGCGCGAATATGGATTGGGCTCTGGCGTGATCGTAAATGCCGATGGCTATATTTTGACCAATAACCACGTGGTGGATGGGGCTTCGGACGTGGAAGTCTTCACGCAAGACAAAAAGAAGTACAAGGCCAAGATTCTGGGCACCGACCCGCGGACTGACATTGCGGTGTTGAAGATTGATGCGACGGGTTTGCCGACGTTGACGCTGGCGGATTCGTCGAAGCTGAAAGTGGGCGACATCGTCTTCGCCATTGGCCAGCCGTTCGGCATCGGCGAAACAACGACGATGGGAATTGTGAGCGCGACAGGCCGAAGCCTGGGCGGCACTATCGAGCATTACGAGGATTTCATCCAGACAGACGCGGCCATTAATCCGGGAAATTCCGGGGGCGCGCTCATTGATTTGCGCGGAAACCTCGTAGGGATCAACACCGCGATCATCTCCGGAGGAAGCGGTGGAAACCAGGGAGTCGGCTTTGCGATTCCGATCAATATGGCCCACAAGGTCATGGACCAGATTATCGAGCACGGGAAAGTGATCCGCGGATATCTGGGCGTTTCGATTCAGGGAGTGGATCCGGATATAGCAAAGGCGTTCGGATTGAGTCACGGCGGCGGCGCGTTGATCGGCAGCGTTTCTCCGGATAGCCCTGCGTCGAAGGGCGGAATGGAACGCGGCGACATCGTGCTCGCGTTAAATGGACAGGCCATCAATGGCCCAAGCGACCTAAGCATTCAGATTTCGCAGATGGCGCCAGGATCGGTGGCGCACTTGAAAGTGTTCCGGAACGGTCAATCGAAGGACCTCGACGTGACACTCGGTGAGTATCCGGAAAAGGGCGCGGCCGCCAGCGAGGAAGGTGGCGGAACTACACCGGAAAATCTGAAGGGGTTGCAAGTGCAGAATCTGACCCCGGACATCGCACAACAACTTGGACTACCCGCTTCCACTTTCGGAGTGGTGGTCAATGCGGTTGACCCATCGAGCGCCGCAGCGGCCGCCGGAATCCAACAGGGCGACGTGATTCAGGAAGTGAATCGCAAGCCGGTACACAACCTGGAGCAGTATCGCGAAGCGCTGCGAGGCGTCGGGCAGCAGCCGGCGCTTTTGCTAGTGAACCGCGGCGGCACGACCCACTACGTGATGGTTGGAGGACAATGAGGCTGTGGTTGAGGCCTGGCAGCCCGCAATCAGGAGGGGAGACCATGAAACTGACGACCGGCATATTGCTGGCTCTGGCAGTTCTCATTCCGGGCGTGTTTGCCTTCGCGAGGACCGCGCCGCAGGGCGCCGCCACGAAGAGGCAAGGACCATCCGAAGTAGAGCGCGGCCGATATCTCGTGGAGGATGTGGCGATGTGCGGGGAGTGCCACACGCCACGGGACTCGCGCGGGCAACTGGAAATGAATGAGTGGTTGCAGGGCAGCCCGATCTGGATTGTGCCGGTGAAACAGGATGCGAACTGGGCACAGCGTGCGCCCGCAATCGCGGGGCTTCCTGGCCTGACCGATGAAGAGGTAGAACGGGTGTTGGAACGGGGCATTGGACCCGAGGGTGAGACGCTGCGTCGGCCGATGCACATCTATCACATGACCCACGAAGATGCGAAGGCGATCGTGGCGTACTTGAATTCGTTGCCAAGGGCGATCCACTAGGGACGTTCCCCCGAAAAAAAACGGGAATAGTGCAGCGCTGCATCTGAACATCGGCGGAGTCCGCGAGAAAAACCCTGGCGACACTTAGCCGCGACACGACCCCGGGTTCGCCCCCTAAGAACTCGCTCGACGGAGACGCGTGATAGGATTTCCACGGAAACCTGCGGGCAGGTGATCGGCGTGCCCGTGCTCCGCTAAAGGAGGGAAATCAATGAAACTCTCTGGAAAGTCGATGGCTTTTGCCGGTACGGTGTTGTGGGGAGGCGCAATTCTGTTTGTGGGACTGATCAACCTTGCCCTGCCGACCTTTGGATTGAGGTTTCTGGAAATGATCGGCTCGGTGTATCCGTTTTTCCACGCGTCGCGATCCATTGGCGACGTGCTGATCGGGACCGCGGATGGACTGATTGACGGAGCGATTGCCGGATTTTTGTTCGCCTGGCTGTATAATCTGCGAGAGCAGACAGCCCGCACGAGCTAGCGAACGGATGACCCGGGGCGACTCGTCGAGGGAAGACAATTATGATTATCCGCCAAATGGGCGATCAGGAGTGCCGAGTGACGCTGGCTCGCACATCGCTGGCAAGGCTCGGCTGCTGTCTCGAAAACCAACCGTATGTTGTGCCGGTATACATTGCCTACGAGCCCGGATTCATTTACGTTTTTTCCACGTTGGGGCAGAAAATCGAGTGGATGCGAGCTAATCCGAGAGTATGCATCCAGGCTGACGAGATTGTCTCCGAGTCAAATTGGGCAAGCGTAGTGGTCAACGGGCGCTTTCAGGATTTGCCGGAACCGAAGTTCAGCGCGGAACGCGCGCATGCGCGTCAACTCCTCAAGCACCATCACGACTGGTGGCTGAATGCGGTGGGGGAGCGGCGATTAACCTTAGAAAAAGATTTGTCGATGGAACCCGTTTTCTTCCGGATTGAAATCGAGTCGACGACCGGCCTTCGGGCCATCCCGGAAGGACAACAGACCGCGACGCTGTCCCCCAACGCGTAAGTTCGTTTCCAGAATCTCTGCCGGAATCAAGGGTTGCGGCACGCAAAGCCCTCCAGGTGGTGGAATGCCGATTCGATGGTTCAAGCCGGGAGTAAAGGATCACGGACATCCTCGATACATCAGTCTGAAGCTGCGCGACCTGGGCCAACTATTCAATTCCATGGATCCGTCGCCCTTCATCGAGAGGGACCTGGACGATCACGCGGAAGAGTTCATTGTGGGTTGGGCGCAGGAGTTTCCCGCGGAGGCGCCGGTTCGACTGCGCGTGTATCTGGAACAAACTCCAGCGGAAGATCTCATGGAAACCGTCAAAACGGCGGTACACAATCATTTTCTGCATCGCGCCAAAATCGCACAACTCGAATTCAAGCGGCTTTTAGAGCGCGGGCGGCAAAGCTTGCTGATTGGGCTTATCTTTTTGTCTGTCTGCCTGGCGATCAGCAAATCACTGGCGGGGCACCAGGCGCACACCTGGGCAGCGGTGCTGCGGGAGAGCCTGACCATTGCAGGATGGGTGGCGATGTGGCGGCCAATGCAGATTTATCTTTACGATTGGTGGCCCTTGCGGCGGCTCGGCCGAGTGTATGAAAAGCTTGGCCGCATGCCTGTGGAAGTGATTTTGAAGGGCAAGAGCTGAAGACGCCGGTCTCGAGGAGTGGCAATCGGGGGCAAGGCTTGATAGAGGCTTCAGGCCGCAGTGGTGGTGTGGCGGCTCTTTTTGATGATAGCGACGTATCTAGCAGCGAGGTCGCGGAGGCGCTGTGCATCGCGGGCTTTTAGCGCGTCTTTCAAAATGAGCTCGCCGCCGACACCAAGCGCGGCCGCTCCCGAACGGAGGAACTCCGCCGCGGTCTCGAGGTTGACCCCTCCGGTGGGGACCATGGGAATTTCGGGGAACGGCCCTTTCAGAGCACGCAGGTAGCTGGGCCCGCCGACGTTTGAGCAGGGAAAAACTTTGATAAAGTCCGCGCCGGCTTCCCACGCCGCCATGATTTCCGTGGGAGTCAAGGCACCGGCAATGATGAGCACTTGGTGTTTCAGGGCGTGCTCGACGGTTTTGAGATGCAGGCCGGGGCTGACGAGAAATTGCGCTCCGGCGTCGAGGCAGCGACTTGCGCTTTCCGCGTTGAGCACCGTGCCTGCACCCAAGAGCACCTCCGGCGACTTGCGCGCCAGTTCGGAGATCACGTCGAGGGCGCCGGGAACCGTCATGGTGATTTCCACGATGGAGATGCCACCTTCGCGAATGGCGTCGGCGGCAAAGCGGGCTTCGTCGGGAGAAGTTGCGCGGATTATTGGCACGATCCCTACTTCTTCAATACGTTTTCTTACGGCAGCTTTGTCCATGGGAGGCCTTTCTCGTAACAGGAGATATGAGCGGATCAGGTATGTATGACGCAAAGAACCTGCGTCCAAGTGGAGTTAAAGATTTCTGCGAGAGCGTAAGGCCGCATGTTCTCGCCAAGGCTTAGAAGTTCAGGTTGGCGGTCGCTCGATGGCCGCAAGGTCAGAGGCATGGCTGCCTCTTGGAAGTGGGAATCATCAGCTCGCTACTCCATCGCCAAGTTTTGCGCCATGGAGGCGCGGAGAGAGGAGGTGGATGAATCCGAGCGCGACGAGATACGCGATGCCGGCAATGAGGAAGGGAATCTGGTAGCTGCCGGTCTTTTGCAGGATGTGTCCCACAACGGTGGCAATCAGCAGGCCGCCAAGGGCGCCCAGCATCCCTCCGATGCCGACTACCGAGGCGATAGCGCGCGAAGGGAACATGTCTGAAGTCAAAGTATATAGGTTTGCAGAGAATCCCTGATGCGCGGCCGCGGCGAGGCCGATCAGAAGAACGGCGCCCCACATGCTTTCGATGCGAGGAGCCAGAATCACCGGGAGTACGATTGCGGCGCAAACGAAAAGAGACGACTTCCGCGCGGTGTTGGTGGAATTGCCGCGTTTGATGAGCGAGGACGAAAGCCATCCTCCCAGGACGCTGCCCACGTCCGAGATCAGATACACGACCATGATGGGAACGAACAGCTGGTTGAGCGACAAGCCGTGCTTACGTTGCAGGAATTCGGGAAGCCAGAAAAGATAAAACCACCAGACCGGGTCGGTAAGAAATTTACCGACCGCAAAGCACCACGTCTGGCGCAGCTTGAGCAATGGCAACCAGGGAACCCGGCGAGGTGATTCGCCGGAGTCGGATTGGATGTAAGCGAGCTCCGCGGCGGAGACGAGCGGATGTTCCTCAGGCCGCCGGTAGACCACAAGCCAGAGCACCAGCCACAAGAAGCCCAACGAACCCACGCCCAGGAAAGCGCCGCGCCATCCCCAATAGGCGACCAGCCAAGGCACGACCAAAGGCGTGAGAATCGCGCCGATGTTGGTGCCGGCGTTGAAAATCCCGGTCGCCAGGGCGCGCTCTTTCGCAGGAAACCATTCGGCCACGGCCTTGATGCTCGCGGGGAAGACTGCGGATTCGCCCAGGCCGAGCGCCAGGCGAAAAACGCCGAAAGCCGCCAGGGAACGCGCAAAGGCAGTGCCCATGGAGGCGAGGCTCCAAAAAATCATCGCGAAGGCGTAACCAAAGCGGGTTCCGAGCTTATCGATGAAGCCACCCATCAGCAACATGCCGACGCCGTAGGCGGCCTGGAAGGCAACTACCAAGTTGCTGTAGTCAATGTCACTCCAGCCGAGATCCCGCTGCAAGGTGGTGTTCAGCACGCCGAGGACGTTGCGGTCCATATAATTTTTTGTTACGCCGAGGAGAAGTACACCGCAGATGACCCAGCGGAAGCCGCCGGAGCGCAACGAGAGATTAACGAGCGCGCGACGGAGCGGCGAAGACGTTTGCTCAGATCGATTGGTGGGCAGGAAAACCGAGACGGAGGGCTTTTGCATGTCGCTCATGCGCGTGTGGTGGGCTGCTGGGTACGAAGCTTAACGAAGATTCCGCAGTTACGGAAGCGCGAACTGAAATTCCGAGATAGATCTACCCGAGCGTCTTGCCAACGAATTGCTCGAAGTTCCGGCGAAACATGCGCGTGACGTCGCGGCGGATTTCCTCGGCGGAGACGGGCCAGCCGTCGCCAGCCAGTTGGTGGTAGAAATCGCCGAGAATGCGGCGAAGCGCCACGCGGGTATTCTTCCATTTGTAGATCACCTGCTCGAGAACGCGCGCATCGGAGTGCTGGGGAATGAAGCTGGTGCCGAGCATTTCGATGCGCTCGCGCGTGATCTCCTCGACGATCGACGGGTTATTGAGAAACCACCAGCAGCCGAAGGGCATCAGGTTGTTAAATTTGCGCGCGTAGACGCAGAGTTCGTGCTGATTTTCGCGGCTGAGGACGCTGACCAAAAAACGGTTGTCCGGGAATTCGCGGCACAGATTTTCCAAGGCACGCAGGTCCGCGCGGCCAACGGCATCACCCGCAAGGCGCAAGGCGGGATTCACCTGCGGACGGACCCCGATCATCAGGGACATCGGAATGTTGAATTCGCGGCAAGAGGGAAGCACACCTTCGCTGAGGATTTTGGTGCGAGTCGTGTCGTCCGGATACAGGAACGAGTCCTCGAGAGAAACGGCCATGTAGAGAGGCTTCATGCGCGCGGCCCAGTCGGCAAGAAACCGGCGAAGTTCGGGGATGGATTTTCCGGTGAGGGCGAGATCGACGGCGTAGCCTTCCTGGACGAGCCTTTGCCAGTGAGCGGGCCAGTGGCGCACGATCCGATCCAGGCGCATCACGCCGTGGAATTGCGCGTGCGCCTGGCCACCGCGACGCCAGACGGAAACTTCCTCAGGATCGAGCGGGTCGTTGGTCATGACAACGGAGTTTATGCCCGCCAACTGGAAGACTGTGCTGATCTGCGTCTCGATCGATTGCGATTGGAAAAACGCGCGAGCTTCGGAGAGGTCGGCGGCGTCCGTGGGCAGGCCAAATGCGTTCAGGACGGCGACGACGCCACGTGTGGCTTCGGAAATGGGAGTGTTATCCAGGAAAAGGCGCCGCCAGATGATGTCCGCCTTCTGCGTTTTGGAGAGTTCCCAATATTCGGCGGGTTTCAGGTCCGTGGAGCGGAAGAGTTCCGCTTCGAGATAGTGATAGGTCAAGAGTTCATCAATGCCCCAGAGGCCGAGCTTGCCGAAGGCAGGAGAGAAGAGGTGCGTGTGGATGTCAATGAACTGCGTGGACGCGAGAACGTCATTGACGGCGAGCTGGATCGAGTCTTTCGCCAACGCGTGCCCACGCGGAGTTTCTCCTGCATTACTGGCTGGACTGGCGGACGAAGCTTGCATGCGATTCCCCTGTGATCCGATGTTCGGCAACCCGCAGATACGCGACGCGGACAATTATACGGCGGAATTTCAGTTGAAGAGGCTGACGGCTCCTTGAACGCTCAGGTCGAGCGCTCCGTCGAAGGGGACCGTTAGTTTTTTCGTTTGGGAGTCGTATTGGTAGCCGCGGCCGGCTTTGAGCCGGGTTCCGTTGCGGGAGACGGCGGACACTTTGTCGCAATAAATATCGAGCGTGCCGGGCGTGCCAAGATCTTCGAATTCGACGGAAACACCACCTTTGGTGGCTTCGCCGCGGATACTTACCTGCTTGCCGGACAACGTGAAATAAAGGAATTCGCTCTTGCCCTGCCTGGCGGGGAAATACTCGACGTGAAGCTCCGGCTTCCAGTCCTTTACCCAGTTGTTGTTGAGCTTTACGACGTCGCCCCGAGGCACGAAGGCGCCTTCGCGAACGAATAATGGAATCTCCTGAAGCGGCGCCTTTGCAGTGATCGTGGACTTGCCCGAAAAGACGGTGTACTTGTCGTTGTAATCCAGCCAGCGGCCTTCGGGAAGATAGACGCTGCGCTCGGTGGCGCCGGCCGACGTGACTGGAGCGACGAGGAGTTCGCTACCGAAGAGATACTCGTCCCACATGTCGGAGAGAGCCGTATCATCCGGGTACGCGAACGCCAGAGCCTGCATGACGGGCATGCCAGATTGCGTTGCCTGATAAACGTAGGAGCGCGTGTAGGGAATCAAGTCCTGATGGGCGGCGACTTGCGACCTAGCGATGTCCACGAGTTCCTGGTCGTAGTCGTCCCAGATGGTGCGCCTAGGACCGAGAAGGATTTCCATCATGGGGGAATAGGCGCTGAACTCGAGCCACCGCGCGAAGAGCTCCTTGTCGGGAACGCCGATGTAGCCGCCCGTGTCTGAGCCCCAAGTCGGGAAATTGATGGCGCCGCTGCGGAGCGCGGTTTTGACGGCAGCTTGCAGGCCGGCGAAAGTGGAACGCGTATCGCCGTTCCAGACGGCGGTGTATTTGCGGGCGGTATCGTTGACGTTGCGAGTGAAATTGAAGAAATCGTCGCCGTTCACAGCGCGCAGGCCTTCCGCTGCCATCTTGGGGAAGAGGATGGCGTTCAAGTTTTCGACGGAGAGCGGAAGCTCGTCTTCTTCGCCGCGGTCAATCTTGTAGCCCTTGATTCCCATTTGAACGTACGCATGCAACTTTTCCTTGAACCAAGCGTAAGCTTCCGGATTGCGCATGTCCGCGGCGGAGCCGCGGCCGTAGAAGAGATACTGGCGAGCCAATCCTTCTTCGAGCAATTGGTTCCATGCACGATTGGCGATCCAGAGGAGCAGGTTCATTCCGCGGTCGTGCAACTCGCTGATCATTCCGGGCGGATCGGGGAAGGAGGAGTCGAAGTCCATATTTCCCCAGCCCATTTCTCCCGTGCCGTACGGTCGATCCAACCAGATGGCCCCGGCGGGAATGTGGAGTTCGCGGAGGCGGTCGGCGTCCTCGATGACTTTTTGCTGGGCGTTTTTGGCACGGCGCAGGTCGTCGTGATAATCGTCCCGCCACCAAATGCTTCCGAACGCCCAGAGGGGCGGCAGGAACGGCGGCCCGGCGAGGGTGTTGTAGCGCTGGAGGATGTCCGCGTAGGTGGGGCCGTAGATGATGTCGTAGCGGAGTTGATGATCGAAGAAGGAGAAACTCGTTTTGCCTGCCAGTGCGACGGTGTAGTGGCCTTTGCCGGTGGTTTCGACATAGATGCCGTATTTGCGGGATGTGGCATAGAAAGGGGCGCGGGCGCTGGAATAGTTGACGCCCGGGTAGCGGCGCATGCCGAGGAAGTCGTGATCGGCACCGCGGTTATCGAGATTTCCGCCGAAGGGCATTTCCCAGATTCCATAGTAGTGCTCACCCTGGTCGGCGAATTCTTCGCGAATCCCGGAAGCTTCACCGTTTTTGTAAGTGAACTCGATACGGAGAATCTGCGGAGTGACGAAGGTGAAGGAAGCTTGGGCCGGATCGGAGGTGCCATCGAGGCGCAGCGTGGCGTGCAGCATAGTCGGGGATTTCGTGATGTCCGTGACGCGGACGACGTGGTATTGCGTTTGCGTTATGGAGAGCTGGCCGGTTTCCGTCAGAAGGACTTCGCCCGTGGAGCGCTCCAGGACGCGGAATGAAAAAGGTTCGGTACTAAGTTCGAGGCGGAGAGCGGAAGAGTCGAGAGTCTCCGCCGCAGATGCGAGGGGGACTCCGCCGCACATGCTGATCAGAAGAACACACGCGAAGATTCCTAAGGCTTTCGTCATGGCCATTGGGGCAGCTCCCGGACTGGAGTTCCGTAGCGTTGCACTATGCCCTGATTCGCAAAGCTCGTCCAAGGTTTTATGACCGTTGAGACGCGAAGTCAACGCAATACCAGATTCAACGCAGAAATGCGGTAGCGCACCAGAGAAGGGGCGCCTGGCCGTGGAGATCTCCGGTATTTCGCGCGCGCTCGAGATAGTAGGCAAGATCGTTTTTCTTGCCTGTGCCTTCGCAGACGTTTTTGAGGTCGCCGTTGGGATCGAGATTGGCGACCAGCGCCAACCAACCGCGACGGGCGGCGCGAGCGTAGGACTTATTCCTTAACCAGCCGTTCTTGACGCCGGTGACCATCGCAAAGGTGAACATCGCGGTACTCGAACTCTCGTCCCAGGCTTCCGGGTGATCGATCAGTTGCCGCCACATGCCGTCTTTGGCCTGATATTTCAGCAGCGTGGCCATCATTTTTTGGTAGGCCGCCAGAATGCGGGCATGGCGTGGGTCGTCTGTGGGCAAAGAGCGCAAGAGTTCCGTCATTCCCGCGGCGACCCATCCGTTGCCACGGGCCCAGAAAAACGGGGCGTCGGGCGCGTGATAGAAGAGGCCGTTGGGTCGCTGGAGTTTGTCCAGATAGGCCACCATCTCGCGCGCGGCGCGGTCCAAATACTTTGCGTCGTGTGTTGCACGATAGGCCTGGACCTGAACGGCCGTGATCATGTACATGTCGTCGATCCAGTAGCGGGTCTGATTCGTGAGTCCGTCGGGCTGCGGCGAGTCCCACTGTTTGTCGGCGATTTCCTGGCCCAACTTCAGATATCTCGGGTCCCGCGTTTCGATATAAATTTCGAGGGGGACCACGCCGAAGACGGTGTTGTCGACATGATTTGCGGGAGGAACCAAAGCGAAGTCTGCGGCGAGCAGAGGGGTGAACCTTGCTATCAATTGCGAGGTGAGAGCCTTATCTCCACTAAGTTGCGCAAAAGTCAGAGCGCCGTACCAGGCGACGGATTCGGGATAGGTAATGTGTTCGGGTGGAGTTGGGCGACCAAAATTTGCGTGGGGACTGGCGGCAAAGCGTTCGGCCACGCGTTTGCCGATTTCTTGAGGTGAGCTTCCGGCGGGCCACTTCGCGAATTCTTTCTGTTGCCCGCTTGCGCTCGAAACGGAGAGAAAAGTGACGACTGCCAGCGTCCAGTACTTACCCGCGTGCATTTTCATCCTTAGGTCCCCCATTTTGTCGAGATTGAAGTCCGATTGGAGCCTGCGCAAACAACTCCGCGCACAGTTGGCTAGTGAATTTCCGGTTCGGGGATGGGTGCGGTACCCTCGAGAAAATCGAAATCGCAGCCTTCATCCGCTTGCTTGATGTGTTGCATGAAGAGCTTGCCGTAACCGCGTGGGTAGACGCCTTCCTTGGGCTTCCACGCGGCGCGCCTGCTGGCGAGTTCCTGGTCGGTGACACGCATGCTGAGGCGCCTTTCGGGAACGTCGAGTTCCACGATGTCGCCATCCTTGAGGAGTGCGAGCGGCCCGCCGACGAACGATTCGGGAGAAACGTGGAGGACGCAGGTACCATAATTTGTGCCGCTCATGCGGGCGTCGGAGATGCGTACCATATCACGCACGCCGGCCTTCAAGAGCTTTTGAGGGATGGGCAGATTGCCCCATTCGGGCATTCCCGGGGCGCCCTTTGGGCCCGCGTTGCGCAAGACCAGAACGCTGTCGGTGTCCACGTCGAGGGCCGGATCATCAATGCGCGCGTTCATTTCATTGTAGCTGTCGAAGATGACGGCGCGTCCCGAATGCTTCAGGAGCCGAGGCTCGGCAGCCGAGGCCTTGATCACGGCGCCGTGTGGCGCCAGATTGCCGCGAAGAATCGCAAGGCCGCCGTGGGGAAGGACGGGATTTTGGAGGCTTCGAATCACGTCGGAGATGTAAATTTCCGCGCCCGCGATGGCCTCCCCAAGCGTTTGTCCCGTGACGGTGAGGCAGCGCAAGTCCAGAAGCGGTGCCAGTGAATGAAGCAGCGCGGGCAGGCCGCCGGCGTAATAGAAATCTTCCATCAGATACGCGCCGCTGGGACGGATATTCGCGAGCAAGGGAGTTTCGCGAGAAAGTTCGTCGAAGCGATCGAGACGCAGGGAAATTCCAGCACGGCCGGCCATGGCGATGAGGTGAATCACGGCGTTGGTGGAACCCCCGAGTGCAAAGACGGCGCGGACCGCGTTGTCGAAGGATTCCTTGCGCAGAATGTCGCGGGGTTTGCGATCTTCCCAAACCATGTTCACGATTTCGCGCCCGGAACGATTGGCCATTTTGGGATGGTTCGCATCGACCGCGGGAATAGAGCTCGCGCCGGAGAGGGATAGGCCGAGTACCTCGACGAGACTGGTCATGGTGGAAGCAGTTCCCATGGTCATGCAGGTGCCGGCGGAACGCGCGATTCCGTTTTCGATCTCCATCCATGCTTTCAGGTCGATGTTTCCCGCGCGGCGCTCGGCCCAATACTTCATGACGTCGGAACCGCTTCCGAGAATCTGGCCGCGCCAGTTGCCGCGCAGCATGGGTCCGGCGGGGACGTAAATCGCGGGCAGGTTCATGCTGATGGCGCCCATGAGCAGCGCGGGAGTGGTCTTGTCACAGCCGCCCATCAGGACGCAGCCATCGGCGGGATAGGAGCGGAGCATCTCCTCGGTTTCCATGGCCAGGAGGTTGCGGTACATCATCGTCGTGGGCTTCTGAAAAGTTTCGCCCAAACTGAACGCGGGCATTTCCACGGGGAAGCCGCCGGCCTGCCAGATTCCGCGTTTCACGTCCTCGGCGCGCTCACGGAGATGGATGTGGCAGGGATTGATCTCGCTCCAGGTGTTGAGGATGGCGATCACGGGTTTGCCGGCGTAGTCGGCTTGCGTGCAGCCCATGGATGCGGCGCGCGAGCGATGGCCGAAGGAACGCAGGTCGTCCGGGCCGTACCAGCGGTAACTTCGCAATGATTTCGGATCTTTGGGAGCCATGGAATCCTTTCGAAAGCTGGACACGCAAGCTCATAGAACGTAAATCTTGAAAGGATTTCGGTCAACAGCGTGGTTTGGAGCCACGCGCGCATTTGAGTTCCGGCTATGGCCGGCTGACTTCAAGGTTCGCCGATCAACTGACACTTTCGGTGCAGAGTGTGGTGTAATGCTGAACTCTGATTCCAGGAATGCCATGAACAAAGACACGATTCTTCTTCTTGGGAAGGAGCGAGAATTGCCGCTTGCGCTGCTGGATGCGATTCGTCCACAAGCAGAGATAATCGTTGGCGATTCGCTGGAGGGCTTCGCGAACCGCACCCAGGACGCGAGGGTAATTTTGAATTGGTCGGGGTCGCTCGAGTTGTTCCGCGGAGTGTTTCTGCGGTGTCCGAATTTGCGATGGGTCCATTCGCGGTCTGCTGGCCTGGAGAGGAGCTTGTTTCCGGAGCTTGTCGCAAGCGAGGTGCCGCTGACCAATGGGACGGGGGTATTCAGCGACTCGTTGGGCGAATTTGTGCTGGGGGCGATGCTTTACTTTGCGAAGGATTTCCGGCGGATGATTCGCAGCCAGGCTCGGGGAGCTTGGGATCCGTTCACGGTGCACTGCATTGCCGGAAAAGTGGTGGGGATCGTCGGCTATGGCGACATCGGGCGCTCCGTGGCGGAGCGAGCGCGAGCGATGGGCATGACGGTATTGGCTCTGCGGCGGAACGTTTCGCGGGCGAGGGATCGCGACGCATTGGTTGCGAAAGTCTATTCCTCGGAGAATCGCAAGGAGCTTCTCGCGCAAAGCGATTACGTGGTGGTTGCGGCTCCCTTGACCGAGGAGACGCGCGGGATGATCGGCGAAGCCGAGCTTGCCGTGATGAAACCGACAGCCGTGCTGATCAACGTGGGGCGTGGTCCAATTATTGAGGAAAAGGCGCTGATACGCGCGCTCTCCGAAAACCGGATCAAGGGCGCGGCGCTGGACGTCTTTGAACAAGAACCGCTTCCGCCCGGCCATCCCTTTTACAGGATGGAAAACGTCCTGCTTTCGCCGCATTGCGCGGACAACACGCCTGAGTGGTTGGCGGACGCGATGAAGTTTTTCGTCGCGCAATACGGAAGGTTTCGCGCCGGCGAGCCGTTGCAGAACATAGTGGACAAGCAGCGGGGCTATTGACAGGACTCACACCCGGAGTCTCCCGCAGGACTCTTCGCGAGCAATCTCCAATTCCTAGTTCGGCGGAGGCGCGGCGAAAGGTTCAGTTCGAGTCCCTTCATACCAGCGGAGCACGCGGAGAGCCCGGAGCGTATTCCAGCGACTCGGTTGTCCGACGGATTCGCCCAGCGGTAAGTGGAGCGCTTCGTAATAAGAACGCTCGAGCAGCCAGTGTCCACCCGGATGCCGACGGCTCTTGAGAAACTCCACGGCTTCGCCCATGCGCGGGTCGGGATTGCCACCGATGCCGCGGAAATAGTCAAGAGCGCGGAGAATGTCGTAGTGGTATCGCGGCGGGAACGCCAGTTCGAGGAATTCAGGATTGGCAATCTCGCCGGTGGAGCGCCGCCGGAACAGGCTTCGTTCCAGCAGGAATTCCTCCCCGCGGCGCCGGGCCGCAACGATTTCCGGCACAGGGCCGACGGCTCGTTCGTACTCCAGCAATCCCTCCAGAACGCAAATGGTCGTGTGGTACGACGAGCGAGTGCTCGGCGGCGCTTCGCAGTTCCAGCCGCCGTCCGCGAGTTGTTCGCGGACAAGACGATTCGCAAGAGCCTTCGCTGGCTGGCCGAAGTACGCGCCGAAGGCGAGGACGCCGCCGTTGATGCAGGGTTCGACTTCTCCCTCGAAGAACGGATTTCCACCTAATTGCGCTGGCCGCAGATCCCAATGGGGTTGATTGCTCCAGCGGAGATGCTCTTCAGGTCGCGCGAGGGCTGACGCGACCCCTTGGTCGTCGGGGTTTGCTCCCGTTGCGCGCAAGAGGAGGAGCGTAAACAGCGTGGTCAGCCAGACCGGCTCATCCGCACGCCTCCAGGACCCATCCCATTCCTGCCGGGCGAGAATATCGGCGCCCAGTCCTTCGCGCGAGACACGAGCGCGCTCTGCAGCGACCGCCGAGGGTGAGGCGTCCGTGAGATCGCGCAGCGCCTGCCAGCGAAGGGCAGGGTCGGAATCGAGAAGCCACGAGAGCGTGTCCATCAAGGGATACTACCATTGCCAGGAACGCGGCCCGGCGCAGCGCCCAGAGAAGAAGAGTGGGCGAAGCAGAATATGCCTTTACACGTATATACGCAACAGAGTATATAAAGGACATGGAATCTGTATTCGAAATTATCGCGGAGCCGAACCGCCGGGCGATCCTGGGCCTGCTGATTTCGTCGGAGCAATCGGTGGGGGAGATCGAGCGGCAGCTTGGGATGCCGCAGCCGACCGTGTCGAAGCACCTGCGCGTACTCCGCGATGCAGGTTTCGTGGAATCCACAGTGGACGCGCAGCGACGGCTCTACCGGCTGAAACCGAAGCCGTTCCAGGAGCTGGATGCCTGGCTGGCGCGGTTCCGCGAGTTCTGGTCCGCGCATGTGGATGCGCTCGAACGGCACCTTGACCGCATGGAGCGAGCCACAGCGACGAAAGGGAAGACCGGGAAGATACGGCGGAGAGCAAACCGGAGACGCGACAAAGGAGAAACCAAATGAAAATCAAGTTGACGACCGTGTACGTAGACGACCAGGAGAAGGCCCTGCGCTTCTACACAGAGGTGCTTGGCTTTGCCAAGAGGAGCGACTTCAGTCAGGGACCATATCGCTGGCTGACGGTGGCCTCCCCGGAGGAGCCAAACGGCACGGAACTGCAGTTGGCGCTGAACAACAACCCCGCAGCAAAAGCGTTTCAGCAGGCGATATTTCAGCAGGGGCAGCCCGCGGCCATGTTTTTCACCGACGACGTCAGGGGCGACTACGAGCGGATCAAGGCCGGCGGCGGCGAGTTCACGATGCCCCCCACCGACGTGACCGCCTCGGTCATCACGATGCTGAAGGACACCTGCGGAAATCTCATTCAACTCACGCAGCTGGCGCGTTACTAAGGGGGCCCGGATGAACAATCGTGAAGAGTACACGCCGGGTCCGGCCGGCGGCGCGCGAATCGAAAAGGACGGAGAGCGGTGGACGCTGATTCTCGTGAGGGAGCTACGCCACGCTCCGGAAAAAGTCTGGCAGGCACTGACCGAGCCGGCGCACCTGCGGGAGTGGGCTCCGTTTGACGCGGATGGGAATCTGAGCGAGGCTGGAACCACGGTTAAGCTCACCACGGTGGGAGCACCCACGCCGCACATTTCGGAGGCGAAGGTGAAGAGAGCGGAAGCGCCCAAGGTGCTTGAGTACAACTGGGGCGGGTTCGATATGCGGTGGGAACTCAAAGCCTTTGGTGGCGGCACGCGGCTGACGTTATGGACCAACATTGGCCATCGCTTCATCGCCATGGGTGCTGCCGGGTGGCACATTTGTTTCGATGTACTGGATCGACTGCTTGCTGGCCAGCCCATTGGACGCATGGTCGGCCCGGACGCGATAAAGTTTGGGGGCTGGCAGCGGCTGAACGCGGAGTACGCCAAGGAATTCGGTATGGAAACTCCCGACTGGCCGCCTAACGCACCGCAGCGTCAAAACGAAGGAGGAAAGGAACCGTGAAAAAGTCCATGCCGGCGGAATCTGCCTCCGAGTTAATCGACGAGAGGATCCGGGAACTTCGGGACTGGCGCGGGCGGACGCTCGCAAAAGTGCGCGGAATCGTGCATGAAGCGGACCCGGAGATCGTGGAAGAGTGGAAGTGGAGGGGGACTCCCGTGTGGTCGCATGGCGGGATCGTGTGTACGGGAGAGACGTACAAGGATGTGGTCAAGATGACATTTGCGAAGGGAGCTGCGTTGAAGGACCCTTCGGGATTATTCAACTCGAGCCTCGACGGGAACGTGCGGCGCGCCATCGACTTTCACGAAGGCGAACGCATTAATGAGTCAGCCCTGACGGAACTCATTCGAGCGGCCGTGGCGCTCAATGTTCAGGGAAAGGGCAGGCCTGTGCCCAAGCGAGCGAGGACGAAGCGTAGCGATTAGCTTCATTTCAGGTCGTGACTAGAACTCGAAAGAATGTGAACGCAACGGCGCAGTAAATGTGTGGGTGGACTTGTGGGTTGGAGTTTCCGGTGTTCCGTCCTGTAACTTCTTTACAAAAGAATTTTAGAAAAGAGTGGCGGGGACGACGAGATTCGAATCCACGGCTTCTGCCGTGACGGCGCTGTGTGCGCTGGTTCTACAACAGCATACAAGAACGGGGAACTGCATAACGCCGCGCAGGTCACACAAAAACATACGAGTAGCAGACTGGGTTGTGGAAATGAGTACCAGGGTAACGTCTTCGATCAGTAGGCCGGGAGGGCTATATTGTCTGCGAGATCGCGCCCCACGGCCAGGTCGGCGATCCACTGGATTGCCATCAGGTTGAATAGCTGATTGCGAAGAAACAGCGCGAGCTTCGATTTTGGTGCGAATGAGCCTGCAAAGCGAAGAGCGGCCTTCTGCTTTGCAAGCACGAACGGCCCGAACAAATCCTGGTAACGCCTGAAAGCTTCGGCGTAATTGCCGCCGCACCGGCTCAGTTCGCCTGCAAGGATGTACGCAGCCACCATGGCCAGCGCCGCCCCCTGTCCGGCCAGCAATGAGACGCAGGAAGCCGCATCGCCAATCAGCGTTACCCGGCCGCGCGTCCACAAGCCCTCTTGCGGGGCCATCCGTATCTGGCTGACGCGGTCGAAATAGAAATCGTCGGCAGCGTCGAGTGCACTCAGGATCTGCGGGCATTCCCAGCCGCTGTCCACAAAGCGCTTGCGCAACAGCATCTTCTGGCCGTGAACGTCACCGGGGCCCGCCGCATTATCATCCGCAAAGGTGAACAGAAACATCGTGGCGTCTTCCCGCATCGCAAACCGCCCGACCTGCTGGCCCACCTGGGAGTACATCATATAGACTGACTCGTCCCTCGGCTGGTAGCCCTTGACGCCGAAGGCTGCGGCTTTGTAGCCCAGGTACTTCTCAAATCGGCTTTCCGGGCCGAAAACGAGTTCGCGTACCCGTGAATGAAGCCCGTCCGCCCCGACCACGAGATCGAATTCCCGCGCGTCCCCACTCTTAAAAGCTACGTGAACGCCGCTTCCTGACTGCTCAATGCGTTCCACGCTGTCGCCGAATATAGTTTCGACCATCCCTTCGATCTTCCCGAAAATCGACGCCGCGAGTTCTCCACGCGGCAGACTGACATAGCGACCGTGGGTCATCCTGGAAAGCGCATCCGCCGGAAAACCTGCCACTCTTTTTCCACTGGGGTTTACAACGCGTACCTCACGGAGCATGTATCCCTTGCTGTGGATCTCCGGTAACAGGCCCATGCGGTCGGCAATCTCAAACCCCGCGCCCCAGAAGTCGATGACGTAGCCGCCCGTGCGCAACTGTGGCGCTGTTTCTACGATAGTGGGCTTTAATCCGTAATGGGCCAGCCAGTAGGCAAGCGTCGGACCGGCAATTCCTGCTCCAGAAATCAAAATTCTCATAACAAAAACTACAGCATGCTGGTCGCCGGATGTCCAGACCGGAAACAAATGGCAAACGCGTAGCTTGGAGAAGAACGGCGGGGACGACGGGGCTCGAACCCGCGGCCTCTGGCGTGACAGCGCTACGTGAACAGGTCTTACAACAACTTACAAGACAAGCGGGGAGTGCCAAACGCAGCGCAAGTCATATAAGACCGCGCGAATAGTGGGCTGGATCGTGGGTTGGAAAATCGTGTCGCTGGCCTCGGGCACGCCGCACCGGAAATCTAGCGCAAGCGGCGCTCGTAGGGTCATCCCGCCTAGCGCTTTGGTTTTCTCTTGCACGCCGCAAGTCGATCTGTTATATATTGAACCATATGGTTCAGTATAACGAGACCCGCCTGGACGCTTCGTTCGCCGCGCTGTCGGACGCGACGCGGCGCGGCGTGCTGGAGCAGCTCAGCCGCGCCGACGCTTCGATCACGGACCTCGCCCGAAAGTTTCATATGACCCTCACGGGCATAAAGAAGCATGTTGGCGTGTTGGAGCGGGCAGCGCTCGTCACTACTGAAAAGGCCGGGCGCGTCAGAACCTGCAGGCTTGGCATGCGCGCGCTGGAAGAAGAGGCCGCCTGGATCGAGCGACACCGCCAACTCTGGAGCGCACGCTTCGACGCGCTGGACAAGATTGTCGAGCACTTGAAACCAAAGGAGAAGGCAGATGCCCGAAGGAAAAGAAGGTAGTCCCGCCGCCAAGAACCGCACCGCCGTGGAACGCAAGTCCGACCGCGAACTCGTCGTGACGCGAACGTTCAATGCCCCGGCGCACAATGTCTTCGAAGCGTGGAGCAAACCCGAATTGTTCAAGCGTTGGTGGGTTCCGAAGTCGTTCGGCCCGTCGCTGCTCTCGTGCAACATGGATGTGCGTGCCGGGGGCGCGTATCGCCTCGTGTTTCGCCATCCGACCTCCGATCAACCGATGGCGTTCTTCGGCACGTACAGAGAAGTGACGCCGAACAAACGCCTGGTCTGGACGAACGAAGAAAGCGATCAGGGCGCCGTGACCACGGTGACGTTCGAAGAAAATGCCGGCAAGACGCTGGTCACCCTACACGAACTCTACCCCACAACAGCGGCCCTCGACGAAGCCCTCGCCGGTTCGGCGGAAGCCCTGCCCGAACAGTTCGCCGAGCTGGATGAGTTGCTCGCAGGCAGATCGTGACTACACCGCGGCCACCGGCGTACGGAAGGAATGACGATGACACACACGATCACCGCCGTGCTGGTCAGTTCGGCGCGACGTGAGGACGATATGAACAGACGCGATTTCCTGAAGACTGCCACAGCGACCGCAGTGCTGACTGCGACCCTTCCCGTTCAAGCCAAGGAGACCCCCGCCATGTCGAATGCGAATTTTGCCGACGTCAATGGCCAGCATATCTTTTACAGCGTGCATGGCGCCGGCAAGCCGCTCATTCTTCTTCACGGGGGCATCGACCCCGACAGTTTCGGGAGCAATCGGGCTGAACTGGCCAAGGGCCGGCAGGTGATCGCCGTCCATCTTCAGGCGCATGGGCGCACGCCAGACAACGACAGGCCACTGCGCTGTGAAACCCTGGGCGACGACGTTGCCGCTCTGATCGGCCATCTGAAGCTCGGCAAGGCCGACGTAATGGGCTACTCCCTGGGCTCCGGCGTCGCGCTGCAGACCGCCATCCGCCATCCGAGTGTGGTCGACCGGCTCGTGCTCGTGTCCGGGACGATGAAGCGTGACGGCGCTTATCCGGAGGCGGTGGCAGCCTTCAATCAGTTGGAGGCCAACGCTGCCATGCTCGGCGATAGCGTCAAGGCATCGCCGTTAGGGCAAGCCTATCCCAATGTCGATTGGACGAACCTCTTCCGCAAGGTCGGTGACCTGACCAAGCGCCCCTTCGACTGGCGCGCCGACGTCGCCAAGGTTCAGGCTCGCACACTGTTGGTCTTTGCCGACGCTGACTTCATGCGGCCCGAACACATGGTCGAGTTCTGGAAGGCGTTGGGAGGCGGCCAGCGCGATGCCGGGCTCGATGGCTCACTGCGGCCCGCAAACCAGCTCGCAATCGTGCCGAACACCACCCACTACACGCTCGCCGTCGAGCCGATGCTGCCGGAGATCGTCGAGCGCTTCCTCGGAACCAAATAGAAGACAGTCGGTCCGCGGCGAGGCCCGGAATTTGCCGGACACCCAAAACAACTAGCCATGGCGGGCGGTCACGACAAGGCGATGGAAAATCGTAGAGGTAGATCGTGTCGCAGGGTATTGGACTCTTCCACTCACACTTACTGCTTTGAAAGGAATGGCGGGGACGACGGGACTCGAACCCGCGGCCTCTGCCGTGACAGTCTGGGCATACACGTCTTATCAGCGACTTACGTTCTCAGTGGGGGCTGCCAAGTCGCTGAAAGGGACTGTAGGAACCGCTCGCTGTGGGTAGATTTGTGGGTGGAATTTTCGCGTCTTATCGCAGCTTCGCGTACTCGGCTTTGGCTTGCTTCAGGATGGGGATGTCGGGGTCGGCGTCTTTCCAGAGAACGAAGAATTCCTCGTATGCAGCTTTCGCTTTGGCCGCGTCGCCACTGATAGTGTAAGCACGGCCAATTTGAAGGTGGGCCAAAGATCCCGTGACAAAGTTTTGCACGATGCCGCTATGATCCAGCATCTTTTGGAACTCCGCTGCTGCGGCGGCGCCGTTTCGCGCCAGCAAGTACGCTTGGCCGCGGGCATATACCGGGTAGAGGTAGTTAATGAACACTCCCGCTCCGCCCAGTTCGTAGGGAGCGGATGGTTCCAAATCAAGCAATGCTTGGGACGAGTTGCCCCGATTTAGTTCGATAGTAGCGTTGATAGTCGGCAGCCAGTAGAGCTTCAACATAGTGTTAGTCGGGAAGGTCTTCTCTAAATCTTCCGCTAGCGTCTTGGCTTCGGAAATATCGCCGATGCGAGCTAACGAAAGAGCCGCAGCCACCTTTACATCCGGCCCCTGAGATAGCTTCAAAGCTTGGGAGACTCCTTGCCTCGCGTAGGCGGCGTTGCCCACCTCCGCCTCACGCAACGCAGCATTGACCTTCCATAAAGCGGCTGTTTCTTTGGAATCGCTGCGGACAGCAGAGTCCACTGCCCTGCTCGAAAAGTCTCGCGCTTTGGTTAACTGCCCGTAGTACGCCTCCGTGTCCGATTGCGCCGAGAGTAGGGTATCTTCAACTCCGGGTTTACCCGCAGCCCAAGCCACTTGTTGTTCCATCAGTGCGGTGTCTCCTCGCAGAAAGGCGTAATAGTACATATTTGTGTGCAGAAGGCCGCTATCCAGTTTGCGCTCAAGAGACTGATCGAACGTGGCCTTCGCTTCGTCCAGCCGGTTCATGTTGATATACGTCCCGCCCATGTTCGTATAGACGACGACTAGATCTGGCGCAAGGCGCAAACCTTCTTTCTCTTCTGCGAGAGCTTTGTCGTATTGCCCCAGATTGGCGTAATCACTAGCCAAGTTGACGTAAGCGCTGACATCACGTGGATAGTTTGCTTTCCAAAGTTCATAGGTCTGTGCCTCCTTCTCTATTTCTCCTCTTGCGCGAAAATAGTACGCTGCAATACGCAGTTTTTCCCGTTCGCTCGCCCGCTCGCGCAATCCATAGGCCTTAGTGGCGTTTTCCAACGCGAGCGTGGGCTGGTTTAGATTGCCGTAAAGTACCGCTAATGCGGCATATGCCATGGGGAAACTGGGATCGATTTCAATCGCGCGCTTCAAGAACGGAATGCTGGGTGTATCGCCTTGTTCGTGCCCAACGGCGATGCCCATACTGTAAGCTTTCAGGGCTTCAAGGGAAGATGTCGTAGCTTCAATCGGAACGTCGAACTTCTGCACCGAGGGAAGCGATTCTCCCAGTTCGCCACGCAGCTTCGAGGCAGCGCCGCCCAGCACATCCAAGACTTTCTCTTTCGCAGCCGCAGTGACTTGCTCCTGTACCAGCACCTCCCCGCTTTGGCAATTCACCGCCTTCAACCCCAGCACGTACTGGCTGCCCAGGCTTGCAATCGAGCCAGCGATGTAAGCCTTGCTGCCCGCACGCTGGCAAAGCTCGCGGGATACGTCGGATGTGAGCGTCGTGTTTGTAGGGCGCGCCATCAACCGCAGAGTCGCCGCTACTTTGTCGTCGCCGATCACATTCAGAAAGGGCGATTGCCGCAAGGAAACTGTGAGCGCCGTCTTAAGTGTGTCGTCGAACACTGGGTCGCCGGTGCTGTTGACGAAGTCGGCGAGAACTAAGGTGTCCTTGTCGCTCAGCGGCTCGGCGCGATGCGACCGAAGGTAGAAGCCGCCTGCGATGCATGCGGCGAGGAGCAGGACTGTTGCGGACGAAACTATTCCCCAGATTCTGCGCTTCGGTGTGGTTGGCGATTGTCGTACGGCCGCCATGGTGGCGGAACCTACGAGTGGGCTGCGTCCGCTCTCTGTGTCGCGCTTCAACCGTTGCAGATCAGCGCGAATGTCCGCTGCATGCTGGTAACGCAGGTCGCGGTCTTTCTCTAGAGCCTTGTTGACGATGACTTCGAAATCTCCTAAAACCCTCGGATTGACCTTCGACGCTGGCGCCGGACTCATATGTAGAATCGCGCCGCCGATTTCCCCTGAACTCTCGCCTCGAAACGGCATGGTTCCGGTGGCCATCTCGTACAGAACAGCTCCGAACGAGAACAGATCAGTGCGGGAGTCCAGTTCCTTGGTGCGAACCTGCTCCGGCGACATGTAGGCGACTGTTCCTACAGCCGTGCCGGGACTCGTGAGATGGTCAGGGTCAACTTCCGCAGTGGCAAGCGTTGGCTCATTACCAGTCGCGCCTTTAGGCGTGCTGACCTTAGCCAACCCGAAATCCAGAACCTTGGAATTGCCTCGCTTGGTCACGAAGATGTTGGCGGGCTTGATGTCCCGGTGGATGATGCCAGCAGCATGGGCGGCATCAAGCGCATCGGCGACCTCGATGCCGAGCGACAGCACCTCGTCGACCTCCAGCGGCTTCCCGCCGATGCGGTGCTTCAGTGTCACTCCGTCCAGATACTCCATGACGATGAACGACCGACCGTCGTGCTTGCCGATTTCGTGGATGGTGCAGATGTTAGGATGATTGAGCGCAGAAGCGGCACGTGCCTCGCGGTGGAACCGTTCCAATGCCTGCGGGTCTTGGGCTAGGTCTTCTGGCAGGAACTTCAGGGCAACGAAGCGTCCAAGCTCGGTGTCTTCGGCTTTGTACACGACACCCATCCCGCCGCCGCCCAGCCTCTCGACGATGCGGTAGTGCGAGATAGTCTGCCCAATCATGGCGCTCAGGCTGACATGGTAGGGATGAGGAGAATGGGAAGTCAACGAGCGGGGTCAAGGGCGCGAGGGTATCGTAAACCAAGTGGTGTGGGAGAAATTGCGGGTAAGCTGAAGTGGGCTCACCATTCACCAACCGCCGTGAAAGGAATGGCGGGGACGACGGGACTCGAACCCGCGGCCTCTGCCGTGACAGCGGTTGTTTCAGAGGTAACTGTTTGAAAAATTACGGCGCCGATCGCCCTTTATGGCGCCCACGGTAACCCTCCGGAAGTCTTATTGCACCCTGGTTGCACCAAGGGAACCTCTGAACAACCTCTTGATTTGAGTGCTGC
>DATIXE010000051.1:0-115846 GCA_035518915.1 Candidatus Eiseniibacteriota bacterium
ATATTCTGTGAGGCGGCAAGAAGCCCACCGTACGCTCCTACCGGGTCAGGGAGTCGGCGAGGCTGCCTTCCTGGTATTTTAGGCGAAACAACTCCATGTCTGAATTGGTTCACCAAGTCGGCGAACTCTTCCTCCGGGCTGTGCCCGTAGCGGTCCTTGTGCTCCTCTTTTATGTAATGATGCGGGCGATTTTCTTCCAGCCGCTGCTGAAGACGATGGCGGAGCGCGAGGCGCGGACACACGGTGCCCAGAAGGCGGCGGAAGCGGCGCAAGCGGCCGCGCTGGAGAAGGAACGCGAGTATCAGGAAGCGTTCCGGCAGGCGCATGCGAAGGTATATGAGGAACAGGAAGCCGAGCGCAAGAAGGTGTTGGACGCGCGCACGGCGATGGTGAAGGATGCACGCGGAAAGGCGGATGCCGAAGTTGGCGCGGCGAAGCAGCGGGTGAGCGCGGAATTTGAAAGCGCCAAGAGAGAAATCGAAACCACAGCCGGGCAGCTTGCCGCAGAGATCGCGCGGCGCGTGTTGCAGGTGCCGCCGAGCGGCGCGCCGACGCGGGGTGCCCGATGAAGCTACCCCGGAAGCTTTTGAACAGCTGCGCCGTGCTTTCCCTGTGGCTGTTCGCGGCAGTGAGAACGCTGGGAGCGGAGGAAGGTGGCGCGTCCGGGCATGGGCTCGAGATGGGTTTCAAGTGGGTTCAGTTTGCGATTCTGGCCGCACTGGCGTACTGGGCATTTGGGAAAAAGTTGCCGCCCATGTTCCGGCGAAGGGCCGATCAGATCAGCGCGGCGATAGATAAAGCCGCAGCAGCGAAGGCCGATGCGGAACAGCGGCTGCAGGAAGCGGTTGCGAAACTTGCCAATCTGGAGCGCGAAGTGACGGACTTCCGGGCGCAGGCGCAGAAGGACGCGGCGGCCGAGATGGACAGGCTGCGCGGGGCGACGCAACTCGATCTGGAAAAGATCCGGATCGCGGCGAAGGCGGAGATTGAAGCGGCCGAACGCGCGGCCCGCGTGGAACTCAAGGAACTGGCCGCGAAACTCGCGGTGGACGGCGCGGAAACCCTGGTTGCCAAGCAGATGACGCCCGCGGTGCAGGAAGCGATGATCAACAGTTTCGTGCAGAGCTTGCACGGGAGGCCCAATTGAAATCGGCAAGCCTGCAATACGCGACCGCGCTGGCCGATATCGCGCTGGAACAGGGCGCCGCCGAGCCCGTGAAGAAGCAATTGTCGGAATTCGGCGCGGCGTTCGCGGAGTCGGCGGAACTACGCAACGTGCTGGGAAGCCCGGCGATCGAGCACGCGACGAAGCACGCGGTGATCGAGAAGTTGACCGCGCGGATGGGCGCGAGCCGCATCGTGCGGAACTTTCTGTTTATCGTGACGGATAACCAGCGCACGCATCTGCTGCCGGAAATGATGGAGAGTTTTGAGGCGGTGATCCGCCAGAGACTGGGCATGGCCGAGGCTCAGGTAACATCAGCCTCCGAACTAACGCCCACCCAAAAGGCCACACTGCAGCAGGCGCTGGAGCGCCTGACGGGGAAGAAAATTCAGGCCAAGTATGCACTTGATCCGGGATTGCTGGGCGGGGCGGTGGTGCGGATCGGAGACACGGTTTACGACGGTTCAGTAAAGAGCCGGCTGAAGCAGTTGCGCACGCGGCTTTCCGCGGAATAGGGATTCGGGAACGGAGCGGGCATGGCAAATATCAAAGCAGACGAAATCAGCAAGATACTTCGCGAGCAGATCGCGAATTACGAGCAATCGGTTTCGGTGGATGAGGTTGGCTCGGTGATCAGCGTGGGCGACGGCATCGCGCGCATCCACGGCCTGGAAAAAGCGATGGCCGGGGAGATGCTGGCCTTTCCGCACGACGTGTTTGGGCTGGCGCTGAACCTCGAAGAGGAGGAGGTTGGCGCGGTGCTGCTGGGCGAGTCGTCCGAATTGAAAGAAGGCGACGTGGTGCGGCGGACGAACACGATCATGTCCGTGCAAGTGGGCAAGGAACTGATCGGGCGCGTGGTGAATCCGCTGGGTGTGCCTCTCGACGACAAGGGGCCGATCACCGCGAAGCTGCGCAATCCGCTGGAACGCCTGGCACCGGGCGTGCTGGACCGCCAACCGGTGCGCGAGCCGCTGCAGACCGGTATCAAGGCCATCGACTCGATGATTCCGATCGGCCGAGGCCAGCGCGAATTGATTATCGGCGACCGCCAAACGGGAAAAACCGCCGTCATTCTGGATACGATCATCAACCAGAAGGGCAGCGACATGATCTGCATCTACTGCGCGATCGGGCAGAAGCGCTCGACGATCGCGCAGGTGGTGAAGGTGCTGACCGATGCCGGGGCGATGGACTACACGATCGTGGTGGCGTCCTCGGCGGCGGAGCCGGCTTCGCTGCAATACATCGCGCCGTATGCGGCTTGCGCGATGGGCGAATACTTTCGCGACAACAAGATGCACGCGGTAACGTTTTACGACGATCTATCGAAGCACGCGCAGGCGTACCGCGAAATTTCGCTGTTGCTGCGCCGGCCACCGGGGCGCGAGGCGTTTCCAGGCGACGTATTTTATTTGCACTCGCGCCTGCTGGAGCGCGCCGCGAAGTTGAACGACAAGCTGGGCGCGGGTTCGCTGACGTCGCTGCCGGTGATTGAAACCCAGGCGGGCGACGTTTCGGCGTACATCCCGACGAACGTGATTTCGATTACCGATGGGCAGATATACCTGGAGTCGGATTTGTTCAACGCGGGTATCCGACCCGCGATCAACGTGGGAATTTCCGTGAGCCGCGTGGGCGGCAACGCGCAGATCAAGGCGATGCGGCAGGTGGCGGGCACGCTGCGGCTGGACATGGCGCAGTACCGCGAACTCGCGGCGTTTGCGCAGTTCGGCTCCGACCAGTTGGACAAGGTGACGCAGGCGCAGTTGGCGCGCGGGCAGCGATTGACGGAAATCCTGAAACAGGGCCAATACGCGCCGCTTTCGGTCGAGCAGCAAGTATTGATCCTTTACGTTGCCACCAGCGGCGCATTGGACAACGTTCCCGTGAACGCGATACGCCGATTCGAGCAGGAGTTTGTGCAATTCATTGAGACGAACTATTCGGCCGTGCTGAAAGAGATCGCCACAAAGAAAGCCCTCGACGACGGCATCAAAGCCACAATCAAGGCGGCCGTGGACGGATTCAAGGACCGGTTCAACGTGGAGCTGGCCGCGACGGCGAAGTAAGAGCCCGCGCGAAACAAGGACATGGCCACACTACTCGATTTCCGGCGCCGCATCCGCTCGGTGAAGAACACGCAGCAGATTACGCGCGCGATGAAGTTCGTGGCTGCGGCGCGGTTGCGGCGCGCGCAAGAAGCGGCACTGGCGGCGCGCCCGTACGCGCGGGAGTTGGTGCGCGTACTGCGCTCGACGATGGCGCGGATCGAATCGCCACAACATCCTTTGCTGGCGCACCGGCCAGAAGAGCGAATCCTGGTGTTGTTTTTGTCGGGAGAGCGGGGCCTGGCGGGAGCGTTCAATTCGAACATCCTGAGAAGAGGCTACGAGTTTTATCACAGCAGGGCGGGGAAACAGTTCACGGTGATTCCCATCGGTAAGAAGGGGCGGGACGCGCTTCGCCGCGCGGGATTTGCGTTTGCCGGCGAGTATGTGAACGTGCTGTCGCGGGTGGACTTTGGAATCGCGCGCGAGATTTCGAAGCTGGTGATGGACCTGTATACGGAAGAGAAAGTGGACGCGGTGTACACGATCTTCAGCGAGTTCAAGAGCGTGATCTCCGCGGAGCTGGTGGTGGAAAAGCTGCTTCCCATAGAAAAGATCGTGGCGAGCGGGGAAACGGAAGTCGAGTCTTCGCAGATTGACTATATCTACGAACAGCCCGAAAGCGAATTGCTGGAGAGCTTGCTGCCGCGATACGTGGAGACGCAGGTTCTGCGGAGCATGCTGGAATCCTGCGCCGCCGAACACGCGGCGCGCATGACCGCGATGGAAGCGGCCACGAAAAACGCGGGCGAAGTGATTGAAGGCCTGACGCTGCACATGAACAAAGTGCGGCAGGCGGCGATTACGAAAGAGATCATTGAGATTGTCAGCGGCGCTTCTTCGACCGCGTAGGAGTCAACATGGCAGAGCAGCACGTTGGACGAGTCATACAGATTATCGGGCCGGTGCTCGACGTACAGTTTGAAGAGGGGCATTTGCCGTCGATTTACAATGCCGTGCAGATTACCGGCGAAGGGTTCAATCTGCCGGAACCTCTGGACGTGACCGCGGAAGTGCAACAGCACCTGGGAGAAGGGCGCGTGCGTGCGGTGGCCATGGAGCCGACCGAAGGCATGGTGCGCGGGATGAAAGCGGTGGATCTTGGCGTGCCAATTTCGGTCCCTGTAGGACGGGCGACGCTGGGACGCGTGATGAACGTGCTCGGGAAGCCCGTGGATCAGATGGGGCCGATCAAGACCGAGACGACGTACTCGATTCATCGGCCGTCGCCGGCGTTGGACCAACAGTCCACGACGCTGGAAATGTTCGAGACGGGGATCAAAGTGGTTGACCTGATCCAGCCTTTTTTGAAGGGCGGAAAGATCGGATTGTTCGGCGGGGCGGGCGTCGGGAAGACGGTGTTGATCCAGGAATTGATTCATAACGTGGCCATGCAGCACGGCGGCGTTTCGGTGTTCGCGGGGGTTGGCGAGCGAACGCGCGAAGGCAACGACCTCTGGCTGGAATTCCAGGAGTCCGGCGTGGTGGTGCCGGGGAACTCGGAGAAATCGCGCGCGGCCCTGATCTACGGCCAGATGACGGAGCCCCCCGGAGCGCGACTCCGCGTCGGGTTGACCGGGGTGACGGTCGCGGAATACTTCCGCGACCAGGAACACCTCGACGTACTGCTGTTCATCGATAATATTTTTCGCTTCGTGCAGGCGGGTTCCGAAGTATCGGCACTGCTGGGCCGCATGCCATCCGCAGTGGGATACCAGCCGAACCTGAACACGGAAATAGGAGAGCTGCAGGAGCGCATCACTTCCACAAAGAGCGGGTCGATTACCTCGGTGCAGGCGATTTACGTGCCGGCGGACGACTATACGG
This sequence comes from Candidatus Eiseniibacteriota bacterium, assembly GCA_035518915.1. Taxonomy (GTDB): domain Bacteria; phylum Acidobacteriota; class Terriglobia; order Acidiferrales; family UBA7541; genus Acidiferrum. Next base: position 5,104 of record DATIXE010000051.1, read on the forward strand.
ACCCTGCGCCGGCGGCGACCTTCACGCACCTGGACGCGACGACGAACCTGAGCCGCCAGATCGTGGAGCGCGGGATTTACCCGGCGGTGGATCCGCTGGCAAGCTTCTCTCGAATTCTGGACCCGCGCGTGGTCGGCCAGGAGCACTACAGCGTGGCGCGATCCGTGAAGTCGGTTCTGCAACGCTACAAGGATTTGCAAGACATCATCGCGATTCTGGGCATCGAAGAACTGTCCGATGAAGACAAGCGCACGGTGGCGCGCGCACGGCGCATCGAGAAGTTCCTGTCGCAGCCGATGTTTGTGGCGGCACAGTTCACGGGCCTGGAGGGCAAGTACGTAAAGATCGAAGACACGGTCCGCAGCTTCAAGGAAATCGCGGAAGGAAAGTACGACGAAATTCCGGAGCAGGCGTTCTATATGGTGGGAACGATCGAAGAGGTGGTCGCGAAGGCCGAGAAGATGAAGGCGGGCGTCTAACGAAGCCATGCTGCCCGATGCCATCCAGCTCGTTCTCGTCACCCCAGAGCGCCAGTTGCTCCGCGAAACGGTCGTGGAAGTGGAAATCCCCGGGCGGGAAGGGCAATTGGGCATTCTGCCGGGCCACGCGCCACTGATGACCGAGCTGGGGATTGGCGAGCTTTCCTACAAAACCAGCGCGTCGAGCGCGCCCGTGATCCTGGCGGTGATTCAGGGTTTCGCGGAGGTATTGCCGGATCGCGTGACCGTGCTTGCGGAAACCGCCGAGCGTGCCGAGGAGATCAATCTGGCGCGCGCCGAGGCGGCCAAGGCCAGGGCCGAGCAGCGGCTCGCGTCGAACGACAGCAATGTCGATTGGGACCGCGCCGTGATTGCGCTGGAACGAGCCCTGATTCGCATCCAGATCGCCCAGCGGTATCAGGGCGTGCCCCGATAAGACATGAAAGAGCTGAAAATCTCGCGGGAAAGGCGACGTGCGCTTTCGGCCATGTCCAACGCCTCGATGAATCCATGGAAATGGTAACGGTGTACAGCGCCGGGTGGTGCCCGGACTGCTGGCGCACAAAGAAATTTCTCAACGAGCGCGGCGTCGAATTCCACGAAATCAATATTGAAGAAGACGTCGAGGCCGCTGCGCTAGTGATGCGGGTGAACCATGGACGACGGCGAATTCCCACGCTGAAGATTGGCGAACGCTACATTGCCTGCAGCCCATTCAACGCGCAAAAGCTTGCCGATGAACTGCGAATACCGCTCAATTTCTAACATCGCGTGCGAAGCTAGAGGGGAACGCCGCGGGTCCACACGCGGGTAACTTGGAGCGAATCGTCGAGGAGCAGCAGATCGGCATCGGCCCCGGCGCGCAGCACACCTTTTTTGAATTCGAGGCCGAGTAGCGTGGCGGGGTTCAGCGTGAGCATGCGCAGGGCGTCTTGCAGCGGAGTGCCCAGATTCACGATGTTGCGGAGGGCGCGGTCGAGCGTGAGGGTACTGCCAGCGAGTTTTCCCTCGGCATTGCGGGAAACCCCGCCGCTGACAGTGACTTCGAACGTCCCCAGCATATATTTTCCATCCGGCATGCCTGTTGCGGCCGTCCCGTCGCTGACGAGGATCACCCCGGTTGCTCCCTTGGCCTGAAGAAGGAGACGCATGGCGGTCTCATCTACGTGAACTCCATCGGCGATCAGTTCGGCGGTGACCTCTGGCGTGGTAAGGACCGCGCCGATGACACCCGAATCACGGTGAGAGAAGGGGCGCATCGCATTGTAAACGTGTACGGCGTGGCGCGCTCCGCGAGCGAAGGCAGCGCGCGCCTGCTCATAGGTGGCGTCAGTGTGACCGATGGCAACTATGAGACCGGCATTCCGCGCGGCGTCTATGCAGGGCATTGCGCCGAGGAGCTCCGGTGCAATGGTGAGGATCTGCGCGCGGCCTCTTGCGGCAGCGATAAATTGCTCGAGAAGTTCGGCCGAAGGCAACTGCAGAAATTCCGGGGGGTGCACACCGCGGCGGACGGGGCTGATGAACGGGCCTTCGAAATGAACGCCGAGAGCTTCGGCCCGAAAATCCGCAACACTGTGCTGCAACGCGATGTAACGAGCCACGCCCTCGGCGCCGCGGCAAATGGCTTCGGGGCTGGCGGTGACGGTGGTGGCGACGAACGAAGTGGTGCCGTGGGCGGCGATAGTTGCGGCAATGGTCTTGAGCGCGGCTTCGGTGCCTTCCATGACGTCGTGGCCGGCGGCGCCGTGGATATGGACGTCCAGAAAGCCTGGGGCGGCGATTTTATCGAGGGCGACGATTTCCTCAGCATCGGCGGGCAACTCCACGGCACTTCGCGGTGTGATCGATTCGATTACGCCGTCGCGAATCAGAATTGCGGCATCCGGCATTTCCGAGGTGGGAGTGAAGGCGCGGCCTGCGTAAACGAGAGTGGTAGTCATGGCGAACGATTATCGTAACGGAAATCCGCGCGGCCACAAAAGCAAAACGGGCAGGAAACGCGTTCCCACCCGTTCGGTCCATTGGGTTTGGCTTCGGAACTACTTCGCCATCTCGACGCTGGTGAGCTTCAGCGTGTCGCCGTCGACGGTACCTTTGACGACGACATGGTGCCCGGCGTGCGCCGCGACCATGTCTTGAGCATCGATAGCATAGACTTTCTTGTCGGCGTCGTTCACGAACACGTACTTGGCGCCATGTTCCTTAACGCATTTGCTGGTGCACTCGGCGCCGCCCTCATGGGCGTTTTTCGCGCCGCACATGCTGTCGGAAATCCACCCGGTCCAGCTGCCGTCGGCTGCAGCCACGACCGAGGCCGCCAAAAGGGCGAGGGCAGGCAGGAAGAAGAATCGCGATTTCATGGTGAGCACTCCTGAGAAGATTCGTCTGGAGGAAACCAGACCTGGTTAGGCTCCCACAATCTAAGTGGTGTGTCCAGTCAAAGAACGCGACGCAATGAAAGCGGCGAAGCGTAGGGTATACAATGAGACAAAAGCGGGAAAAGGACGTGGAGACGAGACGCGTGATGAGAAAAATTAACTTTTCCGGTGGACTTGCGTGCGCCAGCTTTTGAGTCAATGCGGGCTGGTATTTCTGGGAATGTTGACGGTCGCTTCGAACGGATCGGCACAAGGAATCGCTCAGGGGCCTCCTCCACCGGCTTCGGCGAAGACGATCAAGTGCAAGAATCGAGTTGTACCACAATTCGAGGACATCACGGAGAAGGCCGGAATTCGTTTTTCGCACACGTCCTCGCCGGAAAGCCGCTACATCGTCGAATCGATGAGCGGCGGCGTCTTGCTGCTGGATTACGACCGCGACGGCTGGCTGGACATTTACTTTACGAACTCCCCGACGGTGGACATGGCACTGAAAGGGCAAACGGCACGCGGGGCGCTTTATCACAACAATCACGACGGAACGTTTACAGATGTGACTGATCAGGCGGGAATCGGGAAACCCTGTTTTGCGATGGGAGGCGCCGTCGGCGACTACGACAATGACGGCTGGCCGGATATCTATGTGACCTGCTATGGGCACAACGTGCTCTATCACAACAATGGCGACGGCACGTTCACGGACGCAACAGCGAAAGCGGGCGTGGGGGACTCGCGTTTTTCGACGGGTGCCGCGTTCGGTGATTATGACGGCGATGGCTACCTGGATCTGATGGTGACCAACTACGTGGATCTGGACATCCACAATCTGCCGGCATTTGGCAGCACGGTCACGTGCAAATATATGGGAATCGAAGTGCAGTGCGGTCCGCGCGGCTTGAAAGGCGCCGGAGACACTTTGTATCACAACAATGGCGACGGTACCTTCACGGACGTTTCCAAGAAAGCCGGAGTCGACGATCCCAACGGCTACTACGGACTGACGACGGTGTGGGCGGACTTCAACAATACGGGGCGGCCGGACATCTATGTTGCCAATGATTCGACGGCGGGATTTCTGTATCAGAACGAGGGCAACGGAAAGTTCACCGACATTGGACTAGAATCCGGAACGGCGCTGGGGGAAGACGGACACGAGCAAGCGGGAATGGGAGTGGCGCTCGGCGACTACCTGCATACGGGGCGGCCGTCGATCGTGGTGACAAACTTCGCGCTCGACAATTCGCCGCTTTACCGCAACGACGGAAAGTGGGACTTCCAGGATGTTTCGTATCCTTCGGGAATCGGCTTGCCTTCGGTGCCGTACGTGAAATGGGGCGTGGCCTTCGTGGATCTGGACAACGATGGCTGGCTCGATCTGGTTACGGTCAACGGACACGTCTACCCGCAAGTGGATCAATTACAATCCGGCGCACGCTATCGCGAGCCGAAGCTGGTGCAATACAACCGGGGCGACGGGACATTTTGCGACGCCAGCGATCAGTCCGGCGCGGCCATCCTGGAACCGCGGGTTTCGCGAGGGCTCGCAGTCGGCGACTTATTCAACGACGGCAATATGGATCTGGTAGTGGAAGACCTTCAGGGTGTTCCCATGGTGCTGCGCAACCGGGGACTTCCGGGGCAGCACTGGGTGAGCTTCGAGCTGGCGGGAACGAAGAGCAACCGGCTGGCGATCGGGGCGCGTGTGAAGATTGTGGCGGGTGGGATGACGCAGACGGATGAAATTCACAGCGGGGGCAGCTATCTTTCGCAGAACGATCTGCGTGTGCATTTCGGATTAGGCGGCGCAAAGAAGATCGACAGCGTTGAGATTCACTGGCCTTCGGGCGCCGTGGACACGCTGAAGAATCTGGAAGCGGATCAGTTTTACAGCGTGCTGGAAGGGAAGGGCGTTGTGCCGGCGGAGAAGATCCGCCCGGCAGCCCCGGCGAAGAATCCATAAGCGGCAATCTTCAGTTTGTGTGCGAACTTTGCGGCGAGATTCTTCGCGCTTTTGCTTTGGGGCTGCCGGAAGAAGATGCAACAAGTTTTTCAGAACCACTGGACGAGGCGAGGTCCGAACCCAAGAGGTCAGGGCACGATGGGAAGCACCAGAGCGGAGGGATGCTCGCTATCGTGATAAATCGTATTGGTCGCGACCTTCATTTTCGAACCAGTGGCCGAGTCTTCGCCGCTATTCAGGTTGCGAGCGAAGCGCGGGAAGTTGCTGCTGGAGACTTCCAGACGCAGCCGGTGTCCGGGAAGAAAAACGTTGCTGGTGGCCCAGAGATCGAGCGCCAGGTGATAGATTTCGCCGGGGTTGGCGAAGTCCGGCTTTTCCCTTGAGTCGCGGTAGCGCAAGCGGAGAATACCTTCGGTCAAGTTCTGGGCGAAACCATCGGGCCAGACGTCTACGAGTTTGCCCGTGAAATCGGTGTCTTTCGCGGAAGTCGCCGCAAAAAGGTCAAGCGTGATTGGGCCGGTGACCTCGGTCTCCTTCGTGAATGCGGGGGTCGTGTAGACCAGGACATCCGTGCGCTCTTCCGCAGGCCGCTGATCACGCGGACCGGGAGCGAGGTGCTTGCTGTCGCAACAAAGTGGTCCTCCGATGGTTGGAACGGGATTGGCTGGATCATATCGGAAGGAGTCTTTGGGTTCCGACGCAGGGAGATCGGTACTTAGGAGGCCATCGCCAGTTGATCCGTTGGCCCTTCCGGAAGAGTGCAGGAAGTATTTTGTAGACCGAGCGCGAGCCAGGGGCCAATCGTCTTCGTCACGCCACTGATTTTTTCCCATGACGAATAGACGCACGCGCTTGGGACCTGCGAAAGTGTTCTGAACACCCTTGAAGAGATAGTCGTACCAGTTGATGACGATGTCGTCGAGGTCGTGCGGCGCATCGGGGCCGAAGTCCACGTCGCCGATTTTGCGTGCGGTAGACCACCCGGAATGGCCCCCGATCTCGACCAACAAGCGCTGTCCGTTGCGAGCCGCATCGCTGCCCGCCCTTGTTTTGAGCAGTGTGTAATTTCGGAGAGTCCCGCCGAGAAAAATGTCGTACCAAGCGCCGATATTCAGAACCGGAACCTGGATGTGGGAATAGGATTCTTCGATGGAAAGCGCTTTCCAATAGTCGTCGTAATTCGGGTGCGCCAGCCAATCCTGATAATAGGGCGCTAGGCCACGGAGATCGGGAACCTCAAGAACGGGATAGTCCTTGAGCGGCAAGGTGTTTTTCCAGACGAGCGGATTGGAATCCTCCACAACGGTTCGCGTCAACGTATTCTGCGCCAGTTGGCTGGTCCATGATTGGTCGAACCATTGTTCGAACGCGCCGCCCTGGTAGGTCCAGTTTTCATGGTAGTTGGAGGCGGTGACGTGGGGGGCGATTCCGGCGAGGTGCGGAGGGCTGGCGATGGCGGCAAGAAATTGCGTGGCTCCAACGTAGGAACCGCCAAACATGCCTACTTTACCGTTCGATTGTGGCAATGCAGCAGCCCATTCGACGGTGTCGTAGCCGTCCTGCGCTTCGTGGCGGAAGGGATACCATTCGCCTTCCGAGGTGTAACGGCCGCGGACGTCCTGCACGACGACGAGGTATCCTCGTGCGGCGGCCCGCATGCCGAAGGCTCGTGCACCACTCTTGTTGTAAGGGGTGCGCTGGAGGAGGACGGGATATTTTCCGTCGGTTCTGGGGCGATAGATATCGGCCTTGAGCACAACGGCGTCGCGCATCTTTGCCGGGACATCCTGCTCGACAATGACCGAATCGGATTGCGCATGAGAAATCGCAGGCGCCAGAAAAATCGAAGTCAGGACAGCAACGGCAACTACATGCGGGAACAATCGGTTACCGAACCATTGCAACGGCGCACCCCCAAAGGCGCATCGTATGTTGGGCGCCCCAGATCGTCAACCAAGTATCGGCGCCCTCTGGCGCGAGCTCAGGTCAGGATATCTTTCGCGGGCTGGAGCCTCAGGATGGCGCAGGGGAAAAATCCAAGACTCAGCTCAGCGCGAATCGCCTGATGGAAGATCGGAGCGGATGGATTGTAGTGAGCGGAACTTGCCATCCATGGCCACAGGCCACAGACTGCTTGAAGTAACACCTGGCAAGGAGCATTTTGATGAATGACACGCTGGAGGCTGCCGAACCGGTGCGGGAGAACGAGGCGACCCAAACGAATTCACAATTCCGATGGATAGGGTGGTCGAGCCTGTTTATCGCGATGGTGCAGAGCGTATGCACGATGTTTGTCGCACTGAGCGGGATGAGATTGTTGCTCGGCGCGGCGGCGTTTGCATCGGCGCTCGGCGCGATGCAGATCCTCGACAAGATCCATACCGATGCGATTCGCTTGCCCATGGTATTGTTCGCGCTTGCCGGGGCGATGTTCAATCTGGCGGCATTGTGGCAGGTGCGGCGATTGCGGAGACGCGCGGCGTCAGCGTGGAGACAAAAGTCCGTGTCCAGCAGCAAGTTTGCTTCGGAAAAAGTGCAACTCGCCTTGTCCCTGCTGACTCTGGGGCTGCTGCTGGTGGAATCGTATTTTCACTTCCAGAAGACGCATCATTTCTGAAGACGACGGTACAGATCGTAGAGTGTTAGACCGGTTTTTCGGGGGAAGTGGTTCCTTCCCGCAGGATTCTTTCCAGTCGCTTGTGCAGGCGCTCGCTGTAGCCCACCGGCAACTCGTAGGTGCGATCATCCGCAGTCAAAACCAGAATATTTCGCGTGGAATCCAAAATGGCGGAGCACACTTCGCAGTTTTCCAGGTGGTTCTCGATATCCGTGAGCAGGGCGGCATCCAGCTGATGGTCAAGGTACTCGGAGATGTGCTCCCAGACGTGTTTGCACTCCAGCTTCATCCGAAGAACCTCCCGAAAAAGCCCTTTCTGGCCGGCACGGCGGTTTTCAAATAAGGAGCCAGAAGCTTCTGCAGCATCATGCGAGCCCGGTGCAGCCGTACTTTGACCAGATTAATACTTATGCCCAGTGCGGCGGCAGTTTCCACCTGGTTGAGTTCCTCAAGGTCACGCAGGACCAAAACCTCTCGATAAAGGGGCGGCAGATGGTCCACCGCTTCCCGTAATTTCAATCGCAACTCCTTCTTCTCGAGGGCTGCGGAAGGAATTTCGCGCCAGTCGGTGAGAACCGCAGGCGTGAAATCCCCTTCCTTCTCCGCGATCATTTCTTCGAGCGAATCCTGAGGGACGAGTTTCGCCCTGCGGAGCCGCTGCCGGGCTTCGTTCATGGCGATGGTCACGAGCCAGGTGCTGAATTTCGCATCGCCCCGGAAACCCTTCAAGTGGCGAAAGGCGCTAATCATCACGTCCTGGGCCGCATCCTCCGCTTCGGCCTCATTCCTCAGCATGGTGAAAACGGTCACGTAGACCAGCTTTTCATAAGGCCGTACGAGTTCATGGAAAAGGTTGGTTTCGCCCGCGAGGATGCGGGCGATGAGTTCCTTCTCCTGCTCGGTAGCTGCCGGCATGAGGCCCGAACGTCTCCCTTCGGCTCCTTTGTACGAGTCGGGTGACCGAGAAAGGTTACAGGACCAAAGCTCTGGGGTAAATGGCGGGGTTGACGAGTGTTTGGGGCCGAGTTCGCGGAGGGGAGCTTGAGACGCGCTCGCAAATGCGGCAGGGGGACAGGCGGACGACTTGGGCGTCTAATGAACGAAAACCTTGAAACCTTTTCGCGGGTGGCCACTCGTACTGCCTGCCACTAGACTTTTTTGGGATCGGAAAGGGGAAGCGAATGAGGGCCATAGTGAAAAGAGCGATCGTGCTGACGATGCTGCTTTGGGGATTTCCGGCGCTTCCGCAGGGCGGAAAGACGTTGCAGAACCTGGATAGAAATGGAGTGGCCATTCAGGGGTACGATCCGGTGGCGTTTTTCACCCAGAACAAGCCCGTGAAGGGGGACAAGCGCTTTGAAAGTACTTACAAGGGCGCAACGTATTACTTTGTGTCGGGGGAAGACAAAGCGGCCTTCGACGCATCTCCGGGGAAGTACGAGCCTGAGTTCGGAGGATTCTGCGCGTATGGGGTTTCCAGGGGGAAGCTCGTGCCGGTGGATGTACAAGCATTCCAGATTGTCAACGGCAAGCTGTTACTCCAGTACGACCTCGACATCAAAGAGAAATTCAACAAGGACCAGGCCGGCAATCTGGACAAGGCGAACCAGAATTGGCCGCAGCTGGTGGAAAAGAAAGGCCGCTAATTCGAGGGGATCGGCGAAGGCTCGAACCGGAGCGCCATCCAATCGGGAGAGGACACGATGGGGACTAGCATTTTGAGCTGGATTTTGCGCCTGATTGCCGCAGTCATTTTGTTACAGACTTTGTTTTTCAAGTTCACCGGGGCTCCAGAGTCCATCTACATCTTCACAAAGGTGGGGGCCGAGCCTTGGGGGCGCATTGGTTCAGGTATCGTTGAACTTGTCGCGGCCATACTGCTTCTTTGGCCGCGATTCACTTGGCTCGGTTCGGCTCTGGCGCTGGGGATGATGGCCGGTGCAATCGTGAGTCACCTGACGGTGCTCGGGATTGAAGTCCAAGGGGATAAGGGGCTCCTGTTCGGGTTGGCACTGACCGTTTTTATTGCCTCGGCCATCAACTTGTTTCTCCATCGAGCGGAAATTCCAGTGATCGGCGGGAGGCTGGCATGAACCGGGCGATGGCAGGCGTGGCGAGAACTCCGGAAGCGGAGCCGGCGGCGGTTGGTTCGGACTTGCCGGAGTTGGTCGCTGCCGCAGGGGAAGTGCTCCAGCAAGGGCTGAATTTGCTTTCCCGGCTGGACGACGAGAAATATTCACGGATCGCGAGAGACCCCTTTAACGCCTCGGTCGGCGGGCATTACCGCCATGTGCTGGAACACTTCCAGTGCCTGATCGAAGGGATGTCCCAAAGAGTCGTCAACTACGACGCGCGGCGGAGAAATCCGCGCATCGAGAACGAAGTGGGCTATGCGTCCGCTTCCACGGGCGAAGTTTTGAGGATTCTTCGAGGCTGGCGCGGAGAGACATTGCAGCAATCGTGCAAAACAATGAGTAGCGTCGGGTATCATTCCGGGCTTCCGGCGACAATCGATTCCAACGCCGGGCGAGAACTGGCCTACTGCGCAGCCCATGCGGTACACCATTTCGCCATCATCCGCTTGATCTGCAACGAAGTGGGGATTGAAGTCTCCAAGGAATTCGGATACGCGCCTTCGACACTAAAGCACCAATCTTTGCTCGCCGCCGATTAGTGGGGAATCGAATGAGCCTCCTGCCGTTACAAGTTAGTGGGAGTGTCGCAACGGCGATTGCCATCATTGTGGGAGCATTCGTCTCCGAGGATGCCGCTACGATTACCGCGGCAACTCTAGCTGCGGGCAGCGTACTTGATCCCCGGCTTTCTTTTTTCAGCGCAGCTACTGGCTTGTGGGCGGGTGACCTTGGCGTATACGCGGTGGCGCGCATTTGGGGCGAGAAGGCGCGTCGCACCTCGTGGCTGGGGCGCGCGGCCTCCTCGGCCGAGCAGGCGACTGCTGGTACGGCTGGCGGCTGGGCTTTGGCGCTGAGCCGATTTTTCCCTGGGGCACGGTTGCCCGCGTATGTTGCGGCAGGTCTAAATCGAATGCCGTTTCCTCGTTACGCGGGGATTACGGCGCTGACGGCGTCGATCTGGACGTCCATCGTTTTCACCGCGATCTGGTTGTTCCCTGGTCAGGCGCAGACGGCTCGAGAACGGCTTGCGCAGGTAGGGATGGCGGGTTTGACGATTTTCGGGATTGTGTTTCTTTGGAAACGATTCGGCCATCACTTGCAGTTCTCATTGCGGAATCTCTGGCAGCGCGTGACACGTTGGGAGTTCTGGCCACCGTGGCTTTTCTACACTCCCGTGGCGTTGATGTGCGCCTGGCTGAGCGCGCGATTCCGCGGCATTTCCCTTCCGACCGTCGCCAATCTGAATCAGAAAAACGGCGGGATCATTGGAGAATCCAAATACGAGATCTTGCGCGAACTGATGGAAAGCTCCCCGGAGGCCACGGCCGCCGCTTATTTGATTCCTGCCGGAGGTGACGAAGTCCGGTTTGGGAGGATTCAGGATCTCCTGGCCCGGCACGAGATTTCGTTCCCCTTCGTCTTGAAACCAGACACGGCGCAGCGAGGCGCGGGCTTCCGAAAAATCCGTTCGCTGGGCGAAGTGCAGGAATATCTGCAGCGGATTTCGCAGTCGCTGGTTCTGCAAAGATATGTGCAAGGCCCGCAGGAGGCGGGAATTTTCTATTACCGGTTTCCGGGACAACTTGAGGGGCAGATTTTCGGCATTACCCGAAAACGGTTTCCCGTGCTGGCCGGGGATGGAATTCATTCCCTCAAGCAGCTGGTCGAATTGGATGATCGAGCGCGCTTCCTCCGTGGCGTTTACCTGAAACGCCTGGGCGCAGAGGCGAAACGAGTTCCCGCCGCGGGCGAACTTGTGAGACTGGTGGAAGCCGGAAACCACTGTCAGGGCTGCATCTTTGAGGACGGGTGGGACCTTGATTCCGAGGAGTTGCGCCGGGCGATGGACCGGATCAGCCTGCCACTGAACGGGTTCTATGTCGGGCGGTTCGACGTGCGTTATACCGATGACGACTCGCTGCGTGCCGGGAAAGGCTTCCAGGTGATTGAGTTGAATGGGGCTGCCTCGGAAGCCACGAATCTCTACGATGCAAAGAACTCCCTGTGGGCCGCCTATCGCACTCTATACCGCCAGTGGCGGCTGATTTACGCGATCGGTGCGGAAAATCGGAAGCGCGGTGCGGTGCCGCGCGCGGCGCTCAGTGTCTGGCGCGACTGGCGGGAGTTTTCATCGCATGCTTGCGAATTCCCTATCGCAGATTGAGTTATGTGTACTCTGAGCTTTTTGCCGGTACATGGTGGCTACGTGGCGGCGATGAACCGCGATGAAGAGCGCGCGCGGCCTTTAGCGCTGCTCCCAGCTGTTCATTCAATCGGCGAGTTGAACGCTCTCTACCCCAGGGAAGCTGGCGGGGGGACGTGGATCGGAGCGAACGGCGCGGGCACTCTATTCGGGCTGCTGAACTGGTATGCCAGAGAAACGGAGAATCTCCCGAAAAAAGCGAGGTCCCGCGGCGAGGTCATTCCGCATCTGCTGGGAGATCTGGATGCGGCAACTTCGGAACGTGCGTTGTGGCAGCTGGATCTCGAGGGAATCCATCCGTTCCGCTTGATTGGTGTTTATCCCGGGGAGCGGCAAATCCGGGAATGGCGCTGGGACGCACGGCAGCTGGTCCATAAATCTCATGATTGGGGACGGCAGCACTGGTTCTCCTCCAGCCGTTCCGATACCATCGCGGAACGGGAGCGCGGAGCGGCGTGCGAACGCACGTGGAGGGGGGAGCCAAACGATCCGGCAATCTGGCTTCGCACGCTGCACTCCGGCCATATCCCCGAGCCAGGACCGTTTTCAATTTGCGTCCATCGTGCAGACGCGGCTACGGTCAGCTACACGGAAGTGATTTGGGATGGCACCCAACTCCAGATGCGCTACCTGGCAGGAAATCCTTGCCAAGCCGTGGAAATGCCCGGAGCATGGACGCTCCCTGTTTCCGCCAGCGCGCCGGGACGCGGATAGACCACCCGGCCAGCTGAAACCTTTTGTCCCTTCGGGACTCTCATCCGCCAAGGAGAGTTCCGGGAAGGATTGGCGTCCATGAAAGACAAGGTTGTTTTCATCACCGGCGCGAATGGAGGACTCGGAGGTTCCGTAACGCGGGCATTTTTGCAAGCAGGCGCGAGAGTCATTGGGAGCTCGCTGCGCATCACTGCTGCGGACTTTCCGGAACCCAATTTTGAAGCCATGAGAATGGACTTCAATCAGCTTGAAGAGATTCGCCGCGGGGTGAGCAAACTTATTGAGCGATATGGCCGATTAGACGTGCTAGTGCACGTGCTGGGCGGATTCGCCGGCGGCCCCACGGTGGCGGAAACTCCCGATTCCATGTGGGAACAGATGCAGGGTCTTAATCTGACGGCCGCGTTTAAGGTATTCCGCGAATGCATTCCGCATCTTCGGAAGTCCGGGGCTGGCAGGCTTATCGCGATCGGCAGCTTGACGGCGGCGCAGCCGCACGCCCATCTGGGAGCGTACGTGGTCTCGAAGGCCGCGCTTGCGATGCTGGTGCGAACGGTTGCGCTGGAAAACGCCGACGCTAGCTTGACTGCGAATGTAATTCTGCCTGGAACGATGGATACTCCCGCAAACAGAAAATCCATGCCCGACGCAGATTTTTCAAAATGGGTGAAGACGCGGGATGTTGCGGAAATCGTATTGTCGCTGGCAGGCGAAGGCGGAAAGCATCTCACGGGCCTAGAAATCCCCATCGAGGGCGGACATGGCTGAACGTGTCGCCGGATGGGTGATCTGGGGCATGTACACCTATGTGCTGGCCGGAAGTATTTTTGCGGGATGTTTTGTTGCTCGCGGCGTGCAGAAGGTGGATTCGGAGGCGCGAAGTGCAGGGATCGGCTTTCGATTGCTGATTTTTCCCGGAGCGGTGGCGTTCTGGGCTCTATTACTGAAGCGGTGGGTCGCAGCGGCGGGTGAACCGCCGGGAGAGAGGAACCCGCACCAATGATTCAGCCGCTCCGAACCGTGCATCGGCAAGTGTTCCTGTTGCTCACGCTGGCGCTTCCCCTCTTGTTTGTCGCGGGGATTCGGGCGCGGCACTGGGTGCTGACGCCGAAACCCGAATCCGGACAGCGCGCTCTTGCGGCGCCGAAGACGCGGAAGGAATTGGCCGCCACGGCTGCTCGCGGAGAGGGGCGGCCGTGAGTCACGGATATGTGGCAGTCGGATGGAACGCGCAGAAGCGCGGGTACGATGTGACACTGGCGTGTGGAGTAATTTTGTACGTTGGAACTTTTGTCGGGCTAAGCGCAGTGCTGTATCCAACGGCGACTGCGGAAACGCTTCTGATCCGCGCCTTGGGGTCCTGCGCATTTCTGATGCTCAATGTCGTGTTGTGCATTGGTCCGCTCTGCCGCCTGGATTCGAGATTTCTGCCGCTTCTCTATAACCGGCGGCATCTAGGCGTGACGACATTTCTTCTGGGCCTGGGACATGGCGCTTTCGGACTGATTCAATTTCACAGGCTGGGAAACATGGATCCCCTGCTCAGCCTGTTCACCGCAAATCGAAATTATTTCAGCCTGGCCGATTTCCCGTTTCAGCCGCTTGGTTTTCTGGCCTTAATCATCCTGTTCCTGATGGCGGCCACGAGTCATGACTTCTGGTTGCGCAACCTGACGCCTCCCGTCTGGAAGAGCTTGCACATGCTGGTCTATTTGGCTTACGCGCTGCTGGTGGCTCACGTCACTCTGGGACTGTTGCAATCGGAACGGAGCCGATGGCTAGTGGGAGCAATGGCGATCAGTTTGTCCGCCGTAATTTCGCTGCACCTGGCCGCGGCGCTGCGTGAGCGGAAAACGGACGATGCGAGACTCTCGCCCAGCGGCACGGGCTACTTGGCTGCATGCCCAGTCGAGGAAATCCCCGAAAAATACGCAAAAGTCGTTTCCGTTCATGGGGAGCGGGTGGCGATCTTCAAATTCGATGGGAAGATCTGCGCGCTTTCCAACGTCTGCCGGCACCAGAATGGCCCGCTGGGCGAGGGAAAGATCGTGGACGGTTGCGTGACGTGTCCATGGCACGGGTATCAATATTTGCCGGAATCCGGCGCTTCGCCGCCACCATTCACCGAGAAGGTCTCCACGTTTCGGACGAAGCTCGCGGATGGCATGGTCTGGCTGGACCCGAATCCTCTGCCGCCGGGAAGTCGTGTGGAACCATCCAGGATTGAAAGCGTCTGAGGGATACGCATGAAGGAGTTTTACATCGGGTATCTGCCCAGCGCTCCGCCCGCGATTCGCAGGCGCGTGGGGATTCTTGTGGGACTAATTGTTCTGTTTGGCGTTGCCAGCGGGGCCTTGTTTGCGGTTGCCCAAAGCGGATTCGCGAAATCCTATTTTGAATTCGGAAAGCCAAGGGAATTTACCGGAGTGCTGCGCCGGCACCCGTTTCCTACGTTGGTTGCGGACGACACGATTCGCGAAGGAAGTTCCTCGCCTTCCGTTTATCTTCTGGTGGCTCCCGGGAAATTTGGGGCCGATTCTCTCGTGGGCGGCAAGGATGATTGGCATGTCCGGCTGCGGGGAACGCGGATCCATCGCACGGAAGGGGAAATGATCGAGATCGAACCCGGATCCATTGTGGAAACGCCAGACTCGCGAACTTCCGCATCCCTGGAACGCGATTTGGGATATGCGCGACTATCGGGCGAGATCGTGGACACGAAATGCTACCTGGGCGTGATGAATCCTGGTGAAGGGAAAGTGCACCGTGAATGCGCAGCCCTGTGCTTAAGGGGCGGCATCCCTCCGGCTCTGGTTTCTTCAGATTTAGATGGCAAGCCGCGACTGTTTATCCTGATTGGTCCAGAGGGCGAACCGATGGCTAAAGAGGATTACTTACAACGCGTTGGACAGCCAGTTTCGATGGAAGGCCGCATCGTGGAGAAGGATCAACTCTATTATCTGCAAGCCGATCCAGCCAGCATCGTGGCGCTTCCATAGCTCCCTGCAGTTCCCGGAAACCTTTTCGATTCCCGCCACTCAAATGGAAGCTGGCTTGGTTCCTCGGCCGGCAGCATCAGGGAGGTAACTATCTTGATTCCGAATCTAGTACGCTCACCGTTGGTTTACGCTTCGGTCGTTGGAACCTTAGGATTGCTCGCACTTTTCCAGTTCGGCCGGAACACCAATGCGAAGGGGACCTTGCCAAGCGGCACCGCGACGGGGCCGGTACTGGTGGAGCTATTCACTTCCGAAGGATGCTCGAGTTGCCCACCAGCGGATGCTTTGTTGAAGCACTTGAGCGAACAACAGCCCGCAGATGGGATCCGGATCGTGGCGCTTGAAGAACATGTGGACTACTGGAATCACCTTGGCTGGGCGGATCCTTTTTCGTCGAGTGAATTTTCCGAACGGCAGAACGCGTATGCCGAGACCTTTGGTCGCGACGGGGTCTATACGCCGCAGATGGTAGTGGACGGGCAATTCGAGTTTGTGGGGAGCCGCAGCGGCGCCGCGCGCGACGCCATTCGGAAGGCTGCCGCAGAACCGAAGCTGAATGTCGCGCTCACTCTGAGTGGAAGCGCCACGACGGAAGCACCGGTCGTAGACATACAGATCAGCAATGCGAGCGGAGTTGTTCCTCATGGCGAATCGATGCTCTGGCTGGCGATTACGGAAAAGAATCTGCAATCCGACGTGAAGGCCGGAGAAAACTCAGGAGAACTCTTGAAGCACGCCGACGTGGTCCGAAGTCTGCGAAAAGTGACCGCGCTCCCCGTGCCTATCAATTACAAGGCGCAGGTGAAGCTATCGCTCAACTCCAAATGGAATCGAGATAGTCTCACGGCGGTTGCATTCGTGGCAGAGCAAGAGTCGCGCCGGATTATCGGCGCGGGCACGGTGGCCCTGCATCGTTGACGCCAGGCAGTCGTTCTTGCTGATGGTTCGAATCAGGGAGACGCGCGCAGTCCCTAGTGGCGGATCGTCAAGACGGGGCACCGCGCTTGGCAGGCGAGCCTGTAAGCGACGGCCGAAGGTAATTCTCCGGTCGCGTGCTTTCCAGAGCGCATTCCGATGACGATCAAGTCGGAATTGGCTTCCCGCGCGTATTCGAGAATCTGTTCGCTGGGTTCGCCAACGCGCACCTGGAAGGATGCGGCGGTCTTTTCTGCCCAAGGTGAAGGGATGCCTTTTTTCATTCGCTGAACAAGGAAATCGCGCACGATCTCGCGGCCGGCAGTCTGGGGATCCTCTCGATCCTCCACGACGTGAAGGACGGTTAACTCCGCGCCATGTTCGCTTTCCAGACCATACGCGAGAGCGGCAGCGCGTTCCGCGTGCGGCTTGAAATTAGTGGCATACAGGATTTTGCGGAGTTCGGTGGAGCTGGCGGGAGAAGTCTCCGCACGCATCCCCACTGTGAGAATCGGCCGTTCCGCAACTCGAAAAATCTCCTCGGCCACTGGGCCCAGTAACTGCTTCTTCGCTTGAGTGTGTCCGTGAGTTCCCAGCACGATCAGATCGATTGAATTAGCGACCGTGAATTCCTGCAACGCCGGCCAAACTCTCTCGCCGCATAGAATCTCCGACCGTAGTTGCTCGGCGCAGCCAGTCTCTTCCACCAGGCGTTGCATTTCTGCGCCGGCGACGGCTTTGGCCTGACGCGCGGCTTCTTCCGGGCCTACAGACGATACGTAGCGAAGAAGGCCTGACGGTATGGCATGCACCAGAAAAATCCTGCTATCGAAATGCCGGGCGAGCGGGAGCGCGCACTGCAACGCAGCCCGGGCGCCCGCGGAAAAATCCGTGGCAACCAAGATTCTCTGGAAATTGACGCCCGAGGTCGCCAAGGCGTTTTTTGCGGTGAGTCCGCCAGTTGACATGCTCTTTTGCCAGGGCCTCCCGAAGTTCGCCGAACCTATCGGGCAGAGTGATGCACATCACATGCCACGGTTCAAGCTTGTAACTGATTGATACTAAGGCAGGTAGGTGGCTTGTTGTAATGCCTCTGCGGGCGCTTGGGCCAGATGACCCATTCGGCGTGGAATTTCACGCTTTGCGCGAGTGCCGCCGGTTTCTGGCCTTGGGCGAGAACACTTGCCCCCGTTGGGGAGCATTGGGGCCAGTGGTATTATCCTCAGGATGTCCGCGCCCGAGCCGACTCGTTTGCCGTTGGAAAGCTTCGTCGACGAGATGAAGCGGTATCTTCATCTGTTGCCCGAGGATGCCGCGCTGCTGAAGGAACTTCGTCCGCTCATGGAAAAATACCTTCCGGAAATGGCGGAGAGGTTTTATGCGCAGATTCCCCATCATCCGGGAGCGAGCCGGGTATTCACTGGCGGCGAAGCGCAGGTGCAGCGCCTTAAATCGACCTTACAGGTTTGGGGCCGCGGTCTGTTCAACGGCGTATACGACGAAGACTATGCCGAGGACCGGTATCGCATCGGCTTCCGCCACGTGCGGATCACCCTCGATCAGAAATACGTTATCAGCGCCATGGGCGTGGTGCGGGCGTTCCTGATGGAAAAGCTTTTCGACGAGTTTCCGGCGCGCGAGCAGCGGCTGGCCTACTCGCAGGCGCTCGGGAAAATCCTGGATCTCGACCTCAACCTGATGTGCGATTCGTATTTCCGCGCTACGATGGCGCACCTGCACACGCTCAATCAGGAACTGGAACAGGCGAGCGCGCAGCTTGCCGAAGCCAACGCAATCAAGGATGAGTTCCTCGCGCAAGTGTCCCACGACCTGCGCACGCCGCTAAACTCCATCCTGAGTTTTACCAAGATGGTTCTGGACGGGTTTTGCCGGGACCCGGAAGAGGAAAAGGAGGTACTGCGCGACGTTTTTAGTAGCGGACAGTTACTACTGCGGCTGGTAAATGATCTGTTGGACATTTCGGCGATCGAAGCGGGCAAGCTGGCTCTGGATCTCGAGGAAATCGAGCCACGTACGGTGTTGGATTCGACATTGCCGCTGGTGGCCATTCAAGCCGCCTCCAAGAATATCCGACTGATTGACGAGACGCTGGATCAGACGCTACCGACAGTCAAGAGCGACGAGATCCGTTTTCGCCAGGTGCTTCTGAATTTGCTTTCGAACGCAGTGAAGTTCACGGCGCAAGGATATGTGCTGGTCCGGGCGTTACATAATAAACACGAACGGCATTTGCGAATCGAGATTGAAGACACGGGGATCGGTGTTCCGATAGAGAAACGCAACGTTGTATTCGAAAAATTTGTGCGGCACGACCCGAAAGCGCTGCGTGGAGTCACCGGTTCGGGCCTGGGGTTGGCTATCGCCAAGAGACTTGTTGAAATGATGCAAGGAAAGATTGGATTGGAGGCCGGGCCAGGAGGTAAAGGCTCCGTCGTGTGGTTTACGCTGCCGCTGGCGACACCCATGTCGACGCCGGAGGCACCCGACCGGTGAACCGAGATACGCAACCCTTGCGCGGGAACCGCATCCTCATTGTGGAGGATAATGCCTTGGTGGCCAAATTCTTCCGCATGGCTCTGGAACGCGCAGGGGGATGCGAGTGCATCATCTCCGAGGACGTTCCTGAGATTCTCAGCCATGTTGCTGCAGGAGAAGTCGACCTGGTTTTGCTAGACGTGTCGCTAACGAATTCGGAGTGGAAAGGCCAGGCGATTAACGGCATCGAGCTTTGCCGCCTACTGAAAGAGAGATCAACTCGACGATTGCCGGTGCTGCTGGCCACGGCGCACGCAATGAGTGGCGACCGCGAACGTTTTCTGGAATCCTCCGGCGCGGACGGATATCTTGAAAAGCCGGTGTACGATTCCTCTGTGCTCGTCGAGAAGGTCCGCAGCCTCATCAACCCCTCCTGATGCCTTTGAGCGGTTTCGTACCCACTCCCGAAATGCAGGATTAGGAACGTAGTCCTTTCGATTTCCAGAGATCAGTTCCCATCTGTGAAACAATCGAAGCATCTTTCCAAGTCACTAAGGAGTGGTGAACACCGATTATGCTGGCCGTTCCAGTATTGTTACTTCTAGGCCTCGATCTGTTGATTTTCATCGCGGCAGGTCTCCTCTGGGATATTTCTCCTCAGAAAAAAGAAAACCTCCTGCTTTCCGGCCTGTTCCTGTGTTCTGGAATGCCTGCGCTGATATACCAGGTGGTTTGGCAACGCGCGCTGTTCGCGATCTATGGGGTGAACGCCGAATCTGTGGCCGCGGTTGTCAGCGCGTTCATGTTGGGATTGGGTCTGGGCGGGCTGCTTGGCGGATGGCTTTCTTCGCGGTTCCCCAGACTGGCGCTCATCTTGTTCGGTTTGTCGGAGCTAGGCGTCGCCGTATTCGGTCTGCTGTCGCTGCGGATCTTCCATTGGGTCGCCACGCTCACCGCAGGCGCTGGCTTGCCCTCGGTAATCGTATTTTCCATTCTTCTCCTGATATTTCCCACTCTCCTGATGGGAGCGACACTGCCGTTGCTGGTAGAACATTTCGTCTCGCGTTCCGGGCGAGTTGGTCTTTCCGTTTCGCGGCTGTACTTCGCCAATACCCTAGGTTCCGCGATTGCCTGCTACGTTTGCGCGACTTTTCTATTGCGTGCTTTCGGTCAGAGTGGTTCGGTCACGATGGCAGCCTGTCTGAACACCATAGTTGGCGCTTCCGCTTATCTCTACGGGCGTCGCGCCCAGGCTCAAGGGCAGGTTGTCCATGAATTCGCCTCCGAAACAGCGGGAGCGCCTCCTGCGATTAAGCTGCCGACCGCCCTGCTGCTGGCCGCCCTCTCCGGTTTCCTGGGTCTTGGATTCGAAATCGTCTGGTTTCGTGTGTTTTCACTGGCTTCCTCCGATCGTGCCCCGGCTTTTGCCTTGCTCCTGGCGACCTATCTTGGAGGAATTGCAGCTGGCGCTTACGTGTCCGAGAAATTAACGGAGCGCGCCGACTCGCAGGACGTATTACGCACGATGGGAATTCTGTTGCTGGCTTCTGGAGCGCTATCTCCATTCCTTCCGCCGATGGTGGCCCAGCTCGTACACAGAAACATTTCCTATCTCTGGAGCGCGCCAGCCTTTTTCGCCATCGCCGCGATGACCGGAAGCGTGCTACCGCTCCTCTGTCAGGTTTCTGTTGCTGCCGATAAGGAAGCTGGGCGCCACGTGAGCCTGATCTATGCTGCAAACATTGCGGGCGCGGTTGCCGGTAGCCTGGGGATCGGGTTCGCATGGCTACAAGTCTTCGGATTGCGCGCGGTGTGTTTGCAGCTCGCGGCGCTGGGCGCGATCACAGGCGTCATCGTCCTCTGCTTGGCTCAACAAGCCAATTTCCGGAAACCGGCCTGGATCTGGGGATTGGTTCTAGTGTGCTTCACTCTGATTCCTCTTGCAGAGGGACAATATCATTTGCTTTTTGAACGGCTCATTTTTGGAGATCGTCCAGAATCCGGGTTGGATTTCGCGCACATCGTGGAAGGACGGAATGGGGTCATCTGTGTTACGGGAGACGGCGCCGTCTTCGGCGAGGGAGTGTATGACGGGCATTTCAATATCAACCCCCTACATGATGTGAATTATGTCGTTCGTGCCTATGCCGTCCTCGGAGTGCATCCATCACCGAAGCGCATGCTGATGATTGGGCTGGCGTCCGGTTCCTGGGGGCAAATCTTTGCGAATGATCCGCGAGTTTCGCATTTCGACGTCGTGGAAATCAATCCAGGCTACCTCAAGCTGATTCCACAATACGCTGCAATTCGATCGTTACTTTCAAACCCAAAAGTGAGCGTATACATTGACGACGGCCGGAGATGGGTGATAGCCCATCCAAATGAAAAATACGACCTTATCGTCGTAAACTCGACCTATCACTGGAGAAATCACAGCACAACGCTGCTTTCCAGAGAGTTTCTTCGATTGATTCGGCAACACCTGAATCCTGGCGGGATCTATTATTTCAACACGACGGAATCGAACGAATCGATGGCCACGGCGCTGAGCGTGTTTCCTCACGGTTTGCGGATCATAAACTTCCTGGCCGTGAGCGATTCTCCGATCGCTCTGGACCGCGAACGGTGGCTTCAGGAAATGATCGCGTTCCGCATTGACAACGACGAAGTGTTTAAGCCAGAGGCACCGGAAGGACAGAGAGTTCTTGCGGCGTATAGCGCGCTTGCAGAGACGGTTCACGCGCCCCCCCGCTTCCTCAGCCTGGAGAGCGGAGCCTCCTTGCGCGCACGGCTCGGGAGCTTGAGGATCATCACCGATGACAATATGGGAAGCGAATGGGAGTCCAGGAGTGAGATGCCCTGGCGTCAATGATCACGGGGGCTAGTGTTGATAAAGGCCAAGCTGCGCCGCGCTGGTACATGAGCCGACCGGCCAAGGAGCATCGAGTCAGTCAAGGCGCTGATCTAACCCAACGTTGCGTCCAGAACTTCGCGGAGAAGGTCCTTTTTTTGCGGCGAAAGCTTCGTTCCCTGGGCAGTCAGATAAAAGACGTCAATTGCCTTCTGTCCCTCGGTATCGATTAGTGCAACGTCGATGTTGCATCCCTGCCTTGCCAGCGCGGATCCAACTTCATAGAGCAAACCTGGCCGATCCTGCGTGACCACTTCCATTAGCGTGGAGTGATCCGACGAATTGTCATCAAACTGAATGGACGTACGGAAGGTAACCTTGGGTGGCTTCGCCAAGGCAGCGGCCAGGCGGCCCTTCAAGAGCGGCTCCAGGGGTTGCTCGCCGTTGACTACGTCCGCAATGCTTTGCTGTAGCCGGGTGTGTTCGCTGGGATTGAGCTCCAGCGTGTGGTGGAGATCCACGAAATGAAATGTATCCAGCACCACACCCGCGGAATTTGCGAAAGCATCCGCCTTGACGATATTCATCCCCCACGCGGCCAATGCGCCGGAGATCGCGGCGAACAGAGCGGGGCGGTCCGCGGAAAGCAGCGTAAGCTCGAACGCATGCTGGCGTTCCTTTAGATGGGTTTGCACCGGCTGTTCTCCAAGCTTCTCGTACAGCGAAAAGTGCAAGGCAATCTCTTCGGGCGAATGCACGGAGAGATACCGCCGGGGGAAGCCTTCGAGGAACCGCTCCATCTCCGCTTTCGATGCCTGTCCGGATTGCTGCTTCACTTCTTCGAGTAGCAGGGCTTCGTCCGAAACGTGCAAACGATCGCGATCGACGGTGCGACTGAAGTGGTTGGACGTGGCGACGAAGAGCTGCCAGAGCATTTCCGATTTCCAGGGAGTCAACGCCTCTGGATTTACAGCGTGAATGTCCGCATAGGTCAAGAGGCAGAGCCGCTGGAGGCGCTCCTGAGAGTTGACCACGGCCGCGAACCCGGAAACCGTCGCGGGGTCGAAGATGTCGCGGCGCTGCACAGTGGCAGACATATCGAGATGGTGTTCGATGAGAAAATGGACCTCGTTCTTTTCTTCCGGAGTCAGGTCCAAACGGGCGGCCGCAGTTTCGAGAGCCTGCAGGCTGCCGGCCACGTGGCTTTCCACGGGCATCCCCTTGCCCACATCGTGGAGCAGCAAAGAAAGAATCAGCAAATCCCGGCGCTCGACGGTCCGCCACAGCGGAGCGAATTGTGTGGCGCGCGCGTCCGCCGGGGCCCCGAGTTCCTGCAGGTGTTCGATGGCCCTGAGCGAATGTTCGTCCACAGTGTAGCGGTGATAAAAATCACGGACCACCAGGGAATCAATTGCCCGGAATTCTGGCAGCACCTCGATCAACAAACCTAGGCGGTGCATTGGCCGCAGTGCGAGCGACGGAAAGTCGCCACCGAGGATGTCACTCAACACCGGCCACGTGATGCGCGTATTTTTCTGCGGTATCTCGGGATGGGTCATGATGTAGGCAATCCCGCGCTCTGCTTCGCGGCTTAACGAGACGCCAAGGTGCGCCGATTCCGTGAGGAATCCGTAGATGGCCTGGCGGTCCGAAAAAGCCTGCTCATTGGATAGCTCGAGCAGGCCGTCGCGGACAGTAAATGGTTTCCCGTTTGGAGCCTCGGCCTTCGTGCCGGGCATCGCGTTCATGAGCCGCTGGCGCAAAGAAAGCGCCGTGGCGGGGCGTTGCTCCATATATCTGAGCAATTGGCGGTTGAGCGTGCGGGCATGGCGGAAATAGAGGCGCATCCATTCGGCGGCGTTGCGACGAAGGTTGTCGTCAACCCCGAGCAGGCGCTCTGCAGCCTCGGCCTGGAGTTCGTAGGTGAGGGTATTGTCGTTGCGGGCGTTGCTGTAGTGCAGGAAACAACGGATGCCGCTCAAAAACTCGACCGCGCTCCGGGTCATCTCGTCTTCGTTCAGTGGGCTGATCCGGGGATCGCGGCGGTCCCCCGCGAGCTGCCGCATCCAGACCGTGGTGTGGTAATCGCGGAGGCCACCGGGTGCTTCCTTCACGTTCGGTTCCAGGTGAAAAATTGTATTGCCGTACCGCGAAAGCCGTTCGCGGGTGAGTCTCTGCAGTTCCGAGAGGAGGAGCGGCCGGGCTTGCTTTTCGGGGCCCGCCAGGATTTTGGAATTTAGTCTTTCGAAGAGTTGCAGATCGCCGTCCAGAAACCGGCGGTCCAGCATAGCAAGATGGAATTCCGCGTTGGATTCTTCTATGGATTTGCACTCGTCCAGCGTGCGTCCCGCAGAACTCACGCGAAAGCCCAGGTCCCAGAGGGTGCGGGAAAATTCCGAAATCAACGGCCTGAATTCGCCCTCAGCTTTTTCACTCCCGAACAAAAACAGGAGGTCCAGATCCGAGTAGGGAAACAGCATTTCCCTGCCGTAGCCCCCGAGCGCGAGAAGGGTCATTCCCGAGGGTGGTGCACCGCGTACCTGGAGCAGTTCGCCGAAAACTCTTTTGATGGTGTTATCCGCCAACTCACACAACTGCCGCAGCGTCTCACGCGCACCCGCTCCGTTTTCGAATAGTTTGCGAATCCGCTCGCGCTGGGCTTCGCACTGCGGGCCCAGTTCTGAAAGCGGCGTCACCGGATTCTCTTCCATTTTCTTAGTATTGTGCGGGCGAAAGTTTGGAACGAGACTCGGGCGCGGGGAAGACATCGGGGTCCTTACAGGGCGCTTTCGCCGCGTTCCTCATTGCGAATGCGAATTGCGTCGTCAATCCGGCTGAGGAAAATTTTCCCGTCTCCGATTTTGCCGGTCTTCGCGCTTTTCAGGATGGTGTCCACGGCGCGATTCACGAGATTGTCCGGCAGTACCAGTTCCAGTTTGATCTTGGGCAGCAAATCCACCGTATATTCGCGGCCGCGGTAAACTTCGGTGTGCCCTTTCTGACGGCCGTGCCCGCGCACCTCCGTCACTGTCATACCGTCAATGCCGATTTCCAGCAGTGCGTCCTTTACCGATTCGAATCGCGACGGCTGAATAATCGCTTCAATTTTCATCATACCGGTCTCTGCTCCCGCCTGCCGTTATTTCCGCCTGCGCGTTGCTAGGCTTCCAGGTTGTAGGCCTCTTCGCCATGCTGCGTAATGTCCAGCCCCTCAATCTCGTGTTCTTCGGTGACTCGAATGCCGGTCAAGGCGTCCACGATTTTCAGAATCACGAATGTCCCCACGACTGCGAAGATCCATGCCAGAAGAATGCCGACGAGCTGATTGCCGACCTGGCTCCAGTGCCCGTCAAAGCCGCCAACCGCTTTGTCCTCGCCGAAAATCGGGTTGATCACACTCTGCGCACAAACTCCGGTAAGAAGGGCGCCGATGGTGCCGCCGGCGCCATGGACGCCGAACGCGTCAAGGGCATCATCGTACCCGAAAATGGCCTTGAATTTTGTGACCATCCAGTAGCAGAAAGCGCCCGCGATGAACCCGATCAACAAGGCGGGCAGCGGACCAACAAAACCGGCCGCTGGAGTGATGGCGACGAGTCCGGCGACGGCTCCGGAGATAGCCCCCAGTGCGCTGGCCCGGCCATTTTTCAGCCATTCGGCTGCGCTCCAACTCAACGCCGCCGCAGCCGCACCGAAATGAGTAGCCACAAAGGCGCTGCTCGCAAGGCCATTGGAGGCCAAGGCGCTTCCCGCATTGAACCCAAACCAGCCTACCCACAGCAGGCAGGCGCCAATGAAGCTCAACACCAAGCTATGCGGCGGCATGGCCTGTTTTGGGTAGCCGGCGCGCTTGCCCATATATAACGCGCACACCAGCGCGGAAACTCCCGAGGTAATATGCACGACCGTGCCGCCAGCAAAATCGAGCGTTGGGAATCTTCCGCCCATTGACGCGTTCAGGAATCCGCCTTTGCCCCAGACCATGTGCGCCATCGGGGCATAGACGACCAGAAACCAGAGCGTCATGAAGAGCAGTGTGCCGGAAAATTTCATGCGCTCTGCGGTTGCGCCGGTGATCAGCGCCGGCGTAATGATCGCGAACATCAACTGGTAAATCATGAAAGTCAATTGCGGAATCGAGCCCGAATAATCCGCATTAGGCGTCACGCCCACGCCGCGCAGCAGCGCGAACTGGAAATTCCCGAGCACCGGGCCACTGCCGCCAAAGCACAGGCTGTATCCGACCAAAGCCCATAGGACGGTGATCAACGCCATCAGAGCGAAGCTCTGCATCATGATTGCCAGAACGTTTTTGTGGCGGACCAAGCCTCCATAAAAGAGTGCCAGACCCGGCCCGGTCATCATCAGGACCAGCGCCGCGCTCACAAGCATCCACGCGTTATCGGCGGAGGATTGCGCAGCAGTCACCCGTCGATCGAGTTGGGCGAGTTTATCGGCAACGGCCTTGGGCACTTCCGGTGAGGAGGGGGCTGCTGCGGTTGAGGAAGAGGAAGTATCTTGCGCGTGTGCGGGGAGGGAACTCAGTACCAGGCCCAACAAACAACAACTGAGAATTCCGGTGCGCTTCATCGATACAGTTCTCCAAAGCGAAAGGTTTGCGCCCACCCGCTGCGGGATCAATGACTGAATGCTTCTGGGGTGCCCACGTGATGGCCCAAATTATACGCACCAGGCTTGGGAGTCGAGGATTGAAATTTTGCTGGCGAGGATTCAATTTTCGGATAGTTGGCCGGCTAAAGCCTTTCTTTTTATTTCGCCCGCGAAGTGGTCGGCATCCCGCGTCGGCCGGGGTATGCGATACCCGTCGCAAACGGCGAGGGTCAACCGGATGGCGGATTCCAGGCTGACGCGATGGCCCTGTGAGACGTAGATCGGGCGCACGCCGGTCCGGGTACGCAGAACGGCCCCGATGCGTTCGCCTTGTGACTTTTCGTCGACCAATGGGACCCAGTTGCCTGCTCCGGCCGGAACCTTCGCATGAGTCCCGAGGAGCAGGCTTTTTGCACAGCCAACGGAAGGGCGATCCATTACTACGCCCAGGTGCGAGGCCAGCCCCATGCGGCGCGGATGCGCGTACCCTTGCGCATCACAGAAGAGTAGGTCAGGCAAGGCGCGCAACTTGTCCAGGGCATCGAGGAGCACGGGAATTTCGCGAAAGCTCAACAAACCCGGGACATAGGGGAAATGCAGAGATCGCACGGCGTAGGTGCGCTCGAGTTCCTGCAACTCCGGAAAGCGGTACACCACAACACATCCGATTGCCCGATTTGCGGCCCGCAACCGACTCCAGCGCCTAGAAGGTTTTTTTAACGCCTGGGAACCCACGAGAACAAACGATGCATCCAGGCCGGCCACGGTTTGGATCTTTCCAAAATCGTCCTCGCTTTTCCAATATAAACGCAGATTCTGCTGGACCTGGCGGGCTTCGGCCGGGGTGACCTGCCAAGAGTGACTGTGCGTGACCCCAATTGACTTGTCCTTCATGCCTATCATCGTATAATGCAAAGGCCGCCGACGCCCTGATGCCTTGCGGCCACCCGATGCCTTTGCGAATCGAACGTTAAGGATTGATGGCGATGAGCTTGCACGCACCACTGGAAGTTTCCTCGCGCGAAGCCAACGGCATCCATTATGTGGATGTGCACGGACGTCTAACTATCGGCGACCCGAGCGAGCATTTGAGTTCGTTTATGCAGGACCTGGTGGCGAAAGGAGCGCGCAAGGTCATCGTCAACTTGAACGAGATTCCCCAGATTGACAGCTCGGGCATCTCTGCCCTGGTAAAGCTTTCCATTTCGCTGGCCCGTCAGGGGGGAGGGCTGCATCTGGTTTGTGGTGAAGGGCGGGTTCGCGACGCGTTGACTGTGACCCGCCTTGTCGAAGCTATTCCCACCTATCCAACCGAGGCCGCAGCACAAGCGGGCTTCTGAATTATCGTCGGTCCAACTGACCTTTCGTCCGAGTCTCTTGAGTCCTGCCGCATAGCCTAAAGGACCAAAGCTGAGAACGCGGAAGAAATGCTCTGGCGGAGCGGCAATGTAGGATGGAAGGGCAATTCCTGTCGCGACGTTTTTTGAGAAAATCTTTTCGATCGGTGGAGCGGAGCTAACCGCCCTTTTTGAGCTCGGCGAGTACGAGTTTGGCGAGTTCTTTCAAAGTTTCAAAGACGCCAGTGCCGTTGATGGCTACGCCCTCAATCACCGGTTCGCCTTTCTTCTGAAGCTGTTTCTTCAGGTCGTCCACAGTCATGGCGTTGGGCAGGTCACGCTTGTTCAACTGCAAGACGTAAGGAATCGTGTCGAAATTGAGATTGTGTTCCTTCAGGTGTTCCTGCAGGTTTTCCATCGTCTCGAAATTGGCGTCCAGCCGTTCTTCCTGCGAATCGGCAACGAAGACGACGCCGTCGGCGCCCTTCAGGATTAGTTTACGGCTGGCCTCGTAGAACACCTGGCCGGGCACCGTGTAGAGATGAAAGCGAGTCTTGAATCCGCGAACAGTTCCCAGATCCAACGGCAGAAAATCGAAAAACAGCGTGCGATCGGTCTCCGTTGCGAGGGAGACCATCTTACCCTTCAAATTCTGGCCGGTATGGTCATAGATCCACTGCAGATTCGCGGTCTTTCCGCCGAGACCTGGACCGTAATACACGAGCTTGCAGTTAATTTCGCGCGCAGGAAAATTTATGAAAGGCACGAGTCGTCAACCTGAGTTCCACATAAAACTTATAGCACACGCATGCAGGGCAGACCAGACCGGCGCTTCGCCCTACATCTACCTGGTAAAGTCTGTCCTTAGTGTCGCGGAGAAGCATTCCTGCGGGGGAAGTAATTTTCGAGGGTGGTGCTGTTCGGTTAAGGCTATCCATCAGGGCACTTTCCCACCGGCGTGCTTCTCAACTCAGTGCCTGCATTGACGTTCGACAACGCCTCTGCTAGCATTCGCGCCATGGCGAAAGCGCAAAAATCCTCCTCCGGCTCTTCAGGGCGAGCCAAGGCTTCCTCCAAGAGCTCCTCCAAATCGAAGAAAAAGAACAGTTTACCGGCTCCTCCCCCGCAGCGTGGCGGCGTGGAACTGGTCGACCCTCGCGTTCAGGCTCAGATGAAGTTATACGAAGAGGCCATGAACCTTTTCCACCAACAGAAATTTCAGCGTTCGAAGCAGGAGCTGGAGCGTGTGCTTGAGGGTCCGAGCAAGGAACTCGCCGATCGCGCGCGCACCCATCTGCGGATTGTCGAGCACCGTATGAAGCCGACGTCCGAGCAAAATCCGAAGTCGCCCGAGGAGCACTATCAGCGTGGCGTTGCGATGATGAATCTGGGCCGCTGGGATGAGGCTCGCGAAAGCCTGGAAAAGGCGCGCAGACTGGCACCCAAACTCGACCACGTGCACTATGCGCTTGCGGCCCTCGATTGCCTGACGGGCGAAGCGGATTCAGCCATGGCTAACCTGAAAATCGCCATTGATCTGCGGCCCGCGAATCGTTTCCACGCCCGCAATGACGAGGATTTTGCCTTCCTGCAGGAAGACCCCCGGTTCACCGAACTGCTGTATCCTGAGAAGGACGGTTACCCCGGGTAATTGGGCTCAGCCAGACTCCGACCTGAATATCGACCTGAGTTGCGGAGGCTCGGCATGAGTGGCTTGTCTGGTTCTTCCGCGGTCAGCCCAACCACGACGGACCGTAACACCCAGCGACTGCGTTGAACCTGACCGGGATGCCCGGAAGCGGGAATACCTTTGAAGAAGAAGAGGTTCGCCAGAAAGAAGCCCGCGGTTCGAGGTACGCGCGTCGTCGTTCTCGGCGGCGG
This sequence comes from Candidatus Eiseniibacteriota bacterium, assembly GCA_035518915.1. Classification (GTDB taxonomy): domain Bacteria; phylum Acidobacteriota; class Terriglobia; order Acidiferrales; family UBA7541; genus Acidiferrum. The sequence goes on from DATIXE010000051.1 coordinate 34,683, forward strand.
CACAGGCCTTTCCTCCCTGCTGCGGGGATTGCGGGAACATGTTGTGCGCGGACCCGTTCGGCTCCCGACGAAGGAGCGTCCAATTTCGGACCTTGCTGCGATTGTTACGGTCACGGATGACGGCGGAAGTTCCGGACGGCTTCGCCGCGAGAACCGCATGCTGCCGCCCGGCGATATCCGCAACTGCATGGTGGCACTGTCGAAGGATGAAGCACTGCTGAGCCGGCTCTTCCAGTACCGGTTTCAAGCAGGGAACGGCTTGCGGGGCCACAGTTTCGGTAATCTCTTTCTCGCCGCGCTAACTCATGTCACCGGGGACTTCGCCGAAGCGGTCCGCGTTTCCAGTCAAGTCCTCGCGATCCGGGGCCGAATTTTCCCTTCAACCACTTCCAACGTGCAGTTGGTTGCAACCCTGGTGAACGGCAGGCGGGTGCACGGGGAGACCAACATTTCCCGCAGCAAAATCCCTATCCGGAAAATCGAGTTGAGCCCGCGCCGTGCACACGCGCTGCCCGCGGCAATCGATGCTATCCAACATGCGGATCTCATTCTCATGGGCCCGGGATCGCTTTACACGAGTGTGATTCCCAATCTCTTGATACCGGAAATCACGCAGGCCGTCATCCGATCACGCGCGCCTCGCGTCTACATTGCTAATTTGATGACCCAGCCGGGCGAGACCACTCATTATTCCCTGAGCCAGCATCTCCGGGCCATCGAAAATCATGTGGGGACGCGAATCTTCCATTATGTAATTGCGAATCGAAAGACGATATCGCGGGAAGTTGCGTACCGTTACCGCGCGGGAGGGGCAGAGACGGTGGTCATCGACCGCGCGAATCTGGCTAAGATGAAGGTGCGCCTGATTGCGGATGATCTGCTGGAGGAACACGAGGTGATCCGTCACGATTCACGGCGCCTTGGCGATCTTCTTGTGCGCGAGTTTCTATTGTCCTCGCGTCGGCGTTAGCCTCTCCGCTTATTTCGCGAACTCATTCGTGAGCTTCCCACGGATCACGGTGATCGAGGCTTTCGGCAAATCCATTTCTTGCCCGCCGCTCCACTCGATCTGTGAGACGCTAGCCGGTCCGTCTGGATTGGCATGACTCATCGGGCCGGACGGATGCCAAACGTATTGTGCTGCGCCGAACGTGGTCACTTGTACGGCGCCCGAGAACTGCGCAGCTTCCGAGAGTGCGCCTTCGTTGAGAACAAGGCGGACGTTGTGGTCGTTGCTGGGGTCTTTGTTGACCAGCAGAAACGACCATTCGCCGTTAGGGCGTTTCACGGCGTACGCGGTAATAAGCGTATGCCCCGCTTCGTCCCGCAAATCTGCAACTGCAGGATAAAGATAGTGCATTCCGGAGCCGTGTTTGACCCACTGCAGGTTCAGGAGTTGGCTCGCGAAATATTGGGCCGTGTGTTGTTGAATTTCCAATTTGTCGTTGGCCACAAAATTTCCGTAAGTGCTCCAAGCGTGGCATCCGGAGCGCAGGGGTTCGGGCTGGATGGGCGAGTGATAATAGGCCGCGCCGCCATGGCTGAGGAACGCGCCAACGCTGTCGGCCAGCCAGAGCGCGGAAAAAACATCCTGCATGGGGTCGGTGAGCTCCCAGGAAAGGCCGCTTTCCGTAATCATCAGAGGCACGCCCGGCGGCACACCATCGGCGCGCCACACGTCGAGAATGTGCTCGACGAGTTCCGGTTCGCGGTAGAGATCCGCCCAATTGATATCACAAGGTGGAAAGGGGTAATGCTCGAAGGAAACGAAGGAAAGATCCTCAATTCGGCCGTGCGACTTTAGATATTCCACGAATCGGCCGAGCCAGGAAGTGCGATCTTGCGCGTCTGGCCAGGCCTTAATGTCCTCGTTAGAGCCGGTGAAAATCGGGCCACCCAGTTTCAGTTTTGGGTCGACTCGGTGCAGCGCTGTCGCCCATTGGAGATAAAGCGCCGCGTAGTCTTCCGGCAGCATGAACTGTCCGTCGGGTTCCTCGCCCATCTCCACATAGGCAATCGGATAGCCGCGTTTTTCGAGATAGGAAATTTCCGCTGCACTGTCGTCCGGCGTGGAATAGACCATCGCCACAGGAATCATCGCTGGCAGGTGATTCGTGTAGCCACTTGTGAAAAACAGATCGAAACCGGTTTGAATGCGTGAGGGAATCAGATCGGACTCGCGGTGCCAGGGATCGGTAGATGAAACCTGAGTCATCGTTTGCGCCTGGCCGGGCGTGTGGTGCACCAGATCCACGAATTCGCCCCGCGAGTTGTAATTGCCGGCTGCAATCTCGAAGATGGCGTAACCGACGCAGTTGCGTACGTCCGAGACTCCGTGCGCGTCGCAGGTATTCGAGGAGCGCGTCATCAAAATACGTAGAAATCGCGTGGCCACCGGCCTATCGGCGAGACGTTGCACGCTTTTTCCGCCGTTGCCGGCAGTGACCTCACCTGCTGGAAACTTCAACCACGCGCCCTGATCCTGCTTGTTGAGAGCATCTTCCTTCCCGGTCCAATAATCCACTTCGTAATTCCTGGCATAGGGATTGGCCCAGGTGATTTCGATCGCTTTGATATCCTGCGGTGTTCCGAAATCCAGCACCACCCACTGCGGATGAAGCGTGTCGGACTCGCCGGTAAATCTCTCGGCGAGATAGGGATTGCTTTTCCAGAAGCTCGCGGGATCGCCATCGGTCAGCCGCGAGTATTCGAATTGACCCGCGTCACTTCGCGTTGACCCGCGATGCGGCAGCGCATACCCATACGATTTACGCAGAAAATCCGCCGGTTCAGGACTCCCGGTGAAATAGCCCTGGTTATTTTTCGGGTCGCTCCAGGCCCCACGAGAATTCCAGTGCCACGCATCAATGGTGAGCTCGGTGTTTTGCCGATAGGTGATGGGGCCCCAGCCCGCCGAGAGCGATTCCTTGATGACGGGCGCATTGTAAACGGCGTCGAACTCTCGGGCGGGTAGGATGTCCATGGAGCTTCCCATCGCTTTGTCGGGATCGAACGCGACGGCCCGCTGGGGCGAAACGTCCACACGCACCCTCTGTGCGGGAACCGGCAAAGCGCTGATTAGCAGAAATAACCACGACAATAATCGAACGCGTCGCGCAGTATTGATCGTCATCGGCCGGCACCCTCCCCTGCGACCGCTATTATATCGATTTAATAAGGAAACAATCGATATGCGAGGATTACTTCGGTGGGTGGTAAGTGATTTGTCCCCTGGCAAGCGCTCCGCATTCCCGCTAACATTTGAGGCGCAATCTGATCGCTCCCCGGAGAAAACTTATGTCTACGTTTGGCCTTATTGAATACAAAGACGCTAATCCTGCCGTGAAAGCCGTGTACGACGACATCATGGCAACCCGCAAAACCGACTACATTAATAATTTCTGGAAGGCCATCGCGCACGACGCGGCCCTGTTGAAGCGCACCTGGGAAGACCTAAAGGGCATCATGGGCCCTGGGGCTCTCGATCCGCTCACCAAGGAACTTCTGTACATCGCCGTCAGCGTTACGAACAACTGCCACTATTGCATCGCCTCGCACACGGCATCAGCTTTTGCGAAAGGTATGACCCCGGAGATGTTCAAGGAACTGCAAGGGGTGATTGGCATGGCCAATGAGACGAACAAACTTGTGACGGGTTATCAAGTGGCGCTGGATGCGCGCTTTCAGCCGCCTCTCGAGATCAACAAGAAATAGATTCCTGGCCCCCCCCAATCTAAAGACACGAGCAGCCTCACTCGTGCGCTCCCTAAAAGGGTGCCTTTGGCAGATGGCGGGTTTCTGCGTTTTGGAGGCGACCCGCCGTCCTCTCCTAACTGGCCGTGGATTCAACCATTTGCCCCAATGCTCACCTTCACTCTTCGCGCACATGCTTCCCACTGTGGTACTTGCGTACTATATGGCTGCCTTCCGCACAATCCCACCATATAGAGGTACACCAGGGAACCCCTGTCCTTCGGGCTCGTGCGTCCCAATCCAGTTTGCGTGAGTGGTCTATGACACCGATTGTGAAAGATTTAGAAAACGCCGTTACACCTTCCGCGCCGGGCCAAGCGTCCACGGGAAATTCTAGCGCTGGGACGCCCGCACGACCGCAGCCTGTCGCTCTAGAAGTGCCTGTCACCGTCAATGGAGCGCGCACGGTAGATGGGTCAGAAAAACGCGAGCCTTTCTCCGAAAAATCCGCCACGGTCCTTGTGTTTGGACATGGGGCGGTAATCCGCCTTGCTGCCTCGCTCGCGCCGGGGCAGCTTGTGTTTCTTACAAATGAGAAATCCAGGAAGGAAGTCGTATGCCAGGTTGTGAAGTCCAAATCCGACGGGAACGCGGTCGGTTATGTGGAACTTCGCTTCACTGAGCCTGCACCCGGCTTCTGGGGCATGCGGTTTCCTTCCGATACGGTGCTTCCGCAGGCCGCCTCGCGGCCAGCGGCACCTTCGTCGGCTCCAGTCCCGGCCAAAGCCGCCGTGCCTGCAGTCCCCGTGGTCAGGCCGCCAGCTGCACTGGACCCCGTTGTGCCCGCAAAGCCTGTTGCGCCTGCGGCATCCTCGCCGGTGTCTCCGGTTTCGCAGATTGCTCCTTCTCCCGCGATTTCCGAGATTTCTGCGCGGGTGCCTGTGAGCGCTCCTCCCGCGCCAGAGCCAAAGATTTTGTTCCCGACGCCGGTGCCTCCGCCGTCTTTCGCGTCACCGGAAGTTGCGACACGGCAGGCTCCCATTGCCTCAGCTCCACCGGCGGTGGTCGCGGAGTCCAAGCCCGCGGTTCCGATCAGTTCGGCACCGGCCGCTTCCGGTACTTCCACGGAAGAACTCAAGCAGCAGGCTGCGAGGCTTCAGGAACAGCTTAGCTCGCTACTTTTTACGGAGAGCGCAAAACCGATGCCTCAGGTCCCCACGACCGAGACCGAGAGCGCGCCGGAAATCGCCCCGAAAGCTGTGGACCATTCGACGGCCTCGCCGGAGCAAGTCCCCTCTGCTCCAGCGAAGACGCCGCTGCCAGTCGCGAAATCACACGTGGCTTCCCTGGAAGTCGAAGAGATCAAAATTCCGTCCTGGTTGGCGCCGCTTGCGCGGGAAACGGACACGCCTACACCCTCAACCAAGGTCAACTCATTTCACGTGGATGGGACTAACTCAGACGTCGAATCGGTGATCCCGCAAACCCCGAACGAACTTGTTCTTTCGGAGGCCCAGGACTCTTCGCGCCGTCCGGAAGCGGCGGTGTTTGGCGGCCAACTTCTCGGCGAGACTTCGCACTCTGTCGCCAGACCGGCCTCCAAATCGAAGATGGGCTTGTTCATTGGAATTGCCGCGACGTTGCTCCTCGTGGCCGGCGGAGCGTGGTACTCCCGCCAGCCTGGAAACGCCATTTCCGCGATGCTTTCGGGTGATTCCGCTAGTTCAAAACAGCCGGTGTCGTCACGTCCCGCTGAGAACCCTTCGGTGGAATCTGCGCCAGCGCGTGCGGCGGCCTCTGGCCGCTCTCCAGAACCCGCTAGAGTGAATCCCCCTGTCGAACCGGCGCCGATCCCAAGCGCGCTTGTCGAACGTGCTTCCCGCAATTCGAATCCAGCAGCGTCGGCCACGCATGTCGTACAACCGGAGCCCGAGGAACCGAAGAAGCCCTCGCTGGGCGACGTTCGGCTGGCCGCACCGGTTGTCAATCACGACGAGGAAGGTTCGAGCGGTTCCGCTTCGGCGCCTTCCCTAGAGCTCAATCAGCCTGTCTCTAGTTCGAACCCGATTCCCTCCCTCGCTGGTGCACATCGAGCGGGGCCGGTTGCCCCGACTCCAGTTGGCGGCGAGGTGAGGCCAGCCAAGCTGATCAAATCGGTGGCTCCTGATTATCCGGTCGTAGCTCGCACCCAGCATGTTTCCGGCGACGTGCAAATCGACGCCCTGATTGATGCCGAGGGAAACGTCGGCGCCATGAAAGTGCTCTCCGGCTCCCCGCTGCTGCACCAGGCGGCTCTGAACGCATTGAAGCAATGGAAGTATCAGCCCGCCGAACTCGACGGCAAGCCCACTTCGATGCACCTTACGGTGACCATCCAGTTCCGCGTGCAGTAGCCGATCGGTGTGATCCGTGTTCTTGGGCTTACTTCGCGGCGAGGCGTGGAGCAATGTCCTCGAATGCGCTCTTTGAACTGGAAATGACCTCATTCGCTCCAAGGTTCTCCAGAATCTCGGCAAAGTCGTCTATGTAGCAACGCACAATGATGTGCGCTTTGGGATTGCGATCCCGGGCCTTCTTGGTGACCAGAAGCGCCGTCTCGACGTTATTTGTCGCGACGATCACCGTACGGGCATACGCCACACCCGCGTCCACAAGGGTTGACTCCTGTTTGGCGTTGTCCACGATGACCGGCTCGCCCAGGCGGACCAAGTCGTCCACTACCATCGAGTCCTGGTCCACGAGAACATATGGCAAATGAGCATCACGCAAATGCCGAACGATCCGTGCGCCCAGGTGCGTATATCCCACCACGAGTACGTGATTTCTCAGTTCGGCTGCCAGCATGCGGCATCCCTCCTCGGGGTCATATCGCTGCAAGGCCTGCAGCAGGAAAATGGAAATGACGATTCCGAACAGTACGCACTGGCCCCAAAAAGAATAGAGTTCCCAGAGTGTCCCGGAACTTTTCTCGAGGTAGACGGCATTGAGAAAAGCGTCGCGGAAACTCAGCCCACCCACGTGGCGGAAAATCAGCAAGCCCAGGAGGAACCAAGCGCTGATTAAGACAAATCCCCAACGGGCCTGGCGTACAAAGAGTTTGGTCCGGATCCAGAAGTATCGCTTCATAATCAATCGCAAATCGTAGTGAGACTGGTGTCCGCCGTCAACGTCACATTTCTACTAACGCAGCGTTGGCGGGTTCCGCTGGTGATTCGCAATCAGGTGGTTCCCAACCTTGCGGACTACCGGTCCTCTACGTATACTGCAAACCCGGCCATATTCAGGTCCGGCGGCTGGGTAGCTCGCCTGTGACCTCCTGTTTGGCCCCACTTTTCACGCCTGCGCGGTTCAACCAGGCGAACATTGCTGCACAGCCGGCCGCTCCCGGAGCTGTCTTGGCAAAGGAGATTTTTGCATGCCGCTTACCCCTGCGCCGGAGGAAATGAATGTTTATCAGAACGCCGAGGCACGCTTTGAAGTCGCCGCCAACAAGCTGGGCCTGGAACAGGGCGTCTATCGCTATCTGAAATATCCGGATAAAGAAATCACGCTGTACATCCCTGTTGGGATGGACAACGGCCAACTGGAAGTCTTCACGGGCTATCGGGTGCTGCATTCCACGGTTCGCGGTCCCGGAAAGGGCGGCATTCGCTTTGCGCCGGACGTCAGCCTGGATGAAGTGCGCGCCCTTTCGGCCTGGATGACCTGGAAGTGCGCAGTGGTGGACATTCCGTTTGGCGGCGCCAAGGGGGGGATCATCTGCGACCCGCGCAAGATGTCGCGCGGCGAACTTGAGCGCCTGACGCGGCGTTACACGGCGGAGTTATCCGATTGGCTGGGTCCCGAGCGCGATGTTCCGGCCCCGGACGTAGGCACCAACGATCAAACCATGGCCTGGGTGATGGACACCTACGCGATGCACGCCCGGCAGGCCACGACGGCGGTCGTCACTGGGAAGCCCATTGAGCTCGGCGGTTCCCGAGGTCGCCGGGAAGCCACGGGGCGCGGGGTAATGATCTGCGTGGATAAAGCTCTCGCAAAGCTGGGGATGAATAAGGAAGACACGCGGGTCATCATTCAGGGATTTGGGAACGTCGGTTCGCTTGCCGCAGAACTCATGCAAAAAGCGGGCTACCGGATCATTGGGCTTGCTGACATCGGCGGGGGGCTCTACAACGAAAACGGGTTCGACGTGCCCAAAGTCATCGAATGGGTATACACGAACAAAAAGCCGTTGCAGGAATTCCCCAGCGGGGGAACGAAAATGAGTTCGCGCGACATCCTCTTCCAGCCTTGCGACGTGCTGATTCCCGCAGCGATCGAAAACCAGATTACGGAGCAGAACGCCCACCAGGTGCAGTGCAAGATCCTCTGCGAAGGTGCCAACGGCCCCACAACTTGGCAGGCCGACGCGATCATTGATGCCAAGGGGGTTTTCACCGTCCCGGACATTCTCGGCAACGCCGGGGGCGTCACGGTCAGCTACTTTGAATGGGTGCAGGACCGGCAGGGATTTTTTTGGCGGGAGAGCGAGGTCAATGAGCGGCTGCTGGACGTGATGGAACGCTCCTTCGACGAGGTCGTGCGATACGCGGAAATCCATCGCGTGAACAACCGGATTGCGGCGTACATGTTGGCCATTGACCGTGTAGCCACAGCGCTCAAGCTGCGCGGCATTTACGCGTAATTTACACTTGGCTTTCCAGGCTCAGGGGCGTACTCTCTCTGCCAGAAGCGTCGCCTTATTCGAAAATTATTTTCGGTTTGAACAAAAGATTCGACCGAGGAAGGAGCCCGAGCCGTGCCCACGGACTCGTCGCCCGAAGTCACCGCGAAGCTCGAGGAACACTATCGTCGCGAAATTTGCCTTGTGGGGCGCTGGATGTACGAGCGCGGGCATATTGTTGCGCTGGAAGGCAATCTTTCGATCCGTCTGGACGCCAACCGCATCCTGACAACACCCACCTGCATGAACAAGGGTATGATGTCGCCGGAAGATTTGGTGATCATGGACATGGACGGGCGGCATCTGCAGGGGGATCGGAAGATTTCCTCCGAAGCTGGAATGCACCTGCTCTTTTACCGGATGCGGCCAGATGTGCAAGCGGTGTGCCACGGCCATCCCTCCACTGCAACAGGTTTTGCCGCCGCGGGTCTGGGCCTGGACCAGGCACTGCTACCTGAAGTCGTCGTGAGTCTCGGAAAGATCCCTCTGGTGCGCTATGCGACGCCGGGAACACCGGAATTGGGCGCCGTGCTCGAGCCCTATGCACCTCACTACGATGCGCTCTTGCTCGCTAACCATGGCGCTGTCACCTGCGGTCCCGACCTGCGGACGGCATTCTTCCGAATGGAAACCCTTGAACACTTTGCGAAGATAGCTTTAACTGCCAGGATCGTAGGGGAACCGCAACTGCTCTCAACCCGCGAAGTGGCCAAGCTGATGGCCGCTCGGACCCGGTATCATGTGACACCACCGCCCGGCGGAGGCGCAGAACTTCCGCTCACTTGTGACGACGGGGAGAATGAAACCGGCGAAGTGACGTTGACGCGTTCCGAACTGGACGCTCTCGTGGATGAAGCTGTGCGCAAGGACCGCGCCCACCGCTGAAGACCACTTCGTTTTCTTACGCAGTTCTCCTAATCGAATCCTCACCACGCTGCATCGAACTCTACAAGGAGAATAATGATGCCGCCACGAATCGACTATCGTAAATTCGCCCCCGAGGCTATGAAGGCCATGTATGGACTGGAGTCCTATCTCGCCCACTGCTCACTCGACCATAATTTTATGCACTTGATCAAGTTACGCGCTTCGCAGATCAATGGCTGCGCTTTCTGTATTGACATGCATTGGAAGGATGCGCGCGCGGGGGGCGAATCCGAACAACGGCTCTACGGACTCGATGCCTGGCGTGAATCCCCCTATTACACTGATCGCGAACGTGCGGCACTGGCCTGGACCGAGGCGGTTACACTCATTTCTTCCACGCATGCACCGGACGAGGAGTACGCCGAACTGCAAAAGCATTATTCGGAGCAGGAGATTCTGGACCTCGTCTATGCGATCTCGGTCATCAATGCTTGGAACCGAATTGCCATCGCCACACGCGCCGTCCCCGGACACTATCAGCCACCGCAAAAATCCGTCACTGCCCGCTAAGCGCTTGGTTTTTCCCGGGAGCGTCGGCTCATTCCGTGGGTCAATGGCCTGCGCTCCTGGCGGTTACGGATTTCGAGCTGCGCTATCCTTGAGCCCCGATCATGAACGAAGTCGAGACTTTTTTTGACTACATTCGCGCCGGAGATCTGGCCCGCGTTGTGGCGGGATTGGAACGCGATCCTGCGCTAGCGTCCGCGCGAAATGCTTCCGGTGTTTCGGCGGTTCTATTCGCTGTATATTCAGGGCGTTGTGAAATCCGGGATCTGCTTCTAGCGCGGGGTGCCGAACTCCAACTTCATGATGCTGCAGCTGCCGGTGATCTTGCCGGCCTTCAAGAACTCCTTGCGAGCTCACCTTCGGGAGCTTGCGCATTCTCACCGGATGGCTTTCCGGTGGTTGCACTAGCCGCTGTTTTCGGGCATTTGAAGGTCGTGCAGTTTCTGGCGTCGCGCGGCGCAGACATCAACGCGGTTTCATCCAATGGAACCGGCTACACCGCTCTTACAGGCGCGGTTGCCAGCGGACACCTCGCCATCGTGGATTGGCTTCTGCAGAATGGCGCAGATCCCAACTACCGCTATGCTGCGGGCTATTCACCGCTCCTTACTGCCGCAGCAAACGGCCACCTGGAAATTGTAAAGTTGCTCGTCTCCGCCGGAGCCGATCTAACCGCTGCCACAAGCGACGGCAAATCGGCAACCGCCTTGGCGACGGAGCGGAACCATCCGGAAGTCGTAACCTTTCTCAAGTCTCGATCGGCAACTTGATCTTCGTCTACGGCCTTCGAAAAACTAACGGTTGTCACTTTCGATCGCCCGAGGCTATTCTGTAAGTGGATTCGATGAGATTCGCTGTATCAAGCCTGCCTGCGAGCGCCCTCGCCGAAGCTCGCGTTTCCAGCAGGTTCCGGTAACCGGCCAAATTCCTTTCGGACAAAGGATGCCTCCATGAAATTCCGCATACTAGTCGTCATGTTGTTTTTCTCCGCGGTCAATGTGTCTGCCCAGGATAAGGTGGATGACCGGCTTAAGAACGCATACTCGGTCATGAAGGAGATCCTAGCTACCCCCGATCAAGGCATTCCCCAAGACCTTCTCGATAAATCCGAATGCGTCCTCATCTACCCGTCGGTGCTGAAGGCTGCCTTCATTGTTGGTGGCAGTTACGGCCGTGGCGTCATCACCTGCCGTACCGGCGCCAATCACAACGGACCGTGGAGCGCCCCCGCGATGTTCGCCTTGGAGGGCGGCAGCTTCGGGTTTCAAATTGGCGGAGAGGCCACGGACTTTGTGCTGCTGGTCATGAACGATTCCGGCGCAACCTCCGTGTTGACCAGTAAAGTGAAACTCGGTGCGGACGCTTCCGCCGCTGCAGGTCCAGTGGGACGCAGCGCTTCCGCCGAAACGGATGCGGTGATGAAAGCCGAAATCCTGTCTTATTCTCGCGCTCGCGGCGCCTTTGCCGGGGTATCGCTGGAGGGTTCCACCATGCGGTCCGACGATGGAGCAAACAAATCGCTGTATGGAAAGGATCTGACCGCGAAGGAAATTGTTCTGGGTGGAAAGGTCAGTATTCCCAAGGCAGCTCAGCCGCTGATCCATCTACTCAATAAAGTTACTCCGCATCACGCCAAGTAGCCTGCCTTTTCTCCGGTGGCCAATCCACCTTCGGCACGCGAGTTTGCGGGCTGAAGAATCGTTGTACCCGCTTGCTACCCCGCATTCTCGAACTATCCCCACTGGTGGAGGCGCGCTTCCGTTTCGTGAGCTTTACATCTCCTTAACGACCGGCGCTCCCCGGGAGTGCGACAGCGCAAAGGGATGCTCGAAACTGAGGTACAGAAAAATTCCTTTTTCCCCGGCGCATGGACCGAGGCCGAGCGGCACTCCAATTCCCGGCACAATCTGCAAGCCACTCCGGAAGTTGTAAGCCCACCGGATTCCCGGGCTGAGGTACAAATCCTGCGACCAGGCCGTGCGACCCGGCCCGACGACTTGCTGTGCTGTTGTCCAGAGGGTTTCTACCAGAAAATTTACTCTGGGCGTCGCCAGCCAGACGGTAGATTGCCCAAGGTTCACGGCGGCAGCGCTCGCCGACTGATCGTATTCGTTGCTGGCTCTCGGCACCCAGGTGGCTCCGGCGTTCCAGTGCGTCACCCAGTGTTTCGAATGCTGGATGCTTATGGGCAAATTCGTCTGCAAGCCGAGGCCGCCATATCCACGTCCTAGCAGCGGATTGCCCGACGGCAGTAACAAGCTCACGCGTGGCGCAACGGCCAGCTTGGTCTCACCACTTCCGACCAACTGATAGCGGTAATTCAAAGTTGTGTCTCCCCAACCTGCGCCTGATCCTGCAAAATCTGCCGAGTGTGTTCCGGACAGCGTCAGACTGAGCTGATGTTTGAGGGACCGAAGTGGCCACTCGTCGGTTTGGGTGTAGGCCCACTGGCCGGTATTCGTGACTTTCTGAAACGTGCTGATGTGCTGAATAACGCCATCTTCCTGATTGTAGGCCTCTTCGATGAGGAAGCTATTGTCCTGGATCGGAGGGGGCCCCTGGCTTCTTTGGGAACTCGATAACCCGTCTTGCGCGTAGGCCGGAAGGTTAGAGAGCGCTACAAACAGGGCGAGGAAAGAACTGAGCTTGGGAAGCATGGACCACCTAGATGCAAATGATTATTGCTTGCATGTACATGATTGCTTGTCTGCTGTCTCCCCCTCCGTGATTTGGGTCACGCTTCTTTGTGATCGGCAACCCTAGGGAGGGTGCTTCAACCTTCGTTGACACTGGCTGGAATCCCCGGCAATATTTGCTGCTGATGATCGGACTCCTCCGCGGCCGGCTCCTCGAGAAGCGTCCCAACCAGGTAATCCTCGATGTCGGTGGCGTCGGCTATCTGGTGGCCGTCCCACTCTCCACATTTGCCGCGCTCGGCGATCTGCACACCGAAGTCACCCTTCTCATCTACACGCACGTCCGGGAAGACGCCCTGGCCCTCTATGGTTTTCTTTCCGCCCGGGAAAAGCATCTGTTTGAACTGCTTTTGGGCGCGTCCGGTGTAGGGCCTACTTTGGCTCTGAAGATTCTCTCCGGTATGAATGTGGACGAGCTAATTCCTGCGATTCGCGGCGGCGATCTTGCGCGGCTCACAAAAATACCGGGAGTGGGCCGCAAGACTGCAGAGCGCATGGTTGTAGAGTTGAAGGACAAGCTGGAGTCTGTAGCCGTGGAAGCCGATAAAGTTGCACCTTCGTCGCCCGCCGGAATTGAAGCCGACGTGAAATCTGCTCTGTTGAATCTCGGCTATGACGAACGCACCGCCGAAGCCGCCCTTGCAAAAGCCAGGCGCGAAGCCGGCACTGCGAGCTTCGAAAAATTGCTGCGGGTGACGCTAGGGGCCATCAACGCACCGCGTGCCGCGGATGGTTGACGTGGGGCGGTCGGCGGGACGCCCGAATTGAAGAACGCGAGCGGATAAGAGTATCCCGGCGTCCGGTGCGGCAGAATCAAAACTGCATGTTCTGATTCCCTTGCCCGTTCTTTGTGTACTGTTATCCGTTTGCTGCTATCCTTGTCGTTTGATGGCCAACGCGACCACCAAGAGAGCCACTGATCGCCCCGAACGCATCGTCTCCGGCACTGCCTGGGAGGACGACGCGCGGCTCGATGCCAGCGTCCGCCCGAAGACGCTCGATGAGTACATCGGCCAGAGGCGCGTCAAAGAAAACATTGCCATCGCCATCGAGGCCGCCCGCACCAGGGGTGAGGCCCTCGATCATGTTCTGCTCTACGGCCCACCTGGCTTGGGAAAAACCACCCTCGCGCAGATCGTCGCGAATGAGCTCAACGTCTCTATCAAAACCAGCGCCGGCCCGCTCCTGGAACGCAAGGGGGACCTCACGGCGATTCTCACTTCGCTTGAGAAACGGGAAGTCTTCTTCCTGGATGAAATTCATCGGCTGCAGGCGGCCGTCGAAGAAGTTCTCTATCCGGCGATGGAGGATTTCCGGGTGGACCTGATCATCGGGCAGGGACCAGGAGCGCGCATCCATCCCTTCCATCTCAATCAGTTCACGCTGATCGGAGCGACCACGCGCGCGGGGCTGATCACCGCGCCGCTGCGTTCGCGGTTCGGCATTGTCCATCGCCTCGATTTTTACGAGCCAGAAGACCTGTTGGTGATCCTCCATCGCTCGGCCAAGATTCTAAATATCCGGATGGAAGAGGGCGGCGCGGAAGAGATCGCCCGCCGCTGCCGTGGCACGCCGCGCATCGCGAATCGTCTGCTGCGCCGCGCGCGGGACTTTGCGGAAGTTCGCGCCGAGGGTCTGATTACGCGCGAAGTCGCGCAGGATTCCCTACGCATGCTGGGGGTGGACGAACACGGCCTGGACGAAGTCGACCGCAACCTGATGATTGCGCTGCTCGATAAGTACGCGGGTGGACCGGTTGGGCTCGGCACGCTGGCCGCCGCCCTCAGCGAAGAAGAGGACGCCATCGAAGAGATGTACGAGCCGTACCTCATGCAGATCGGAATGCTCGATCGCACACCACGCGGCCGGGTGGCTACCCCCCGCGCCTACCAGTATTTCGGCCGGGAGCTGCCGCGGCGGCAGCCAAGACTGTTCTAGTTGGCTCAATTCCAGTATCATCTTTTATCCTCGAATCCCCATTCGCGCATCCAACGAAAGCTCACCTGGGAGGAAACCGTATGATTCAAAAACTGATGCAAACCCGAAGTGACTATGCCCTGGCGTTCGCGCGCATCATTCTGGGTATCGTGTTCTTTGCTCACGGATCTCAAAAGCTGCTTGGATGGTTTGGGGGATACGGTTTCTCCGGCACCGTCGGCGCTTTCACGAGGATGGGCATTTCCGTTGGGCTTGCGTATTTCGTGATCTTTGTGGAGTTCTTTGGTGGCCTCAGCATGATTTTCGGCTTATTGTCGCGGCTCGGCGGGCTGGGAATCATCGCGTTGATGATCGGCGCGATTGCCACGGTTCACATCCACAACGGGTTTTTCATGAATTGGTATGGCACGCAAAAGGGTGAAGGATTCGAATTTCATCTCCTGGCCATTGCGCTTGCCGTCCTGATCATGGTTCGCGGTGCCGGAGCACTTTCTCTCGACGGTTTGCTCGCCCGAAGTGGCTGAACGCGGCTCGCGCGAGAGATACCGCGGTATCCGGCGGGCCTCGTATGTTTAGTTTTGTCCCAGGCAATCCGTGATACCATGCCGCCAATTCGATTCGACGTTTCCGCCCGAGGAGTCCAGTTGCGCACAAAGCGTTGCATTGTTCTCGGATTGGTCGTTTTCTTTGCCATTCCTTCATTTGCCGGCACCGACCTCGTCCATCGCTGGGTGCTTACCGGCGTGCCCATGCCCAAGTTCACGAAGGTCATGGTCGCCACGATCATGGAAAACTATCTCGTCCGGGAGAGCTTCGAAGACGAGATGAAGAAGCAACTTGAGAAAAACGGCGTTCAGGCCGTGCAGAGCTACATGGTCCTTCCACCGCGAAATGAAATGCAGGAAGGAGAGCTTCGGCAGCGCATCAAGGAAAGTGTTTTGGATGGCGTAATCGTCGTCCGGCCTAAAGACGCTCGAAAAGAGACCGAGCAAGTCGTCACCGGCGGCATCTGGGTCCCTCCTCCGGGTTACTACACGTTTTGGCCCTACTGGAATACGGCCTATGGCCAGTTTTACGCCACGAGCTGGTCCACCCAGGAAAACATCGTCGTCCGTGTGGAAGTCAACTTTTACAATGTGAAGGACGAGAAGCTTGTGTGGAGCGGCGAAACCGATACGGTATATTCCAAGGATTTCGAGAAACTCGGCAAAGACTACGCCAAATCGCTGATCAAACAGCTCAAGCGTGACAAGGTCATCGGCAAGAAGTGACCGCGGTTCCCCGCATTCAGTAATTTCACAGCACACGATTTGAAATCCTGCGCATAGTTCGCTCCCGCTGCGGTATCTTCGAACTACGGGAGTTTCGTGTGCCCAACAGGCCTAAACGCTGTCCCCGGACATCCTTGTGACCCCTTCCGCCGCCACGCCAGCCGCACCTACGAACTCCAAGCAATTTGCCTTTCTGGTGGCAGCCGGAATCTTCCTCAGCCGCGTGGCCGGCTTGATCCGGGAGCGCGTCTTTGCCCACTATTTCGGCAATTCCGATGCCGCCGACGTGTTTAAGGCCGCCTTCCGCATCCCCAATTTCCTGCAGAATCTCTTTGGTGAGGGTGTTCTCTCCGCCTCTTTCATCCCAGTGTATGCCCAACTTTTGGCGAAGGGCGACAAGGAAGAAGCTCGCAAAACCGCTGGCGCCATTGCCGCCCTGCTTTGCCTTAGCACCACGCTACTGGTGCTTCTCGGGGTACTCGCTGCACCGTGGCTTATTGACGCCATCGCCCCAGGCTTCCAGGGGCAGAAACGCGAACTCACCGTTCTAGTAGTGCGCATCTTGTTTCCCGGCGCCGGTTTACTGGTGGCTTCGGCCTGGTGCCTGGGCGTACTAAACAGCCATCATAAGTTCTTTCTCTCTTATACGGCTCCGGTTCTCTGGAATATTGCCATGATTGCCGGAATGATTCGTTTCGGGACCGGCCGGGCACAGAATTCGCTCGTCGTGATCACGGCGTGGGCTTCGGTTGTTGGCAGTGCCCTGCAGGTCCTCGTACAGCTTCCGATGGTCCTCAGACTCCTCGGTGGACTAAGATTAACCCTGGCCCATCAAGCCGAGCATGTCCGTGAGGTGATTCACAATTTTTTCCCGGTTTTCGTGAGCCGCGGCGTCGTTCAGATCAGCGCATATATTGATGCCTTTCTTGCCAGCTGGCTGCCGACCGGGGCGGTTGCGGCGCTAGCCTACGCGCAAACGCTGTACACGTTGCCCGTCAGCTTGTTCGGCATGTCCGTTTCCGCGGCGGAGCTCCCCGTCATGAGCGGAGCCATCGGCGCCGCCGAGGATGTCGCCAAGATTCTCCGCTCGCGCCTGAACAGCGGGCTTCGCCAAATCACGTTTCTTGTGGTGCCTTCCGCAATGGGATTTCTCGTGCTCGGGGATGTGATCGTTGCCGCCATCTACCAGTCAGGCCGCTTCTTGCACGGGGACGTGATTTACGTCTGGGGGATTCTTGCCGGTTCCACGGTCGGCATTCTGGCATCGACGCTCGGGCGCCTTTACTCCTCCGGATACTACGCGTTGCGCGACACGCGGACGCCGTTACGCTATGCCGTCGTCCGTGTTTTCCTGACTACCTTACTTGGATATCTGGCCGCGTTGCCACTGCCGCGATACCTTGGAATAGAACAACGCTGGGGCGTGGCGGGACTTACGATTTCCGCGGGGATTGCTTCCTGGGTCGAGTTCCTGCTGCTGCAACGTGGCATGCGCCGCCGCCTCGGCCAGGTCGGGGTACCCGGCGTTTTTCTGGCAAAAGTCTGGCTTGCAGCTTTATCAGGCGCCGCTGTCTCTAGGGGCGTGCTGATCGCCCTCGGCCACCACGGGCCGATTCCCACAGCTGCCGTGGTTCTCTCCTTCTACAGCCTTCTCTTTTTTGGCATTACGTCACTTCTCAAATTGCCGGAGGCCCATTCGATGCTTAGCCTGCTCCGCCGCCGCTCTGGAGTGCGATAATCTCTTTTACGGTTTCCGCTGCCGCCAGGGATAATGCCATGACTACTGTTTACCTCGCCCTGGGCACGAATCTCGGAGAGCGCGAAGAAAATCTTCGAAGCGCGCTTCGGTACATTTCTGATGTCAGCGCAAACGTGCGGCGTGTTTCCAGCGTTTACGAAACCGAACCGGTCGATTATCTCGACCAGGACTGGTTTTTCAACATCGTCCTTGAAGCGGAAACCGAACTTCGCCCCCTGGAACTTCTGCGCACGGTTCGCGGGATCGAAACGCGGATGGGAAGCCGCAAAGCTTTCGTCAAAGGCCCGCGCCTGATTGATCTCGATATTCTTCTCTATGGGATGAGTAGCGTCGAGACACCCGATTTGCAAATCCCGCATCCGCGCATGCTCGATCGCAAGTTCGTGCTCGTTCCGCTCGTTGAGATCGCGCCGGCGCTCCGGCATCCTGCCTGGAGCGCCGATGTCACCCAGTTGCTCGCTGCCAGCCGCGATCAGAGCCAGGTGAAAAAGTTGCTCGACGCCTCGTCCATCTGGACTCCCTGAATTTGCGGCAGTCAGAGACTCGATCCTCAATTCGTCTTTCGCAACATAAGCTTGTGCAGGGCCTTCACCTTCGGCTGTAAGGCATCCAGCTCAATCTGTGACAATCCGTCCTGCTGAATCTCGCTCCACTGGTATACTCCCGGATCCAACTCGGTCCGTTCCCGCCCATTCAGCCTGCGCAAGAATACCTGCGCATCCTCAAGCGACACTTTTTCTCGCACATTCGGCCGCGCCACCGCCTCCACCGCGTAACTCCGCAGAAGCTTGTTCCAATAACTTTCGAATAACGCATCCGAGGCAAAAATGTCGCTCCAGGCAACTTCGCCTCCGTAGGCCACCACAACCCCCACCACTCGCGCTCCCTTCAGCTCAGTCGTCTCCGCGTGGAACCGGCGTTGAATTTCGCTCACGAGATTCTCCACGGAACTCCCCACGCGCCGTGATTCATAGATTTTCCTGTAAGATTGCGTCGGCGCTTCACTATGAATCGTTGCCGCGAGTTCCGAGCTTGCCACTCGGGGCGGGGGTGCAGCCGGCGACAGCGAGGCCGTCGAGCCCATCGTGACCGCGTCCCAAACCTCGCTTTGCTTCTGCGTGACCGCCGCCTGCTCACGGACGCTCGGGTGCACAATCGTTTTTGCGTCCACAAATTGGGAGCCGGCCGACCAGCGACCGTGCTCCACGCAGAACACGTCCAGCGGCAACGGCTCCGCCAAAGGCGCCACGATCCGGTCTTTTGCAATCACGCGGTCCTGCTTTCCCCCGCTTACCAGTTCGCCTGCCAGCAGCAAAAGCGCCCGCTTGCTCCTGTTGACCAGTACCAGTTGATTGACGGACGGACCCCTGTAGCTCTCCGACACTGGCCGCGACCCGTTCCGAGTCCGGTACAAGGCCTCGGCTCCTTGTTCTCGCACGGTTACCTCACCGCTGGCCAGCCCGTCCTCGAGCGTCAGAAACGCGCTCGTGTCCTGCCCTGAGGAGGAGACCACGGGAAATATCGTCAGGTTTTCATACGCCACCGGTTTCAGAAGTCTCCACTCTTCATCCAGCTTGCCCGGCAGAGCCGGTCCCCTCGGCGGCCACCACAAGAACCCCAGCCCTGCCATCCCCAACGCGGAAATCCCCAATAGGCTGTGGCCAAACACACTGATCAACATGCGATTCATTAAACCCTCCTGAACGTGCGCTGAGCGCACGTTTCGGGGTTAGAACGCTGTTCCAAAACATTCTTGCAGCCGAATTTTCATAGGATTCCGGAGCTCCGAAAAGCCATACCCGAAACGCACGACCCCCTGCATTCGGGTACGACTTGGTGGAAAGAAAAAGTCATGCAGAGGGGAGGTCTATTTCAGGCCCCACTTACTTGATTCGAATATCTATCCTCTGGGGTCGCCCAGATTAGACCGCGCCCGAGTCTTCTTCGTTCGGGAGGCTTCGGTCTCTTGCCGTTCGTATTCGGCCAGTTCCTCTTCGCTGTAGGAATAGGAATCCCGCGAGGCAAACATCGAATTGGTTCGGCCGGTGGCTTTCTTCTTCTTGCGCGCCGCTACAAACTCATGCCGAGTCATGCGCAGTGGTCCTTCAATCGCCCGGACCTCGACGAGCAAGTCGCTTACTTTTTCGAGGAAATCGTGCAGGTGAAACGGCCGCATCACATACGGCAGCCGGGCCTCTTCAAGCTGGCTTACGAACTGCCCCCCACCCAATTCCGGTACGACGAACAGTACGCGCAGGCGCGCCCCGTCTTCCACGCTTACCGAGGCAAGCTCCTTAAGGACCTGAAACAGGGCCACATTTCCCGCTACCAGAGCCACGTTGGCGATGAGTAGCGAATATTCTCCGGTCTTCAGCTCGGCCTGCAGAAGGGCCACGTCTGGTACCACGCGCACACGCCAGCCCTCCGAATCCAGGATCTGCCGCAACGCGGCGTTGCTGCGCGCGTCGTCCTCGAAGACAAGGATGCCGACTTGGCGCGCGAGGGGACTGTTAGGGGACGCCATTTCCGAAGTATAGGTGGCAGGGGTGTCAAGGTCACCAGACGCTTCCTCCCCGCCGCGTATCGGCTAACTGGCCTTATGGCCGGGGTCTGGGGCCGCCACGGTCGATGGCACCCGTGTTCCACGTGCAACTAAGCGAGTGGATGGGGATGGTTACCGCAGGGAGGGTCGAGCATTTGTGGTAAGTGCACAGCCGGGTTGCGTGGTAGCCAGAAACGCTTCCTTCCTTAGGGCTTCGCGGGCTTTAGGATCAAGTCCACGTTTGAAGGATTTCCTTTCGTCAAGACCGGATAGACTTGATCGGAGGCAAATTTGACCTCGCTGCCAAGGAACACCTTCGCGCTGACGGAATAGCTGTGTGTGGACTCGATCTTTGCCGGGTTGTATTTGAGTGTAAATGGTATCGGCACCTGCTTAGTGCCCAGCGCAAACTTCTCCTGGGCGATAACCGTCGCTAGTGCATCCGAGCGAGCCATGCCCAGCAGTTGCACCTGAACGGTCGCCTGGGTCGGCAGCGCCATGCGGACCAGATAGGTGATTGTTCCCGTAACGGTGTCCGCCGCAACCGGTTTTTCGAGCACGCAGTCCTTTAGGATCATCTCCCCACTGCCGTCTGGAGTGTCTTCTTGCAGGAAGCCGCCCTCACCTTTGCCCCACCAAACTGTTTTGCCGTCTGAATATCGGCTGCCGTCTGCGGACATCGTTTGTTTCATCAGGTACACGTGATCCTCATAGCGCACCTTTGCCATCGTATCGTGCAAATAGACAGTCACTTTCGCCCCGTTCTCGCACGTATAGTCGAATCGCTTCCACTGGATCGCCTTTCGCACCTCGTTGTGATTCTGCGGCTGAGCCTTCGTGGGAGCCGCAGGCGCTTCCTGTGGCTCTGCTGGCCATGCGACCGCCAGACCAAGCAACAGCACGCCAAGAAGCGGGAGACTCGGGGCCGTCCGGAATCGCTCGCTGAATAATTCGCAACTAGGCTTCATGGTTCCCCCAACCCTCTGAGTGTAGCGCGCGGATGGCGCGGTGGGGAGCTAGCAAGTCAAAGGAATCGGACTTTTCGGGTGCGGATTACTCCGACGCCGCCAGTACTATCGGACAGAGGGTCCGCTGGAAATGCGGGAGGCCTCGCTTTCGAGGCGCCCGCTGACCGCGTTCTTCGGAATGCGGACGCGAATTCGCGTTCCAAAAGTCGATTGCGATTCGATGGAGAGTTGGCCTCCGACCAGCCGCAATCGTTCCCGCATGCTGACGAGACCCAACCCGGGCGCATCCTTGGCAGACTCCATATTGAAACCGCATCCGGAATCGGAGATACAAAGATGGATTTCGCCTCCGAATCCGAACAGTTCAATCTGCCCAGTCGCTGCGCCGCTGTGCTTAACGATGTTCCGCAATCCCTCCTGGACGATCCGCAACAGGCAGAGAGTGACGTCGCTGGAAATCTCTTCCGGAATGTCTTTATACACGAACTGAACATCTAGGTTGTGCTGAGCGGAGAATTCTGTGCACACGCGCTTCAAGGAGGTCACGAGACCCAGAATCTCCAAAGTAGCCGGATGCAACTGATGCGACAGCCCGTGAAGGTCCGAGGAGACATCCGAGATAATTTCCGCCAGGTTGTGCAGGCGCTGTTTTGCCTCGAACGACAGCCCAGAGCTTCCTTCGGCGAATTCCTCGATCCCAATCTGTACTACCGCCATTCTTTGGTTCAGGTCGTCGTGGAGTTCCCGGGCGATCCGAGTGCGCTCTTCCTCCTGCGCGGTAATCAGGCGCCCGCTCATTGCTGCAAGGGCTTCCTCGGAGCGCTTTCGTTCCGTGATGTTTTGGGTGGTCCCTCTGAGGTAGATCGGATGCCCGCTTCCATCCAGCACGGCTTCGCCGCGGGTGGTCACCCAGAGCTTTGTGCCATCCGACCGGAGCGCCTCCAGGTCCAATTCGTACGGCACACCCGTATGGAGTGTTTTCTCCACTCCTTGTTTCAGACGTTCCCAACTCTCTCGAGTGAAAAAGCGCTTGTGATTTTGGAAGGAAGGGGCCGGCAGACGGGAATCATATCCCGCCAGTCGATATAGCTCCGCGGACCAGATGACTCTGTCCGTAACGGGATCCCATTGCCAGCTTCCTGTCTGGGCAAGCCGTTGGGCCTCGTTCAATTCCAGGTCCCGTTGCCGCACGACCCGTTCCGCATTCCGGCTCTCCTCCACAAGAACCGCAAGAGTCATGAACGGTGCGGCAGTGACAAACAAAAAAAGCTGAAGCGACGACACGTTGATGGCTGCGCCCACTTCCGTGAAAGGACCTCTTCCATGCACGGCTTCCCAAATGGACAGAAACGCGACCGCAACGATCGAACTGCTGACGCCAGTTGTCCCGAACCGCAATGCAGACCAGAGCAGCAGCGGCACAAGAGAATAGAGCAATTCAGGATGGCTGTTGTCACCGGGCGCTGAGAACGCAAGGTGTCCCAAAACAATCAAGCCAAGGAAGAGGGCCGCATTCTCGATGTAGTACATCGGAGCTTTACGACTCCAAGACTGAATCTCTCTCACCCAGACGAGAAGAGCCGGCAAAAAGATGAGGAAACCCAGAGCCTCCGAAAAGAAGGCCAACTTCCAGCTGGCCCAATAGTTTCCATGCGTCGAAAGGGCACCGAAGCAGGCTCCGACGACCGGCGCGAGGAGTACGGCATAGCACCAATACCTGGCCAAGGCCGTCACGGTATTCAATCGGGGAACGCCACTGAACGACTTATGAAGAAACCAGGCGGCGGTCAGCACCTCGGCGGCGTTGGAGAGAAGGAACCAGCCGACCGAACGGATTGGTTCACCGGCTTGAAGGTCGAACGCCAGAAAACCGCAAAGCCCCGCTGGCAGAAGCACTTTCCAGATCCGTTGCGGTGTCAGGAGCAACACTGCCACCAAGGCTACGTTCCCCAGCCAAAGCGGCGAAACGAGCTGTGGCCGCACAATCAACGCCCCACCGAGTCTCGCCACAACGTAGCATAGGACGGCGACCAAGCTCGCGAGGATCGCCAACTGTCTTGGTGAAAATCGCTTCGTCATATTTAGGGTCTTGCCACCGGGACGGGTGCCAATCGAACCGTTATGTTACTGCGCGGACGACTGAATCGCATCTTTATTCCTTGCGGGAATGCAGCATTGCCCATCATGACTTCATGAAAGAGGAGTGAAGCATTCCATCGACCCTATCAGTTTATCCCCCACCCGCGACTGGTTCCACTTCGCCCTAGGCTTCCCGCGGCCTTCGGTCGGCCGAAGTATAATGCGCGTCACATTTCGAATACTTGCCTTGGAGGATCACGGTGACAAAGGAATTTGCTTGGCGTCTGGCCAACGATTGGGCCGAGGCGTGGAATGCGCATGATCTGGACCGAATCATGGCTCACTACGACGATGGCGTCGAATTGATTTCGCCGGTCGCCGCACAACTTCTTGGTGCAGTTGGCGGCAGAGTGGCTGGAAAGTCCAGCTTGCTAGCATACTTTCAACGAGGATTGGAGGCGTTCCCGCAACTCCACTTTCACCTTGAGGAAGTTCTCTGGGGAGTGAATAGTGTGGTGCTTTGCTACACGAATCATAAGGGCACACGGACGGCGGAATTCATGGAGTTGTCCGCGGCTGGAACTGTAATCCACGTTGTGGCCCACTACAGTGCTGAACGGGGTGTCGACCCGTAGGCGGGCGCTGGATTCGCTCTCTTTCATCGGTGGGGTTACGGCTTGACTTAATTCTCTAACAATAGCCGAGGATCTCCAGTATGACTTTCGGATCCGCGCATCGTAGGCGCGAGCAAGGCTTGCATCTTGGGCAAATGGCGGCGATGTCTTTCGAATAATTGCGTGTCGTTAACAAGTCCTGTCTAGTCCCGATGAGTTCTTCGAGCATGCTTCTGGCTTCCGCGTAGGTTTTAGGATGGTCGGGCTTTCGGTGCTCTGGCCAGACCGGTTCCACCTTCGCGTCGCCCACACAATTTGCCAGCCGAAGAAAGTCACGCGCGTAGGTCAACGGAGTAGGGCCGCCGGAGGCAACACCGAGAGCCAACCGTCCGAGTCTCGCCGTTAAATCCTCGATGCACACGAGGCTGATCGTCTGGTTCCCGAAAAGAAAAGGAACGGCTCTCTGCATTTCCGCGCCATAGGCGCGGAAGACATCAACGCGAAGGGAAGTCTCACTATCCACAAACTGCACCATGGTTTTCCCGGGAGGATCATCGGGATGAACATGTCGGAACAGGAACTCGTCGGCCAGACTTTCGGGCACGGACGAAAACGATTCGGCGATGAAGTCCAAATCGTTCAGGGGCCGTGGGCCCGCTTGGTTTCCCATACTCGCGCAATGGACCTCCACGGCTAAACCTCCCGTGAGAGCCCAACCCCGGATGCCATTGCGCAAGAGTTTGTAAAGAGTGCAGGAAGTGCGTTGCGCATCTTTCGGACTCAAACATTGCAATTGCAATCGGTTCACGCCCTATAGTCTCACAGCGAACCGCGCCACACAGCTGCTGGTTAGAAGGGGCTGGCACGATGCACGGCTTGTTCCGAATCGTTTGCACCGAATCTTTGTTCGGATGGTATTCTCGTCCCGGGGAATCATGCGAGCAACCATTTGGCAGTACCCGTGCAATCCAGAATTGGCAAAAAGATTTCTCCTTGGACTCACTACTGCAGTCCTGCTTTGGGCAGTCCCCGTGTGGGCATCGGACGGTTCTCCGGCCAGCACCGTCCTGGCCGCCGTGGATCAGCGCCCCAGCATGTCGCTCGATGGGGACTGGCATTTCATCGCCGATCCCTACGACACGGGCTTGCGGGATTTCCAGAGCAGGGCCCGCTCTGACGGCTTCGAGCACAATCGCGTCGCCAAAGACCCTGGCGACCTTGTCGAATACAGTTTCGCGAAATCTCCCACCCTTCGAGTCCCTGGAGACTGGAACACCCAGCGCGACTCGCTTTACTACTACGAAGGCTTGATCTGGTACGAGAAGAACTTCAGCTATCACCCACGGGCCGGAAAGCGCGTGTTCCTTCATGTCGGCGCGGCGAACTACCGCTCCTACCTCTGGATTAACGGAGAAAAACTCTGCGAACACGAGGGTGGCTTCACCAGCTTTGACTGCGAGGCAACCGCCGCTCTCCACGATGGCGATAATTTCGCGGTCATTGCTGTGGATAACACTCGATCCGCCGACGGCATTCCAGGCCTCAAGACGGATTGGTGGAATTACGGCGGCATCACGCGAGACGTTTACTTGGTCGAGGTGCCCGAGCAATTTGTAGATGAATTCGACTTGCATCTGAAGAAGGGCACTCGCGACCAAATCGAAGGCTGGGTTCACGTCGCCCACGCACCTGCCGGAACCGAAGTCGCCCTGGAGTTGCCGGAACAGGATCGCGTCATCCACGTCACGGCGAAAACAGATGACAGCGGCAAGGCTCAACTGGCTTTGACAGACTCGAAATTGCACATGTGGTCCCCTGAACATCCGAAGCTTTACAAGATCTCAATCTCTTCCGGGGAGGATCGGCTGGAAGATGAAATGGGCTTCCGGTCCATCGAGACGCGCGGTACGCAAATCCTGCTCAACGGCGAACCCATCTTTCTGCAAGGGGTCAGCATACACGCGGAGGCTCCCTTCCGAACTGGCCGCGCCTATACGGAACAGGATGTCGAGACGCTGTTGGGTTGGGCTCACGAACTCGGCGCTAACTTTGTCCGGCTGGCGCACTACCCGCACAGCGAACGCATGACGCGCCTCGCCGATCGCATGGGAATTCTAGTTTGGTCGGAGATTCCGGTGTACTGGGCGTGCCACTTCGAAGATCCTGCCGTGTTCCGCAAGGCGGAACTGCAATTGTCGGAGATGATTCGCCGCGATCGCGATAAGGCCTCCATCATTCTTTGGTCTGTCGCGAACGAAACGCCCGCGACGGCCGCGCGCACCACATTTCTTAAGAGTCTTGCACTTGAGGCACATGCGATGGATTCCAGCAGATTGGTGACCGCCGCGTTGCTCGTACGCACGGAGGGCAACACCAAAGTGGTAGACGACCCGCTTGGTAACGTCCTGGATGTGCTCGGGACTAACGAATATGTCGGCTGGTACGAGCGCAAGCCCGAAGATGCGGATCACACCGTTTGGGACATCCGCTACCAGAAGCCGCTGATCATGAGCGAATTCGGAGCAGGCGCCAAGGCCGGTTTGCATGGTGACGTGAATCAGCGCTGGACCGAGGAATACCAGGCGAATCTATACGAGCACCAGTTCGTCATGCTACGGAAAATTCCGCAATTGCGCGGGATGTCTCCCTGGGTCCTGATGGATTTCCGTTCGCCGATGCGCCTCTTGCCCGGCATTCAGGACGACTTTAATCGCAAGGGAGTCGTCTCGGACAAAGGTGAAAAGAAGAAGGCCTTTTTCGTCCTCCGAAAGGCCTATCAGGAACATTCGATTGGAAAGAGCCAGTAGCCTCCAAGAGAAGTGCGTGGTAATCGGGGCCGCTAACGAGCGGGTTCTCCGATCGCATGAGGCGATTACCGCGGACTAACTGCCGCGCTACAGATGCGTGCTATCCTGTCTCCGAATCGCATGGGAAATGCTCCCTCTGTTCCTTCACGTGGCGAGCGGGAAGACCCAAGCTTCGCTCCGGTCTTGCGCGAGCGCATGCCCGAGTTGGATACAATTCGGGGCATCGCAATCGCCGCTGTCGTTCTCTACCATTTATTTTACTGGACACGGGACCTGAGCCTCTACTCCACCTGGCAAAGGGATTTTTTGGTCTTGATGGGCCCCGGGCAGTTTGGTGTGAATCTGTTCTTCGTACTTTCCGGTTTCCTCATTACAGGCATTCTGCTGGAATCCGCGCGCCGCGACGATTATTACGCACGTTTTTACTATCGGCGAGCCCTTCGCATTCTGCCACCGTACTATCTTACGCTGGTTCTTGTTGCTATTTTCGGACTGGCATCGCGCGGCTATTTGCTCATGAGCGCTCTGTATTGCCCCAACCTCTCCGGACTGCTCGGGATTTCGCTTACCTATACAGTTCTTTGGTCCTTAGGAGTCGAAGAGCATTTCTATTTCCTTTGGCCTCTGGGAGTTAAGAATCTGTCAAGGAAGCAGATGCTTTGGCTCTTGTCAGCTCTGCTGGTGCTCAGCCCGGTTTCGCGTTTTCTTTACCACCTTCGTGCCGAGCACACGCCCAATATCGGGGAGTACGGCTATTACACTTGGAACAATGCGGATGGCCTGGCATTAGGCGCCATTGTCGCCTTGTTACTGAGGTTTCCAAACAGGGGAAGAAGGCACGTCGCGGGGTTAGCAGCAGTA
This sequence comes from Candidatus Eiseniibacteriota bacterium, assembly GCA_035518915.1. Lineage (GTDB taxonomy): Bacteria > Acidobacteriota > Terriglobia > Acidiferrales > UBA7541 > Acidiferrum. Next base: position 62,071 of record DATIXE010000051.1, read on the forward strand.
CTATTCTCACTTGCCGTACTGATCTCCGCGGCCGGGTATCCGGCCATTCTTTCGCGTCACTCCCGGGTCGGGGAAGCGCTTCAAGGAGTTCCGTGGAATTTGGCCTCTGCAGGGCTCCTTTGTGTTTTTCTGCTGCTGGGTACCTCTGCTTGGAAACGTGCCGTGACACCGGCGCCGTTTCCTTTTCTTGGAAAGATCAGTTACGGCCTGTACCTGTACCATCTTCTATTCTTTGCTGCTTACGCCTGGTTGTTCCGGCGCCTCGATCTCGAGAATCGGTTGCACCTCAGTCTATGGGTGCAAGCCTGGATGCGTGCAGTATTTGTCGCCGTCGGCGCCGTTTCTTTCGCGTACCTCTCTCGCCGTTTCCTGGAAGAGCCTCTACTTAGACTCAAGGACAAGCAACCCGTCTTCATTTTTGGTCGAGCTTCTCCTGGCACCTCTGCAGACACCAGTGAACTTCAAGCGACGACCGTGCAGCCAAGGCGACCCCGGACGATTTCCAGGGACTTCCGGGAATAAGAACTACAGGGCTCAAAAGTGTCCACTCTTAAGAGTTGATTCAGCAAGGCGCGGTACCAGCTGACTCATATCAACTATTTGCCGATAACAAAATATGATCCGGCCGAATAGTTGCGCAGGCCAGAGGCATCCCAGAAGATGCGGGAAGTCCCGATGGCATTCCTGCCCGGAACGACACGCGTGAAGAAAATTTGCAGACCGTCGCGCGACCATTCCGCGGCCCGGGCAAACGTATCGGGCGGACCAAGAACAACACGGCGGTGGGAACGCAGTTCATACAGAAAAAAAGTGGAGTTCAGTCCGACGGAATCCACCGGCGCTCCGGCGGGTGCATGCAGATAGTATGCGGAAACGAGTAGCAGGTCGGGATTGATCGGATTCGGGCGAATCGTGTCGCTGGACATGACCTGGAACGTGTCTCCGTAGACATCCTTTAGGGCAATGCTTTGCGGCGGCTTGTCTTCACTGAGCCACCAGAGGCTCTGCATGTCGCTGACGAGAACTGTGTTGGGCGAAATCCAACCGTGCAGCGACTCGACCGGTTGTGGGGAAAGCATTTTGGCTTGGCTGGGGTCGGCAGTGGGAAGCGTCCACACCTGCCACTGTTGGCCGTCGTACTTGAGGAAGGCGACTTGCGAATCGTCGGACGACCAGAACGCACTGTGGGCGTTCGGGCCGACCAGTTCGCGCAACGTGCCGGTCGCGGAATCGTACAGAACAATGGATCGTTCAGGCCGGTTGCCAGAAGCCGAGCGCGTGAAGAGAAGCTTCCTGCCGTCGTGTGAAACGGCGAGTTCGCTGCCTGCCGGTGCGACATTCTTCCGGACTGAGCCACGGCCGAAAATTACCCTTCCCGCAGCATCCAGATACGCTACATCCACGGGTGAGTGGAATTTTGTAATCGGATCGAGAACACTGCTTCGGTTCTTGGCCTTATCGTCTTTATCTTTGTCCTTGTCCGAATTTTTGCCCTTATCCGCATTCTTGTCGTCTGTGTCGTCGGGAATATCCAGCTGATTCTTCTTGCGAAACTCCGGAAATTTCTCCGGTTCGCTTTGTCCGCATCCATTGAGTGTCCCGATTTGCGCGTGCTGCACGACCACGGTGAAAGTGTACTTCGTTCCGGACATATCGTCGGAACACGCCACCCGCGAAACATGCACCGTGACATCGGCGCCGGCGTCATCGTCTTTGGCGGGATAAGTCCAGGAGTCGTCGGAGTCACCGGGAAGAACTGCGCCGGGGTCCAGAACAATGGGCGGGTAGCCGTCACGGTCCAGGCGTTCTGGCCCTTTCATGCCGAGGCGCATCGACCAATGGAACTCCGTCCCGTGCGCGATAATCAGAATGGGGAAGTGACGCGATATCGGGGAGGGAATCTGTTCACCGGTCTGAGGAACTGTGGGCGTGGCGGGAGTTTTGGGCGTGACCTTTTGCGGCGGCGTTTGCGCGTTTATCAAGCTTGCGCCAAGAAATGCGGCCTCTAGAGAAATCGCTCTGGCGAGACTCCAGCCAAGTGCTGGCATGCGGATAGCTCCCGCAGATACTCTACCAAGCCAACTCGCGGCTTGGGGAATCGAATCCGTCAAAGGTTTCCCCAGTGAAGGCGGTTCCATGGCAGGCGCGCGTACAGGCAACCGCAAAGCTCTGCTGCTTCACAGAGCTGTGACGACTGCTGTGAACGATGATTAAGGTCGAAAGAACCTACCGACCGACGCCGAAATCGAAATCGGTTCGGCACCCGCTGGCCCAACCAGGTATCTTGCTTCTTATTGACCCCATCTAAACAGAACGGGCCGGGGCGGCAAAAGAAATTCTCCGGAGCCCCGTATGCGAATAAAAGGCGAAAGAGCTTGACATGGCGAAGAAAAAGCGAAACAATGACCACGCTTCGAGGTGAGCTATGTCCCCAGTTCTTCCCCCACCGGCGCCGCGTTTCCCCGTGCGGCGTCGCCCCGCACGACGCCCCGCAACACCACTCCTGCCCTTCTGCCCTGCTGAGCCAAAACCAGAGGCCGCTGCCCTTGACCCGGGCGAAGTCGGCCGGCACAAGGTAAGTCTCAAGCGCCCAACGGCGGATTGCCCCCCGCCACAAGTGCAGACTTCCCCTGCGTCACTGGTGGGCATTGCTCGCCTCGCCGCAAAAGCGCCGGCAGCAGAGACGAAGCGAAAATCGGCGGGGAAGCCGGAGTATTTTTTCCTCCCTGTGAAATCGATCCTGAATCGCTGCGAGTCCGAGCGGGTGCCGTTTGAGTGGACGATCAATCCGTACCGCGGGTGCGAATTTGCCTGCAAATACTGCTACGCGCGGTACACACATGAATACATGGAGATCGACGGCCGCGAGTTTGAGCGGAAGATTTTTGTAAAGCAGAATGCGGCCGCGCTGCTGGCCAGAGATGTTGTGAACAAATACTCCCATGCCTCGAAGGCCTCCGGATACACAAGGGCGGAGCATATTGCCATCGGGACCGCGACGGACCCTTATCAACCCGCGGAGCGGGAGTACGGCGTGACTCGTGCCTGCCTTGAGGAGTTGGCGAGACGTGAAGGGTTGAGCGTCTCGATCATTACGAAGTCTAATCAGATCGTGCGGGATCTGGACATTTTGAAGGTGATTGCGGCCAAGTCGGCATTATCCATCAACGTTACCGTCACCACGCTCAAACCGCGATTGGCGCGACTGCTGGAACCACGTGCGCCACGACCGGATTTGCGGCTCGCGGCGGTGAAGGAGTTGCATGACGGGGGACTCCACGTCGGGGTCTCCGCTTCGCCGCTGATTCCTGGAATTACCGATGGCGAAGGCGAATTGGAGGGAGTGGCTGCGGCGGCAAAACAAGCCGGAGCGGAATGGTTTTTTTCCGGCGTGCTTTTTCTGATGCCTGCTTCAGCACGAGAATTCTTGCCGTTTGTAGAGGCGAAGTTTCCAAAGCTGGCGAAGCAGTACCGGGAGTGGTACGCGAAAAACGGGTACGCACCTGAAACCTATCGCCAACAGGTCTCCGAACGCGTGCTGCAGATTCGCCGGAAGTTTGGATTCGCGTCGCGACCCTGGGAAGGGGATCGCCCCACCTTTGCCCAAGCACAGCTTGCGCTGGGCTGGGATGCCTCAGCCGTCGGCGGCGAATTGCAGACAATGAGGCCGCGTGCCGGTCGATGAATGGCACGACTGTGGGGACACAACCGTCTGGATTCCATTTTAGAATGGAATGTATGGAAGTTTCCCGTTTCGATATCTAAAGTCTCAGTTAACTCTAATAGATTGAGATACCCGTACTCGGAGAGGTGCGTGCAAAGCGCCGGAGCAGAGGTTCTGCTCAATGCCTTTATGCAAGCATCTCGGGCTTGTTTTTGCGTGTCTGTGGTGGTGCTCGGTAGCTATCTCTCAGGAACACTCTTCGCCCGCCGCGCCCGGGGCTGCGGCTTCGACGGAATCCAACGAAGGGGATTTCAGGCAAACTGCAGTGCCCATCACCGAATGGAAGCTTACCGGGCCTCAAATTGAAGGATTATTCGGCACGGGGTTTTGTCTGGATCCGGCTTGCGGATTCATCGTTACGAACTACCACGTCGCAGCACTGGCTCATCCGCATAAGCTCCGCGGGATTCGCATCGAAGCGCGGTATCTTGGAACTGGTCCGACGGACGAAGGGGCGACGGTCAACAACATCTCTTCCGCAAGGACGCTGAAGTACACGCCGGGCCGCGACCTGGCAATATTTAGGCTGTCTCGACCGCTGCCGGAGCATCATGGTGTGGGCTTCGATCTCAATGCCCTCGAACCCGGCGAAGAAGTCGTCATCTACGCATATCCGTTGGAAGGTATCAGCCCGCTTCGAAAGCTTCTGGGATTTCCTGGTTGCTTTGAAGGCCAGACCGTGGATGGTCTGCTCGCTTTCCAATACTCACCGTCCAAAAACAAAAGTATTCGGCCGGGGGCGAGCGGTGGAATCGTTGTGAATCCGAAGAACGGCAGAATCGTCGGAGTTCTGAATGCTGTCGGGATAGACCGGAAAAGCACTGCCCTGGCGGTTCCGGTCCAGGCCCTCGCTGATTTTGTTTTTGACGTCGATCCCACCATGGCGGCGACACTGTTTCCAGCGATCGGGGGAACGGCCCAGGACTCCGCTGACATCTATTCAGAGTACCGGCCGATCTCGAACAACACGCTCGAAAAGAGGCCCCTGGAGCCAGAGGAAGTTCTGCAACTGCGGCTAAATGCGCAACTTCTGGCCGATGGTATGCGCAACTACATTGCGGTGCAGAGCTTCGCCTGGGGCAGCGGGAGCAAGCCGCCAAAGACACGGGCAGAATACGAAATTCGCGTGATCGATGGGCGGCAAAAATTCCGCAAGTATCCCGATGGGAAGAAGGAGTATGCGGAAGCGTCCTATCCCCAACTCGACGGGTGGGTTGCGCCCGCGGATGAGTGGTCGCGGCTTCCAACCATGGTCGGCACGGAACTCCGGTTGAAGGTTCGTCGGGCGGCCGACACATTCGTGAAAGGGGAGCGCAGAAGGATTTTTCAATACTACGCGAGCCCGGAAGACGGCGTTTGCCAATTTAGAGCCATCGAAGACTTCGGATTTTTCAACTACGGCAAAACAGTCGGAGTCGGATGCTACGGCGAAGTGTGGACGGACGAGAACGAAAACATCGTGCGCATGTCCGAAAATCTTGACCTTTCCCAGAACGTGAAAAGCTACCGGGGCTGGCGTGGCTACCGGGTGGTAATGACATACGGCTGGCTCCAGCGAGTGGGGGAACCGGCGAGTCGTATCCCGCAAACCATTTATACAGAAGCCCGCCATAAGAAAGAACTCGATTGGTGTCGCGGCCGGTTTACTCGGTACAGAGTCTTCAGTGCGCAGGCGGCGATGAAAATCGCGGCAAACTGACTTCGGTCGCACGATTCCTAGGGCACAATGATGCGGGATTCCTCGCGTTTCAGTTCGAGCGCGTCCGGAAACTGCCCCCGAAGAAACTCGATAAAACGCCTTGAACGTGGGCGGCCGTTCGTGCGCAACAGCCCCATACGATACAGGAACACGAGAAGCTGGAAAATTTGAGAAACCTTGGGATACTCGAGGGAACTCTGCGAAGCACTCTGTTTCGTCTCGTTGAGGAACGTAGCAAGGGAATCGTAGAGCAAGCGCTGGATCGAGGATGCTGGGGGCTGTTCATAGACAATGCCTGAGGCAAGTGTTCTGTAAGTTTCGGCTAACGCTTGTAGAGCGGCCAGAACATCCGAATCGCTGGTCGCGGGCTGGCTGGCACAAGATTTAGCTACCCCGAAAGCGAGCGCGGAGAGAAATTGCGGGTGCAGGCGAACCACATCCGGCGCGAGAAGAACGTCCAGTAAGGGAGTATCCGCCGCAAGTTGCCGGGGATGTTGTTCTTCATAGCGGTGAGCGGCCAGGAGGTAACCGCAGTCGATCGGGCAGTCCAGCGTGACTTCGCGTTCCGTGCCGCAACAGACCGCGCAGATTGTTTCCGTTTTGGCCGGGCAGAAACGCTCGGCCTTGCGTTTTTGACAGATTGAACAGGACACGAAATCCCCTGAAATTATCCACAAAAGAGAATCGGAAGCGCTCGCCCGCTCATTCGGGGAAAACAAAATACGGGCACCGTCGCACGGCCGCAAGCGGAGGACAGAATATCACGCCATGATGACCTTGTTGTGAAAGCGGCGCGCAGCGATGATCAGCAAGATCGAACCAAAGAAAAAGAGCACGAGCGCGTCCACCCAAAGGTGCTGCAGCCCGGCGCCGCGCAGGATGATGCCGCGCGTGATATCGATGAAATAGGTGGCGGGAACGAAGAAGCTGAGAATGTAAAAAAACTTCGGCATGGTCTCCCGCGGAAAGATGTAGCCTGAAAAAAAGATGCTGGGAAGAATGGTCAGAAAGGCAAGCTGCATGGCCTCGGCCTGAGAATTGGCTTTGCTGGAAATCAGGATTCCCAGTGAGAGGGAAACGAAAATATAGGGCAGTGAGAGGAGGGCGAGCAGCAAAACGTTCCCGTGAATGGGAATGCTGAAGACAAAGCGCATGAACGTCAGGATCATGCCCAATTCGAAAAAGCCGATGATCAGGTAGGGAAGTAGTTTGCCCAGCAGCAGGCCCATGGGTCGCACTGGCGTGACGAAAAGTTGTTCCAGGGTGCCGCGCTCCTTTTCGCGGACAACGGAGAACGCGGTCAGGAATGTGGTGACGTTGAGCAGCAGGATGGCCGTTAGCCCGGGAAGAAAGAAGTTGGGGGAGCGCGAGTCCGGATTGAACAGGATCTTCGGGCGCATATCCACGGCGAACGGCGCAGAACTGTCCGCAAGAACACGGCGGAGCGATTCGTCGAGGCCGATCGCGGTGGTGACGTTGATGGCTTGGCCGGCGACCGAGGAGTCTGAGCCATCAATGAGCACAAGCACCTGCGCGCTCATTCCGTGAATCAGTCTGTCAGAATAATCGACGGGAATCTTGATACCCACCCGGCATTTTCCCGAAACGATGGCGTCAGTCATATCATGATCGGTTTCGACAAAACGGACGAGGTGGAAAGTGTCGGAATTGCGCAAACGATCCAGAAGTTCGCGGCTTTCGCGGCGGCCGTCGGCGTTGAACACCACGGTATTAATCTGGCGTATGTTGGTGTCAATCCCGAAACCCAACAGGAACATCTGCAACAGCGGAATGATCAGCGAGAAGAAGAGCGTGCCGAAGTCGCGACGCACGTGCAACGCTTCTTTGTAGAAAACGGCGCTGAACCCGCGAAAAGGATTAACCACGGGTGACCTCAGGCCCCGCCTGGTGGCGGTAAGTTAGTTCCACAAACACATCCTCGAGTGAAGGCGCGAGTGGGCGGATTTCCGCAACCACGACGCCGAGTTTCAGCAGTTGTTCACGGAGTTGCTCCAGGTCGAGGTCGTCGTTGATCAAGGCGTGAATCGACTGCCCGAAAATGGTGGCGCTCCGGATACCGGGGATCGTGCGGGCGAGCCGGAGAGCTCGGGTCACTTCCGGTGTGGTAATTTCCACGCGATATGTGCCTTCGGGGCGGACTTCGGGAAGTTCGCGAAGCGTCTCCGGCGTTCCATTGGCGATGATTTTCCCGAAATAGATGTAGGCGACGTGACTGCAGCGCTCGGCCTCATCCATATAGTGCGTGGTCACAAAAAAGGTGATCCCATGGCCGGACAGCTCGAATAGCAGGTCCCACAATTGGCGCCGGGCGACCGGATCAATTCCAGCGGTAGGCTCGTCCAGGAAAATCAAATTCGGTTCATGGAGCATGGCGCAGCCCAAAGCAAGGCGCTGCTTCCATCCCCCCGAAAGCTGGGCGGAGAGCCGATTCAGGTACGGACCCAAACCGTTCAGCTCGATAATTGCGTCCATGCGTTTGCGGAGGCGATCGTTGGAAAGTCCGTAGATCCGGCCGTAAAAGGTGAGGTTTTCGGTGACGGTCAGATCGGAATACAGGCTGAAATTCTGCGACATATAACCGATATTTTCGCGCACGGTTTCTGGATCCTTGCGCACATCGATTCCCAGTACCGAAGCATCCCCTCCGGAAAGCGGCAGGAGGCCGGTGAGCATTTTGATGACGGTGGTCTTTCCACTGCCGTTTGGTCCCAGAAATCCGAATATTTCCCCCTTCCCCACGGCAAAGCTCACATCGTTCACGGCGGTGAAATCGCCAAAACGGCGCACCAGGTGTTCGGCCGCGATCGCTTGATGGCTTGAATCACTCATTGGCATTTCTCACGGAGCAAGGACGACATCCGCGGCCATTCCGGCGCGGATCCGGTGGGTCGAATCATCAATGCGCACCTTCACTCCGAACACCTGATGAACGCGTTCCTCGATGGTCTGCACGTTGCGGGGAAGGAACTCCGCCTGTTGGTTGATCTGTTCCACGGTGCCGTCAAAGACTTGACTGGGAAAGGAATCCACGCGGATCTGCGCTTTCTGTCCCAAGTGCACGCGGCCAATCTCGGTTTCCGGAATGTAGATGCGTACGTATATTTGGTCGCGCTCCAAAAGGGTGGCGATCGGCGTGTTCGGAGCGATCAAGTCGCCGGGTCGGACGTCGAGCACTTCCACGGACGCATCCACGGGTGCAAGCACGCGCCGCTCGCGGAAACGCGCTTCCTGGTAGGCGAGAGTCGCGTCGGCGTTGGCGATGTCCTCGACGCGATAACCACGTTCGTATTTCTGCAGCGTGGCTTTCGTTTGCAGGTAACGTGCTTTGGCGGCAGCGATTTCTTCCGGCCGATAGCCGCGGTTCAGTTCGTCGAGCTTATGTTGAAGATTGGACTGCTGCGCCACAGCCATCTTCCAGTTGGCTTCCGCGGTATCACGTTGCTGCTTGGAAACGAGATCCTTCTTGGCCAGGGCGTCGTAACGCTGGAAATCGAGCTGTGCCCGAACCTCATCGGCTTTGGCGCGATCCAGTTCCGCTTGGGCAGCGGCAATGTCCTCCTTGCGGTAACCATTCAGGCGCTGCTCATACTCTGCCTGGGCTGCCTCGGCCGATGCACGTGCCTCGGCGATTTCCTCGGGCCGATAACCCCGCCGGGCCTTTTCAGCTCCGGCGCGGGCCTCCGCGAGAGAAGCGGAGAGTTCCCGATCATCGAAAGTGACCAGAACTTGGCCGGCTTGCGTGGAATCGCCTTCCCTGACCAGAACCTTTTCGATGCGGCCGCCGGTAATCGAGCCGACTCGAATATCCCGCGCCTCCACGGTGCCAGACCCGCGTAATGAGTGGTCACGGTTCAGCACTCCGGACGAATAAATCCATAGTGCAACCAGCGCCGCGACAATCACAATCGGCACCAACGCTTTGCGCTTCATCTCCGCCATCTCCTACTGAGGCGAGTCGGCCCCGGCTTCCTCAGACGAAAGAACCCGAGGCGCCAGTCCGGTCCAGATCACTTCAAATGCTGATTCCATCCGTGAGAGCAACGTGGAATCCCCGTAAAGGGACCAAATTAGCAGAGTTCCGAATATTGCCTGACGAAAAGCATGTGCAAGGACAACCGGAGGAAGATCGTTGCGAATCTCTCCGACCTCCTGGCCGTGCCGAAAGATCTCCGTATGAAGTGCAATCATGCGATCTTGCAGAGCCAACATCGAGGAGCGCACTTCCGAGTTCGAGAGGAAAGCCTGCAAGAGAAGACGAATAATGGAGGGATTGCGGATCGGCTCCTGCGTCATGCGTGGGCCGAGCGAACGAAGGAAAGATCGAGTGGACTCGCCCTTCGCCCGGGCTTCTTCAACCGCCGCTTGAAGCTTGGCGAGTTGCATTTCGCCGAACGCGAGGAGGATGTGCTCTTTACTGGGGAAATAGTTGAAGAAAGTTCCCTTGCCGAGATCGGCGGCATTGGTGATGTCTTCGACGGTGGTTTCCTCAAAGCCTTTGCGGGCGAATAGGTCCAGCGCGGCTCGGAAGAGACGCTCGCGGCGCTCTGCTGAATGACGCTCTCTGCGGCCGGAAGGCACGGGTTGGTGGGTGGCAGCCACAAAAAATGACCTGTAGGCAGATATGACTATAGGTCATATATCGCTGCAGTTCAAGCAAAAAAGAAAGCGAGCGACCACTCAATCACCCGCCATCCAATTAACTGATTCAAAAGTAATAGCTTAGCGGCTAGATTTCCTTGCCCGAGGCCAGATTCTTTGGAGACTTCTTGTTCAGATAGGAGATCATCTTTTGTGCCGAGGCGGGGACTGGCACAACGCCTTTGAACACGATGTCCTGCGCGCTGACACTCTTTTTGTAGAGCTTTTCGTTCGCGGAGTTGTCTGGTCGAACCGTGGAACCGGCCAGGGAGATCCCGGCGAAAAGGCCGCGAGCCCGCGAATAGGAAAGGATTTCTGCGCGCATCGTGACGTCAGTGGAGGCTTCGGCATTTCGCCCCTTGGGGCCGGCCGCTGCCGAGGCGTCTGCGCCCAGTTTCACTTTCGAACTGAGAATGGAGTTTGCGCCACGGGCATTCATCACCAGCAGTACAAAATCCGTAGCCTGCCCCCCGATCTGAAGGCCAAAGCTACCCCCTTCAAGGGCCATCATTGTCGGAGCGCTCCAGGGGCCATTGAAATGTTCACCGCTGCGGCAGGTCATTGCGCCGCGTCCATAGCTGGCGCCAAAAATGAACGCAGCCTTGACTACCGATGGATAAACGATGATGCAGTAAGACTTGTCGATGAGATCCTGGGGGATATCGTCGGGGATATCCATGACCTCTTGGATCACCGTGCCGCAGTTTTCCAGGCGCGAGTTCTCCTTCTTGTCGTCGGCCAGCAGCGCCGGACAGAGCAACGAAAGGGAAATAGCAAAGGAGAAAAGCTTCTTCATTCGAAACCACCTTCTGGGTGCAAAGCCCACGACATCTATAATAAAACCAAATGGCGGGCGGAAGTTGCGGGGCGTGACTGCTCGGGCGGTGCGCCCGGTAGTTGCCCTCCTGGCTAGGGCAAGAGGAAGCGCCCATACACTTTCGACTATACTTTCAGTCGATGGAACTTGCCAAGAGTCGAATTCGAGCGGCGCGCAAGGGAAACACGGTATACGCCAGCCACTGGCTGTCCTTCGCGTTGTTGGCGGCGACATGCGCGCACGCACAAGAGAAGGGTATTCAGGAAAAAAGCGGGGAAGAGACGGCCCGGTTTGCAGCCAGAGTGGATAGTCTCCTCCGGACGCCGCCGGCGGACAAAGGTGAGTGGGGGCTGCTGGTGGTAGATGGGACAACCGGCGCCACTCTGTTCGAAAGGAACGCCGACGACTATTTCCTCCCGGCATCGAACATGAAACTGTTGACCACCGCCTTGGCCCTGGACTCGCTCGGGCCGGACTTTCGCTTTCGGACAACGATTGAGACCAATGGAACAGTGACGCCGGACGGAAGACTGATAGGCGACTTGATCCTCGTGGGACGCGGAGACCCGAACTTGTCGAATCGTAAGTTTCCCTATGGAAACAAGGAAGAGTTTGACGGACCACCCGAGCGGGTGCTCGCCGAAATGGCAGACGCGGTTGCCGCGCGTGGCGTGAGAGTGGTCACCGGCGATATTGTGGGGGACGACAGCTATTTCCCTCCTGAACGCTATCCGAACGGTTGGGAAATTGACGACATGGTGTGGGAATACGGGGCAGCCATCTCCGCACTCGTGGTGAACGACAATACGGTGACACTGACCTTGTTCCCCGGGCTGAAACCCGGTGATTCGGTCAGCGTGGTATTGGAGCCCCAGACGAAGGATTTCACTGTCCGCAACGAAGTGACCACCATTGGAACGGGAGAAAAGCAGGATTTGCGGGTGGTACGCGACCCCGGCGGAAACACGGTCGTAGTCAGTGGTGTGATGCCCGCAAGAGGTGACCCTCGAAAGTTAGTGCTGGCCATTCAGGAGCCGGCCCTGCAGAGTGTAAATCTGCTCGCACAATTATTGAAGGACCGAGGCATCAAATTGGACGGAACTTTGCGAGCCATACACGAACCTGATGCGAGGGAGGCGACCCGAACAGTGCTTGCGGAGCACCTGTCCGTTCCCCTGAAAGATTCGGTGAAGCTGGTGAACAAGATCAGTCAGAACCTTCACACGGAACTACTGTTGCGCACCGCGGCCAGGCAACAGGGGCGATGGGCGACGCCCGAGGACTTGTTGAAATTTCCGCTGGCTTTTTACACCAAGACGGGCATCCCGGATGGCGATGTGATTCAGACGGATGGCTCGGGATTGTCGCGTCACGATCTGGTGACCCCGAGGGCGTTTGTGGCGTTACTCGAATATGCGAAGAAACAAACCTGGTTTCCGGCTTTTCTGGCGTCCCTGCCCGTCGCGGGGGAAGATGGAACTCTGAACGACCGAATGAAAGCCCCCCCGCTCGTCGGAAGGATTCAGGCAAAAACAGGGTCGGTGACGCATGTGCGGACTCTTTCCGGTTATGCGGAAACGCCGGGGGGAAGGAATCTGATTTTCTCCTTCTTGAGCAACAATCAGGGCGGAAAGAACCACGAGGTGCAAGACGTCATGGATGGACTGTGTCTAGCGATGGTGGAAGAATTCGATGAGCCAAGAAACGCAGGCCAATGAAACATGGCAGTCAACGAAACGACGAAAAGTCGATAACAAGCGTGAATTCGGAAAAGATCATTACCGTGTTTGGAAGTTCGCGGCCGCGGGAAGGGGATGCCGAGTATGAAGAAGCGCGCGAACTTGGCCGATACCTGGCGCAACGCGGACTGGCAGTTTGCAGCGGCGGCTACGGCGGCGTCATGGAAGGCGTCTCGCGCGGGGCGAAGGAGGCAGGCGGAACGACGTATGGGATCACCGCGGAATTTTTTCACCGGCAGGCGAACAACTGGGTCGACAACGAAATACGGATGAAGACCTGGGATGAGCGATTGTTCGAATTGATCCGGCTCGCGGACGGATTCGTGGTCTGCAAGGGCGGAACCGGCACGCTGGCGGAACTCGCGATGGTCTGGGAGATGCTGAATAAATCCGTCATTCCGGGAAAGCCGATCGCTGTGATTGGCGATTTCTGGCAGCCAATTCTGGACCGGGTGCGTGAAGTGGAGCAGGGGCCGCGACGGTCTTCAGACATCCGGATATGGGGCGAGGCGAACGGTAATCTGGTCAACACCGTTTCCTCGGTCCAGGCGGGCGTTGATTATATTGCGGAACGCCTGGGAGTCTGAAAAGCGATTCCGCGCCCAGGAAGACCGCACTGGACAAAAAGGAAAGACTAAAGAAAACAGATGTCCCGTCCGGCACAAGACGTTTTGGAGTTCGACAAGCTGCGCGAACTACTGCGGCTGCGGACGACGTGTGCGCCGGGACGCCGCTCGATCGACTTGCTTGAGGCCAGCGTGAACCGGGAATCGCTCGAGCGCGCTTTCGCGTTGATCCGAGAAGCTCGCGAGTGGCTGCGATTAAGTCGGGAACTGGGATTCGGCGCGTTGGCCGATCCGCAACTCTGGATGGGGCATTTAGAAGCGCCGGGACCTGTGCTCGAGGCGAAGGAATTCCTGGATGCGGGATCTCTTCTGGAGACCGTGGGCTGGCTAAAGCAGCAGTTTCGCGAAGAGGCGGATAAATTTCCCTTGCTGGCCGCGCGTTGTGCGGCGCTCGCCGACTTCCGTGATCTGCAGGCAGCGATCCGGCGTTGCATTTTGCCGAAAGGAGAAATCAGCGACGATGCTTCCAGCGCCCTGCGGCGGATCCGCGTAAGCATCCAGCAGACACGCGAATCGATCCAGAGAACACTGCGACAGTTCCTGCGTTCGCGGCAGGCCGAAAGCGGTGAGGATTACGTCACAATACGAAACGATCGCTTCGTCATTCCCGTGCGCGCGGAACATCGAAGAAACGTGCCCGGCGTCGTGCATGGAGCGAGCGGAACCGGGCAGACTGTATTCGTCGAGCCTTTTGAAACGGTCGAAACAAACAACCTGCTGGTGCAATTGGCCGAGGACGAGGCCGCAGAAATCTTCCGTATCCTCAAGGAACTTACGGACCGGCTGCGCGCCATGTCCGGACCTTTGCAGCTTGCGGCGGAGACCATCGCTGAACTCGACAGCATCTTCGCTCGGGGGCGGTTTGCGTGCGATTTCGACGCATGCCTGCCGGAGTTTGCCCACCATATGGAACTGCGCCTTGAGGCTGCGCGACATCCCGTCCTTGAGGATAAATTGCGTCGAGAAAATCGCGCGATTGTGCCGATGTCGCTCGCGCTGGGCGGAGAAGAGCGGTTGCTCGTGATCAGCGGTCCGAACACCGGCGGAAAGACTGTGGCCCTGAAAACCACGGGAGTTGCTGCACTGTCGGCGCAGGCGGGCATCCCGGTGGCTGCGCAGCGTGCTGTGCTGCCGCTCTTTGACCGGGTGCTCGTCGATATCGGCGATGAGCAATCCATCGCCGCGGATCTTTCCACGTTTTCCGCGCACATGTTGAATTTGAAATTGATGCTGGAAGAGGCGACGCCACGTTCGCTGGTCCTCGTGGACGAAATGGGTACGGGAACGGCACCGGAGGAAGGCGCGGCGCTGGCAGTCGCGCTGCTGGAAGAATTTCGCAAAAAGAGCTGCATCGTGCTGGCGACCACGCACCACGACCGGCTGAAAACTTACGCCTCGAAGACTCCGGGCATCGTGAACGCCGCCGTGGAATTCGACGAGGTGCACCTTCAGCCAACCTACCGGCTGATGGTAGGCGTGCCCGGCGGGTCAAGCGGCATTGCAATTGCCCAGCGGCTTGGATTGGCGGCGGCACTCATTGCACATGCCCGATCGCTTCTGACGCCGGAAGCGCAGGAAGCCGCGGACCTGATTGCCTATCTGCACCGGAGCCGGGACGAAATCGATCGCCTCCAGAAACAAATGGAGGAGGAGCAACGCGCCCTCGCCGAGGAACGGCGCAAGCTTCGCACGGACTGGGTGGAGCGCCAGAAGCAACGCATTGCCGAGCTGGAAAAGCGGTTTGATGAGATGCAGAAGCGTTTCGAGGAAAACGTGACCGGGGTTGTGGAGGCCATCAAAGACCGCGAGCTTCGCGTGCAGCTGGAGAAGACCGCGAAGCGCAAGATGCAGGACACTCGCAGCGGGGCCAGGGATGAGCTAAACGCCGCGGTTGTCCAGACCATCTCGGAATCGCAACAGGATCTGGGCGTTCGGCCGGAGAACCTCGACAAGGTCAGCGCAGAATGCCTGCATGAGGGAACAAAGGTACGCGTACGTGGTTTCAGCAAGCCGGTGATTCTGAGGCGCCTGGATGGCGCGACGGCGGAAATCGAAGCCGGGCCGTTGCGGATGAAACTCGCGGTCGACGAAATTACAGGAGTAGAGGATGAGGCCAGGCCGAAATCCGCAATCGCGCCGTCGCAACGGGAGAATCTGACTGTCCGCGCGCAATCTCGCGAGGGCGGTGCAACCGGCGAGATCAACGTCATTGGCATGACCGTCGAGCAGGCGAGTGAAAGGGTTGACAAGTTTCTGGATGAAGCCGCGCTGGCAAACGTGGCGCGCGTGCGCATCGTCCATGGCCACGGCACGGGCGCTTTGCGCAAAGGCCTCGGAGAATTTTTGCGGTCGCATCCACTGGTCGAACACGCGGAGTTCGAAACCGAGGACCACGGAGGAAAGGCAATCACCGTAGTCGATCTGAGGGCTTGAGACGATGGCGGAAGCCGGATCATTCGCGGAACGCGTGAAGAACCAGTCGGACATTGTCCGCGTGGTCGGTGAATATGTCCGGCTGAAGAAAAGCGGGCAGAACTTCACGGGGTTGTGTCCATTTCATGGAGAGAAAACACCCTCATTCGCCGTGCATCCCGTGAAGCAGATCTTTCATTGCTTTGGCTGCGGAAAGGGCGGAGACGTCTTCACCTTCGTGATGGAGCTGGAAAAGTGTCCGTTTCCCGAAGCGGTGAAAATTGTCGCGGACAAATGCGGGATCGCAATCCCTCAACCCAAGGAACGCACGCCCGAACAGCGCAAGGAAAATCAGCAGCGCACGGCCCTGATTGAAATTCATCGGGAAGCCCAATCTTTTTTTGCACGGCAACTGGAGTCCACGTCGGAGGGCCGGGCGGCGCGCGCCTATTTGGAGGACCGCGGACTGAATGCGGAAGCCGTGGCGCGGTTTGGGATTGGGTACGCGCCGAGCGGGGGCGACGCACTCCTCCGGCTCTTGAAGCCAAGGTACTCGGAAAAGCTATTGGTGGAATCCGGACTGATCTCGCGCGATCAGTCCGGCGCACGGTTGTTTGACCGTTTTCGCAAGCGCATCACCTTCCCGATCGCCAACGACGCGGGAAAAATAGTGGCGTTTGGCTGCCGGGCACTGGGCGCCGAACTGCCGAAGTACCTGAACTCGCCGGAGACGCCGATCTATTCGAAGAGCCATGTCCTTTACCACATGGATCGCGCGAAAGAAACGATTCGCCGGCAGGACTTCGCGATTCTGGTGGAAGGCTACATGGACGCAATCGCCGTCGCTCGCGCGGGTATCGCCAATGTGGTGGCAAATTGCGGTACAAGCCTGGGCGAACCGCAAATCAAGTTGCTCGGTCGTTTCACCAAGCGCGTAATCGTGAATTACGACCCGGACGCAGCAGGCCAGGCCGCCGCAGAGCGTTCCCTGTCTTTGCTGCTGGAGAGCGACTTCGAGGTCAAGGTGCTGGTATTGCCCGCCGTCGGTAACCAGAAGGCCGATCCCGACCTGTTCATCCGCGAGAAAGGCGGGGACGCGTATATCAAAGCGCTGAAGGAAGCTCCCTCGTACGTGGATTATCTGATCGGGCGCGCGCGGCAAATGGACCTGACTACTGGAGAAGGGAAACAGCGGGCGCTGAACTTCCTGATGCCTTATGTGCAGAAGATTCCCAATCAGTTGCTCCGTTCTGAATGGGCCACTCGCATCGCACAGCAATTGCGAATTGACGAACCGATGCTACGCGCAGCGCTGAACAAGTCGGCGGCCGAGCGACGGAGCGAAGTAAGGGTTGCACCGCAATTGGTAAGCAAGCCGGCGAAGCAAATTGAACGACGCTTGATTCGCATGCTCGCCGAGGCCGAGGCTTTCAAACGGGAGTTGGCTCAGCACCTGCAGCAAGGACGTCTGTATGAGGGATTGGAAACGGAGAAAATTTTCGCGGCTCTGATCGTGGCGGGCATGTCCGACGAACCCATGTCTGCCACCGAAATCGGCGCCCATCTCGAAGCGCGCGACCGCCACCTGTTTTTTGAAATCCTGTTCGAAGACGCGCAAGAACCTGCCTGGGAAGAGGCCGAGAGCTGTCTAGAGGCTCTCCGCAGGCGGCAGATCGAGCAAGAACTTGCCAAATTGCAGCAAACCATCGAAGCGAATCCCAGCGGCCAGGGACTACGTGAATTGCTGGAGCGCAAGCAGGAGCTGATGAAGCGACTGGCGGCCGCGAGTTAACTTCGAACAGTCCAACCTCGTACAAAGGAAGAAGTTCACCGCATGAAATTAAAGATTCCCGAAGGGGCCTTTCGAGCCTATCTGTTCGATTGCGACGGCACGATTGTTGACTCCATGCCACTGCATTACTTGGCTTGGAAGCAGACACTGGCGGAATGGGGCTGTGATTTTCCGGAAAAGCGTTTCTACGAATGGGGCGGAATGCCCGTGGCCGAGATTATCTCCACTCTGAACCGTGATCACGGCCTGCACATGCCGATCGAGGAAGTTGGCCGCCGCAAGGAGAACCTGTATTACAAACTGCTACCCAAGCTGCGGGTGGTTCCGGAGGTTGTAGAGCACATCGAAGCGCAGAAAAGTCGCATCCCCCTTGCTGTTGTTTCCGGGAGCACGCGAGACTCTGTTATCGCGTCTTTGAGGGTCGTGAAGCTTCTGGACCGATTTCAGACCCTGGTCTGTGCCGGGGAGTACAAGAAGAGCAAACCCGATCCGGAAGCTTTTTTGATGGCGGCCGGCAATCTGGGCGTGCAGCCGGAAGCTTGCCTAGTGTTCGAAGACACGGACATGGGCATACAGGCGGCGCGGTCGGCCGGAATGGCGTGGGTCAAGGTAGCTCCTCCCTGGGAGCGAGGGATGGTTAGCCTATAGCCCTGCAATCCAGCGCAGAGGGGAGCCGGGGAGCGAATGGGAAGAGTGGGCTGCCCATCGCTGTGGATGATTGGCAGATTGCCATTCTCAGGAATTGTCCCCCTTGTGGCAAACCCTTTGTCTTGAGTAATTTCCCCAGGGGGCTGCGGGCCGTTCATCCCACCGGGACAGAAAGATATCCACAAACTAAATTGTTGACCTTCCGGGACTTAAGCATGTAACTTGAAAGGGTTGCGCGGATAACGGAGTTGTGTGTCTCGGCATCTATTTAATTATACGTTGAGGCACACAGGGACGTACTCGTGGCGGCGTGGAAGTCGGGCAAACGCGGCGGCAGCTCGATAAGCAACAGGGCGCATAGGGCTTCACCGAAAAAATTGAGAGTCTTCCGGAGGATTCGCTCCTTCCCTTCGCCCATTACGGGCTTTCTCTCTGCATTTGGTGTGGGCAATGCGCGCAACTCAATGTACAAGTTCGCGCGGATACTGAGAGATCAGCGGAAGTAGCGGGAGGAACGCAGTGGCAGCAACGGGTTTAGAGGAAAAATACGATGCAGTACGCCAGCTCATCGCCATCGGCAAAGAGCGCGGCTACCTGCTGTACGACGAGGTAAACGATTCGCTCCCGGCCGAAGTGCATTCGTCGGAAGAGATTGACGACCTTCTTACGACATTTGAGCGCAACGGCATCGAGATTTACGAAGATGCGGCATCCGCCAAAGCGGCGCGCGCTGTCGAAGTTTCTTCCGATCACGGCGAACACGACGCGGTCAAGGAAGAGGCACACGAGGTTGAGGGCAGTGACCTGGATTTGACCCCAGGCTCTCTGGAAAAGACCAACGATCCGGTGCGCATGTACCTGCGCGAAATGGGCACCGTGCCGCTGCTGACGCGCGAGGGCGAAGTTACCATCGCCAAGCGCATCGAACGCGGACAGCTCGTCGTGATGAAGGCCATCACGCGTTCGCCGATCGTCATCAAGGAACTCATTGCTGTCGGCGATGACCTGCGCAAAGGCGCGCGTTCGATCAAGGAAATCGTCCAGTTCGACGACGAAGAGCTTACCGAAGAGAAGATCGCCAACAAAACCAAGCAGACGCTGAAGTACATCGACAAGATTGCGAAGCTCTACGATCTGGCGCTGAAGCAGGCCGTAAAGCTCGACAAGACGCCCAAGGCCAAGAAAAAGCAGTATGTCCGTGCGAAGTGGGAAGTCTCACGGACACGTATCGCCATCTCGCTCGAGATTCGCGGAATCGACTTCAACCCGTTCGAGAAAAAGCGTCTCGTCGACAAAATGCGCGGCACCGTCGAGCGCCTGCAGTCGCTCGAGCGCGAGGCCGGTCGCCTGGAACGGCGCGCGGACGTGTCCAAGGGTGAAAACGCCGCCGAAGCGCGCCGCGAATTGCGCACGCGCCGTTCGGAACTCAAGGACATCGAAGAGGCCAGCGAAGTTGGTCTGATCGAACTGAAGCGCACCCTGACGATCATTCATCGCGGCGAAGCCGAGGCGGAGCAGGCGAAGAAGGAATTGATCGAGGCCAACCTCCGGCTCGTCGTTTCTATCGCCAAGAAATACACCAACCGCGGACTGCAATTCCTGGATTTGATTCAGGAAGGCAACATCGGCTTGATGAAGGCCGTGGACAAGTTCGAGTGGCGTCGCGGGTACAAATTTTCGACCTATGCAACCTGGTGGATTCGCCAGGCCATCACCCGCGCGATTGCCGATCAAGCGCGGACCATCCGCATTCCGGTGCACATGATCGAAACGATCAACAAACTCGTGCGTACCAGCCGCCAGTTGGTGCAGGAACTCGGGCGCGAACCTACGAGCGAAGAGATCGCCAAGCGCATGGACATTCCCGTCTCCAAGGTGCGCAAGATCCTCAAAATCGCACAGGAGCCCATCTCGCTGGAAACCCCCATCGGGGAAGAGGAAGATTCGCACCTCGGCGACTTCATCGAGGACAAGGCCGTGGTATCTCCTTCCGATGCCGTCATTAACCTGAATCTGAAGGAACAAACCTCTTCTGTTCTGAAAACTCTGACGCCGCGTGAGGAGAAGGTCATCAAGATGCGCTTCGGTCTCGACGACGGCAGCGAACACACGCTCGAAGAAGTCGGTCAGTCGTTTGCGGTTACTCGCGAACGCATCCGCCAAATCGAGGCCAAGGCACTGCGCAAGCTTCGCCACCCCTCACGTTCGCGCAAGTTGCGAGCGTTTTTGGAAGGCCCCTCGCGAGACTACCTATAGAAGTAGCGGGCAGCGATCAGCCGTCCGCTCTTCAGGTTTAAATAAAAACGCCCCGGCACTGGCCGGGGCGTTTTTATTGCTGTTTGAAATGTGCGGCGTCGCAACTGGACTACCACCAGTCGCCGTGATTGTTTCCACTTCCGCCGAACAAGTCGGACATGACGTTTGTGCCGGCATCGCAGGCGTGATTGAGGCAGGGAAGACCAAACGCGCTTTCCATAGTCTTCAGAAGAGAGAAACTGTTGTAGTAGCCCTGGCTCTGGACCCCGTTCTTGCCATAGCTGGTTTCGACGGTAAGAACCACCCTGTTTTGGTTCTGCGAGGGATATAGAGTGCCAGCAGGGAGGGACGACTCAATTCCGCTGTAGTCGTTCTCGTCCCACACGATGATGATTGCGTTTTTTCCCCGCTTCCACACGGGTGAAGCCTCGATGCTCTCGACCAGCCGCTGGATGCTGGCGTCGCCCTGTTGGATCAAACCGGGGTTCAAACCTGCAAGCAAACCATTCGAGCCTGGGTCACCCGCGCAGTAGGCACTCTCGCCTCCCTTACCGTGCTGATCGTTGCACTGGTTCGGCGCGATAAAGGAGAGCGTTGGCAAATCGCCGCTCGCTAGATCCGCGTAGAGGCCGCCCTGTCCATCAAAGCCGACTACATTTTTCATGCTGCTGTTCCGCTGGTAGCCTTGCTGGACACTACGAAAGTAAGCGAAGGGGTTATGCTTTACGGCATACAGCGCCGTGTAGGAAGTAAGAGGCCCCGGGAGATTGGTGAAGTCAGTCAGGTTGCTCACGGTCCCGTTGCTGTTGTTCACTCCGTAAGCGCCGCCGAGAGGCAGGCTCTCCTCGTATGCCTTCCAGCTCATGCCGGCTTCCGCGAGCTGGTCGCCAATCGATTTTCCGACCGTGGGGGCCGCCGGTACGGACTTGACTCCGTCGAGGTCTGCCAGATAGAAAACATTTGCCTCTGGATAGATTTCGTTCCAATTGTCGACAGCTGGTGTATCGGCGTCTTTCCCGTAGCCGTAGATCGGGCAAATGTCCGGGTTAGGGTCCAACTTGACGCCTTGGGGTGGATTGGGATAACCCGCATAGGGACCGTCCGCGTTTACTGTCCCGGCCACAATGTTGGGTTGGCAGGCGGGGTTGCCCCAGTCGGGAGAATTGTCGCTCCGTACACCAAAGTTCGAACCACCTACCACTTCCAGATAATTCGTGAGACTCGGGTGTCCCACCGCAAAATAGTTTGTCGCGAGGTTGACTTTGCCGCTCTTGATAATACTGTTCAAATACGGCTCGTTGGGATTGCCAATGACCTGTTGGTATCCGTGGTTCTCCATCATGATGAAGAAGATGTGATCGAGATGCGGCATGCCTTTTGGATTGTTGCCTTCATTGGCGAATGCAGGACTCACCAGCGAGGCCGCCGCCAGCAGGGCCGCTGCGGACTTCAGGCTGAAATTCATCTTCATAGCTTTTCCTTTCCCACAGTTTTCTGAACCTTATTGAAGTGCTTGCCTCCACGACGATTCCGGCTTGGGGACGCGCCCAGGCCAAATAAGGCTATGCACTGGGAACCGGTTAGCGTGGGAAGACAAAAGACAGCACTCGAAGCCTAGGCCCTGCGGGTTACAGTTGGAGTGCTGAAAGGTTACAGCACTGTCAAAGCTGTGGGAATCGACGAGGAAAGAGGTCCATTTCTCGTGGGTAGGATTGCCGGCTCAGCCAGGGACTCGTTGAAACCGTCGGATGAACCCGACAATCAGGAACACCAACCCGGTCAAAAAGAGCCCAAGCACCGTGAGCATGGCTTCCGAGTTAAACCGCTGATCCACCGCCAGATTGGCGCGCAGGGCGAGATAAGTTGCTGAAATCAATACAAAAAGCAGGCCGCAACCGAACCACCCCATCATGGCCGCAATCGAACGCATTGTCTGCTCGCGGCGCTCCGGAGCCAGCCAGAATTGCTTATTCGGAAGATTGATGCGGTCGTTGGACTTCGAAGCGATCTGCCACGGTGCAAAGAACGCGACCACCGCCGAAGAACCTGTGATCAACACCACGAGCAGAAAGAAGCACTTCCGCGGTTGCCAGCCGTTCGGATGACCATCGGCCGCAAAGTGAGCAGCCATGCGACTCGGCATCTGCGGATAGTAATATGCCATCATCAATAGGCAAACTAAGACCAGAAGAGCATACAGCAGCCGGGGGAGACGCGGATCTTCCAATTTGCACCTCGAAAATGGCCATTGACCTAAGCCTAGAGCCGCCCCCGGGATCCCGCAACGAATTTGGAAATCCTTGTGCTCACGAAGTTCTTGCCTTTCCCGTCGGAACCCGGAGAATTGAAAAATCCCCAGCGCAGCAGCAAGCTCCACTGTCGCCAAAACGATGAAAAAAACACAGAAAATCCTCGCTATTCTTCTGGCGCTGCTGATTGGTGCCGCCCTTTACGCCTTCTGGATTTCACGGGAGCCGGAAAGCGTGCGACAAGCCCGGGCCGCAAGGAAAGCGAACCGTGCCTCGAAGAGCCTGGTAGACCAGAGTCCCCTGAAGACGGCGCAGCAACTTGCGCCCCTGGCAGCCACGCGCAGCGAGCGGGAGTTGTCGAGGCAAGCCTTGCGCCTGGCGGACTATGGCGTGGATCTGGCATTCGATACGGCCCTCCGCGAAGCGTTGCTGCATCCTCCTCCGCTCCCACCGGAGGCGCAGGCGATCCAGGAACGCATCAAGAAAGCCCAGCGACTCTTGAATTCCGACGAGGAACGGGCCAAACGCCTCTCCGAAGAACTGGTCAAAGCGCCGGCGAGCAAGCAGGAGGACATCCAGGTCCGGCTGGTTCAAGCTCAGGCCGACGTCGAACTGGATCAGGATGAACTGGACGACGCCAAAGAGGATTTCTCTCGCACGGGAGGCAACGTCGCCGACCGCATTCAGGCCTTAAAGAAGGAGCACGAGGACGCCACGCATAATGCTGAATCCCTGGTGCCAACTGGCCCTCCACCTCCGACGCAGTTCGGGCTCCTCCACTGGATACAGCAATGGCTGGCGTTGCACGCCGAAAAACAGTTGCTCCAGCAGGCGAAGGAAGCGGCTGACTCCGCGGCCGCCTCCTTGTCGACGCAGCACGAAGCGTTGGAAGCGAAGATTGACGAAGAGAAGAAAAAGTCACCGGATCTCGCGCGCCATACCAAGCGCCGAAATGATGCCGCCGCGGGGCATGAGACACCTCCACCCGAGCGTACCGCGGAGCAAGCAGCGGCGCTCTTGGCGATGACGGAAGACATCGCCGCCAACCAGAAGATGCTTTCGATGTTCGATCGACGCGTCGAAACCCACAAGGAGCTCTCCGGCATTTACACGCAGTGGCTTCAGCTGGTCACGGACCGGGAATGGGCCGTATTCCACCGGGCTGTTCTCGGAGTGCTCATTATTTTAGGAATTGCGCTGCTCGCATTGTTCTTCAGCTCGTGGATGAATTCGCTGCTCGGCCGGCTTTCGATGGACCGGCGGCAAATCCAATCGCTGCACACCGTCACTCGAGTTTCCCTGCAGGTTCTGGCGCTGCTTCTGATCCTGCTTGTCATCTTCGGGCCTCCCGGCCAGCTCGGCACGTTCCTGGGGCTCGCTGGAGCGGGTCTTACAGTGGCCTTGAAGGATTTCATCGTCGGCTTTATCGGCTGGTTCGTCCTGATGGGGAAGAATGGAATTCGACTCGGCGACTGGGTCGAAATTAACGGCGTGACCGGCGAAGTCGCGGAAATCGGCCCGTTCCACACCGTGTTGCTGGAAACCGGAAATTGGACTGATTCCGGACATCCTACCGGGCGCCGCGTCACCTTCACCAACAGCTTTGCCATCGAAGGGCACTACTTCAACTTCTCAACCACCGGCCAGTGGCTCTGGGACGAACTTGCTGTCGTCTTGCCTTCTGGCAAGGAAAGCTTTCCCATCGTGGATGCGCTACGCAAGAAAGTGGAGGAGCAAACGCAGGCAAGCGCCGAGCAGGCTGAGGAGGAGTGGCGCCGGGCGACAAATTCCCGCGAAATGAAGGGTTTTTCGGCTGCACCAGCGGTTAGCATCAAACCTGCGGTCGGCGGCGTGGAAGTCACCGTGCGCTACATTGCCCGTGCTAACGAACGCTATGCCCTGCGCGCGAAGATCAATCAAGCGGCGGTGGAACTCTTGGGTAAGTGACATGTCCCGCAGTCGCGTTTCGCTCGAGCTATTCGGCCCCCCCGAGCCCGCACCTCTTCCTTGGTCAATCCATACAAGGGCGGCGTCGGAACCTCAAGCATCGCAAGGTACAAATAAATCTGCTTGCGGTCATGAATTTCGTGCTAAGCCATCTGCCGCAGCCACTTCCATTTAGTGACTTCGACGTCCCCGGGCGTCCGGCATTTCGTCCGCAGATCGGCGTCATTCAAACTGGAGAACATCTCCAGCGATTCCGCGTGTAGCCTCTCCATCAGGGAGAGTATGTTCTTCAAACCATCGGTGAATTCCTCCCCGTGGTCTTTGTATCGGCTCGATTTGCCATGAGGATTTTCGCCCCACAGATAGCGTTCCGTGACGGCGATGTGACGCAGCAGGTCGCCCGCGTGAACTTTCCCACCGCGTAGCTCCAGTCGAGCTTGTCCGGCGGGACGCACCGCGCCACGCGCATCGTGCGTTCCCGAACATTATTGAAGTACTGGAGAAACGGCTGGATGGTCTGGATTTCCATGGAAGCCTCGCGGACGACACACCGGATGTGTCCCCGGAAAGTTTAGCTGAGCTTCCGCAGATCAGAGGGTACTTCGCCCCCGCCCTGAACAAATTGGCTCACAGCTGCCGGCCTCAACTCCCCCGCGTCACGTCGTCGTCGGTTCGTGCATCAGCGCTCGGGCCCGTGAAGCTGAGTAGGTCGCCCCAGCGTACATCGCGGCCAACAGGAAAAAGCCCACGGCAATGCTGAATTTCTGGGCGATCCAGCCGAGCGAGAAACTCATTGCCAATTGCAACACCGTCGCGAAAATCGCAAAGGCCGATTGTGTCCGTCCCATAAAATGTCGCGGTACCAGGGACATCAGTGAAGACTGCGCCACGATTCCACCGACCGCCCGGCAAAAGCCAAAGCAGCTCTGCAAAAGCACCGCACCCATCAGCACCGTGATGAACGGCACGGCCAGGTGTCCCAGGGCCAACATCGCCATCACCGCAACATACATTGGCAACCGCAGGCGCTGCGGCATCTGGCTGGTCAGCAATCCTCCGATGATCGCGCCGATGGCCCAGCCGGCCTCAATAAATCCAAATCCGCGCGAGCCGGAATGCAGCACGTCGTTGGCCAGCGCGACCACTACGACATTCGAACTGACGATGCTCGCCATCAGAATTGCGTGCGTTACCCCAAGCGCTGTCACAACGGGCTGCTGCCGCAAATAGCGAAACCCTTCCTTCATGTCCGCGGCGTAAATGGCAAGCGAAAGGCCGGCCTCGGCAACTTCCGGGTTTTCACCGCTCTCGAGTGCCAGCGAGGCGGTATCCGACGCTTCGGAATATTCACGCGGATACTGGCGATGCGAACGCGGCGATACGTAACCCTTGCGCACGCAATAGAGACAGTATGCGGAGACAAAATAGGTGAGCCCATCGATGAGTAGAATTCCCGCGATGCCCATGTGGTCGTAGAAAAAGCCCACGAACGTGCCGGCAAGCAACATGCCGCTCTGCACGCCCACCAACACTGAGGCGTTGGCGCCGGTAAACTGGCTGGGTGGAACCACTTCCTGCACCAGTGCGTTCACGTTCGACCAGTACACCGCCGAACCCGTCCCGGTGATGAGCGTCATCAGGTAGAGGTGCCAAATGTGCAGATCGCGCCGCCATGCGATGTAGGAAATCGCCAGTACCGCAATCCCACGCGCCAGATCGAGCAGCACGCCAAGGTAGCGCCGGTCGATACGGTCAATCAGGACACCGCCGAGAAATGGCACCACCAGGCCGGGCAGCGTCACGACAATCACCTGCCAACTCACCGCCACGGTTGAGTGGGTGGCCGACATGATGTACCAGCTCACGCCGATGAAGTTCATTCCGCTCCCGAACAGCGAAATGAACATCGCGATGAAAAAATAGCGGAACCCCCGCTGCTGCCAGAGCAGGGACCAGTCCACACGGGAGATCGCGGCCGTGCCCATCGAGCCTTCTAGGTTACTATTTCCGGGTGCCGGAGTGCCCCAAGTGGGCGGGGCACTTTTCCGCGAGGTTACTCCCTTTGCCCTGCGGTTCACCTTTATTGTTCCGACGATCTTGGAACTTTGAACGCATTGCTGGAATTGCGCGACTGAAGCGTGGATTAGCCGACGCGGCTACAAGCGAGAACTGCTCGCCACGGCTCCGGAGATACCCCGCTCGAACCAACTGTGATATTTTGCGGCCTGCTTCTGCGTAGAATCTCTAAGGGCAGTCGCTGACACTCGTGTGGTGGGGGGCTCCATGGCAATCATTCCTTCTGTGCCTGCTCCAGAATCTCAGCAAGCTTCGATCTCCCCGGTCGGCCGGATATTCGGCGTCCTCTTTTCGCCGAAGGCTACGTTCGAAGACATCGTGCGCAAGCCGAGCTGGGTCTTGCCCGTTGCCGTGCTCGCACTGCTGGGGTTGATGGTGGCAATCGCCATGAATCATCGGGTTAATTGGCGCGAAAATGTCAGCCAACAGATCGAAAAAAGCCCGCAAGCCTCGCAACTCTCCGACGAACAGAAAGAAAAGCAAATTGAAGCGGGCGCGAAGATTGCGCCGGTCATTGTGTATGTTTTCGGGGTTCCCGCCCCGATTATCCTGATCTTGGTCGTCGCGCTGATCCTGTGGGGCGCGTACAGTCTCTTTGCGGGGGTTAATCCAGGTTACAAGACGGCGGTGGCAATCGTCTCGCACGCCTACGTGCCCGCCATGATCGCGAACGTCTTGTTCGTGATCATCCTGCTCTTGAAAGATCCTTCGACCCTGGACCTGCAAAATCCCGTTGCGACAAACGTCGCGGCCTTCTTTCCCGAAGATATGCCCAAATGGCTCGATGCCCTTGGCAAGAACCTCGACGTCTTCACAGTCTGGATTTTGCTCCTGATGGCTGTGGGATTTGCCGCTGTCAATCCGAAAAAACTGAAGGGCGGTAAATCATATGGCATCGCTTTTGGAATGTTCGCCTTCTATCTCCTGGTCCGCGTGACCATGGCGTACGCATTCTCTTGATACACTGGCTCGGTGAATTTCTCTTTTGAAGTCTTGCGAACGGATCCTACCGGTTCGCGCGGAGGCCGCCTTTCTACTCCGCACGGCATAATCGAAACGCCGGTTTTCATGCCCGTCGGTACAGCCGCGACGGTGAAGGGCCTCACCCAGGAAGCGCTCGAGTCCCTTGGCGCAAAGATTATCCTCGCCAACACTTATCATCTCTATTTGCGCCCTGGTCACGAGTTGATCCGCGAATTGGGTGGATTGCACCGCTTCATGTCATGGAATGGCGCGATCCTCACCGATTCGGGCGGTTATCAGGTCTTTAGCCTTGCCGAACTTCGAAAAATCACCGACGAGGGTGTACGTTTCCGCTCGCATCTCGATGGTTCGGAACATCTGCTTACGCCGGAAAAGGCGGCGGAAATTCAGCTGGCCCTTGGGTCGGACATCGCCATGGTGCTCGATGAATGTATCAAGACTCCAGCTCCACGCGAGATCGCTGAAGCGGCGTTGAAGCGCACCACCGAGTGGGCACGCCGCGCGCGAACCTTTTTCTTGCAGCAGGCCCAACGAAACGGGGAGGCCGCCCAGTGGCAATTCGGCATCGTGCAGGGAGCCACCTTTCCCGATCTGCGACGCGAGAGCGCCCGCCAGCTTTTGGAACTGGAATTTCCCGGCTATGCAGTCGGCGGTTTGGCCGTCGGCGAACCGCACGAAGTCACCTGCGAAATGGCCGCGGAAGTTACCGCGCTGCTCCCGAAAGACCGTCCGCGTTATCTTATGGGCGTGGGGCGCCCCGAACAAATTCCCGACTATGTCGCGCGTGGCATTGACATGATGGATTGCGTCCTGCCCACTCGCGCGGCGCGCCATGCGTGCCTCTACACCAGCGAAGGGCGCGTGTCGATCAAGAATGCGTGCTATATAAAGGATCAGCGCCCAATCGACCCGCGTTGCGCGTGCGCTGTTTGCCGACGCTACACGCGCGCCTATCTTCGGCATCTCTTCGCTGCGGGCGAAATCACTGCCGCGATCCTTGCTACCCATCACAATGTCTACTTTTACCTTGACATAATGCGGCAAATCCGAGAGGCTATCAGTTTTGGACAACTTGCAAATTTCGCCACAGAGCTGCGCGCGCGCTATGCGGCGGGCCCGCTCTGAAGCGAGCCGTTCGGGAGACGCTTAAGACGTTTCCAAAACGGGGCAACCCGCACAGGTCGAGTCTCAGCAGGAGAATCGGGCGGGAGGGAAAGCGGGAAATTACCCGCTGGAGAGTGTTATTCTCCCCTCTCCGCGCGAATTGCGGTCCGCAAGTCGTATCTCAGGGTCCGTTCACGCAAATCTCGGAAAGGCACGGAATAATTCGTAACATGAATCTGGCAGCGGTCATTTTTTGGCAAGCTGGTGGCGCAGCGGGTCTCGGCGGTTTTCTCATCCCTCTCGCTCTCATGTTCGGAATCATGTATTTCCTGGTGATCCTGCCGCAACAGCGGCAGCGCAAGAAAACGCAGGAGATGCTCGCCGCCGTGAAAAACGGCGATAAGGTGATCACCACGGCGGGCATCTACGGTACGATTAATGGGATGGACGGCGACACCATCATCCTGAAAATCGCCGACAATGTAAAAATCCGCGTCGCGCGGGCAGCGATCGCCCAGGTGGAGGCATCCGAAGATGCGAAATAGCCTCACCGGCCGCTTTTCTTCGCGCTTTACCTTTTAACCATGAACCCTAATCTGAAGTGGAAAGCCGTATTCATCGTTGCAGTCATCGTGCTGTGCATCTACTGGGTGGTGGGAGTGCCGAACTTCCCCACTTCGCTCAGCGTGCTGAAAGAAAACTTCGCTCACCAGATCAAGCTCGGCCTCGACCTCCAAGGGGGCACGCACTTGATTCTCCAGGTGCAGGTGCAGGAAGCCATCGCGCAGGAGACCGATCAGACCGTCGACCGGCTGACCACGGCGCTGCGCAGCAAGAATATCCATTACGACGAGGTGCGCCGA
Organism: Candidatus Eiseniibacteriota bacterium; assembly: GCA_035518915.1. Taxonomy (GTDB): domain Bacteria; phylum Acidobacteriota; class Terriglobia; order Acidiferrales; family UBA7541; genus Acidiferrum. The sequence goes on from DATIXE010000051.1 coordinate 91,666, forward strand.
GCAGACGATACGCATATCGTCGTCCGAAACATTCCTCCCGACCAGTCGTCCGATTTTCGCGACCTGATTAGCGGCAATCAATATGACTCCGAATGGCAACTGAGCTCCGCCCCCGGAGAAATCAATTCCTATCTGTTGACCATGCGCCCTAGCGCGGTCGCGAACATTCAGGAAACCACCATGTCCCAGTCGGTCGAGACCATCGAGCGCCGCATTAACGCTCTGGGCTTGACGGAACCCACGATTCAGCGCCAGGGCCGCAAGGACAACGAAATCCTCGTGCAGCTCCCGGGCGAGGGAGATCCGGAGGCCGCCAAGCGCGTGATTCAGGCCGGAGGCCAACTCGAACTCACCCTGGTGCAAGATCCCAATCCGTACCCGTCCGAGGCTGCCGCTCTGGCCGCGCATGGGGGCGTTCTTCCGGCGGGAACGGAACTGCTCAAGCAGCGCTCCGAGTCGCGCAATCCGCAAAATCCGTCCGATACCGGTGACAGTTGGTACTTGGTCAGCCGCACCCCGGTCGTTACCGGCCGCGATCTCCGCAACGCCACCGAGAGCCGAAACACGGAGATGCCCGGACAGTGGCAAATCAATTTCACTCTGTCTGCCGAAGCCGCGCGCCGTTTCGGACCCTTCACGGATCAGAATCGCGGCCGACAGATGGCCATTGTCCTGGACCATCAAGTTTACTCGGCGCCCACGATCCAGAGCCGCATCGAAGATCAGGGACGCATCGACGGCAACTTCAGCCAGCAGTCGGCGCACGATCTGGCGCTGGTCCTCCGGGCCGGGGCATTGCCTGCCTCGATCAAATATCTAGAGGAGCGCACTGTGGGTCCGTCTCTCGGCGCCGACTCCATCCGCCACGGCGTCCAAGCCTCCGTCCTGAGCCTGCTCGTGGTGATGGTGTTCATGGTCTTCTATTACCGTTTGTCGGGTGTCAATGCCGTCCTCGCCCTGATCATCAACCTCATCATTTTGTTAGCCGCACTGGCCATGTTTGGCGCGGTTCTCACCTTGCCCGGCATTGCCGGCGTCATCTTGACCATCGGCATGGGCGTCGACTCCAACGTTCTGGTCTTCGAGCGGATCCGAGAAGAGCTTCGCAACGGTAAGTCCTCCGCGGCAGCTGTAGAGGCCGGCTTCGATAAGGCGTTCCTGACGATCATCGACACCCACGTAACGACTGTCGTTTCGGCCTTTTTCCTGTTCATTTTTGGCACGGGGCCCATCAAGGGCTTTGCGGTCACCTTGACCATCGGTTTGATCGCCAACATCTTTACGGCCATCTATATCTCCAAGGCGATATTTCACTATCACTTGGCGAAGATGGACCGGCAGGCCGAGGTCAGTATCTAGATACAGCACCAAGGTTCCAGTACTACTCCCTCGCTTGGGCGATGGGAACAAACAGAAACTCGGTGGAGTCTAAAGAAGGGAAGCGCGAAACGGGATGATTGAGCTTTTTAAACAGCCCAACCTGGACTGGATGGGCAAAGCCAAATATTTCTTTGCCCTGAGCGGTACCCTGCTCGTAATCGGATGGTCCGCCATTTTCTTTCATGGCGGAATTAAATACGGCATCGATTTTCGAGGTGGGACCAACGTGGATGTCCGTTTCGCCAATGCGCCGAACGTGGACCAACTTCGCAGTGGGCTCCGCGGTCAGGGACTCGGGAACAGCGAGATCCAGAGCATCAGCGACATTGCCAATCCCAATTCCAATGAAGTGATGATTTTCGTCGAGCAAACCGGTTCCACGGATCAGGCACTCGATGAGGGCAAGGCCAAGGTGCTGAAGGCTCTGAATGCTACCTACGGCGTGAGCGCCGCAGGCAAGCCAGATTTCAACGCCACTGGTCCTACAGCGCTGGCGCAAATCTTGACCGCGAAAGATCCCCTGGGTCTGTCCGTTGGCGCCGGAGACAAATACGAACAACTCGCCAAAGCCATTCTCTCCGTCCGCGACAAGGACAAGAACGGCGTGCTTACGAACTTCGACGATCTCTCGCAAGTCAACGGCATCACTCCCGCCGTGGTTTCTGCGTTGAAAGACAGCTTTATGCTGGCTCCGTTTGCGATTCGCAACGTGGAAATCGTCGGCCCCAAGGTGGGTGCCGAATTACGCAATCAGGCCGTTCGAGTTACCCTCTATGCTTTGGCGGGCATGCTGTTATATATTGCCTTCCGGTTTGAATGGGTGTACGGAGCAGCCGCGGTCATTGCGGTGTTTCACGACGTTCTGATTACCTTGGGCCTGTTCAAGATCTTCGGATTCGAAATTTCGCTGACGGTTATCGCGGCTTTGCTGACCCTCGTCGGTTATTCGATGAACGATACTATCGTCATCTTTGACCGCATCCGGGAAAACTTGCGGCTGCTGCGGAAGGAACCATTCGCCGACATCGTCAATAAGTCGATCAACCAGACCTTGTCGCGAACCATTCTGACCAGCGGATTGACTTTTCTCACCGTGCTCGTCCTGTTTCTGATGGGCGGCCAGGTGCTTCGGGCCTTTGCCTTTGCCCTGGTGGTGGGGATTGTGGTAGGAACGTACTCCAGTTTTGGTATCGCAGCTCCGCTTGTCGTCGCCTGGAATAAATGGCGGGGACACGACGGGCTGGCCAGCACCGGAACCGCAGCCGGCAACAGACCCCGGGGCAACGAGGGCGGACAACCGCGCCTCGCAACTTCGGGGAGGAGGTAGTCGTCCATCATGTTCGAAGAAATGGTCGTTTCGAGCCCGAAAGGGAAAAAAACCAATAAGCCCTGGACAGTTATCCTGTCCATGGTCATTCAGGTCCTTTTCCTGACGGTCCTGATCCTTATTCCGTTGATTTATACGGAAGCGCTGCCGAGGACCTTGATGTCATCCATCCTTCTCGCCCCGCCGCCTCCGCCGCCTCCTCCACCACCTCCGGCCGCCGTTCAGGTGATTCGCAAACCCGTGGCGCACCTGATGGATGCCGGGAAGCTCGTCACGCCGAAGGCGATCCCCAAGGATCTCAAGATCATTAAGGAAGAGGCCGAACCGCCCGATATGGGTGGCATGGCTGGCGGAGTTCCCGGCGGCGTTGCCGGCGGATCCGCAGGTGGCGTTCTTGGAGGTGTTATTGGTGGAGCCGGCACCGCGCCGCCGCCACCGCCCAAACCCACCAAGCAGCGCATCACCGTCGGCGGCAATGTGCAAGCCGCCCGCCTGGTGAACCGCGTACAGCCGATGTATCCACCCCTGGCGCGCCAGACGCGCATCAGCGGCACCGTGAAGCTCCACGCCATCATCGGCAAGAGCGGCGCCGTCGAACAACTCCAGGTGGTTTCCGGTCATCCTCTTCTTGTACAAGCGGCGCTGGACGCCGTTCGGCAGTGGCGCTATCAGCCAACTCTGCTCAACGGCGAACCGGTGGAAGTGGATACGGAAATTGACGTGATTTTCTCTCTGGCACAGTAGTTCAACGGGGCGGTGCGGGTGTCGTGGGACGTGCGCGCCGGTCTGAGTCTGCAGTCGAATTAACTTACTTGAGGGATCCGGCTCGCCGGTGCCCCTAGGAAATAAGGAGCAAACGAATGTTAGCAACTCTGTTCATTTACGCGGCCTGGCTACAGGAAGCGGCCACAGCGTGGGACCTGCGTTCCATGTGGGCATCCATGGGCCTGCTCGCGAAAATCGTAGTCGTGATCCTCTTTATCCTCTCGGTGTATTCCTTCGGCGTCATGATTGATCGCTTCCTGATGTATAACAATGCGCGCAAGCAGTCGCGCCTGTTCGTGCAGCAGGTTGCCGGCGCGTTGAAGGATGGCAAACTTGATGAAGCCATTGCCATCGCCGAGCGGAACAAGAAGAGCCACATCGCCAAGGTGGTCGCCACCGGCCTCTCGGAATTCCAGTCGGCTTCCCAGCAGGTCTCCGACGCGGAAGTCATTGAAGCCGCGAAACGCGGTCTCGAGCGCTCGGTCGCCATCGTCCACGCGGAAATGAAGCGCGGCCTTTCGGCGCTGGCCACCATCGGTTCCACGGCTCCGTTCGTCGGGCTATTCGGCACGGTCGTCGGCATCTTGAACGCGTTTAAGGGCATCGCCGCTGAAAAGGCGACGGGTCTCTCCGCGGTTGCCGGCGGTATCGCTGAGGCGCTGGTCACCACGGCGTTCGGTCTTCTCGTTGCCGTTCCGGCCGTCTGGGCCTACAACTACTTCACCAACAAGGTCGAGGCGTTCGACGTGGAGATGGACAACTCCTCGATGGAGTTGATCAATTACTTCATCCTCCGCCGCGGCGCGAAGAAGTAAAACGGAAGAAGGCATACCATGGCCTACAAGCCAAAAGCTGGCGATCAGATGGCGGCGCCAAACGTCATCCCGATGGCTGACATCATGTTGGTGCTGCTGATCATCTTTATGGTGGTCACGCCCATGTTGCAGAAGACCCATCAGGTGGATCTGGCGCCCGTCAGTAATCCGCGGGACATGAAAGACGCGGACAAGGACGACGCCATTGTCGTGGCGGTCACTCGCGACGGCAGCTACTACCTGGGCAACTCCAAGATCTCGAAGGACGACATCACCGGGCAGATCAAGGACCGCATCGCAAATAAACTCGACAAGACGGTCTATGTGAAAAGCGATGCGCGTGCCAAGTACGGCGACGTCGTCGCGGTCGTGGATGAAATCCGCTCCGCTGGCGTTGACCAGTTGGGCCTGCTGACGGAGAAGGCGCAAACTGGAGGTTCCACCAAGCCTCAGGCTCCCGCTCCGGCAGGAGACTAAGGCAGTAGTAAGGTAACGGAATGGCTGTGCGCGCATTCGTTTGCTAAGTCTTGGGTGCCGCGCCGGATCCCACCCGGCGCGGTCGCCGACTTAAACAAGGTGAGCGGCGGCTCGACAGGAGATCTCGCAATGGGGATGGATGTAGGAAGTAGCAGTGGTTCGATGGCTTCGCCGAATGTCGTGCCTCTGATCGACATTCTGCTCGTGCTCATCATTATATTCATGGTTATCACGCCTTTGACTCCCAAGGGCCTGGATACGCTGGTGCCTCAGCCCTCCCCCAACCAGCAGCAGAACCAGGAACTCGAGAACAAAACGGTTGTCGTCCAGGTACTCAAGGACAACAAGCTTAAGATCAATAATGAGGACACCACCTGGGACGGCCTCGGCCCGCGTATCGAAGAAGTCTTCAAGGATCGCGCCGAGAAGGTAGCTTTTATCAAGGGCGACAACGACGTGCTCTTCCAGCAGGTCGCAAGGGCCATTGATATCATGCACAACGCCGGGATCGATAAGGTCGGCCTTATTACCGCGAAGCTCGAAGCCGGCCAGTAGTTCGTGAAGGTTTTCGCAAGGGCATGTGAGAGTTCTCCTCGCCGGGTAACTTTGGTTTGCGAGGTGACTCATGGGCTTGAGCGTGGTTGGCGGTAAGCGCGGGATTGTCTCCGAGATGAATGTTGTCCCGCTGATCGATATTCTTCTGGTGTTGCTGGTCATCTTCATGATCATCCCGCATCGTCAGAAGGGGCTCTCGGCGGCGTTACCACAGCAGTCGGGGGTGACGGGCTCCCCGGTTCCACCCGAAACGATCATCGTTCAGATTATCTCGGATGGCTCTGTGCGCATCAATCAGTCGGCAGTACGGCTCGATCAATTGGGCGAACGGCTCCAGCAAATTTTCGCTCTGCGCTCGGATCGGGTTGCGTTTCTCCAGGCGGATCGCTCGCTCGAATTTCAGGCGGTTGCCCAGGTTCTGGACCTCATGCAGTCGGCGGGCGCCACGCCGGTCGGGTTGCTTAGTTCGGAACTGGAAAAAAATCGCTGAACGTGATGGAATGGCCCCAGTGGCCGGATGTGAATCCTAGCTGCGGCGGGCAAATCAGCCGCGCTGATCAGGGATGGTTGCTTCAATGACTGACGCACTTGTGTCTCGGGAATCCTCCTCGCGAATTTCCCGTCGTGCCAGCCAGGTGGTTGCTCTGGCGGCTTTGTTCATTCTGGTAGTCGGAATCTCCGGCTGCAATAAGCTGCGCGCGCGTGATCTCCTCAACAAGGGCGTCGCTGCGTTCAAGGAAGCGCAGTTTGATAAGGCGGTCGAAGACTTCAAGCAGGCTAAGGAACTCGATCCCGATCTCATGAACGCCCGACTATACTTGGCCACCGCCTACGCGAGCCAGTACATCCCGGGCGCCCCGTCTGACGAAAACCGCCAGCACGGTGAGGCGGCCATCGCCGAATACAAGGAAGTACTAGAGAAGGACGCCAACAACTTGAGCGCCATCGACGGCCTTGCTTCCATTCTTTACCAGATGGCCGGCCAGCCGTTTGACGAGAAGAAATTCGAGGAGTCCAAGAAGTATCACGAAATGCACATCCAGCTGAAGCCGAGCGATCCCCAGCCGTACTACTCGGTTGGCGTCATCGATTGGGCGCTGGCCTATCGTGGCAACACCGAAATGCGCGCGGATTATAACAAGGCTCATATCAATAAGCAGGTGAAGGATACGGATCCCCTGCCACCTGATGTTCGCCAAGCCTACGCTGAGAAATACGGCGCCCTGGTCGACGACGGCATTGCGAGTCTTAAGAAAGCCGTCGAGCTCAACCCGGATTACGACGACGCCATGACCTACCTCAACCTGCTCTATCGCCGCAAGGCGGATATGGTCGAATCCACGGCCGAACGCGATTCCTATACCAAGATGGCGGACGATTTGCTTGACAAGGTGAAGGAAATCAAACAGAAGCGTGCCGAGCAGCCTACGACACCCGCGTCCTGAAGACCGGGCATCCGATTCCGGCAATCTCTAGGGGCCCCGGTTCTGGCCGGGGTTCATTTTATGTTCCTCGGCTCACGTTCGGGCGAGGCCGACCACCTTCCGCAGTTTGGTATACTAGAGTATGCCGTCGCCCGCCAATATCCCGCTCCATTTCAATCGTGATCGGACCGAGCGCCAGCTGAATGCCCGCCTCGAAGAACTCCTTCAGAAGCTCCGCATCAATCGGCCGTCGGAAGACCCTTGGCCCGTGCGTCGCGCGTATGAAATTGCCGCGGAACGCCATCGCGACCAGTTCCGGAGTTCTGGCGACCCTTACGTCTCCCACCTTCTGGAAGTGGCCCACATTCTGGCCGACATTCGCATGGATGCCACTACGCTCTCCGCGGCCATCCTCCACGACGTCATTGAAGACACGGAATTTCCGGTCAGCCGACTCGAGGAACGCTTCGGTGCGGAGGTCGCCCGACTTGTCGAGGGCGTTACCAAAATCAGTCGCTTGAATATGATGGCGCCGGAAGCGCGCCAGGCGGAAAACGTCCGCAAGATGCTGCTCGCCATGGTGCAGGACGTTCGCGTCGTCCTGGTCAAGCTCGCCGACCGTCTGCACAATATGCGTACACTGGAATTCCTGGACCCTTCCAAACAACAACGGATTGCCCGCGAGACGATGGACATCTACGCGCCGATCGCCCACCGCCTCGGTATGGCCGTTATCAAGGGCGAACTCGAGGATTTAGCCTTCCGCTATCTGGAGCCTGAAGCCTATTTCTCCCTGCAGAAGCAAGTCAGCGACAAAGAGCCGATCCATCAAAAATTCTTGGAGGATGTCCAGAACACGATTCGCACACGGCTGGTCGAAAACAGCATCCCCGCAGAACTCGAGGCTCGCGTGAAGGGTCTTTACTCCCTCCACAGTAAGATCATCCGCCAGGAACGCAGCCTGGACCAGATATACGATTTGCTGGCGGTTCGCGTCGTTTCCGATACTGATCGCAACTGTTACGCGGCGCTCGGCGTCGTTCACCACATCTGGCGGCCGGTGCCCGGGCGTTTCAAGGACTACATTGCGATGCCCCGCCCGAATCTTTACCAGTCTCTTCACACCACCGTCATCCACGCGGGCCAGCCGTTCGAAATCCAGATTCGCACTCAGGAAATGCATCGCATTGCCGAGGAAGGCGTGGCCGCCCACTGGAAGTACAAGGATGGCAAGCCGGTTTCCTCGGGAGACGACCAGCGCATTGCCTGGATGCGCCAGCTGATTGAATGGTCGCAGGACTTGCAGGAGCCCGGCGAATTTCTATCCACACTCAAGGTGGACCTTTCGCCCGTCGAGGTTTACGCCTTCACGCCAAAGGGGCGCGTCCTGGAACTGCCCCGTGGCGCGACGCCGGTGGACTTTGCCTATTCCGTCCACACCGAAGTCGGTCATCAATGCGTCGGTGCCAAGGTCAACGGCCAGATGGTTTCTCTCCGCCATGAAATCGTCAGTGGCGATGTGGTCGAAATCCTTACGCAGAAAGGCCATAAGCCCAGCCGCGATTGGCTGAGCTTTGTCAAGTCTTCCCACGCGAAAAGCAAAATCCGCCACTTCATCAATACCCAGGAACGCGAAGAAGCTACGGAAATGGGCAAGCGCCTGCTCGAAAACGAGTCCCGCAATTTTCCGAAGGGCCTGAAGAAAATCCCGGTGGAGAACCTGCATCAGCTTTGCTTGGAATACGGCCTATCGAGGCCCGAAGATCTTTACGCAGCTGTTGGCTTCGGAAAGTATTCCGCGCGCCAGGTGCTCTCTCGCTACTTCGGCGAGCCAACCAAGGAAGCCGAAAAACCCGCCGAGGATGCCAAGCCTACACTGGTCAAGACGGTGAAGCGCATGCTCGGGATGGGCGAAGCCCCTCTGATCGTGAAGGGGCATGACGATCTGCTCGTGTTTCGCGCTAAGTGCTGCAACCCGATTCCCGGGGACGACATTACCGGTTACGTCACTCGTGGACGCGGGGTGGCTGTTCACACCCGCACCTGCCCCAACGTGCAGAATCTTCTCTACCAAACCGAGCGCCGCATCGCCGTGGCCTGGGGAGGCGAAAGCAGCGCGACTTTCCCGGTGGACCTCCAGGTGCGAGCTCGCGATCGCGCTGGCCTGCTCGCCGAAATCACCACGGTCATCAGCGATGCGGGTTCCAATATTCGCATGCTGGAGAGCCGACCCGACCGGCAGAACGCCCGAATTGACGCCAGTCTGGAAATTTCCGACAAGCGCCAACTGGAAACCATTCTCACCAACATTCGCCGGATCAATGGCGTCTATGGCGTCGAACGCATCTATCAGGTCTGACGCGCAACATTGAGTGTCACTCGTCGTTCGCGTCCCCTGTCCTAGTGTCCAGTGGACGCAAGGACACAGCTTCCCCTTACGGCGCTTGTCCCTCCTAAAATGAAACCATGCGGAAATTGTTGCTGCTTTTGCCCTTGTTGCTCTTGCTTCCTTGGGGTTGCAAGGAACAACCGAAGACGGACTACAGCGCCCTGGAACAATCCGGGATGTGGCCCGCGACGCTTGACCAACTCAAGCAGATGAAAGTATCGGTCGCCGAAATTGCCCAGCTAGCGGCTTTGAAGCAAGTCGGGGCGAGCGACGACTTCTGCCTCGCGCTGTTCAACGAGGCCCGGAACCACGGTCACGATTTCACCAGTGGGAAATCAGCGGTTTCTCTCTCCCGCGCAGGCTATTCCGACCAACAAATCCTCGATATGGCGAAGGCCGATAAAATTGACATCCTCAGCGACGACGCCGTGATGCTAAAGCTCCTGGGCCTGTCCAATTCCACGGTTCAACTCGTCATTCAGCGCCGTGTCCAGGGCATTCCGACCCTCACGAGTGCCCAAATCGGACGGCTGAAGAACACCGGCTTGTCGGAGAGAAAAATCGTCGAGCTGATCAGCCAGGGACTTGCCGGCCAGAAAGCGGAAACGGAAATCGCAAAGCTGGAGTCCAAGCGAGATCACTCGCACACTAATTTCATTCGCGTCCGCGGCCGTAAGCTTCGCTGAAACTCCCGCTTTTCTGCTCTCTTTGCTATCCTGCTTCCCGGATTCAGGAGACACGCCCATGAAAAACGTAGTCCTCACCGATCGCGGGCCCAAGCCCATCGGACCTTACTCCCAGGCCATTAAGGCCAATGGATTTGTCTATCTCTCCGGACAGATTGCCCTGGACCCCAAGACCGGCGACTTCCTCGGTGCTGATGTTGCCACGCAGACCGAGCGCGTGCTGGAAAATCTCAAGGCCATTCTTGAGGCTAGCGGTGCGCCTCTAAATCATGTGGTCAAGACGACAGTCTATTTGAAGAACATGGACGATTTCGCGGCGATGAACGAAGTTTACGCCCGATATTTCACGCTCTCTCCGCCGGCCCGTTCGACCGTTCAGGTGGCCCGCCTGCCGAAAGACGCGTTGGTCGAAATTGACGTGGTCGCGGTACTTTAGTCCCGCAAAAACGAAAAGCCATTCGCGAAGAATGGCTTTTTCATTTTCGATTTGAGTCTTGGTACTTAACTAGGGTCGGCTTGGGCTTTCCAGAGCCTCATGAATCCCGATTGCAGTGATCACCCCCGTGACCGCGACCGCACCAATCAGAAAGTAGCTCCGCCCGGCCTTCAGCGGTGTCCCTCCCATACCTTTGTCTTTCTTGCCCGAACCGGCTCCTTCTGCGCCCTGCCCCGTCGTCGTGGGCGGCTCCAGTACCACGTGGTATGAAGCGCCTTCTTCGATTAACTGAGTGTCCCCATCGACGGTAATCGTTAGCGGCCCGCGCTTGCTGGTCACCAAAAGCTCTTTCTCTCCCAGGTAGGTCACTTGCCCAATTGTGGGCGCGTCGGATTGCGCACGAATCGCGGCTCTCGACGCATACAATGTGAACGCATTGGCGTTGCCCGTCGAAAATGTCGCTGTTCCTGCCAGTAGCCGTGCGGAAGGCGCGCCTTCGTTTTCGTTCACCACTGCGGCGCTCGCGCTTTGCAGCAACAGCCGTGCGGCGCCTGCGCGAATCTGTACGCTTCCTTCATGCTCGGTAGACAGGCGGTCTCCGCTGAAGACGGTCGTTCCAACCGCCGCATCGGAGTCGCCGACACGCGCATGGCTGGCGGTCACAATCGTTCCCAGCGAAGCCGTCGGCTTCGGATCTCCCCATGCCGGCGAAGTCGCCAGCCCAGCCATCGCCAAGGTTGCCAAGCATACGCGCAGACCTTGCATAAAGTCCTCCCAGAGGGCGTGCAGCAAAAGCATACTTCTCTGCCTGGTTTGTCGTCAATCGGTAAACACGGAATCCACCCCGCCGCGGTGCTCGCTCAATTTCTATGGCCGGGGATTCGTTGGCAGGAGCGGCAATCGCTGCTAGAATGCCTCCACTGTATGGCTGACTGGAAGCAGATCACCGCGCGAATCCGTCGAGCGCGCACCGGAAAAGATCCCGCGGGACAACTGTCGAATCTTTTCACCAAGACGCGCGACGCCATGGTCGCGTTCGAGCTTGCGCGCTTCCTCGAGTCCACGGGAAATGCCGCAGAGGCCGGGCGCTGGTATCTCACCGCCGCCGAACGATTCCGCCGCGCGGATTGGAAAACTAAAGCGCAAGAGAGTGCTACGCGTCTCGGCGCGACTTCTCCCGCTGAAATTTCTGTTCCCGTCGCTCCCGCGGACGCGGAACCGGCTTTGGAATCCCAGGCTTCTGCCGAACTCGCTGAGCCGTCCGCGCCAGCGGCTGACACAGAACCCGCACTGAAAAGCGCCACTGCACCTTCCCCGGGTCGCTCTGCGCACGGCAGCCAACGGCCCCGCCGTGGTCGCCGCGGCCACGATAGCCCGCGTCCAACACGGCGTGGCGACCACGCTCCGGCACACTCGGATTCCCGCCGCGCTCCTGCAAGGCACTCTCCCGTCAATGATCCCGAGTCCGTGGCTGAACGCCCCCCGCGAGGCGCTTCCGAGGAGACTTCCGAGGCTACTGCCCCGGCTCTTCGTGGGAGGTATGGTGATCCCGGTCTTTCCTCTCGCCTGACCCACATGGAAATGAATTTCCGTCGTTTGCTGGCCTGCTCGCCCACAAAATTGGAAGAGGCGGATCGCGCGCCAGCCGGACCCGGCGTCTGGGTGCTGACCGATTCCGACCTCACTACGTATTACTATGTCGAAGCTTGCCAGACCCTCCGTGTGGCGATTCCCAATCTGGTGCGCGGTGGCAATTCCCGCCGCGGCGGCGATTCGATCCGGCCCAAACTCGCCGAGCATTTGGGCATAGCAGAGAATCGAGTCAGTAAGTACCTGACAGATCATTGCGTCGTGCGCTGGCTTCAGATGGACGACGACGCCTCCTACTTCGCACATTTCCTGATTGCCGTTCTCCATCCCGCCCTCAACGAATAGTCGAAGATAGAGCAACCGCAGATCGGAAAATTCTTGCGCACTTTCGTCCAACCAGTAAACCCCTTTACTTGCCTATACTTAGCCCCATTCGCTGATGCTTTCCGCCGTTCAACCCCCCTTTTTGACCGTTCGCCGCATCTTTCTGGCGTATCCCCCGTGACTTATTCAAGCTATAGACGCTTAATCACTTAAGGCCCACGCCTCGCCGCGTGGTAGTTTGGAAGTGCCCATGGGGGGCTGTTCCCTTGCAGTTCGGCTTTGGGGCAATTCAGTTACACCCAAGTTTTTCGTACGACTCTGAAAGAGAGGCTACGTCCGCATGGCCAATACGGTTGGTACACAGTTTTTCCGCTCGCTCGACTGGGTCCTTTGCAAGACCGCGGGCCTCACCTTCGATACCATCCAATATTTCAACAAGCGCAATCCGAACCCTTCGGTCACCCCGCAGTGGTCCGAGAAGCCGCTCCTGAAGTCCTGGGAAAAGACCAAGCCGACGCTCGGCTTCCCCCGCCAGACCGACTCTCTCTGCCCTGCCTGCGTCAAGGAAGCGCGCGAATCGATCATCAAGGGCGAAAAGGACTGGCGCGACCTTATGCACGAGAAGGTCGGGGAGATCAAAGCACAGATCGTCGAGCGCGACGGGCAGGTCTGGATGGTTAAGGACTGCCCCCAGCACGGCCACTACGAAGACATGATGGCCGTGGACGCCGATTTCCTGAAGTGGATCGAAAAGCAGTTCCCCGGCCGCGACATTCCGGCGCACAACGATGAAGGCCTGCACAAGCATGGCTCTTCCAACGTCCGCTACGGCCGTGGTTCCGTTCTTACCGTGGACCTTACCAACCGCTGCAACATGATGTGCGATCCCTGCTTCATGGACGCCAACCAGGTCGGCTATGTCCACGAACTCAGCTGGGACGAAATCGCCGAAATTCTCGACAACGCCGTAAAGATCAAGCCGCGTCGCCAGATGTCCGTGCAGTTCTCCGGCGGCGAGCCAACCATGAGCCCCTATTTCTTCGATGCCATCCGCTACGCCCGCAAAGTCGGCTATAACTCCGTGCAGGCGGCCACCAACGGAATCGAGTTCGCCAAGAGTAAGGAATTCGCACGCAAGGCTTTCGAAGCCGGCCTCCGTTACGCTTATCTGCAGTTCGACGGCATCGGCAACGACGCCAACAGCCACCGCCAGATCGGCAACCTGTTCGATGTCAAGCTCCGTGCAATCGAAAATATGCACGAGGCGGGCATAGAAATCGTGCTTGTCGTGACCATCGTCAACAACGTGAACAACGACCAGGTCGGCTCCGTGGTCAAGTTCGCGATGGAAAATCCCAAGAAGGTCTCCTTCGTCAGCTTCCAGCCGGTTTCCTTCACCGGCCGCGACGAAGACATCACCCCGGAGCGCCGCCTCCGCCAGCGCTACACCCTCTCACATCTCGCCAAGGACGTCAGCAACCAGGTTGGCAAGATCGAGCCCACTCGGGACTGGTTCCCGATCTCCTTCATCAGCACCTTTGCTGGCTTCGCTGACATGGTCAAGGGCAACGAATCCCAGTGGGGTTCGCTCTCCTGCGGCTGCCACCCGAACTGCGGCGTGGGCACCGCTATCATGATCAACAAAGAAACCAAGGAATGGGCTCCCGTGCCGCGCTTCCTCGACGCGCAAGGGCTCACCAAGGACGTCACTGCCATTACCGACGCCGCTCGCGACAAGAACTTCTCCAACTTTATGATGGCCATGGCGCTCCTCAAGAACTATCACCCGTTCCAGGGGCCCAAAGGGCTCAAGTTATGGGATCTCTTCAAGAAATTCGACAAGACCTGGGCGCTCACCAAGGGTGCCAGCAGCAAGTATGGCAAGACTTCGCCGGAACGCACCTATGAAGACGCCATGAAGCGCCGCGCACAAGACCCGTGGAACTTCCTGTTCATCGCCGGCATGTGGTTCCAGGATCTGTTCAACTACGATTTCCGCCGCACCGAAATGTGCATCATCCCCTACGGCACCCAGCAGGGCGAAATCAGCTTCTGCGCGTATAACACCGGCATCGGCTGGCGCAACATCATCGAGAACATGCACAAGAACGCGACCGTCGCCGAGTGGTACAAGAATCACGGCAAGCACGAAATCTACGCCAAAGGCAAGAACGTCAACCTCGATACTTACGAACACTCGCTCGTCATTGACGCCGATGATGCCGCGCGTGTTCGCCATCTCGAACACGACATTCCTCTGACCGCCGCCGAAGAAAATCGCATCCGCCGTAAGCATGCTCTCGAGGAGCAGGCCAAGGTCCGCGCCATCTACGAAGAACTCGTGCTCAAGAAGCCCCAGACGCCGGTGGTGCAGATTGGTACGCTCGGCGACATCGCCAAGGCCGTTCCGGCCAACTTCTCAAATGCTAATAAGCCCATCGGCATAGCTCCCGCCAATGGCAATGGGAATGGCCATGCCGCTCCCAAGTCCCCCGAAGCGGCTGCGGAAGCCGTCGCTGGCGACTAGTTCGTCGCTCCAACTCAATATTCCAAAAGGCTCTTCCTTCCGAGGAGCCTTTTGTTATTTTAGGCAGCCATTTGGATGTTGAATGGAATGAGTTGGGCGATTGCTTCCTTCCTCGCCCAATTGGGAGGATCTCAACACCGAGACCTGCCCTATACCCACCTCTGGTATTCTTTCGGCACCCCCATTGGATGGCCTCCACAGGGCACTCCGCAGGAGCTTCCAACATGTGCCGCAACATCAGAACTCTCTATAACTTCGACCCACCCGTCACTCCGGAAGAAGTCCGCGCTGCCTCCCTGCAATTCGTCCGCAAAATCACGGGCTTTCACAAACCGTCCATATCCAATGCAGCCACATTCAACTCCGCGATCGAGGAAATCGCTGCCGTGTCCACTCGCCTGCTGAAATCCTTGGAAACCACCGCGCCGCCCAAAAACCGCGAGGATGAGGCCGCCAAAGCCAAAGCACGCGCCGCCCAGCGCTTCGGTGCCTGAACTGCGCTCCCGAAGCGCTCCAATATGCGCCCCTTGGCGCCCTATGCATTGCTAACCAAATGGTCTGCTATAATTGCGTGGTAACAGAACAGCGACTAGGAACGTCTCCATGCCCATCTACGAATACATCTGCGACGACTGCAAGAACCACTTCGAAAAGATCGTGATCAATAAGCAGCAGGAGATCGCCTGCCCCAAGTGCTCCAGCAAGAAAGCCACGATTCAGCTGTCCGTCTTCGCCACGGCCGGCAACGGCTCCAGCTCTCCCTCGTCCGGCGGTTTCACCAGCGGCGGTGGCGGCTGCTGCGGTGGCGGCTGCGGTTGCCATTAGGCACGAGCTTCCAGCCACATTGCTTCCGCAGAGTGCCATAAGCGAGCCAACTAACGAAACTTCAGTGGGAATAGTTCTTGATGTAGTCCGGCAACGGCCTGTCACTTTTGCGTTTGGGGTCGGCAATCGGTTCCCTCACCGCGGTTTCCAGGGGCACCACGCCGGCCCACACTGGCAAATCGTAGTCGGGCTCGTCGTCATTCGGCCCGCCCGTCCGCACCTTGGCGCTCACTTCTTCCAGCGGCACAGCTAGCACGGTCGTCGCCTTCAATTCCTGTTCGGTGGGTTGCCGCACATCGCCCCAGCGCCCCTTCATCACGTGTTCGGTGAATACGCGCAGCGCTTCCATCTTTTCAGTGGGAGCCTCCACCAGTCGCGCGGTTCCCAAAATCACCACCGAGCGGTAATTCACAGAATGGTGAAACGCCGACCGTGCGAGCACAATCCCATCCACATGCGTCACCGTCACGCTCACTGGCACGCCTTCGCTCAGTCTCCGCAGCATCCGGCTTGCCGCGCTGCCGTGCAGGTAGAGCATCTCGCCGGCACGTCCGTAGTTCGTCGGGATCACGTAGGGCTGTCCGTCCACACTGAAACCCACATGGCATACAAAGCCCGCGTCCAGAATTGCATGTACCGTCTCTCGATCATAGCTACCACGTTTTGGCAGCCGTTTGACCTGTGTTCGTTCGGTGGGTTGAAAGTCGCTCATGGGCGTCATTCTAATGGGCGGCCGGCGCAGCGCGAGAGCCAACTTGGCCTTGCCCGTGACTTAGTTTCTGCGAAGAAAGCCACGGCAACAAGTCCGGCTCGTCAAATGCCTTCTTCCAGACCTCGTGCCCCATCTTCGGATATTCGGTATAGCGCAGGTTTGCGTGCGCCTTCCGAAGCTGCTTCATCATCTCATTTACCAGCAGCAGGGGCACCGTATCGTCGTTCTCCCCTTGAAAGACCCAGATCGGCGTCCGCGCGAGCGCCGGAATGTCCGTGAAATTGTCGTACGCGGCGAGAATCACGGCCGCCGCCCATTTTCCCGGATACGCCTGCAGCGTTGACCACACACCCAAGCCTCCCATCGACTGCCCCGCAAGGTACAGGCGATCCGGGTCGATCGAAAACTGCTTCCGCACGTCCGCCAGCGCACTCATTGCCAACTCCAACCACTCTGTGGGTTGATTCAGGTCCGGGTCCGACCAGTTCTGCCCGGTCGGGCACTGTGGCACCAGGACGAACATGGGGAATTTCAGTTGCGCTTGCTTGCCCGCGAAAAAATGCGTCCCGATCTGGTTCCCGCCATTCAGTTGCCGCACGTTGTCGCTGCCCCTGCCATTCCCGCCATGCAGCCACAGCAACAGCGGATACCTTCGGGTCGCGTCATAGCCCAGCGGCACAAACAGGCGATACGGCATCCGTTTTCCGTTCTTGTCCACATACGTCATCTTGCGGAACTCGATGTCGTCTTTGGTCAGCTCCCCACCGCGAACGAGGGGCGCCAAAAGCGTCACTAGCAGCACCACCATTGCCCCGGCCGTCCCTATCCGGCACATCCGCATTCCCCAGCGCTCCGTAGCGGCCGCCTTCAGGTGGCCGCTAGACACTTCCGCAATCTTGCCCAGCGCAAATCATTTCGTCGCCGCTCCGCGCACCACGCGGAACCCCACATACTCCGATGCCGCTACGCAAGAAGACCGTGTATCCGCCGGACAATCTGCGCTTCCGCCTTCCGTCTTGCCGCTCTGATCGGCGGTCACCACCCACTCGGCGGCGTTGCCGCCCAGATCAAAAATCAACTCCTGATCTTCCATCCCCTGGCCGGCAAAGCTCCCTGCGGGTTTCAAAAGCGGAGCGTCCCCGCCAAGTTCCTTCATCGCTTGCTGCAAGCGCTTTGTGTCGTCCGGATTCGGCGCATAGCCCGCCCAGTAATCGAGCGTATTTTCACTGTCCCGTTTGCTATACCAGCCCGCCGCTTCGGTCTCGTTGGGCAGCCGCCAGTTCTCACCGGTCAACTTCGAAAGCCAATCCGCGTACGCTTTGGCCTGCTCGAATGTCACACCGTTTGCTGGATAATTCTCCGTTCCGGCCACGAACTTGTAGTTCTTGTCGAAGGCGGCAAACTGCGCTCGGGTCACCTCGAATCTTCCGACTTCCACCTCACCGCGTTTCACCACCTCCGGAATCAACACAGGCTTTCCTCTGCTCGCGTAGGAACTCCCCCAAACGCCTGCCGTGCGGGCGATATTCTTCGTCCGCAGCGCCTCTTCAAGTGGCGAACCTTCCTTTAGCGCTTCATTCGCCTCTCTCGTGCTCTTGAAGAAATACCTATCGAACCACGCCATCTCCTCTTCGACTTTCCGCATCTGGTGCGTCAGCTTGTGTGGTCCATGCGGCTCTCCGGGGAAAATTACGAACTTTACCGGCACCTTCCCGTAATATTGCAGCGCGCGGAAATACGACCAGCTTTGATCCGGCGGCACATTCGTGTCCGCCGTGCCCTGAAAGATCAGCACCGGCGCTTTCACTTTGTCCAACCGGAAGAATGGCGACTTCCTCACATACAAACCCGGGTCTTCCAGCGGCGATTTCCCGAAGTAATAGGAATCGAACGAATCCCCAAAAATCACATTGCCCCAGTCGCTGATCCATTCCACGTCGCCCGCGCCGACGCTGGCCACCTTGTAGCGGTCGGGATAAGTAACCAGCAGGCTCGTCGATAGAATCGATCCATTCGACCAGCCCATCGTCGCCACTTTGTCTGGATCTACCAGTCCCTTCCCGATCAGATAGTCCACCCCGTCGTTGATATCCGGCGTTTCCAGGTCGTAATACTTGCCGCAGCAGATCGATTCCACCCACTTCAAGCCGTAGTTGTTGCTGCCATGATAGTTTACTTGCAGCACGAACGCGCCCCGCTGCGTCAGCAACTGCAAAGGATAGGCCCAGTTGTTGTACCAGAAGTCTTTGTCCGAGCCGGTCGGCCCCCCATGGATCGCCGTGATCACGGGATATTTCTTCCCAGCCTGGTACTTGGCCGGGTAGTGCAGCAGGCCTTCTACTTCGTCTCCGTTCGATCCTTTCCAGTGAATTACTTCTACATTCGGAAACTCCCGCGACTTCACCAACTCTTCGTTAAGATGCGTCAGTTGGGTGGCCGCAACCAGTTTGTCCCCGTCGACTTGCGCCGTATACAATTGCGGCATTTTCGTGGAAGTGGAGTATTCATAGACGATCGTCTTCCCATCCCGCGTCGCATCGAATTTCATGATGTTCGCAGCCGTTTCACCTTCCAGCGACGCGCGTTTCCAACTCCATCCGTCGCCGTTCTTGCTCCGCGTATACCCCGCAGTTTCAAACCGATATCCCGCCGCAAGTCCCGCGAGGAACCCGTCCGAAGTCGCAGTCAGATCGGAACCCATCCCGTTTTCCCAGTCCAGTGGCACTTGCACGTTCTTCCCGCTTGCCACGTCGTAGAAATAGACCAACACGATCGACGCGGTCAGGAATCGCGAGTCGGTCGAATACGGCGCCGCCGCATAAAACCCCGTGCTGTCCGGGGTCCATGCAAAACCGAGAGGCCTCACGCGCCCTTCCGTGAACATCGCCTTCTCCGTGCCGTCCGTCAGATTGTGCAGCATGGTAACCGGAGGAACCTTCTGGTCGAAGGTGTAGTGCAAGCTCTTTGCGTGAACGGCCACAACGTACTTCCCGTCTTTCGAAACGCTCCAGTCGTGAATCCAGTCCGTATTTGTTGTGAGCCGCGTAATCTTCTTGTCACGGATGTTGATCTTGAACAGGCGCACCGGCGGCTTGTGTGCCGCGTCGTCTGCCACTTCGGAGTTGTCCTTCCGCTTGTTCTGCGCCTGCTCGTAAGCGCTGGGATCCTCCTCCGCGCTGTACATCAGCGTCTCTCCGTCCAGCCAATCCACCTGTTCCGGCGCACGCAAAAGCTCCGTCAGTGCATAAGGTTCGCCTCCGTGCGGGTTGATCAACCAGATTTGCGTCTTGGCGGTGTCGGGCTTTGCATCTGGTCTGGCCCGGTTGCTCAAAAACGCGATCCATTTCCCGTCCGGCGACCATCGGATGCCAGATGCGTCGTCATTACCGCGCGTCAGCTGGATTTCCGTCCTGTCTTTTAGATTCGTGAGATACAGGTCCGCAGCGATCGCATCTTTTTCTTTGTCGCCGAAATTCTTGGTCCACGCCACCCACTGTCCATCCGGCGAAATCCGGAAGTCTCCTAGTCTCTCCGCGTAAATGGCATCTTCCGGCTTCCATGGCGACGTGTTGGCGAGCTCTTGCTTTTCCTGCGCTCCGTGAGCGGCGCCGCTAATCATACAAAGCGTGGAAACAGCCGCAATCCACCGAACATGACGGAAGTGCATGAATCTCCCCTGTGAGCGCGCCACACATCAGCGCGCATTTCGATTTCTCTTGCGCAACGAGAATAGTGCAATTGACCCTGGTTGGGAATGGTGTAGTCTGTTGCCCGCGCTCGTACCGAGGATCCCTATGGCTGCCAAGAATTCCGTGTTCACCCCGGAGACGTTCCGCTTCTTCCGCGATCTGGGCCGGAACAACAAGAAGGTCTGGATGGACGCCAACCGCGAACGCTACCGCTCCTCAATCGTGGAACCGTTTCACCGGTTGCTCGACACGCTCGCTCCGGAAATCCTTGCACTCGACGACCGCTTCGACACCTCCGGTCGCACCGGCGCAAACTTCTCGCGCATCAATCGCGACATCCGCTTCGCCAAGGACAAGACCCCCTACAAGACCCAGATGTACCTCAAATTTCGGCAGCCTCTCTCCGGCGACCGCGAGAGCGGTCAACTCTTTGTCGGTCTTTCTACCGACACGGTGACCGCCGGCTTCCGCGTCTATTCCGGCCCAAAACGCAAGGAGTCCACCCTGGCTCTTGTGGCCGAACCTCGCATCCTCGAAAAACCCAAGTGGATTGCGCAACAGAAGCGCCGCCTCGCTCGTAAATACGAAAGTTATTGGTACACCACCGAAAAAGGTGAATGGACCAAGCACGAAGGGTGGCCCGCCAATCCCGCCAACTGGAAGAAAATTCAGGGCTGGATCGTGCGCAAGAAAATGAAGACCTCCGCGGCCACCAACTCCGCTTTCCCCAACGAACTTCTCAGGATTTTTCGAGAACTCTACCCGTTGCTGAGATTCATCAGCATTCCCTAGAAGTCAAACTGGCGGAGGGGCCATTGTGAAGCGACTTCTGCAGATCATCCTCTGGGTCGGGCTTGCCGCACTCGGTGCCTTCGCCCTGTCCACCATTGCGCTTCATCGCGGAGAACCCATCAGCGCCACGTGGTTTGTAATCGCCGCCGCCTGCTGCTACCTGGTCGCCTACCGCGTTTATTCCTCTTTCATTGCCGCAAAAGTGCTCGCGCTGGACGATTCCCGCGCCACTCCCGCCGAACGCCGCGACGACGGCCGAGATTTCGTTCCCACCAACAAGTGGGTACTTTTCGGCCATCATTTCGCCGCGATTGCGGGCCCCGGTCCGTTAGTTGGGCCGACGCTCGCCGCGCAATTTGGCTATCTCCCCGGCACACTTTGGTTGATCGCCGGCGCGGCCTTCGCCGGCTGCGTGCAGGATTTCGTGATTCTGTTCTGCTCCATCCGCCGCGACGGAAAAACCCTCGGCGAAATGGCCCGTGAAGAAGTCAGCAAACGCGGCGGATTCGTCGCCCATCTTGCGGTGCTCGCCATCATGATCATCCTGCTCGGCGTGGTCGCCCTGGTCATCGTCAACGCCCTCAAGAGCTCTCCATGGGCTACTTTCACCCTGGCTATGACGATTCCCATCGCCTTGCTCCTCGGTGTCTACCTTCGCTACTTCCGCCCGGGCCGCGTCCTTGAGGCATCGCTTATCGGTGTCACACTGGTTCTCTTCGTCGTCGTTGCCGGCCAGTGGGTCGTCGATTCCCCAGCTTGGGCACATGTGTTTACGCTGAGCGGCATCACGCTAGCCTTTGCGATCATCGCCTACGGCTTCGCTGCTTCCGCGCTTCCCGTATGGTTATTGCTCGCGCCACGCGACTATCTCAGCGCCTTCATCAAGGCCGGCGCCATCTTCTCCCTAGCCGCCGGCATCTTGTTCGTTCGTCCGCAAGTCCTGATGCCGCCTCTCACGCGCTTCGTGGACGGCAATGGCCCGGTCTTCGCTGGAAAAATCTTCCCGTTCTGTTTTATCACCATCGCCTGCGGAGCCATCAGCGGTTTCCACTCGCTAATCTCCAGTGGCACCACGCCGAAAATGATCCTCCGCGAAGGCCACGCTCGCCTGATCGGCTATGGCGCCATGCTGATGGAGTCTTTCGTCGGCATCATGGCCATGGTCGCCGCCTGCGCGATGACGCCCGGCGTCTATTTCGCGATCAATAGCCCCGCCTCGATCGTCGGCGCCACGCCCGCCACCGCTGCCGCCACCATCTCCAGTTGGGGCTATCCGCTCTCAGCGGACACCATGACCGGCCTCGCCCACGCCGTCGGCGAGCAGACTCTTCTCAATCGAGCGGGCGGCGCGCCATCTCTCGCCGTCGGCATGGCGCAGATTTTTTCCAGCACTATCGGCGGTGATCGCCTCCTCGGCATCTGGTATCACTTTGCCATCATGTTTGAGGCGCTCTTCATCCTCACCGTGCTCGATGCCGGCACGCGCGTCGGCCGCTTTATGATCCAGGAACTCGGCGGACGCGTTTGGAAGCCCATGGGTCGCATGAACTGGATGCCCGGTGTCTTGCTTTCGAGCGCTCTCATCGTCGGCGCGTGGGGCTACTTCCTCTATCAAGGTGTGATTGACCCGCTCGGCGGCATCAATTCGCTTTGGCCGCTCTTCGGCATCTCGAATCAATTGCTCGCGGCCGTCGCGCTCGTTGTCGCCACAACGATTCTTCTGAAGATGGGCAAATTGAAGTGGATTTGGATTACGTTGCTGCCCATGGCCTGGCTCGTCATCATCACCATGGCCGCGAGCTATCAGAAAATCCTCAGCCCTAACCCGCGCATAGGCTTTTTGGCACAAGCCAATGCCATGGCCGCGCAAATCGCCGCTGGCAAGGTTGCGGCCGCAAAGCTCGTTGAACTGCAACGGACCATTTTCAATTTGCGGCTCGATGCGATTGTCACGGTGATATTGGCGGCGATGATTCTCGTGCTTCTCGTTGAGGCGCTAGTCCAGTGGTACGGAATTCTTCGCCGCACGCGCGAACCGGTTCTAAGGGAAACTCCGTATGTCGCCACGCAATGGGCGGAGGGGGACTGATGCCTGCGCTTGGCCGAAAGGTCAGGAGGGCTCTGCGAATATTCTGGCACGGGCTGCGCCAATGGTGCGGCGATTCCGCCTACGAAACCTATCTTGCGTCCGCAAATCGCCGGAGAAATCGCGAGCTACTATCTCCCGCGCAATTCTACGTCGAGCAACTCAACCGCAAGTATTCGCGCCCCAACCGCTGCTGCTGAATTTGTGCTGCCGGCCTTCTGAATCGGATGCCGTTTCTTCAGCCAAAATTGTTGAATCCAGACCTACAATAACTCTTCTTCCTCTTCTTTCGGCTTCAGGGGCGTCACCTTGTGCGTAATCTTTGCACCGTGCTTCTTCACGCCCGCCAGAATCGCCCTCCGCATCTCGCCTGGAAGAGCCTCCGGCGGATAGACCCCATCCAGATCCCGGGGAAAAAACTTGATGAACATCGCGGCCGCATGCGCCGTCGCGTACGCCACCGGCGTCGTGAATTGTCCCTGCCTCCGGATCTGGTAAAGCGTCGGAAACATCGTGTCGCTCCGAATCGAGAGCCATTGATCCTCTTTCGCCCCGTGCTTCATCCCGGTCACGATCACTGAGGCCGCGAATCGCGCGTTCTGCAATATCCCTCGCCGGATGAGGGTGGCAATTTTTCGCGGCGAAGACGTCGCCGGGAATTTCTGCCGGGGTATTCCCCGCGATTTTGATAGCTTTCCTTGCTTGTGCCACCGCCGCAGACGGTCAAACTCATTTCCCCCGATCTTCACATCCAGTTCCCGCATGGGGATGTAGTGCGGCAGGGTGGCTACTTCGTCTTGTGCGGCCAGCACGACGTTGGCCATCCCGATCGGCTCGGGAAAGCGAAACTTCTCCAGCTCTGAAAATCGCTTGGCCAGTTGATATTTCTTGTGACGGTAAACGCGCGGGCTGGAAATTGCCTCGTCGAACGAGACCTCCGGCGACCATTGTGAAATCGGGTCGTCACTCTCGCTGCTCTCATACAGGCGGATGTGCACGCAGTGCACCTCGTCCAGCAGTTCCGCCGCGCGCTTCACCAGCAGATTGGTCAGGCCCGGCGCCGCGCCGGTGTTGATCAACGCCAGGCGCCGCTTTTCTTCAAATTTCTTCTTGTAGCGTACCTGCTCCGGCTTGAAGGGATTTCTCGTCAGGTGTGAACTCAGGTCCAGGTAATGTGCCCGGAGCCGCAGGGCCGCCCGCAGTACAATCTGGTTAAACACCGAAGCCGAGGCGTTTACGACCAACTGGCAACCCTTGGCCGCACGCACAATCCCCTTCAGGTTCCGCGCATTTACGACGCTCACCGGGATGGACGATTTCTTGCCCAGAAATCGCCGCGCCCGCTCTGGGTCGCGGTCGCCGCACCACACAATATGCCCTTG
>DATIXE010000052.1:0-2953 GCA_035518915.1 Candidatus Eiseniibacteriota bacterium
TACTCGAGCAGAAGAACTTTGTGCAGGCACAGAGCGTCCTTGAAAAAGCCTCGCAGATGGATCCCACGAATGCGCGCGCCTTTTCCAGCTTGGGCATGGCGTTCGTAAACGAAGGGAAGTATGAACAGGCGATCGCGCCGCTCCAGAAATCGGCACAATTGGATACCGCTGCCTGGGAGCCGCAATGGATGCTGGGCGAGTCGTACTATCGTCTGGAACAATACGATCAGGCATTGAAAGCGGCGCAGACGGCGTGGACGCAATCGAATGGCAAAGCTCCCCAAGTCGAGCTGCTGCTTGCGAAAGCTCTCACAGCGGTAGGCAAGTACGAGGATGCGGCGCAGTCCCTGCGCGATCTCCTGAAGCGCTACAGCGACCGCCCCGAAGCCCCCACAGCGAAACGGTACCTGGACAGGCTGACCAGCGACGGCAAAATCCGCCCAAACTGAGGATCTCAGAAGTCTTCATAGCCATTCCAATGTCGCTTTGATGAAATGGCATAGCGCGAACCAACCTAAGCTAACCAGGTCGAGAGCGAACCCATCTGAGCCCGCAAGGTCGATCTGAGTCGAGTGAACAAGCCGAAGCCACGAAATCGATCTAAATCGCGCGGACGATCCGAAGCCACGAAGTGGCGAAAGAATACAGCCCACGGCGCAAGCCGTGGGTGCCGAGTCGGAAATGAGCAAGCCCCGAAGGGGCGAAAGAAGAGCTCGATACCTCTGAAGATCTGACGTCCGCGATTGATTACTCCGATATTTTTTCGAGACTAAATCCAGCCTACTCCTCGCGCAGCGCCTTCACCGGGTCCAGTGCCGCAGCTCGCCGCGCCGGTATCCACGACGACAACGCCGCGATCACCAAAAACAGCACCACCATCGCTACGTATGTTGCCGGATCGCTCGCCCGCACACCGATGAGCATCGCCTTCATCAGCCGCGTCAGTCCAAACGCCGCTACCAGGCCGCACCCGATTCCAATCGCACTCAGGCGGAATCCTTGGCTCACGACCAGCTGAAATACTCTTTTCGGTTCCGCGCCCAGCGCCATGCGTACGCCAATTTCGGCCGTGCGATGCCGCACCGTTGTTGCCAGCACACCGTACAATCCCACTCCTGCCAGTAATCCGGCGACGGTCGCGAACACCCCAATCAGCAGCAAGGAGAATCGGGTTCCCGATTGCGCCTTCTGCATGAGAGCGTCCCCGGTCTGGATCTCGTTCACCACAACTTGAGAGTCCACTTCTCGGACAGCTTCGGTGACGGTATTGGCATAATTCTTGGGATCATTCCGCGTGCGAATCGTCCAGAAATTCACCGCGCCCGATCCCACAAAGGCGTCCGTGAAATAGACCTGTTCCCGCCCGACTTCCGCCAGGGTCGTTTCCCGCTGGTGCCCGACGACCCCAATGACTTGCACCCATTCCGCCTCGGGCGTGCGCACGCGAACCAGAATCCGTCGGCCCACGGCTGATTGCCCGGGGAACGCCTTCCTGGCAAGCAGGTCGTCAATCACGACAAAGTCGCGTTTGGGCAAATTGTCGTCGTCGGTGAACGTCCTTCCTTCCAGCAACGGAACGTGCATAGTTTCGAAATATCCCGGCAGCACAATCGAATTGTCGGTCGCCTGAAACCTGCTTGCGTCCGCCAGCGCTTCCTCGGTTCCCCATCGGATGGGAAAGAATCCAGGCTCGAATGGGTAGCGGTTCGCAGCCGTCACGCTCTCGACGCGTGGAATTGAACGCAGCCGGTCTTTCACCGCGCGCGCGAAAGCGGCAAGCTTCTCGGGTGTATCCGCGTTTCGCGGAGTGCCTGCGATTTGGAAGATCAACAAGCGGTGCGGGTCGAATCCCGGATCGATGTGCTGCAGTTCGAAGAAACTGCGGAACATCAATCCCGATCCCACCAGCAGAACGAATGAAAGCGCCACTTCGGCCATCACGACCACGCTTCGAAGTGCGTTGCCGCCCATCAGTCCTGCATTTCTTCCCGAGCCGCGCAACAGATTGGATACTCCGGGCCGCGATGCGCGCCATGCGGGGAGCATACCGAAAATTCCGATCGCCGCGAGGCACGCCAGCGCCGTGAACCCTAGCACCTGAAGGTTGATCTGGATTGTTTCCAGGCGCGGCAAATCTTCCGGAGCCAATCTTTGCAGGACGCGGATGCCCATCCACGCCAGCCCCAGCCCTGCCGCTGCTCCGATCCCGGCGAGTACCACCGCCTCCGTCAGAAGCGGCTTCAGCAGTCGCCAGCGGTTCCCGCCCAGAGCCGCGCGTACTGCAAGTTCCCGTTCGCGCAATGACGCGCGAACCAGCAGCAGATTAGCTACATTCGCGCACGCAATCAGCAGCAGAAAAATTGCTGCTCCCATTAGGGCAACGATTGCCGGACGCACCTTGGCCACCATGTGCAGCCGCAGCGGCTCCAGCCCGATGTGGTACCCCGCTGTTCCCGAGATCAGATTATTCTTCCGCGTTTCGGCGGCAACCTTCTCCACCGCCTGCTGCGCCTGATCGAGCGCAGTTCCCGGCTTCAGTTTTCCAATCGCGCGAATCCCAAACTGATTCCGGTTGGCCGCATCGTAGTCGAGCCGATTTGCGATCCAAACATCGGGAGCGGGTTCTTCTTCCGCATCGGGGGGAAAATAAAGCCGGAAATTCGGAGCCAGTACTCCCACCACGAGGGGACTCGGTCCACCGGCCGTCGCACCAATCGTGTGCCCGAGAACTGATGCGTTCGCGCCATAACGCCTCCGGAAATATTCGTAGCTCAGGATGGCCATAAACGGCTTTTGCGCCGTTTGCGGAGCTCCCGGTGCGGCGGCGGGTTGTGGCGACCCGTCCTCCTCTTGAAAGTCGCGGCCCATCACCACATTCCCGCCCAGCATGCGGAAAAAATTCGTGGTGGTCGTCGCCATCTTGACCTCTTCCGGAGTGCCATCGTCATGAACG
>DATIXE010000053.1:0-70482 GCA_035518915.1 Candidatus Eiseniibacteriota bacterium
TGCGGGACACTGGTACTCCCGCAGTGCCCTGGCAATCCCAGGCGATTCCGTGAAGAGGTTACGCCATGACCAATCCAATGGGTGAAATGAATCCGCCTGCACGGCTGCTGATGACGCCGGGCCCGTGCTCGATCGATCCGCGCGTGTATCGCGCGCTGGCAAGCCCCATCGTGGGGCACCTCGATCCCTGGTTCCGCGAGTGCATGGAAGAGACGCAGATGCTGATGCGGCGGATTTTCCAGACGGAAAATCGGGTGA
Organism: Candidatus Eiseniibacteriota bacterium; assembly: GCA_035518915.1. Classification (GTDB taxonomy): domain Bacteria; phylum Acidobacteriota; class Terriglobia; order Acidiferrales; family UBA7541; genus Acidiferrum. Next base: position 259 of record DATIXE010000053.1, read on the forward strand.
CGTTTCCGCTGTCGGCGTCGGGCTCCGGAGGCATCGAGGCCGCGGTGCAGAATTCGCTGGAAGAAGGGGACGAGGCGATCTGCTGCGTGAACGGATTGTTTTCGGAGCGCATGCACGTGATCGCGCAGCATACGCCCGCGACGCTGCACGTGGTGAAGGCGCCCTACGGCAAGCCGGTGGATGCGGAAGAAGTCCGGAAGGTGGCGAGGGGCCGGAAGATCAAGATGATTGGGTTCGCGCAGGGGGAGACATCCTCCGGCGTGGTCACGCAGATTGACCCGCTCCGCCAGGTGGCGGACGAGTGCGGGGCGCTGCTGGTGGTGGACGCAGTGGCTTCGTTGGCGGCCGAACCGCTGCACGTGGACCGGCAGCGGGTGGATATTTGCTTCAGCGGCTCGCAGAAGGCCATCAGCGCGCCGCCGGGAATGTCTCCCATTACGGTAAGCCCGCGGGCGGAAGAAGTATTTCGCAACCGCAGGTCGAAGGTGCAAAGCTGGTACTTCGATTTGACGACCGCGATGAATTATTGGGGCAAGGACCGGCTGTATCACCACACGCCACCGATTTCGCTGATTTACGCGCTGCGCGAAGCGATGCGCATCGTGTTGGAAGAAGGACTGGAAGCGCGCTGGGCGAAACACAAGCTGAACCAGCAGGCGCTGATCGCCGGCGTCGAGGCGATGGGATTGAAGCTGCTGGTGGAGGATCCCAAGGACCGGCTGGTGACGGTGACCGCGGTGAAGATTCCGGCGGGCGTGGACGACGCAAAGCTCCGCGGCCAGTTGCTGGAGGAGTTCAACATCGAGATTGCGGGCGGCATCGGAGCGCTGAAGGGACAAATCTGGCGGCTGGGATTGATGGGCTACTGCAGCCAGAAGCCGTTTGTGCTGCAACTGCTGGCGGCGATGGAAAAAGCGCTGGGCGATCACGGGCACCGCATGTCACCGGGCGCGGGCGTCGGCGCGGCGGTTGGTGTCTACAGCAAGGCGGAAACGCCGGCGATGGCCGCGCGGTAATAACCGCGCGGGATTGACACACCGGCGCGGGAATTGGACACTGAGTGTCTGAAATTTGCGGGAGTTTACGGGCAAGGAACGCCCGAGGAAAACGAGGAATCCAGTGCCATCCCTGCCAGTGCTAGCCAACAGCGGCGCGATGAACCAGTTCATCGGCGCCTTTGAAGTTACCTCGAAGCTCACCGGCCACGTGTATGCCTGCAGCTTCTCGCACATCTGGAACGCGATCGCCACGCGGCATAGCGACACGATTGACGCGAAGTTCGAGGTGGACGGCGTGGGCCGCATCGTCGGACTGGCGCACTCGGCCTTTGTGGCATTCCGCGACAAAACCGGGCGCGACCTGACAGACCGCGAAGGGAGCTTCATCGCCGCGGAGTTTTTGCGCGAGCGGCTGGAAGAAGAGGACGAGCGGCCGCTCTACGACGTGCCGCACGACGAAGTGCTCCGGCTGATCGCGGCCATCGGAATCAAGTAAGAAACGCAGACCCTCGGCTCCCAATCGCCGGCGCATCTTCCTGAAAGCTAAACCGGGTGGGAGAGTTTGAGCGCTTCGTCTTCCGCACGAAAAGCGGCCAGGCGAGGATGGTGCAGTCCATCGCGCCGCACAAAATAAATCGCCACGAGCATCAGCAGCGCCCCGAAAACCATTACCGCAGTGGCCGCCTGCAATCCCACCTGTAGATCGGATGCGTCCGATATTTTGCCGATGAGCTGCGGACCCAGCGCGCCAAGCAGTTGGGTGACGAACATATAGAGGCCGATAGCCGTGGCGTGGGCCCGCTGCGGTGTCAGGTCATGCAGAACGGCAGTGGTGGGCCCGTGATACCACGACATGAAGAAACTCGCGACAAAGAAGCCCGCGAGGACAACCCATTTTTCGTCGGATTGAATCGCCAGCAGCAGAAACGGCGCGGCGAGCAGGAATGCCCCGGCGATGATGAGGATGCGTCCGTACGCGTACTTCTTCTGCAGGATGTCCGCGAAAAAGCCGCCGGAAAGGGCGCCGAGAAGCAATGAAAGCAGCGCGATTACGGAGAGGGAAAGCGCGGCTTCCTTAAGGCTGAAGTTTTTGTAGCTGGTGGCGTAGTCAATGCCCCAGGTAACGAACGAGACGGTGGAAAACGTGATGCAAATGCCCGCGACCATCATGGCGACAAAGGCAGGAACGGCGAGGAGCTTCAACGGGGAAACTAGCTCCGAGCGCGGGCGCTTGGGCGGCTCCTTCAACTTGAAGGCCGAGAGGCCGGGGAGGAGGCCGAGCGCGCCGACGATGAGGAATGCGTGCTGCCAGCCGTGGCGCTCGCCCATGATGCCGCCGAGGGCGAGGCCGCCCGCCCCGCCGAGCAGCATGCCGGAGGCAAAGATGGCCTGGGTGAGCGCGCGATGTTCGACGGGGAAAGAGTCCGAGATCATGGCCTGCGCGGCAGGTGCGTAGGCCGCCTCCCCGACACCAACGAAGCCGCGGCACACAAAGAGGACGGCAAAGGTGGGAGCGAGACCGCTGCCCATGGCGGCGACGCTCCAGAAGAGGACGCCGGTGGCGATGATGGTGTGTTGGCTGACGCGGTCCGCGAGATACCCGCAGGGGACGCTGGCCGCGGCCAGGACGACGAGAAGAACAGTTTGCAGCGAACCGAGTTGGGAATCGGAAACGGAAAAGTGCTGGCGCAGCAGCGGGAGAAGCGGGTTCAGGACCTGGCGATCCGCGAAGTTGACAAAATTGATCAAAGCAAGTACAGCAAGGAGACGCACTTGGGCGGCGTTAAAAGGGATCGAGCGAGACATCATTGGATAAAGTAAATTCCCCTGGCGCGTGCGACCCGGCGCGGAATTAACCGGTCACTCTCCCGAAACTGCTTGCACCGCAAAGGATTATATAACGCGAATGAACGAAGCCAACCCCAATACCTCGATGAGTGACCGACTGACCACGGTGCTTTCCTACGGGGCGCTGCTGCTGTTGGGCTACCTGGTATTTCGGATCGTAGCGCCGTTTTTGATACCTCTGGCGTGGTCGGCGGTGATGGCGATCTTCTTCTTCCCGGCTTTTTTGTGGCTGCGAAAGCGCATGTCGGTGACGAAGGCAGCGGCGATTTCGACGGTGGGAGTGACGCTGGTTCTAATCGTGCCGGTGTTGCTGGTGTCGCTCTACGCGGCGCGGGAAGCGGTGGATACCGCCGCGCGCATCCGCATGACGATCAGCACCGGGGGCGTCGCCGCGCCCGCGGCGCTCGCCGAGTTGATCCGGAAGCATCTGCCGCAGTCGATGCGGGACATCGATTTCATCGGGCCGCTGCAGCAAGCGGCGGAGCGCATCGCGTCCTACATGGCGGGGAGCGTGGGGGGAATGCTGAAGAACCTCCTGGCCTTCTTTGTGAACCTGTTCATTCTGCTGTTCGCGCTGTTCTTTGTGTTTCGTGACGGGGAGAAAATATTGCGTGCCCTCCGGCACCTGCTGCCGTTCGAAAAAAGCCTCCAGGAAGACATGATCCGCGAGTCGCGCGACCTGATTTTCGCCAGCGTGGCTGTGGCGCTGCTGATCGCGGCGATTCAGGGCCTTTTGGGAGGGCTGGCGTTCGCGGTGACGGGAATTTCCGCGCCGATCTTCATGGGCGTGTTGATCGGGTTCTGCTCGATTATTCCGGTGGTGGGCTCGGCGCTGATCTGGGTGCCGGCGGCGCTCTGGTGGGGATTCAACGGGAGTTGGGGCAGGGCCATCGTCATCCTGGTGATCTGCGGCGGGGTTGCCGGGCTGGCGGACAACATCGTGCGACCCTTACTGCTGCGCAACCGCACGCGCCTAAACGACCTGCTGCTGTTTATCAGCATTCTGGGCGGTCTGGAAGTGTTCGGGTTGCTGGGGTTGGTGGTCGGGCCCACGGTGGTGGCGGCAGCGCTGGGAGTTTTTCGCGTTTATACCGAACATCAGGACGAAATCGAGCCCATTGAGGCCAAAACGTAACTTGTTACGAAACGCCGGGGGCTAAATTCGGCGACTGGAGCGGACCGGTGTGCTAGAGTACGCGCCGGAACGGCCAATCCACTGGAAAGAACATGAGCAAGCTGAACGAACTCGGGCTGGAAAAGCTGCGGTGGCGCTGCGAACTGTCCCGCATCCCCTTTGAGACCACGGCGCAGGCGCAGAAGCGCGAAGGGTTCATCGGGCAGGAACGCGCGCTGCGCGCCCTGAAGATGGGCGTGGAGCTTACGGCTCCCGGCTACAACGTATTTGTATGCGGGCTGGCGGGAACAAGCCGTGGCGGCACGATCGCGCAGATGATTGGAGAACTCCATCCGGCGACAAAGCCCTCGATGGACCGCTGCTACGTGAACAATTTTAAAATTCCGGATCGGCCGAGGCTGCTGGTGCTGCCACGCGGATCGGCTGAGCCGTTTAAGAAGGACATGCAGGCGGGGATCGACTTTCTACGGCGGCGGATTCCGCAGGTGTTTGAAGGCGAGCCATTCCAGCGGCAAAAGAGCCGGATCGTGGAGCGCTTTTCCGTGCGCGAGAAAGAGTTGATGGACGATTTCACGCGGCGAATCGCGAGGGACCAATTCGCGCTGGGGCACATGCAGGTGGGCGCGGTGGCCTTGCCGGAGATTTTTCCGGTGCTCGAGGGGCAGATGGTGCCCATCGAGGATATTTCGAAGATGGTGCACGAGGGGAAGCTGGAAGCCACGGTGGCGGAGGAAATCGAGCGGAAATACGAACAGTTCCGCCAGGAATTTACGGTGGTTTACCGCAAGACGCTGACGCTTTCGCGCGAACTGGCCAGCGAGTTGAGCTACCTGGAACAGGAAGCCGCTTCGGTGCTGGTGGATGGAGTCATCGAAGAAATGAAGGAGAAATACCCGGGGACGGGGATGTCGGAATATCTGGAGGAAGTGCGGCATCACATTTTGGACAACCTGGGGCCGTTCAAGGAACGCGAAGGGGAAGAGGATCAAGGGGCGGAGACGCCCGAGGTGCAGCCGAAGGCGCCGGGCGCGCCGGAACGCGACCCATTCCGGGTGTACGGCGTGAACGTGCTGCTGGCGCATAGCAGCGAAGATACTTCGCCGGTGATCTTCGAGACGACGCCGAGTTACGCGAACCTGTTCGGTACGATCCAGCGGGCGTACGACGCGCGCGGCGGTTGGACGAGCGATTTCATGGATCTGCGCGGCGGGTCGTTGTTGCGAGCCGACGGCGGATTCCTGATCATGTACGCGATCGAAGCGCTTTCCGAAACCGGCGTGTGGCGGGCGCTGAAGCGGACGCTGAACCACAATCGGCTGGAGATCCAGCCGCTGGAAGTGTTTTACCCGTTTACGGCCACGGCCTTGAAGCCGGAGCCGGTGGAGATCAATGTCAAAGTGATTCTGATTGGGGACCGCGATTTGTACGAAGTGCTCTACGACTATGAGGAAGACTTCCGGAAAATCTTCAAAGTGCGCGTGGAGTTCGACGAAGAGATGCCCATGTCGGACGGGGTGATCGAAGAGTACGCCGGGCGGCTGCGGGGACTGAGCGAGAAAGAGAGCCTGTTCCCGTTCGACCGCGGGGCGTTCGCGGCGATCCTGGAGTACGGCGTGCGGAGAGCGGGGCGGCGCAACAAAGTGACGGCGCGGTTTGTGGACATCGCCGACCTGGCGCGAGAGGCACACTACGCAACGGCGGCGGCGGGAGAGACCGTGGTGCGGGCGGCGCACGTGCGCTCGGCGATCGCGTCCAAGATGGAACGCCACAATCTGGTGGAGACGCGCATCCGCGAAATGATCGAGGAAAAGACACTTCTGGTGGATGTCGCGGGCTGCTGCGTGGGACAAGTGAACGGTTTGAGCGTGCTGGAAATCGGCGGGTATTCCTTCGGCAAGCCGGTGCGCATCACGGCCAGCGCCGCGCTGGGGAAGACGGGATTAATCAATATTGAGCGGGAGGCGAATCTGAGCGGCAGGTTTCACGACAAGGGTGTGCAGATCATCGCCGGCTACCTGCGGAGTTGCTTCGCGAAGGACAAACCGCTGTCGCTGGCGGCGAGCATTTGTTTCGAGCAGTCGTATTCGGGAGTGGACGGGGACAGTGCGAGCTCGACCGAAGTGTACGCGCTGCTTTCCGCGCTGGCGGAATTGCCACTGCGCCAGGATGTGGCCGTGACTGGGTCGCTGAATCAAAAGGGAGACATTCAGGCGATTGGCGGGGTAAATGAAAAGATCGAAGGCTTCTTCGACACCTGCCGAATCCTGGGACTAACGGGAAGCCAGGGTGTGCTTATCCCGGCGGCGAACGTGGAAGATCTGATGCTGCGGGAAGACGTGCTGGACGCGGTGAGCGGCGGAAAATTCCACATTTGGCCGGTATCGCGGATCGAGCAGGGAATTGAATTGTTGACCGGACTTACCGCGGGCCATCGGAACGGCGACGGAAGCTTTGAGGATAATACGGTGTTTGGAAGAGTGGATCGGCGGCTAGGCCAGATGGCGAAGATGATGAAGGAGTTTGAGTAGGAGCGAGTTGCTCGCTAGTAAGTGCATGCAAGGACAGTTCGTTAAGACGGGATTGTATACTTCACGCAAGGCGGTGTGATAGACTCCCCGTTAAGTGGGAAGGATGCACATGGAATTCTTGCACGAATTTTTCGAGTGGGTTGTAGCCGTGTTTGAGCACTGGGAGGGGTACGTATTCGGTGGCGTTGTGGGTGTTGGCTTGGAGCTATTCAAGCGCTTCCGTGATTGGGAGCCGAATAAAAAAGTATTCAGCGTAATAGTCTCGATTGGATTCCTGTTCTCAATTTTTTCGGCGTGGAAGGACCAACGAGAAAGTGCACAGAAATACCAACACGAGTTTGAGCAACTGGCTGTACCCCAATTTGAACTTGTTCCGGGAACTTTACTCGTTACGACAACCACCCTTCATTTTGTTGAGAATGATAAATCTGAGTCTGAGGAGAAATATACCCTCGTTTTATTGCCAATGACGATATTCAATCGCGGAGCACAGAGTGTCATTCGTGGCTGGAATTTGGATATACGTATGACAAATGGGAATGAACTAAAAGGCTCTGCCCGCGTGCCTCAGGTTCCTGAAATAGACTTCAAAGGTCCAGATGGTCACTCAATACGCATAAATTCGGCCGAGAGTTTGTTTATAAAGGGTTCGGCAAATCCGATTGCAATGGGGGGGGGAGGTTCATGGCTATGTTTTGTATTTGCTACCCCCAGGAGTACGGACCTCTATTACTGCAATCGGAACGATCTACACGTTTCATTTTTCTGACATAACAGGAAAGGATTACGAGCACGTAATTACGGTAAATCATGAATCAACAAAGGATTTTGAAGGGCCCCCAGAATTACTTATGAATCGTTAAGCTGCATCTTGTACAGTCAGTTGTTTGTATTCGAGATTGGGAGAGTCAATTAATTTGAGCATCGTATCCCGAAAAAGGAACGGATTCTTGCGGTTATTGAAGCGGAAGCACATCTCATCAAGATAAGCCGGGAGATGCTTTGCAGAGACTTTATGCCACGTACCTACAATGCCGCGCTTGAGCAGCGAGAAGGCCGATTCCACGGTGTTCGTGTGAATGTCGCCGTGGGCGTAGTGGCGCGAGTGGTTAATGGTCTTGTGGAGGTCTTTTTGCATCTTGTCGAGCGCCCACGGGTAAATAGCGGATTCGTCAGTCACAATCACTTCCACGTGGCTCCCGAGGTTCGCATTGATAATTTCTCGCACGGTTGCGGAGGTCGCGTCTTTCGCGTGAATCATGCGGAGATCGCCATTCCTTTGGCGAATGCCGATAACTACCTGCGGGTCATTCTTCGCACGCCAGCGGCGCTTTTTGCCGGAAACATAGGTTTCGTCTATCTCTACCGTGCCGCCCATTTTCTCAGGAGCTACTTCCAGCATCGCGGCGCGAATCCGATGACACAGATACCATGCCGTTTTATAACTTATGCCAAGCTGACGGCACATCTGATTCGCAGACATTCCCTTGCGCGACTCGCAAAGCAGGTAAGTCGCAAGGAACCATTTCCAGAGCGGAAGATGAGTATCATGGAAAATGGTTTTCGCTGTCACGCTGAATTGGTGAGAGCAATCATCACAAACGAACTGATTGCGCTTGAGAATGCGGTAGACCTTATTGGAGCCACATTCAAGGCATTGGATGCCATCGGGCCAGCGGAGGTGTTCTAGGTATGCGCGGCACTTGTTCTCATCCGCGAAGTCTTTTATCAGTTCGACTAGATTTATTTGCTCTTTCATAGGACACCTATGCCGAAAAAGAAGAAGCATCCCAAGGACATGACAACGGAAGAGGCCATGAAGCACCTCTTCACGCACAAGGGCCACAAGCTAATTAAGAAGCACGTTGAGACGTTGAACCAAAAGCCCATGAAGAAAGGCTAACAGAAACCATGCCTTGTGTCAAGTATATAATCTCGCGTTAAGATCCTTCGGGCCGGGAAAGGCGACGGCCTTCCGTATGAGCAGCTCCACTCGCAAGTGGTCAATCGGGTTTCGCACTGCACTGCGACATGCCTTCCAGCGTTTTTGCCCGTTCACTTGGTGCCACCAACTTGAGGTGTTCCCAGGATATGTAGTGCCGGGGAAGGCAGGCCATTCCTCATGGGCTGAAGCCCTGTTTTTTTCTGCCTGTTACTGTCGGAGCTGACGCTCCCCCCGAATGTTCAAATGACAACTAGTTCTTGGGAGCTTGATAAGCATTGCGGTGAGCTATGCGGTAGGCGGAGTCCCCGGATTTTCCGCGCGGGTCATCCAAATCCACTTTCACATCGATCTGGTGCACGGCGCCATCGGCCTTCGGGGGCGCAAAGGCCAGGCTGTATTCGTGGCGGACGAGCTGAGCGATTTCCCCGTAGGTATGCTTCAGGGCTTTCGCATTCATGGGAAAATAGGCGCGGCCCCCGGTGGAATCGGCAATCCGGCGGAGGAGTTGGTCGGCGGCGGCAAATTCTTCCTGGGTCTGCTGAACTTTCGCTTTGCTGCCCTGCTTCCCGTTGCGAAGCGGACCGCTGGTGGAGACGCACAGAACTCGCACGTCGCCGACCTGAAGGCGGGCTTGAAGGGCGGAAACGGCCATGGGAGGAGAGGTATCCACGCCGGTCGAGATAAGGACGATGGTCTTTTTTCCGGGGACCGCCTGGAGCCAGTCAAGAACGGTGTAGAGGCTACTGGAAAGATTCAAATCGGCAAAACCTAGATTGAAACGGATGCTTTCGAGCGCGGCCTGCGCGGTGTCCTTGTCCGTGGTGAAGTTTAGAATGACGAGAGGCGCGTCGGTGTAGCGAGCGACGGCGACGCGGTCTCCCGGCGAGAGACCTTCGAGCATTGCGTTTGCTGCGTAAAGATTGGCGTCCTGTTGAAAATAAGCTGCGGGGCCGGCCTCAACGAGGAAGAGAACCTGGCCGGGCTCTTCGATGGGCGCAAAATCCGTAATCGGTTGTTCGACGCCGTCGTCGAAGACGTGAAAGGCGGCGCGCTTCAGGCCCTCAACAAAGTTTCCGCGGGAATCGGTGACCACGACGCCGACATTGACGCGGTCGACGGTCACCTGAATGGCCTGGCGCGCGGGGACCTGGGGTTCCTGGGCGTATGAGAGTGTGGCCAAGTGGACGAAGGCAAGGCCTAAAGTCAGGAAGAGCCGCCGAGCCACGGCCGGCCTGCACCGCCGGTCAGTCGAGCCACTCGTCAAAATGGACTCCAGTTGCGTCTTTCCAGGATGCGCCGGTCATGGAATGCAGATGGCGCGGGAAGACGGCGGGGTTCACGCTCTGGATCCAATCGTTGAGTTGCCTTGATTTCTGCCCGGCGTCGGCGCTTTTCGATTCAGCGGCAGTCTTGACGGCATCCGCCACCCACTGGTCTTTCAGCGCGGGCCAGTCCAGTTTCTGCAAGTCGAAATAAGAGAACCCATTGAGCTTACGGGGAAATTGGCCGCGGGCGGCCTGGAGAGTCTGAGGAAGTGAATTTGCGCCAGCAGAAGCCTGGACCACCGTCGTTCGCAAGGTGTCGCTGCGATTGGCACCGAGGAGGAGATTCGGGGTCATGGCCAGATGATAAAAATTCCACTGAGCGACGCCCTTGGAGCCCTGGCTGCCTTTTAGGGAGATTTTCATATACGTGATATTGCCCTCGTTGTGCTCGGAAGTGAGCTGGTCGCCGAAAATGGTGCGCATCAATTTGAGGGCTTCGGGCTTATTGCGAATGCCGGCAAAGACAACTTTTTTGTTGGGGTCCAGGGAAGTGCTGGTTTGCAGCGAACCGAATTCGCCGCTGGTGAGGGCGAGCGCATCCGGCAAGGGCATTCCCAGGCGGGTCTCCGCCGCGCTTTCGAGGGTGAGGGCGAGAGGAGCCGTTTTCGACCCGGGCTGCGAGAAGGCGCGCTTCAAGGTGTTGTAGATCCCCAGCAAGCTGAGTTGCGATTCGTTGTAATAGACGGTGTCCGGAGTGAGTAGGGCCAGAGAATCGGGCTGGCTTTGTCCTTCTGCCCAGATATCGAAGAGAGAGCCCTCCGCGGTATCGCCGAGGACGCCGCCCTGGAGACGGGTGCGCGCTCCTTCGAGCGAAATATGGCCGGCGAAGACGTGCATGGAATCGAGGCGGAAAGTGCTCCAGAAGGCTTTTACCTGGGGAGATTCCGGCTCCGAGTTGCTGGTCATCGCTTTCAACTGCGGGACGCTCAAGAAGAATTCCACCACACCGCCCGAAAGGAGAGATTTGGCCTCGCGATAGGATTCGGAAGCGGCGAGGGTGGGACCCGTGACTTTTCCGCGCAGCCGGGTGAGAACGTCCTCGAAAACCAGAGGGTCGCTGGCGGAGACGGCATATTTTCCAGTTTCCGCCCAATAGGTAGTGCTGGATTTGCGTTCTATCTTGAGCGCTTTCACGCCCGCAACAGTAACCTCGGTGAGTTTGGGAATTTCCGTGCCACCCGCGCGAGCTCGAAGTATGGCCTTCGACAAAAGCTCTTCCTTGCCGGAGCGATCGTAGACCAGAAACATGCCATTACGGTCGGGGCGCTTCATCGCGGCGGGCGCCGGAGCGGAAGCGGAAGCCGGGAGGTCTCGCAAAGGCAGATAGCCGATGGTGAAGGGATTATCGAGAAGAGAAGCGTACTCCATGAGCTCTTCGCGGGTGGGGCCGGCTTTGTCGCTTTTGCTTTTCGCGTCGCTGAGCATCATGTTGACCAGGGCGGCGCGGACGGGCGCGAAATCGGAGTCGTCCCAAAGGCTCAGGAGCGCGTTGGTCTTGCGAACGTCACCGGTCGGGGTGCCATGCCAGAGGAAGTAGAAGACGGTGCCGGCCGGGAGTTGCGCGGGCTCGAGGGGCGCCTGGGCCGGGAGCTCGGCGGCCAGGGCCAGGAAAAATGTTGCCAGAATAAGTACAGAGCGGAGCCGAGTTGGCAGGCGCATTGGGGCGGTTCCTCCGGGGCGGACGGCGCTAAAGAGAATCGTAGCTTTGTGTCCGAACGGACGAAAGCCCCGCGCCGGACTGAGTTTCCAGAATTGAGGTCTCAGACCGGGAAGCGGGGCCTGGGAAGCGGAGAAAGCGCCGGAGCATGCCTCATCCCGGCGGAGCCGCTACTGCTTTGCCGGAGCCGCCGGCGGGGCGCTGCTGGCGGGAGCCGGGCCCTCCTTGGGAGTGGCCAGATAGCCATTGATCTGATTCTTGGTTACGTCGAAGACCACGACCTCATACGGCGCGAGCCGGGAACTGCCCTTGACGTAGAACTGCACGGGCTCGCCCGCGGTCTTGTCCTTCTTCTCGATTTGCTTGTCGTCGGCGAGGACGGTCATGGTGTACTTGGATTTTTTCGGGTCGGCCTTGTTGAGGCGGATCTGAATGGGACCGACGCGTTGCGGGGTCTTGGATTTCTGAATGGTGAATTCGTAGTAGTTGCGGTCGCCGCGGCGCCTGAGTTCTTCCAGGTCGTCGTGATTGCGTGCAATGAGGCCGCTCATGACGCCCATGTCGCCGGTGGCCCGTTCAAGCTTGGATTTGGTGGCTTCCAGGTCGCTGCGGTTGGCTTCGATATCTTTTTTCGCGCCCGAGACGTCGGTGGCGACTGCGCCAATTTTCTCCTCGCTGGCCTTCTGGCTCTGCTCAATTTGCTGGGAGAGCTTGGCGTCACTGGCGGCCTGCTGCTTGCGAATGGACTCGGCGCGGCTGCGGGCATCGGCGAGTTCGGTCTGCGTCATGCCGATTTTCTGGGAAGTGACTTCCATCTGGCCTTTCAGATCGGCCAGGCGGGTATTGGCCTGCTCGAGCTGTGCGGTAAGAATTTTATTCTGATCCTCGGCCTTCAGGACTTCCTGTTCCAAGCGCGTCTGAATGGAGTGACCCGCGTAGGCGAGAGCGCCAAGAGCCGCGATCAAGACGGCGAAGAGAATCGTGATCCAGCGGGGAGTGCCACCTCCGGAATCGTAATGATAGGACTCCTGCGGACTCGGAACATTCGGAGAAATGCTCATTCTCCCTCCTAGAATAAGGACGATCTGCCTTCGATGCTGCTGACCTGAGAATTATCCAACGAGTTTGAGGTTAAGTCTATTGCCTGTCAGCGAGGCCGGCGCGCCGGCTTGCGCCTGGAAGAGTTGCGCCCGGGCCAGCGAGCGAAAATGGAAGTGTTCAACCCGCCGCGGGGAGTGAATTCGCCGCGAACAACACACCATTCGGGCTGCGTGGCTTTGACGATGTCCTGGAGCATCTTGTTGACCGCGTTTTCGTAGAAGATTCCGAGATTCCGATACGCCAGCAGGTACATCTTTAGTGACTTAAGCTCGATGCAAGCCTTGCGCGGCTTATACTGAATCGTGATGGTGCCGTAATCGGGCAGGCCGGTCTTTGGGCACACGGAAGAGTATTCGGGGAAGCGCGTGGTAATCACATAGCCGGGATATTGATTAGGCCAGGTCTCCAATGCGGGCAATTCCGCGGAAATTCCGGCTACGGCGTGCTCGTCGGTGTAATTGGACATAGTACCCTCTGGAACCATTGTACCCGGAGATTACGGTACTTCCCGCTCTTGCATAGCAGGGGAAATTGTCTTAATCTCTTGCGCATTCAGGAAGTGCCCCAGTCACTCAGATGACCTGCCCAGTTTGTAAGCACGACGGAGCGCGCAGATCCCGCCGGCAAAATCTGGCGGACTACGTATTAAGCGCTGCAGGTGTCTACCCGTGGCGCTGCGAGCACTGCCAGGCAAGATTTCATTCGCGACTGATGTCGTTGAGCCATTCGCTCTACGCTCACTGCCCGATTTGCGGGAACTCCGAGTTGCGGCGAATCTCCCCCGAGTACGTCAATTCGCTATCGGCATTCATCTGGCGAACCCTGCGGATACCGGCGTTCCGCTGCGATCCCTGCCGGCACAAATATTTCTCGATCCGGCCGCTGCAGGAAGCTCATCAAGACAAGATGGAAGTTTCCGCGGGCGACTGAGCCGGACTGTCGGCCGCTCAGAAAGCTGCTGAATCAGGAGATCGGGCATGCGATGAAGTTGCCCTGGCGGATTTTTCCGCGCTCGTCGGTCATCACCGCGTAACCGCACTTCAAATCGCTCACGTCCTCGATGGAGACATCGTAGGCCCTGCCGTTGTTGGATAACCGGAGGCGCAGGCGCCAACCTGGCACGATTTCCGGCCCGCTGCTGTAGAGCGCATGGGCAACGGTGGGAATGTCCTGGGGACCCCACTTGGTGCCCGTTTGCGAGAAATAGCCGAATCCCATGAGATTGTCCCAGTTCGCATACGACTGGTGTTGCTTGAAGTAATCGGCTTCCGCCGCGTTGATAGCCTTGGCGAAATTTTGGGCGAAGCTGCGGCGCTCGATCTCGCGCTGCGCCACCGGCGAACCGGGGTTTTGCCCCCAGGACATGAGCGGCGCAACCAGCGCGAGGATGCAGAGCGTGCGGGCGTATCGGAAACGGCTTTGCATGGCACATCCTTTCCGGAAATCCAGAGGTTTATGGCGTTTCCTAAGTAGTCTAAACCAGGCAATCGAAATTTTTGCGATTTCCGATCTTGGGAGCAAGATGTTCGCGCGTACACGAAATGGCGGCGAAAAAAGATGGGTGCTACCCGGCGGCCACGGGCTGGAGTATGATGCCGATTCTGGAGCTCCATCCGCCCTGACCGGCACATGGAGGTGACCATGGATGCGACCGCGCCTGCCCAAGAAGCTGCACGCGTTGCGGCGCTGGATCGCTATGCGATTCTCGACTCCGAGCCCGAGCAGAGCTTCGACGATCTAGTCAGGCTGGCAACTTATATCTGCAAGGCGCCGATTGCGATGCTGTCGCTGGTGGACGATCACCGCCAGTGGTTTAAGTCCGCGACGGGCGTGCAGATTCGTGAGACGCCGAAAGACATTTCGTTTTGCGCGCATGCGATCCAGCAGGAAGACCTGTTCATTGTGCCAGACACGTTGAAGGATCCGCGATTCAGGGAGAATCCCCTGGTGACCGGCGAGCCGCATATACGCTTTTACACCGGCGCCCCGATTATTAATGAAGAGGGCTTCGCGCTGGGGACTTTGTGCGTGATTGACCGGCAGCCGCGAGAACTTGACCCGGAACAGAAGGAAGCGCTCTGGGTGTTGAGCCGGTTGGCGCTAGGCCAGATGGAACTGCGGCAGAATTTGCGGCTGCTGAAGGGAGCTTTGAACGACCGTACCCGCGAAGAGCACGCGCGAGAGAAGGAAATCAAGAGGTTGGAAGAGAAACTGGTGCGCGTGTTGGGACTGAAGATTTGAGGCGTTGTCTATGGTGGACGACCCGAAGGGAGGACGGCTCCGGGAATTCCCGGGGCCGTTCTCTTCGGGGTCAGCCGGAGTTACTTGGCTTGCGTGCGCGCGGGGCAGTGCGTGGACATGCCGGAGCAGCAACCCTTGGCGTTTTTGGCGTTCATCTGGCCACAACAGCCCTTGGCGCCGTTGGCCGCGCGTTGGCCCTCCTTCATTCCCTGGCAACAATTCATCTCTGATTTGAGAGTGGCGGACTGGCCTTGCCGCGCGCAGCAGGAGGCTTGCTTGGCGTCTTTGCCCTGGCAGCAGAAGGCTTTAGACGCATCGCCCATCTTGCCGTGGCAGCAGCCCATCGCTTGGGAAACTTCTGGCGTGGATGTGGCATTGTCTTTTTGCATCGCCGGACAACAGCCATTGACGGGCGACTTGCCGGCGTTCTCCGCGGATGCCGGAGCCTGAGATTGTTGAGCGGGAGCGGAGGGTGCCGCAGCCTGCTGTGCCGGAAGCGGGAACCAGGCGGCCAACGAAAGAACCGCGAGACCTGCTAACATACGAACTTTCATGACGTCTCCTCAAAGATTTTGGAAAAAGTGGGAGCCGCGGGAAACACGTCCCGCGCGGAGTTCCGTTGCGGCCGGCGATTTTTGGGGCTCGGATCAGAGCCGTAAGACTGGCCGTAGGTTGCCGGCACCGACCGGGGTATCCGCGCCAAGAATCTGGAAGTCGAGGGTAGCGGCAACCGCCGCAGGGAGATGGAAAATCGAAGTGGCGCCCAGAAGCTTGGTGGCTTCGAGGGTTGAAGATTCTTGGAAAGGCATGCGCAAGGCGGAATTTGCAGCCGGCGAACAGCAGCTAACGCCGAAGCTCGAAGGTGCGGGGCAGTCGGAGTGGGACGAGGGCTGGGGCGCCCGGGAATGCCGCTTCTCGAGTGGGCAGCAGTTGTGGCGCGAAGGGGAAGGTTCAGGTTTAGGGGCAGGTGAAGCTCCTGCCGGCGCCACAACTGCTGCTCGAGATTGGCGGCCAGAACACGCCATGACTCGCTGGTTGACGGTCCAAGCGAGCAGCGCGACGATCAGGACCACTCCAAGGGATCGTCTGCTGGCCATCGCAGCTGCAACTCTGCATGAGAAACGGCTTTTTTTCTGTGACTGGCATCACACCTTTCGAAAATACGCGCAAGACAATAGTCGGCAAAGGTTTGCGGCCGAAGGGAGATTTGCGTTGTGAGGAAAAACTGCGTTTGGGTGATTTTGGGGCTGTTTCTGTCAGGGCTTCCAGTTACGGCCGCGCCGGCGGCGGGTCCGGCGAAAAAAAACTGCCGTGGCGGAGTGATCATGCGCGCGAACTTTGGTGCGACGACGCAAGGCAGTCTGTTGCTGGCGGAGGTTTCCGGGATTAAGAACGCGGACAAAGTGACGGCGGAATGGGCAGGCCGCGCGCTGCCGATGTGGCAGGAGGCCCCGGGGTCATCGACAAGGCATACGTTGTTGCCTGTCGATCTGGAGAAGGCGGCGGGTAGTTACGAATGGCGAGTGTCCTGGATTGGGGAGAGCGGAAATGCTTTGTCATGCAGCCTGCCGATTACGGTGCGGGCAGGGAAGTTTCCCACGGAGCGCCTGACGGTCGAGAAGCAATACGTGGAGCCGAATCCTGAGCAGATCGCGCGCGCGGAAGCCGACCAGAAGAAAATGCGGGCAATCTACGACACGATCACGCCCGAAATCCTATGGAAAGGAAAGTTCGCGCTGCCGCTTAGGGGCGACCACACGGGGAAAAACTTTGGCCGGCGGCGAATCCTGAACGGCGAGCCGCGATCGCCGCACACCGGAGTGGATTTTCCGGCGGCCGACGGGACGCCCGTGTATGCTTCGCAGGCGGGCAAAGTGGTGCTGGCGGAAAATCTCTACTATTCCGGGAACACTGTGGTGGTCGATCACGGCTTTGGGATTTACACACTATACGCGCACCTTTCGGAGATGGAGGTGCACTTGGGCGAGTTCGTGGCACCGTCGGCAGAAATCGGCAAGGTGGGCGCCACGGGCCGCGTGACGGGGCCGCATCTCCATTGGGGGCTTACGATTGACCACGCACGCGTGAACGCGCTGCAGATCGTGCAACGCGAACCCTGAAGACCGCAAGCAATAACCGGAATATGCACGCGGTCTAACGCGCCAGGCAGCCTGCACAAGGGGATCAACGAGGGTCGGCGACCTGAGCTTGGGCTTCGGCCAGGCGGGCGCGCGTTGTGCGCACGATGCTGGCGAAGCGCTTGGTCAGTTCCGAAATGCGGTCGGGCTTGTGGAGCAGTAAAGACTCCGCGGGGATGAGCTCCTTGCCGATGCTCAAGGCGGCGACACCCGCGAGCATATAATGCGCTGCGTTCTGCTGGTTTACGCCGCCGCCAGCGATCAGAGGTATGTTTGGAAAGGGACGCTTCAAGGTGCGGATGTAGTTGTCGCCGCCGACCAGGGAACAGGGAAATATCTTCACGAAATCGGCACCGGCTTTCCACGCCGAAAGGACTTCGGTTGGAGTGAGCGCGCCGGACATCATTATCATTCCCGGATTTTTCTGAACGATTTCGACCGTCGCCAGATCGAGGGTGGGATTGCTGATGAATTGAGCGCCGGCGTCCATGCACTGCCGGGCGGTCTCGGCGTCCACGACGGTGCCGGCGCCCAGGATCACGTCAGGGGCAGCCTTGGCAAGTTCCCGGATGACTTCGATCGCGCCGGGAACCGTCATGGTAACCTCGACGACCGGCACGCCCCCACGGGCTACTTCCTCGACGGCGAAGCGCGCGTCGGCGGCGGACGAGGTGCGGATCACGGGAACGATGCCGAGTTCCTCGACCCGAGCGCGCAACTGTTCTTTGTTCATGGCGGGACCGTCCCCGGAAGTATGCCAGGCTCGTACGGCTGAGTTTCGCCCAGGAAGTTCTCCCGGCATTATATTCGGTGCGTGGTGTTTTTTCACGGGTGCGGAATCGCCGTGAGGAAGTCTCGGTGGTAGACTCAGGACGGGAGCGGAGAATCATGGCCAGGAAAAAGCAGGTCAAAAAAACGAAGAAGAAAGCAACAACTTCCGGCAAGACAAAGCGGAGAGCGAAGAAGGCCAAAGCGCGGCCGAAACCGAAAATGGCGGCGAAGAAGAAACCTGCAACCCGGCGTCCCCGCGGGCGAGCCAATTCCGCCGAGGTGGTGGGCTACCAACCCAAAGGTTTGGGAGCATTGTCCGGAGGACAATCCGGAGACCTTCAGGGAATTTCCGAGGCAGGGCAGGCGGATTCGGAGAGCGTCGAAGAGCTGTTGGAGGAAGGGCAGACTTTTGAAGCGGAGGCGATCGCCGGCGTGGAAAATGCCGCGGACCCGGACGTCTCCGAAGTGGTAACCCACGAAATTCCGGAAGATGACGTGCCCGGAGAGTATCGCGAGAACGATTAGCTGGGTTGAGCCGCGATGCGCCTGGGCATTCTCTCCGATACGCATGGCCTTTTGCGCCCTGAGGTGCTGCAAGCGTTGCGCGGCGCGGAGATGATCCTCCACGCTGGTGATGTGGGCGACCCGAAAATCCTGTCCCGATTGAAAACGATTGCGCCGGTCTTTGCCGTGCGGGGAAATGTGGATACAGAGGCGTGGGCGGAGGAGTTGCCGCACAGCACGATAGTCGAAGCGGGCGGACTAAATTTTTATCTGCTGCACAATCTGCAGCATCTGGATCTGAAACCGGAAGCCGCGGGAATTCACGCGGTGATCAGCGGCCACACGCACCAGCCGGAGCAACGCGAGCGCGCAGGAGTTCTATACCTGAATCCCGGAAGCGCGGGCCCGCGAAGGTTTCACCTGCCAGTGACGCTGGCGATTCTGGAGATTTCAGAGAAGCCCCTTAGGGCGCAAATCATCCCCTTGATTGCAATCTGAGCGGGCCAGAGCCCCGTCGTGTGTTAGAGGACCAGATCGCGGGTCATTTGGCGCAGTGTGGGCTCTCTTCCGCATCCAGTCAGGCTGTAACCTCAAGTAACTAGAGGGCATACCGGTCCCATCGGGTGGCGCTCGGTTTGCACTGTTTTATCTCTGGTTGAGTGCCTGGGAGCGCGCCCGGAAATTGAACAAGGCAGGCCGCCCAGGCAGTGCCTCGACGTAGGGGGAAATTATGAAGCCCTATCGTGACATCGCCACCCTGGCAAGTGCACAAGTGATTTGTTTTTTGTTCCTTAGTCATCTGGAGCCGGATTTCTTCCTGCTCCATTTCTACCAGACCATTATTTACATGGCCGTGCTAATCCTGCTGTTCTACATGGAGGATCGCTGGGCATACATGATTGGAATGCTGGCACCGGCGGCGTGGCTCTTGATGGCGTTCGCGACCGGTTTGCTCGGTGATGCGGTGCGCCAGGTGACACATATTGGCGAAGCCGCGGCGTTTGCCAACCTGGTTAGCTTGTTGGCGGGAGTGACCGCCGTTCTTAGCGTGCTGATGATCGTTGCCTGCGGAAGGCACTGGAAGCGGGAGTACGCTGGACTGGGCAAGTCATTGAGTACATTTGCTGTTAGCTTTGGAGTAGTGGCGGCCTATTACGCGATCCTGGTGGTGTGGTTCTGGCACCTGATTCCGGCGCCGGGCACCGCCAATTGAAAACGAACGACCTCACCTGAAGCCAGTCAGCGACCCGGGGGCCGGGGAGTCCTTCCCTAGTCCCCGGTTTTTTTTTGGCTTGCCCTGACGCGGGTCGTCGCAAGGAGGATTTTTAGCATACCTTCAAGAAGTACTAGCGTACTGGCAAGGTTGGATGTATTTTAGTACCGCCCAGCTATTGTCCTGGAAGCGAGCTGCAGGGCAAACTGTTCCGCAGAATCAGCCGCGCCTAAGTAGTTTCCTGGAAGCAGAGCACACCCCCGAAAAAATGGAGGCGTGCAGGTTTCACTCGAAATGCGGTGGCGAGGCCAGGGCGGACCGAGTTCAACAGCAACGGAAAGGTCCCCATGGGCGTATTACATTTTCGATACCGCGAACGTAGGCGCACCCTGCGCGTGACGATGACCCTGCCCGTGATTGTCCACGGGGCCAACGAGCAGGGCGAGAAATTCTGCGTGCGCTGCGCGACGCGCTCAATCAACCAGCAGGGCGGCCAACTGGTGATGGACGAACCGGTGGTTGCTGGACAGGACCTGCTGCTGGTCAATGAAAACACCAACCGTTCGATTGAGTCCCGCGTGGTGTACGCGAAAAAGGAACGCGACGGACACTTTTACGTAGGCGTGGAATTCGTGAATGCGGATTCGAATTTCTGGAAGATGACGTTCCCGGTTCCCGGCGCGCGGCCGCTACGGAAGCCCCTGGGATCCAAGGCGATGGCCTAAAACCGCGTTCGTTTCCCTCTACTTTACTCAATTCAAGTTTTCCAGCCTGCTGGCGCGCTCTGTGTCCGCGGTGCTCCCACCGGGGTTCTGCCTTCCTCACATCGCAGTTTTATTTGCGAGGGCGTGGTTGCTTTGTGGCTCGCCTGGGCTTCGAGCGCCTTGCAGGTTTTATGGGATCAGGTTTGGATCCGGAAGCCAGGGACTGCCGCGCCTTCGCAGAGAGTTTGGCCACCACCAATTCGTAGGATTCCCGCAAACACAGCTCAAGTTCCTGGGTGGAGAGCGCGTCGCGCGACTCCAGTGCGATCCATTTGGCCTTGGCAAGATACGGCGCGGGAATGATGGCCGGGCGCTCAATAAGTTCAGCGAACGCTTCGGGAGAAGCTTTAAGGGAGAGCCAGACCGGAGAGGGCTCGAGGGAGGTAATGGCGAACATCTTGCCACCGACCTTAAAGAGGAGATGATCCACCCATTGAATTTGCTCGGTGGCGCCGGGCAGGGAGAGGCAGAATTTGCGGAGTTGGTCGATATTCATGGAGTGCGGCTCGTCCGGATGTAGATAAAGTGCAACGCGAACATTCCGATGCCCGCCCGAACGGGAAGTGTACACGGAGAAACAGGTCCACGGAACCTGGAAGTCGTGACATAGTCGTGATGGAATTGTCCGGAGGAATCATGAAACGAGGGACGATGTTTTACGTGATGGGAGCGGCGTTGCTGTTCGTGTGCGGAGCGTTCGCGCGACAGGATGTCGCCCCGAAGGGGCCGATGACATTTGCACTGGATTGCGCGGGCGGGGATTGCCCGCTGCTGAAAGGCGCGCCACAGACAAGTGGCATGCGCGGAGGGTCGGTGAGACTGATGCCCGGGGAGAGCGTCGGGTGGCATTCGACGAATCAGAACGAGGAGGCGCTGGTGATCCTGCGCGGCAGCGGCGCGGCGAAGATCGAAGGCGGGAAGGACGTGCCGCTGCACGAGAAAATGATGGCGTATATACCGCCAGCCACGCCACACAACGTGACGAACACCGGCAAGGAAGTGATGGAGTATGTGTGGGTGGTGGCGCCGGTGAGAGGGCAGTAGGAGATGCAGCAGGCGACCGGCGAGGGGCGAACTGAATCTTGCCCGTGTATTGACGAGGGCGGCCTAAAGCCTCCCCTACATCGTCTAATCGCGGGTTAGTGGGCGGCGTAGCGGCGGAAGAAGGAGTCAGGCTTCCACTGCGGGCGCGCCGGGGCATTGGCGACGGCAATCAGCAGGCGGCGCGTAAACTCTTCATAAGTGCCCGCAGATTGCAAGTTGACCGGCTGGTTCACGTCGTCCGAAGGCGCATGGTAGCGATAGGTAAGCCAGTTCTTGAAGATCGTTTCTTCGGGAGTGCCGAGTTCGAAGCCCACGTCAATCTTGACGGCGGGGATTCCACGCTTGACGAAATTGTATTGATCGCTGCGGATGAAAGAGTTGCGCAGCGGCTGCGGATCGGGAATTGGCTTGATGCCCATATCTTGGGCGATACTCGCGGCTTCCGTGCCCAGATCAGATTCGTCGAGCCCGAGGATTTTCAGGAATTTGAGCGGAACGATCGGCAGGAACATGTCCATGTTGATGTCCGCAACGATGGATTTGACCGGAACAGTGGGACGCGCGGTGAAATATTTCGAGCCAAGGAGACCTTTTTCTTCGGCCGTGACCAGCAGGAACAGCACGGAGCGCTTCAATTTCTCTGGATGGGCTTTGAGGCTTGCGGCGATGTCCAGCACCGCGGCGCTGCCGGAGCCGTCGTCCATTGCGCCGTTATAGATTTTGTCGCCGTTGATCGGCGCGCCGATGCCGACGTGGTCGAGATGCGCGGAGAGGACCACGTATTCGTCCTTCAAGACCGGATCGGAACCGGGAAGTTTCGCCACCAAATTTGCGGATTCGACTTTCGTTGTAGTTACGCGAGCTTCGGCCTTCAGCGAAACGGCGAGAGGGAACTGCGGAAGGAGCTTGCGGTCTTTGCCAAGAGCCTCGATTTCGGCGAAGGTGTGCCCGGAGCCGGCGAACAGACGTTCCGCGGAAGCGGGATTGAAAATTACGCCGAGGCGCAAGCCGGGAGTCTCGTCAAACTCTGCGTCGGCAAGGTCCATCGAGGGGTGATCGCGATTCAAGGCGATGCGCGACCACGGGATATCGAGCGAAGCGGGATTCAAAATCGCGACGATGCCAATCGCTCCGGCTGCACGGAGAGATTTCCAACGCTCGGCGGAGGATTGATAGTGGGAAGCGAGGGCGCCGGGAATGTCCGCCGGCGAGCCGGAAAGATATACGACAATTTTGCCTTTGAGGTCGAGGCCGGCTAACTCGTCGAGACTCTTCTCTGGAATTTTCAGGCCATAGCCAATGAAAACGAGGGGCGCAGTCAGCTGGACGGATTCGTGGGTCGCGCGAGTGCTGAAGAAGGCGTCGTCGGCGAAGGAGAGCGGGTTTGACGCGTCGCCCTTGACCAAGGCCAGCGAAGATTTGCCTTCGTCGAGCTGATATTGTTCAAGGGAAAGCGGCTGATAAAAACCGTCAGTACCTGCGGGTTCGAGGCCCGCTTTTTGGAACTGCTCAACGGCATAGGCCTGAGCCTTTTTCAGTCCTTCACTTCCGGTGTCGCGGCCCTCCAGCGAATCGTCAGCGAGATATTTGACAATGGTCCACCAGGATTCCCCGTCGAAATGGGAAGAGAGAGATTGCTGCGCGGCCACGATGGCGACTAACGGAAGCAGAAGAATAGCGGAGAGGAATTTTTTCACAGGGTTCACCCCGGGAGCGATTTGGAACGCA
This sequence comes from Candidatus Eiseniibacteriota bacterium, assembly GCA_035518915.1. Lineage (GTDB taxonomy): Bacteria > Acidobacteriota > Terriglobia > Acidiferrales > UBA7541 > Acidiferrum. The sequence goes on from DATIXE010000053.1 coordinate 23,199, forward strand.
CCGAGGATAGCAGGGAAGTTCGGAAGGAGTCACGTGGGCGTGAAGCTCTCGACGCCGAATGCAGATGGTTACGAGTAGTTATGGTCAGCGGGGCTGGATTAACGTTGCCTGAGCGGACACGCACTGCCACACCCCGTCAAGTTTGGCCCAGGCATCCACATAGCGGCCGCGGAGTTGCGTCACTTTTCCGGCTTTGGTCCATTTGCCGCGGAAAACGCCGGTGACCACGGCGAAGTCTCCGTAGGAATGGATGGCCAAATCCTCACTGACGAGCTGATCCGGAGAAGACGTGCCATTCTTGACGTAATTCAGGAACTGATCCCTGTTTTTCAGCGTACCGTCATAGTCCACGTAGACCATGGTTGGCGCAAAAATGTGTGAGAGCGCACTGATGTCCTTGCTTTGCTCCGCGCGATTCCAAAGATTTTCAAGCGCGAGAATTTTGCCTTCATCTTCGTTGAGCTGAGCTTTCTCCTGTGCCACAGCGAGACAGCCGCAGCCAACAACGAAGATGATGACCAAATGCCATTTCCGCATGGGGCCTCCGAGAGGGAAAACGAAGCTATCGCGATAGTACATGCCGAAGGAAAGAGTTGGAGTGTCGCGCGCCGGAGTTCCACCAAACAGTTAATAAAAATCCCGGCGCTTTGCTTGGAAAACCAAGCAAGACCACGCGGAATGTGTGGCGCCACGGAGCGCCCTCAGTCGCCCTTCTCGTAGGAAAGGCCCTGGCCCGCCCAATCGGTGGCGAAATCGTTGGGCAAGATAAGAACGCGGATGTGGTGAAACCCAAGGCTCTGAAGTTCTTTGAACGCAGGACGCACATTGGGGCAGTGCTCCATCGGGCAGCAGCCACAATAGATGACGATATTCGCGGCACGCGGCTGCGTTTTGACCCAGTCGGTGAATTCTTTCAAGCCCTCCGGGCTGCTCGTGGTGCCGTGATACACAGCGCCTTTGATATGCCCTGCAGTGTACAGCCTATGGAAGCCGACGAAGATCACCATGGGAGCGGACGTGGAATTTTTGAGTTCCTTGGCCAAAACACCGGGTTCGACGGTCTGACCCTGGGTCCACGGATCGGAATCAGCCAAAACGGAAATTGAAAAACCAGCAAGGATGGCAGCGGCAATCGCGAAGAGCGATGTCAACGATAGAACGCGGATGATTTTCGGGCGCGGCATTGCAATGGCCTCCGGGATGGGGAGCACAAGCGTCATCATATCGCGAAGTCGGGGATTCGATTGAACGAAAGAAATGCTATTTCTTCTGCGAAGCGCGCGTGCGCTGGAGCTTCTGGGCAGTGGAGCGAAGCGTTTCGGGAACGTTCTTGTTCATGGCCAGGCGCTTCAGATCCATGGCATTCAGGATGGGCAACATGTGCAGGGTCACGTCGAGGGGAGTTTTGGGATTGTTGAGCAGATTGCGCACGACGACGTAATTCTTGCGGAAATTACGATTGTTGGCGATAAGGCGGAGAATTTCATCGGTCAGGTTGGCCATGGAGGCGAACGCCTCCACTTCCTGATCCGTGAGGCGCGGGGACTGCAGTACGGAGCGCTGCACGACCTTGTTGCTGTCTCGAATCAGGGTGCGCCGAGCCTCGGAGCTTCCCTTCATGGCGTACTGCACGCGCTGGGCGACGGTCATGCGGCTGATCTGTTGCAGGAGCGTTTGGCGCTTGCCTGCGTCGGGTTCGGCTTCGGCAGCCGCGTCGGCGAGATGCCCTTCATCAATGGCGGTGCTGCGAAAATCTTCCAGGATTTTCTTCTGCTCCGGTGTGACAAAGGCGGAGTTTTCCAGAAGCAAGGCCAAGGGAGGATGAGAAGTTACACGGTCGAGCTCTTCCAGTAAGTGCTGGACGATGGCCGGAGAGAAATACGGCACCATGGGGACCAGGAATTCGGCGGGGCAATTCTTATTTGCGGCCATGGCCTCGGCGAGTCCCGGAGTGCGTTGAAGCCCCCTTGACGCATACGCGAACAGGGCAGGCACGGCGTTTTCGCGCTTGGCGGCTTCCACAAAAATCTCCGGGACCACGGATAGAAGCGCTTCCTGTGCCCGGCTGGAGATCATCTCGTCGGAATCCTCGGCAAGGACGGAAAGAACCTCGGCGCGGTCCGCGGGAGGGAGATGTGCGCCGGACGAGCAAACGGCGATTTTGCGCTCGCGAGGAGCGCGGCCGTGACGCAAATCGTCCAAAACTTCAGGGCTGAGAGTTTCCACCGGCACCCTGCCTGAGATCCTTCCTCGACAAGGTCATTGTACCGGAAGCGCCGGGTTCGCCGAGCGGCGGCATGGCCTCGCCGTTCAATTCCAGCAACACCGCGCTGGAGTCGGCGGCGGTAATGACAAAGTCCGATTTAGCGGAGAAATGATGAGTCTCGCCGGGGCGAAGTTGGGCATCGAAGACGCCGGCGCCATCCGCGCGAACGGTGACGTGCGTGGCGACGCTGGCCGCGACGGAAAGGTCGAGGAGAACTTCGCTCGCGGACGCAGTTGTGGAAGCGGCTGTAAGACTCGCAGCGGGAACACGAGAGGAGGACGCGGAAGACGAACCCTGGAGATTACCGGACGAAGGAAGGAAATGGGCGGCGGTTCCGGAAACCGAGTGTTTAACAAATTTCCGCCAGCCATAAATTCCGCCATAGATCAAAGCGGCCAGCACCAGAAGGCTCACCAAAGCAAAAGCAATGGGAATCCAGAGCGGAGTGGGCGGAATGCGATTTTCGATTTTCTGGGTGGCTAGCTTTTGCTCGGCGATTTGCGCATGGGCGGTATGCGCGAGGTCGTACTCGGCGAGAAAAGCCTCTTCGTCGAGGCCGAGATACCGGGCGATGGAGCGAACGAAGCCGCGATTGAATACGCCGCCGGGAAGTTTGTCCCAATCTTCGTTTTCGAGGGCTTCCAGAAAACGCGGGCCGATGCGCGTCGCAAGGGTGATTTCGTCCAGCGGCACTTCGCGCAGTTCTCGTTCGCGTTTGAGGCGTTCTCCGAAGGTTCCCCTGGCCATTCGCTTATCCGTAGACAAGAGTCTAACAGCGACTGGAGCGAGGAAGAAATCGGGAACCGAAAAGTTGGCGGGAAATGCACGGTCTTTGCAGGCTGGATGGGAGTGCTATCAAGCGCGGAGGGAAGCTTCTCTTTTTGAGGTCGTGTCAGGCGATCCCGCGCCATTGGAGCTGGCCCGAGAGCGGGTAGCGCGCTGTTTGCCCGGGCTGGTGGCTCGAGTTAGTTCAAACGCGGAATTCACCAGGGCGATATGGGAGAGGGCTTGGGGGAAGTTACCAATCTGGCGGCTCTCTTGTGGTGAATATTCTTCGGCGAGCAGCCCCAGGTCGTTGCGGATGGAGAGCAGGCGGTCAAAGAGGCGTTTAGCGTCATCCGTGCGGCCGAGCATCTGGAGCGCGCTGACCATCCAAAAGCTGCAGGCCAGAAATGCGCCTTCGCCGCCCGGCAGGCCGTCGTGGCCGCTTGCGGTCCGGTAACGCAACACGAATCCATCGGACATCAGATGTTTTTCGATGGCCTCGACGGTGAGGCGCACCCTGGGATCCCTGGCGGGAAGAAATCCCACTAGGGGAATCAGGAGCAGAGATGCGTCGAGTTCCGAGGAGCCGTAGGACTGGGTGAAGCTGCCGCGTTGCCGGTCGTACCCCTTCTCGCAGACTTCGGCATGAATCTGGTCGCGGATCCTGCGCCACTCGGCGAGACTCTCCCGTCTCCCATGACGTTCGGCGGCGTGGATGCCGCGGTCGAAGGCAACCCAGGCCATGACCTTGGAGTAGGTAAAATGCCTGGGTCCACCGCGGACTTCCCAGATTCCTTCATCGGGCTGCTGCCAGATTTTCGCGAGGTGATTGGTCAGGGAGCGCTGCAAGGAGAATGCCGTGGAATCGCGGGGCAGGCCGGCCATGTGCGCATGGAGGAGCGCGTCCGCGAGTTCTCCAAAGACGTCGAGCTGCAATTGTCCGGCGGCCCCGTTCCCGATGCGGACGGGCCTGGATTCTTCATATCCGGCAAGCCAATCCACTTCCCATTCAAGCAAATTGCGTTCGCCGAAGATGCTGTACATGATCTGGACCTGATCGGGATTGCCGGCGACGGCGCGCAGCAGCCAATCTCGCCAGGCGCGAGCCTCTTCGGAATAACCGGCGTTCATCAGCGCCAGCAGCGTAAAGGTAGCATCGCGCAGCCAGCAATAGCGGTAATCCCAATTCCGCGGGCCGCCGATTTGTTCGGGGAGCGATGTGGTGGGAGCGGCGACAATTCCGCCCGTAGGACGATACGTCAGAGCCTTCAATGTGATGAGGGAACGTTCGACGGCTTCGGCGTATTCGGTTTGTGTTTTAGCTTGGCCGGTCCAGTCTTTCCAGAACCGGACGGTGTCTCGCAGGGCGCGCTCCGCGTCCACCCGTTTGGGGAGTGCGGAATACGATGGACCGTAGCTGAGGACAAAGGGAACTGATTCGCCGGCAGTGACGGTGAAATCGCTGCGCGTCGCGTGGTTTTCGCCGTGGAGGGGCGCCGGGGTACGGAGGACGACCATGTCTGGTCCGGCGATAGCACGAAGTGCGCCGTCCTCCATGCGCGTAACCCAGGGAACGGTGCGGCCGTAGTCGAAGCGCACCACTAGCCGCATGGAGAAGGAAACTTTGCCCTCCATGCCGCGAACGATGCGAATCACGCAGGAGTTTTTGTCGCGAAGAGGCATGAAATCGAGCACGATCGCGCGGCCGTGCGAAGTCTCAAACGTGGTTTCCAGAACCAGAGTGTGTTCGAGATACCGGCGTGAGATCCGAATGGGATCCCTTGGAGCGATGGACCAATGCCCGTTTTCCTCCGTGCCGAGCAGCGCCGCAAAGCAGGTGGGCCCGGCAAAGTGGGGCCAACAGAGCCAATCAATGGAGCCCTGACGGCCGACGAGCGCGGCGGTTTCACAATCACCGATCAAACCGTAATCTTCGATGCGGAGCGCCATTGCTGTTCGACGAAGGATTTGCGACGCAATACGATGCGAACCCATTCCCTGTCTGGAGTCTAACAAGGAATGGGTTCACGCGGTCAGAGATTCACTTGGAGGCGGAAGATCCGGAAGACGCCATGGATGGTGACGATGGGAGATTGAGCGTGGTGCGCTTTCCGCCGACATAAATAGTGGTGAGGACGTGCGACCCGTCAGGGGCGACGGCCGAGCCGTACGCGTTGTTGTCGTTGGGCTTGGGCTGTTCGGTCAGCTTGGCCGTTGTCGTGGCCACGGTGTCCTTGCCCTTCTCGATGTTGACTTTCACATTCGGGCCAGTGCCTTCCCAATTGACGGTGTAGTGGCCCGGGTCCAGCGTGGTGCCGTTGACGTTGATTTTCTCGAAGAGATTCAACGCGGTTTTATTGGACGAACGAGCGAAAGCCGACGTACCCGCAAGCAGACCGACGGCCAACGCAAACACAGAGAGTTTTGCGAGCTTCATGTACTGATCCTTTCCTTTTTTTCCGGGACCTAACTGAGCGGGACACGGCACGCAGCGGCGCGGAATTCTGTTTTTTCTTTGTTACTTATTGGACGCATGGGGCCCACTGGCGTTACATGAAAAGCATCGGGTTAGGCGGTGCGCCAGCGAGCAGGGCGAAAAATCGGGAGACTGGCGGAGAATGATGGACGCCAGTGGTGCAAGAAATTGAAGGGCGTTTCGTCGGGGCACACGAGCCGGCGGAAAGTTGAAACCTGGTGTTCACCAGGGCAGATCTGCCCGTGGCTGACGAGTGAAATTCCGCGAGGCGAGTTCCACTGCGGGAGCCGGCGTTGCACAGCAGGATTGCAAACTGGGAACGCCTGTCCCACGAGCGGCTTGCGCGGGATTTTGACCGGCGCCTATACTGGCCGGGATTGGTAAGGACTGGTGTCGAAACCCGGCGCGCCCCAAGGTGCTCTGCCGCCGGGTTCTCGTGCCCCTCGGAGAAAATGAGATCCGTGAGCATTGAGGAAGTCAAACCGTTTCCCACGGTGGACCGCCGGCGGAATCCCGGCGTCACGGCGGAGCAGCGCGAGGCCGGTGAGGTTGCGGTATTCCAGGAATTGGGGAAGGCGTTGACGTCTTCGCTGCAGCTTGACCAGGTGCTGCGGACGATCATGGAGAAGATTGATGAGTTTTTGCGGCCGGATAACTGGTCGCTGCTGCTGCTGGATGAGGCCAAACAGGAGCTTTATTTTGAACTGGCAGTCGGCAAGGCTTCGCAAGCGCTGAAAGATGTGCGCGTGAAGGTCGGGCAGGGGATTGCGGGCTGGGTGGCCGAGCACGGAGAAGTGGTGATTGTGCCGGACACGTCCAAGGACACGCGGTTCTTCGGTAAAGTGGACGAAAAGACCAAGATGGAAACGCAATCGATCGTGGCGGTGCCGGTGAAATTCCGCGACACCTGCCTGGGCGTGATCGAGTTGATCAACTGCATCGGGCCCGAGGGTTTCGATCCCAGGGATTTGAAGTTGCTCGAAGCGCTCTCGGATTTCGCCGCGATTGCGCTAGAAAACGCGCGCCATGTGAAGCGCATCCATGAACTGACGATCATGGACGACTGCACGTCGCTCTATAACGCGCGGCACATGGGCGCGATTCTGGACACCGAAATCTACCGTTCGCAGCGCTACAACTACGAGTTCTCGATTGTCTTCATTGACCTGGATCACTTCAAACAAGTGAACGATACGCACGGGCACCTGGTCGGTTCGCGGCTGCTGGCGGAGATCGGAGAAGCGCTGAAGACGAACTGCCGGCTCATCGATTTTGCTTTCCGGTATGGTGGCGACGAATTCGTGTTATTGCTGCCGCAGACGTCGAAAGACAACGCGATTAATGTTGCGCGGAGGTTGCACAAGCTGATCCGCGAAACGGTTTGGCTCAAGAAAGAAGGATTGAATATTCATCTGACGCCCAGCATGGGACTTGCGGCGTATCCCGCCGATTCGAAGACGAAGGAAGGACTGCTCCACCTGGCGGACGAAGCGATGTACCTGGTGAAAAATACGAACCGCGACCGCGTGGCGGCGGCGAACATGGGAATCCTGCCCATCGAAGGCCCCGTGGCCGGCGAAGCGGCGGTCTGAAGCCATCTCCAACCGTGGACCTCGCAAGTTGTACACCTCCGTCGAATTCTGATTAACTGAAAACATGAAGCGCAGCGACGCGGCCCGATATGCGCGGTGGTCCGCACTGGTGGCCGTTTTACTCGCCGGGACCACCGGAAGCGTTTACGTGTATCGGCTGTGGGTGGCGCATCGCGAGCGGCAACGCGCTCCCGCCCCTTTGCCTCAAAACGAAGAGAAGCAGTTCACTGCGCTGAATATCAAGAAGGTGGAAGGAACGCGTACGATTTTCGCGGTGGAGGCCTCGAAATCCACGGACCTGCGCGGCGAAGACATCAGCCTGCTCGAAGACGTGAAGATTACGGTCTACGGGAAAAGTGGCGACCGCCACGACGTGATCCATACGCAGAGTTGCCGCTATGCGAAGAGCGATGGCAGCATTCAGTGTGAAGGTAACGTCCAGTTCGACCTGCAAAGCGCTGACGACGCGGCCCGCGCGGCGGCCGAACGGGGAGCCAAGCCCAACATCATTCATATCGAGACCTCTGCGGTGACGTTCGAGCGGGCCACCGGACGCGCACAGACGGTCCAGCCGGTGAAGTTCACGTTTCCCAGCGGAAATGGCGACGGCGTGGGCGCGGTGTACCTGTCGGACACGGGCCAAATTCAACTGGTGCGGGATGTCCACATCGAGGTCCAACCGCAGGCGCAGGGAGGCGGCCCGCCGTTGAAGGGCGCGACTTCGCCGGTGGAGATTCGCGGGTCCAGCATGGAAATCAACAAGCTGGATCGAACGGTGGAATTGGCCGGGCCGGCCAGTGCGGTAACGTCCGCGGAAGAAGTGACCGCGGGGGAATTTACGATGCGGCTGGATCGCGACTATCACGCGCAGACGCTGATTGCCACGCCGGGCTCGTTGCATCAGCGCCCGCAGGTGACCCAGCATGGAGGGAAGGGCAATTCGGTATTGCACGCGGATAAATTAACGGCGAGCTTCGCGTCGCAGGGTTGGACAAGCGAGCTCTCGGCGGAAGGGCGCGTGGACGGAACCTCGCCGAGCGGCAACGTGCAGGCGGACCGCGGCGAATTGGAAATGTGGCCGCGGGTGAATCAGGCAAAACTGCTTACCTTGCGGGGAAATGTTCGCGTGGACGTACGCGATCCGAAAAGCGGCATGACGCGGACGTTGACCACGAATGCGCTGCAACTTTCGTTTTTGGGAGGCAAGCCGGGGGAGGTTAACCGGGCGCAACACGCGGAGACTCTGGAACGCGGTTCGATGGAATGGACCGACACGGGCGGCGCGCGGTCGAAGCTTTCGGCGGATCAGCTGGCGATGAACTTCGGGCCACAGGGCAAGGCACGAACGCTGAACGCCATGGGCGGGGTGCAATCGGAGCGCGCGGCGCCGGGGCGCGCGGCACAGACAGTGAGTGCGGCGTCGGCGATCGCGCAGCTTTCGCCAGGGGGAGACTGGTCGCAGATAACCCTGCTCGGAAACGTGCAGCTCCAGGAAGCGGACCGCAACGCGCAAGCGCAACAAGCCGTGTTTCTGCACACCGCACAATCCACCGTCTTAAACGGGAATGCCGTGGTGCGGGATGCCGGCAGCGAGACGCACGCAGCGAAAATCAGTTTTCAGCAGGGGACCGGAGATATCGTCGCGGAAGGACCGGTTCGTTCCACGGATTTTTCGTCCAAAGGACCAAGTTTGCAGCTGAGCCCGGCTCCGGCAAACATCACCGCGGACCATTTGCAGGCCAACTCGAGGACGGGGCGCGCTGTATACACGGGCCACGCGCGATTGTGGCAAGGGCCGTCCGTGCTGGAAGCAAATACAATCGAATTGCTTCGGGATGCACGCGTGTTGAATGCCAGCGGCAATGTGCGCGCCGTTTTCCCGCAGGCCGTGCCGGGAGGTGGTCCGAAGGTGGCGCCAGCCGTCTGGCACGTTTCGGCGGGATCGCTGACGTATTGGGACGCGGAGGACCGCGCGCACCTGCAAAAAGATGTGCTGGTTCAGTCGGACGAGCAAAAGATGCGCGCGCCAGTGCTGGATTTGTATTTCACTCGCGCCGGATCGAGCAAACCCGGGAGCGGCGGAACCTCGGAAATCAGCCGGGCCGTGGGCACGGGCGGTGTCGTAGTGGAACAGGGCGACCGCCGCGGCACCGCGGAGCGCGGCGTCTACACGGCGGCGGACGCGAAATTTGTCTTGAGCGGCGGAACGCCCACGCTGTTCGATCCCGTCGAAGGCACCACGAGCGGACGTGAATTGACCTTCTATAGAGCGGATGATACGATCGTCGTGGATTCGGGCAATGGACTGCGCACAATGACGCGGCACCGGGTCCAAAGATAAAAGTCCCCGCAGCTCAAACTGCGTGATGCGGAATGCCCACACTTCATGGCGTCGATCTGAGCAAGTCTTACCGAGGACGCAAAGTCGTTGACAACGTAGAACTGGAAATCGCGCAAGGGGAAGTTGTCGGTCTGCTCGGACCGAATGGCGCGGGGAAAACCACCACTTTTTACATGATTGTAGGCCTGGCACGGCCGGACTCGGGAAAAGTGTTGCTGAACGACGAAGAGATCACCGATCTTCCGATGTTTCAGCGGGCGCGGAGCGGGATCAGCTACCTGCCACAAGAACCGTCGGTGTTCCGCCAGTTGAGCAGCGAAGACAACCTGCTGGCCATTCTGGAGACGCTGCCGCTCACGCCGGAGCAGCAGCGCGACCGCCTGGAAGAATTGCTGGCGCAGATGGGATTGGAGACCGTGCGGCACAGCAAGGCTTACATGCTTTCCGGCGGAGAACGGCGGCGGTTGGAAATCGCGCGTTCGCTAACGCTGCAGCCTTCGTTCATTCTCCTGGATGAGCCGTTTTCGGGCATTGACCCGCTGACGGTGAAAGACCTCCAGGACTTGATCCGCGAACTGAGCCGATCAGGAATCGGCATCCTGATCACGGACCACAACGTCCGGGAAACGCTCAGCGTAACTGACCGCGCCTACATCGTGAACCATGGGAAAATTATGAAAAAGGGAACGCCCCAGGATCTCAGCAGCGATCCGGAAGTACGCCGGGTCTATCTTGGGGATAACTTCCGCCTGAATTAGGTTTATCCTAGGGACAGACTAAGGGACCCATGGCCTGGCAAGGACTCAAACTCAACCTCAGGGTGGCGCAGAAGCAGATTCTGACGCCAGGCCTTGTGCAGATGGTCAGCGTGCTGGCGCTGAACCGCCTGGAACTTCGCGAGATGATCAATCAGGAGATGATCGCGAACCCCGTGCTGGAAGAGCTTTCCGAAGAGCCCACCGTTAGCGACAACTACAGCGACGAAACATTTTTGAAAGCGGAAACGGAGAAAGTCCCGGAGAAGCCGGAAGCCAACCCGTTCGATGAATTCGACGTGGGGACTTTTTTCAACCAGTACCTGGATACCGGCGGCGACGGCGGAAAGTCGCAGGAACGCGAGATCAGCGAACGGCCGTCCTTTGAAAAGTTTCTTTCCTCGCCTGCGGGACTCACCGACCATTTGATGTGGCAATTGAGCGTGACCATCTGCTCGGATGCGGTGCGGGAAGTCGCCGAAAACATCATCGGCAACCTGGACGAGAACGGCTACCTGACGGCTTCGAATGAGGAGCTGGCCCAGGAAGGAAAGTATTCGCAAGACGACATCGAGGATGCGGTTGCGGTCGTGCAGGATTTCGACCCCATCGGAGTAGGCGCGCACGATTTGCGGGAATGCCTGCTGCTGCAACTGAAAGCGTTCGATCCCCAGAACACGCTCGCACAGCAGATCGTTTCGGATTACCTCAAGCAGGTGCAGTCGAACCAACTTAAAGAGATTGCGCGGGCGCTGAACCGGCCGACGGACATCGTGAAGCACGCGATTGAAACGATCAAGAAGCTCGATCCGAGGCCCGGGCTGCGCTACAACAAGACGGAACCCCGCCTCGTGGAACCAGACGTATATTTCCGGAAGGTGGACGACGTCTGGCAGGTGTTCCTGAACGAAGATGACATGCCGCAGTTGCGGCTGAGCCCGACGTACCGGCGGCTGCTGACCCGGGATGCGGCGGATAAGGAAGTCCGGAATTACGTGAAGGAGCGCTTCACCGCGGCGATCCAATTGATGAAAAACATCGAGCAGCGGAAGCACACGATTTTGCGGGTGTGCCAGTCTATCATCGCGCGGCAGCCGGAGTTTCTGGACAAAGGGCCGGACGAGCTGAAGCCGATGATGATCAAAGAAGTGGCCGAAGAGGTGGGCGTCCATCCCTCGACAGTGAGCCGCGCGGTGGCCAGCAAGTATGCGCACACGCCGCAGGGCGTCATCGAACTCCGGTCGTTCTTCAGCGAGGCGGTCAACGGGCCGGAGGGCGGCGGGATGTCGCTGCTCACGTTGAAGCGGCTGGTGAAAAAGATGATTGATGAAGAAGACGCCACCAAGCCACTGACCGACGACCAGATCGCCAAGAAGCTCGAAGAAGCCGGAATTCAGGTCACGCGGCGCACCGTGGCCAAGTATCGCGAAGACATGCGCATCCCGAGCACGCACCAGCGCCGTGTGAAAAGCTAGGCCGTTGCCACTGTGACCCGCGCCTCTCGCAAACCGCAGACTCGCCAGGCGGCCGGCCGCCAACTCGTTATCCTGACCGGGCTTTCGGGCTCGGGGAAAAGCACGGTCCTCAAGGCCTTTGAGGACATGGGCTACTACTGCGTGGACAACCTGCCGGTGGAGCTGATTCCTATCTTTGCGGAGTTGCACGCGGCTGGCGAGGGCAATTTCCGGCGGGCGGCGCTGCTGGTGGACGCGCGCGAGGGTCTGCAACTCGAAAAGTTGCCCGGTCTGCTGCGGCACCTGCGGCGCGACCATCCCATCATCCTGGTGTTTATCGAGGCCAATGACGATGCGCTGCTGCGGCGCTACAGCGAGACGCGGCGGCCGCATCCGCTGGGGCGCGATTATTCGGTGCGAGAAAGTCTGCTGCACGAGCGGGCGCTGATGGAGCCAATCCGCAAGCTGGCGGACGTGGTGATCGATACCACGCAGTTCAACGTCCACGAACTGCGGCATTTCGTGAACGAGCGCTTCAAGACGGAAAGCAAGCGGCCGCTTCTGATTTCCCTGGTAAGTTTCGGGTACAAGTTTGGAGTGCCGACGGATGCGGACCTCATGTTCGACGTGCGATTCCTGCCGAATCCGCATTTCGTGCCGAAGCTGCGGCAGTACACCGGCAGAGACATAAAGGTGCGCCGCTACATCGAATCGTTTCCGCAGACCGGCGAGTTTTTGCGCAGGATGCAGGGCCTGCTGACCTATCTGATTCCGCACTACATCGCGGAAGGAAAGAGCTATTTGACGATCGCTTTCGGCTGCACGGGCGGGAAGCACCGGTCCGTGATGATGGCGGAATGGCTGAAGAAGGCCTTGGAGAAGAAGGGCTTTTCCACGCGGGTGATGCACCGCGATATGGATAAGTAGATTCGTGCAAAGCCAGTACGTTTTCTCGGGGCAGACCAAGATTCGTGAGCTTGCGCAAAGCGGTTCTGCCACGCCTCCAGCGCTAATTCATTTCCTGAACACGCTCAGTGCTTACGCATTGGGCAAGGTTCGTTCATACCCACGGCACTACACCTGCCGATGACCGGTTGTCTAAGAAAAACTCTGGCGGTAACTTGACACATCGCGCTGGGGTCAATAGCGTACCAAGTGGGTTGTGTGGGTGGTTGGTCAGGAGCAGGGGAGTGGGTTCCATTTTGTCGCCACAATTGAAACGGCTGTTGCGCTACGCCGCGCCGTACCGGTTTTCCATGACTGTGGGCGTGCTACTCCTGCTCGTGGTGGGCGTAGCTGAAGCAGTCATCGGGTTAATGATCAAGCCCATCATCGATCGTGTGTTGAATCCCATGGCGCCGGATTCCGATGTTCTACTGTTCCGGATTCCGGATGGCCCTTCTGTCTACCTGAATCATTTTTTCCCGCACAGTATTCACAACGTCTGGGCCGTCGTCTCGATTTCATTGGTCGTTGTGTTCGTGGTGAAGTCGCTGGCGGAGTTTGGCGGCAGCACGCTGGTGCAGTTCGTGGGATTGCGGGCGTTGACAGACCTGCGAAACGAGGTCTACGCGAAGATCATCCGCCAGCCGGTGGGATTTTTCAAGCACCAGCCGACGGGGCGGGTGATGTCTACCGTGATTAACGACGTGGAGCGCACGCGACCGGCGCTTTCCGAATATCTCGCCGAAATCTTCCGCCAGACGTTCGCGTTTGTGGCCTTTGTGTTTGTCCTGTTTTACGTGGATTGGCGCATGACGCTTGCCTGCGGAGTCTTTTTGCCGCTTGTCGTTTGGCCGATCGGAAAACTCGGGCGGCGCATCCGGCATTCGGTCGCAAGCAGCCAGGACAAGCTGGGCGAATTGAACCAGATTTTGCAGGAGACCGTGGCCGGGAACCGCGTGGTAAAGGCCTTCGGCATGGAAGAGTTTGAAATTCGCAAATTCCACGCGGCGGCGCGGCGCCTGCTACGAGAGACGATGCGGTGGGTGAGCACGCAGGCAGTGAGTTCACCTTTGATGGATTTGCTGCTGCCGGTGGTGATTTCCTTGCTGTTGCTCTATGCGCGCGGCAAAATCCGGCACGAACAATTGACGGTCGGATTGTTTTTCACGTTCGTCTATGCGCTCTTTAAATCCTATGAGCCGGTGAAACGCATGGGCGCGGTCTATCAACAGTTTGAGCAGGCGCAGGGCGCGACGACGCAAGTATTCACCTATCTGGACCTGAAGGAAGAAGAGCGCGATAGCCCCGACGCGATTGAACTGCCCACCTTTTCTCGCGAGATGGTGTTCGACAACGTGAGTTTTTCGTATGACGATGCCGAAGCTCCGGTCCTGCGGAACCTCTTTTTTACCGCGCTCAAAGGTGAGTTGGTGGCGTTTGTCGGCTCGAGCGGCGCCGGAAAAACCACCCTGGTGAACCTGATTCCCAGGTTTTACGAAGTGAGTGGCGGGGCGATTCGCGTGGACGGCGCGGACGTGCGGAAGGTAACGCTGCGCTCGCTGCGCGGGCAGATCGCCATGGTGACGCAGGAAAATATCCTGTTTCACGATACGGTGTGGAACAACATTTGCTATGGGCTGGCCAACGTTGGCCGGGAGCGAGTGATACAGGCGGCACAAGCGGCGTTGGCGCACGATTTTATCCAGGAGTTGCCCCAAGGGTACGACACGATCATCGGCGAACGAGGCACGCGGCTGAGCGGCGGCCAGCGCCAGCGCATTGCGATTGCGCGCGCGATCCTGAAAGACTCGCCGATCCTCATCCTGGACGAAGCCACCTCCGAACTGGATTCAGAGTCCGAGCTTTATGTGCAGAAGGCACTGAGCAACCTGATGGTCGGACGCACCACGTTTGTCATTGCTCACCGCTTGGGAACTATCCGCAAAGCCGATAAAATTCTTGTGCTGGAGGATGGCCAGATTCGGGAGAGCGGCACGCACGCCGAACTCCTGGCCAAAGGCGGTAGCTATGCGAGACTGCACGAATTGCAGTTCGCGGATCAGGATGCACTGGCTCCAGCTGCAGCACGAAACGTCGAAGCACTGAGGTCAAGCAAACCTTCATGACACCGAAGACCGGAACCGAAACACAACAGGAGACACCAATCAAACTGGAATGCCGCTCGATGACGGGCTACGCGATGGCGCGCACCGAGCACCTGGGTTGGGCAATCCGCATCAGCGTGAAAAGCGTCAATCACCGTTTCCTGGACATCAAACTGCGGATGCCGGATTCGATGGAACCTTATGAGTTGCGATTGCGTCAAGCGGTGAAAAATCGCATTCATCGCGGGCACGTGGACATTCACGTGAACGTCGAGCCAGGCGAGGCCGCGCCGGTCCACGTGAATCGGGACTTGCTGCAAGCCTATCTGCGCGTCGCCGAAGAACTCCGCGAGCAAACGGGTGGCAAGTCGGAGCTGGATCTGGTGTCGTTGCTGCGCCTGCCGGGGATCATCGGCGGACTCGCGCCGACACTCCCGGATTCCGAGGAGGACCAGGAAAAGCTGGGAGTGGCGCTGGAAACCTGCCTGGGCGACGCCTTGGTCAAGATGGACGAGATGCGGCGGACCGAGGGGCGGCATCTGTCGGAGGAATTGCGCACGCGCGTGAGGCGCATAGGTGAGCAGGCGGAGAAAGTGCGCGGGTTGATGGACACGCTGCGACCGGCGTTCGCGCGACGGCTGGAATCGCGGCTGCGGGAACTCCTGAACGGCGGACCCGTAGACTCCTCGAGGCTTGCGCAGGAAGCGGCCATCCTTGCGGAGCGCAGCGACATCAGCGAGGAACTCGATCGCCTGCGCAGTCACCTGCAGCAGTTCGCAAAACTGCTGGACGGAGCAGGCGAATTGGGCAAGAAACTCGATTTCCTGCTTCAGGAAATGCACCGCGAAGCGAACACGATGCTTTCCAAAACGCCGGGAGTGGAAAACGAAGCGCTGATGATCACCGGGCTGGCGCTGGAAATCAAGGCGGAGATCGAAAAATTGCGCGAGCAGGTCCAGAACATCGAATGAGCCTGACGCCGCCATTGCACCCACTGGTGCTGATCGTGTCCGGGCCCTCGGGTTCGGGAAAATCAACCCTGGTGCAGAGGATTCTGGAGATGCCGGGAACGATGCCGGCGGTGTCATGTACCACCAGGCCACGGCGGGCGACGGAAGCGAAGGGAAAATGCTATGATTTCGTCACGTCCGAGCAGTTCGAAGCTATGGTCGCCCGGGGTGAATTTCTGGAATATGCGCGAGTCTTCGGGAAGCATTCGTACGGCACTCCGAAGAAATGGTTGGAGGAATCGCGCGCCAAGGGACTCGACCTGGTTCTCGAAATAGACGTCCAGGGTGCGGCACAGGTGAAGGAAAAGTTGCCGGAGTCGGTGGCAATCTTTATACTTCCTCCCTCACGGCAGGAGTTGGAGCGGCGGCTGCGCAGCCGGGGCACGGATGCCGACGAGGAAATTGCGCGGCGGCTGGCGAAGGCCCACGATGAGATTGTCGCGAGCGAAAAGTTTTACGACTTCTGCGTGGTGAACAACGATGTGGAGCGCGCGGGAAGAGAAGCACAGGCCATTGTTACGGCGTTGCGATGCTCCAGCGCGCGGCGCCGCGAGTTGGTGAATCAGGTTCTGGGATCGTTTGGAGGGTAAGAGACTCATGAGCGTGCAAACGAAAGCTCCGGAGAGCCAGTTTGCGTATGTCGTGCTGGCCGCGCGGCGTGCCCGGCAGATCATGGCCGGCGCCCCGCCCATGGTGGAAAATCCGCGCACGCAGAAGGCCACGCGCATTGCCTGCGAGGAAGTGAATCACGGGTTGATCGAATACGAGTTCACTGACCTGATGCCCAGCGAAGAAGAAAGGGAAGGCGGAAAGCGGCGGAAGTAGGCCTGCTGGTTTTTCATGCGGATCACCCTTGGCGTTACCGGCGGAGTCGCGGCTTACAAGTCCGCGGAACTCGTCCGCCGCCTGCAGACCGAGGGACACACCATTCAAGTGATCATGACGCGCGCGGCGCGTGAATTCGTTACGCCGCTGACCTTCGCTGCTCTCAGCGGGCAGAAGGTGATTACCGATCTATTTGCGGAGTCAAACGCGGGCGAAGCCAACCTGGAGTCCGCGATCGAGCATATCGCCGTGGCGCAGCGCACGGATCTGCTGCTGGTGGCGCCGGCGACCGCCGACACGCTGGCAAAATTCGCGCAAGGGCTGGCGAGCGATTTTCTTTCGACGCTTTATCTGGCTTCCACCGCGCCGGTGATTGTGGCGCCGGCGATGAACGTGAACATGTGGCAGCACGCGGCAACGCAGGAGAATCTGGCAATCCTGCGGAAGCGCGGCGTACGCATCGTGGAACCCGGAGAAGGTTACCTGGCCTGCGGCATGACAGGGCCCGGGCGGCTGGCCGAGCAGGAAGAAATCCTGAAAGCCGTGCGCGAGGTCGACCAGGCCCGGCAGGACCTGGCGGGCGAGACGGTGCTGGTGACCGCCGGGCCAACGTGTGAAGACCTGGATCCCGTGCGATTCATTTCCAACCGCTCCTCGGGCAAGATGGGCTACGCCGTTGCGGAAGCGGCGGCGTGGCGCGGCGCAAAAGTGATTTTAATCAGCGGGCCCACCGCTCTGGACGTGCCGGAGGGCGTCGAGCGGATTGCCGTGCGATCGGCGGAAGAGATGTTGCGGGCCGTGGAATCGCGGTTTGCCCGAGCAACGATTGCGGTGTTTGCGGCCGCGGTCGCGGATTATCGCCCGGTGGAGCGCTCGCCGGCTAAGATTAAGCGGACGAAGGAAGAGCTGACGATCCGGCTGGAGCCGAATCCCGACATTCTGGCGGCGGTCGCGCGCGAGAAAGGCGACCGCATCGTGGTGGGATTTGCGGCGGAGACGGAGCACGTGGCGGAAAACGCGCGGCTGAAGCTGGAAACGAAGAACGCGGACCTGATTGTGGCAAACGATGTGACGGCGGAAGGCGCCGGATTCGACCTGGATACGAATGTTGTGGCGATCTTTTCGCGCGACGCGCGCGAATTGCCCTTTCCGCGGCTCTCCAAGGCCGAGGTGGCCCAGCGCATTCTCGACGAGGCGTTGCGCGTGCGCAGCGTGCTGCGGGCCAAGCCGGCTGCCCACCGCGCGGGCGACTGAACCCGATCATGCCCGAACGCTTCTCTCCTTCCCTGCAGCAGAAAATCGAAGACCGGCTTCGTTATTACGAGGACCTGGGGATTCGGTTGTTCTACAAAGAGCGCGGAGAGGTCGGCGTGGCCGAAGCCGAGCCATTCTCGGCTCCGCCATTTCCCGCAAGGGAAGCGGTGGCACCCGCGAAACCGATGCTGAAAGCAGCGCCTGCCTTGTCCATTGCGCTGGCTCCAAAGGCGCCGATCATTGCGCCTCCGGCTGGGCCGTCTCTCTTCGAAGCCACGGACAAAATTGCCGACGACACCTTGCTGAAAATTCGCGAAGACCTGGGCGATTGCACACGATGCAAGTTGCACAAGGGCCGTCACAAGCTGGTATTTGGCGACGGCAACCCGAAAGCGCAACTCGTCTTCATTGGCGAAGGACCCGGCGCCGATGAAGACATGCAGGGCTTGCCGTTTGTGGGACGCGCCGGCAAGTTGCTGACGCAGATGATCGAGGCTATGGGGCTGCAGCGCCGCGACGTCTACATCTGCAACGTGGTGAAGTGCCGGCCGCCGGAAAATCGCGCGCCGGAGCCGGACGAGGTCACGACCTGCTCGCCCTACTTGTTGCGTCAGATTGACGTCATCAAGCCGAACGTAATCGTGTGCCTGGGCGCCGTGGCGGCAAAGACGCTGCTGAGTACGACGCGCGGCATCTCCCAATATCGTGGTGAATGGCTGGACTGGCGCGGATACAAGCTCATGGCTACCTACCATCCGGCATATTTGTTGAGAAATCCGCCGGCGAAGGCCGACGTCTGGAAGGACCTGCAAAAGGTGATGGCGGAACTCGGACTGGCGCCGCCGAAAAAAACAAGGTCCTGAATACGAGTCATGGGAATTCTGCTGGGATTGGCAACGGCGTTGTGCTGGGGCTCGGCGGATCTCTTCGCGCGATTTGCGGCGCGAAAGATCGGTACGTTCCGCACGATGCTGTACATGCAGCTGTGCGGGTTTTGCCTGCTGACGGCGGTAATGCGGCCGCTCGGCGGCTGGGGACATTTGTTTGACGGCTCCGGATGGCAGCCATGGGCCTGGGGAGTTCTGGCGGGCATCCTGAACACGGCATCCACGCTGGCGCTGTACCGGTCGTTCGAAATTGGAAAGCTGTCCATCGTGGCGCCGATTTCGGCGAGCTATCCGGTGTTGACAATGATGCTTTCCGCGTTCACGGGCGAGCGATTGACCCCGGCACGGCTGGCGGGATTGCTGGTGACAGTCGCTGGGGTCGTGCTGGTGGCTCGCGGCGAGCGAACAGATCCCGGAGTCCACGCGAACGACGCGGAGGCGAACCCGCAAGAGAATTTTCTAGGAGTGGAGTGGGCAATCGCCAGTGCCCTCGGGTTCGGAGTCATGTTCTGGCTGCTGGGGCTGCACGTGGTGCCGCTGCTGGGAAGCGCGCCTTCCGTGTGGATCATCCGGCTTACCAGCGTGCTGGCGACAGCGGCGGTGATCCTGGTCTTTCGTGAATCGATGGCAGCGCCATCGCGAAGAGATCTGCCGTGGATTCTCGGCGTGGGCTTTCTCGATACCAGCGCCTACCTGCTGAATAATCTGGGCATGCTGCGGGAGCAGACATCGGTGGTCAGCGTGCTGGCGTCACTCTACGGAGCGGTCACCGTCGGTTTGGCGGCGATTTTCCTGCGGGAAAATGTTTCGCGGTTGCAGTGGGCGGGAATTGTGGCGATTTTTGTGGGCATTTTGCTTATCAGCCGCTAACACCCGGAATGAAAGAAGCAACTTTGGGGACGCCGAGGAAAAGCGCGGAGACCACTGGGCAGACCCGGACGGAAGCGTGTCCCACTTCGGGCTGCTGCTACACTACACACGGCATGTCGGATCAATACTGCAATGTTGCTCTTCCTCTCCCGTTGAGAGCCACCTTCACGTATGCCATTCCCGACTCGTTGCGCGGGCAAGTGCAGGCGGGTTCGCGCGTGCTCGTACCGTTTCGCAAGAAGTCCCTGGTGGGAGTGGTCACGGAAATCTCGGCGACGCCTCCCGAAAACACGAAGATTCGCGAAATAGCGAAGGCGCTCGATCCGGTGCCAGCGCTGACGCCGAAACTTCTGAAGCTTGGGCAGTGGATCACCGGATATTACCTGGCGCCTATTGGGGAAGTGTATCGGGCGATGCTGCCACCGGTGACGGAATTGGCGGCGAAGCGTCAGGTGGTGCTGACCGAAGCTGGAAAAGCTCTGGCCGCCGCATTGATGCAAGGAAAAATTCTCACCGATCTCTCCGGGCCCGAAGCCGAATTTCTTCGGCGGCTCTCCGAGAAAAAAGGCGCTGCATCGATCTCCTCGCTTAGCAAATTGGGCATGGATGCGGAGTCGCTGCACCGATTGCGCCAGCGCGGCTACCTGCAAACCCAGGAAAGCATGCATGGCCGCAAGCGGAAGGTGCAAACGGTGGTGGCGTGGAAGGGAACGGGCGGTAGGGAATCGCCGGAGGAATTCGGCGTAAAGCCGCCCCTACGCGAAAAGGAGGAGCGCATCCGCGCTTTGCTGGAGACCGAGCGTGGAGCGCTGCCGCTACCGCAATTATTGAAGCTCGCGGGAGTCTCGCGGGCGCTGATCGAAAGGATGCTGCGCGACGGCATCCTGGAAAGTTGGGAGGAAACGATTGATCCGGCGGACGACCCCTTCGATGTCGGTTACACAGCCCCTGCGCATTTACTGAACGAAGCGCAGGAGCGCACGTTTGGCGCTGTCCGCGCCCGCTTTGAGCTGGGCGAATTTGGCGTGCAGCTCCTGCATGGCGTGACCGGCAGCGGAAAGACGGAAGTCTATTTACGCAGCGTGCAGGACACGCTGGCGCGCGGGAAGACAGCGATCATCCTGGTCCCGGAGATTGCCTTGACGCTGTGGATTGGGCGGCAGTGCCGCGCGTGGTTTGGGGCGCAGTTTGAAGGCGTGGCCGTGCTGCATTCCGCTCTGAGCGATGTCGAGCGCGCGCGGGAGTGGTGGCGGGTGCGCGATGGCCACGCGCGCGTGGTTGTGGGGACACGCTCGGCAGTGTTTGCGCCGCTCGAAAACATTGGCCTGCTGATCGTGGACGAGGAACAGGAGAACGGTTTCAAACAGGAAGAGACGCCACGCTATCACGGGCGGGACGTGGCCATTGTGCGCGCCAAGCTGGAAAACGCCGTGGCTCTGCTCGGATCGGCCACGCCGGCGATGGAGACCTACCATAATGCTGCCAGTGGGAAGTACGAGCTGCTCACGATGGCGGCAAGGGTTGAGAACCGGTCGCTTGCGGCGGTCGAAATCGTGGATCTGCGCGCAGAATTCCAGCAGACACACCAGGCGAGTCCCATCTCGAAAATCTTGCGCGATGGCATCGCCGAGTGCCTGCAGTTCGAGACGCAGGCGCTGATCCTGATCAACCGGCGCGGCTATTCGTGGTCGGTCTTGTGCCGGAGTTGCGGGGCCTCCGTGCAGTGCGCGAACTGCAGCATTTCGCTGACGTATCACAAGAATCGCAACCGGCTGGAGTGCCATTACTGCGGCTACACGCAGGCGGTGCCGAAGACTTGTCCGAAGTGCGACTCAAAATACATCCATTTCTTCGGCGAAGGTTCGGAGCATCTGGAGGAGCGGCTGCGCAAGGAATTTCCCGGCGCGCGCATTGCGCGGCTGGATCGCGATACGGTGCGCACCAAACAGCAGTACCAGGAGACGCTGGGCGCCTTTGCCGGCGGCGCACTCGATATCCTGGTGGGCACGCAGATGCTGGCCAAGGGGCATGATTTCCACCGCGTGACGCTGGTCGGCGTGATTTCGGCGGACTCCTCGCTGAGCCTGCCGGATTTTCGCGCGGCGGAGCGCACGTTTCAATTGTTGACGCAGGTGGCCGGGCGCGCGGGGCGAGGCGATTTGCCGGGACGCGTGCTCATCCAGACGTACTATCCCGAGCATTACGCGATCCAGGATGCCGTGCGCCAGGATTATCTGGCGTTTTACGAACGCGAACTGCACTACCGGCGGATGATGACGTACCCGCCGTTCATTTCGCTGGCAAACGTGATCGTGCGCGACGTGAATCTGGAGAACGCCATCCGATGGTCGCGGCAGCTTTCGGAATATTTCTCGCCGTCGGATGGAAAGGGAATTCGGATTCTCGGGCCGGCGTCGGCGCCGCTGGCGCGGTTAAAGAAGGAGCACCGGTTCCAGTTTTTACTGAAATCGCCGAAGCGGTCGGTGATTACAAAATTGCTCGGCGGGGCGATGGCGTTCTGCGAAGCGAAGGAGATTCCGCAAACGGCGGTCCTGGTGGATATGGATCCGTTGTCGCTGCTGTAGCGCCGCCATCCCGGCGGCAAGCGTGCCGCGAAGCGCTGTCTTTTTGGGCCTATCCGAGGAGGGCAGGCGAAGAATCTCAACTAGCACGATTCATCGGATCCTGAATCGAGATCCTTCCGGCCGCAAACCGCGCGTCCTTCAGCAGGTCGAGCTATTTGATTTGTTGGCGGGAGTTGCGCGTCCAAAAGAAATACCCGGGCAGGCCGAGCAGCATGAGGGCGCCGGCGACGAGCAAGTAGAGGAACTGGTGAGGATCTTTGACCGCGGCGAAAATTGCGTTACCGACAATCGCCACGGCCGCAAGAACAAAGAGGATCGGCGTCCAGGGGTACCCGGGAACACGATAAGGTAACGGTTTGCCAGCGTTGGCGCGACGCAGCGGAAATATGCTGGCCGCGCCGAGTCCATAGAAAATCCAGCCGATGAAGATGGCGCCGTTCGTCAGCTTGGCGAAACCGGCCGCTGAGGCGAGCACGCAGGACCAGACACCCAATGCCAGGACGGCCGCCGCCGGCGTGCCGAAGCGCGGGTTGACTTCGGCAAGCTTCTTGAAAAATAAATTGTCGTTGGCCATGGCGAAGAAAACGCGCGGCGCGGTAAGCATCACGCTGTTGGTTGAGCTGAACGTGGAGATCAGGATGGTCGCCGCAACCAATTTCCCGGCCCACGGACCGAGCACCGCGCGGGCCGCCGTGGCGGCGATGGCGTCGCTCTGCGCGGCCTGTGCCGGGCCCAGTGCCACCAGGTAAGCGACTACCGCGAACAGATACAAGCCCATCAGAATGAGCGACCCGAGCAGGAATGTGCGGGGAAAGCTGCGCTGTGGATTCTGGACTTCGCCGGCGCTGTAAGTCCCGAACTGCCATCCTTCATAAGCCCACAGAACCGTGATCATGGCAAAGCCGACGGCAGAGAAAAGTTCATAACCGGACTGCTTGGTCCCCAGAGCGGCAGGAATTTCGCTTGCGTGCGTGCCCTTGGCGAAGCCCAGGGCCAGAAGGACTGTGCCAAGAACAACGATGATCCCGACTTTGATGACGGTGGTAACGTTCTGCACGTCTGAGCTCTCTCGTGTGCCCCAGACGTTGATCGCGGTGACGGCTATAATCATCAACAAAGTTACGCTGAACGCGCCCGCTTCGGAAAGCGGCAAGATTTCCTTCAGGTACGTGGTGAAGGCATGAGCAAGCGCGGCGATGGTGGCGCTGGCGATCACCAAGAAGAGGCACCAGCCATAGAGAAACGCCGGCAAACGGCCGAAGCCGTCGCGAATGTAGCAGTAGAGTCCCCCGGCTTCGGGATTCGCCGCCGCCAACTCGGCGTACGTAAGCGCGCCGAGCAGCGACAGCACGCCCCCAAACACCCAGACCAGCAGCGCCGCTCCGACCGAGCCACCGACTTGGCGCTGGATGAGGCCCGGCGTGAGGAAAATCCCCGAGCCAATCACCGAGCCGATGAACAGCAGGAGCAAATCGCGTTCCCGCAGGGTGCGTGGCAGCTCGTTTTTAGTCGTCGGCGTGGACATCCGCGGCGCTATTGCAGCAGCCTTTCCACGGGATACGGCATGAAGCAAAGAATAAATATTGCCAGCGCCAGAATAGCGGCGAAACGCCGGTTGGGATCAAGTGGCGTCGGATCGTAGATCGGTGCCATGCGGACAAACTGCAAGCCAAAAAGAATCAGCGCCCACAACCACCAGCCCTGCCATTGAAAATAGCCGAGCGGCACGAGAACCAGCGGTAGGGCAATGGAAATCCAGCGATGGAGTTGCGGACTGACCGAACGCACAATGTGTCCCCCGTCGAGCTGCCCCACTGGCAGGAGATTCAGCGCTGTGGCGAAGAGGCCGACCCACGCGGCGCGCCCCACCGGATGCAGCAGAAGCTGCGTTGCGTGGGCGTTGGGCTGCAAGACCGCGGTCGCGATCCGAACAATTAAGGGCACGCCAAACACCAGGTCTGCATTGGAGTCCGTAGCGAGGGCAGGAATGAATTTTGCATGGAGAACGCCGTACGCGAGGGGTGGCAGCGCCACCAGAAATCCCACCAGCGGGCCCGAAGCGCCGACGTCAAACAGCGCGCGCATCGAGCGAATCGGCGAGCGAATCAGGATGAACGCGCCAAAGGTGCCGATAAGCGTTGGCGCCGGAATGAAGAACGGGTAACTCGAGTGAATGTGGTGATGCCGGCAGGCGAAGTAATGCCCGAGTTCGTGAGCCAGCAGGATTCCGAGCAAGGTGATGGCGAACGGCAGCCCGGCCAGCAATGCAACGGGATTGCGATAGGCGAGGCGGAAAGTCTGCAGGAAGGCATCGAGCGATGCGGCCTGATTGTGCGCGTAAGCTGCGGCAAAATGCGTGCCGGCGATCAGCGAAGTGATCAGGGTAAGAACGAACAGAACTGCGGCAAGCAGGAGCGAGCGGAGCGGAGGATGAGGCTGGTCGGCCTCATAATAGCGGTCCGGAGAGACACGCGGGGGCCAGGAAGGCAAGTCGAGGGCAGGCGGAGCGATTGGTTCTGTTTCCGGGGGCGTCACAGTGAATTACTTGGGCTGATTCGCGGAGGTGTCCTCAAGTCCTTGCAATTCTTTCCCGGGCTTGAAGCGCACCGCTTTCCCAGGGGGAATGCTGACCTCTTCGCCGGTGCGGGGGTTGCGGCCGATCCCGGTTTTGCGCGGCTTCACGCTGAAGACCCCGAACTTCCGGAGTTCGATGCGCTGGCCGCGGCCCATGGCGTTCTTCAAAGATTCGAAGACGGTCTCTACAGCCTGCTCCGCTTTAGTGCGGCTGATGTTGGTCTTGGCGACGACCGCGTTTACGATATCGAGCTTAATCACACCGGCCTCCGTGGCTACGCTGCCCGATGCTAGAGGCTAAGGCCCGGGTTGTCAAGAAGTTCCGCCTCATCTACACTTTATCCTTTTGCGAGGCCCCCGCGGGTTTTTCTATCAGGAGGATTGGATGTCTGTAAAGCCAGACCGTTGGATCCGGCGCATGGCGCTGGAGCACAAAATGATTGAGCCGTTCACCGACCGGCAGATCCGGGAAGGTGTAATCAGCTACGGCGTGTCGTCCTATGGCTATGATATCCGCGTGGCCGACGAGTTTCAGATTTTCACGAACGTCAATTCGACGATCGTGGATCCGAAGAATTTTGATCCGCGATCGCTGGTGGCCTACAAGGGAGATTCCTGCCTGATTCCGCCGAATTCGTTCGCTTTGGCGCGCTCGGTGGAATATTTCCGGATTCCACGGAACGTGTTGACGATTTGCCTGGGGAAATCCACCTACGCGCGATGCGGGATTATCGTGAACGTGACCCCGTTCGAGCCGGAGTGGGAAGGTTTTGTGACCCTGGAAATTAGCAACACCACCCCGCTCCCCGCGAAAATCTATGCGAACGAAGGGCTCTGCCAGGTGCTTTTCTTCGTGAGCGACGAGGATTGCGAAGTCAGCTACAAGGACAAGAAAGGCAAGTATCAGGCCCAGGTTGGAATCGTCCCGCCGCGGTTGTAGCGGGCTAATGCAAAACTCGCGGGGCTCACCATCAACGCGAGCTTTTCGGCTCCATGGCGGCGCGGACCACCGGGAAGCGCCTGCGGCCAGCACGCAAGCCCTCTTTCCTTCTTTCCTAACCGGCTCTTCCAACCGGTGAGTTTCAGCCTCCTCGAGGCCGGGACGAAGGTGCTATCGTGCCGCTAGCGAAAAAGCCTGCTCGCGATTTCGGCGACGTGCTTGCCTTGGTGGCGGGCGATACGGAGTTCGTTTTCGCTGGGCTGGCTGGCGCCGTCGGAGCCGGTGAGAGTGGTGGCACCGTAGGGCGTGCCGCCGGTAATCTCATCCATGTGCAGCAGACCCGGCTCAGTATAAGGGACGCCCACAACGATCATGCCGTGATGGAGCAGGGTGCTGTGAAAACTGGTGATGGTGGTTTCCTGGCCGCCGTGCTGTGTGGCCGTCGAGGCGAACACACTGCCAACTTTCCCGACCAGGGCGCCCTGGAACCAAAGCGATCCGGTGTGATCCAGGAAATTGCGCATCTGTGCAGCCATGTTGCCGAAACGCGTGGGCGTGCCGAAGATAATCGCGTGAGCGTCCGTCAAATGATCCACGGTGGCGAGCGGCACGTGGCCGAATGTGCCCCGCGCGGCCTTGGCCCCCGACTTCTCGAGCGCTTCGTCCGGCATCAGTTCGGGAACCTGGTATAACGAAACATCCGCGCCGGGCACCTGCTTTGCGCCTTCGACCACGGCCTGCGCCATTTTGTAGACGTGGCCGTACATGCTGTAGAAAATCACCTGAACCTTGATTGCCATCGGTGGTCTCCTTTTTCGTTTCAAGCTTTGGAAACTTCTCCCGAATTTGCGACCGGCGCCACGTTCTGCAGCGGATAGCCAAGCTCGCGCCACCCGTCGAGGCCTCCCTCCAGCGGCCGGATGTGCTTCACGCCTTTATTTCTGAGCAGCAGCGCCACACGGGCGCTGGTAGCTTCGTTGGGTCAAGTACAGTAGAGAATCACCTCGCGGTCGCGTGGCAGGCGTTCGTCTTTTTGCTCGAGTTCGCCGGCGTCCATGCGGAAAGCTCCGGGGATCGTTTCAGGGTCGGCCTCGAAGTCGATCGAATGCCGGAGATCGACGATCGTAAGCGGCTCGCCGGAGTCGATCTTTTCCTTTAGCTCCTCAGGGCTGATGCGGGCGATGCGAAGTTCCCGGAGAAACTGCTGGCGCGCGATGAATTTGTACGCGATGTAAAACGCCAGAAAAAATAGAACGACGGCGAGGACGCTGCCGCCCAACCGCCGGATCCACAGCGCCATGTTCTCAATCTGGTTGCGGAACAGGTATCCTAGCCCGAGATAGCCTCCGGCCCAGAGAAAGGCGCCAAACGCGTCATACGCCAAAAACCTGCGGAAGTTCATTTGGAAAATACCGGCCAGCGGAGTGGCGACAGCGCTGAGGCCGGGTAGAAACCGGGCAAAGATCAGCGATTTGGCTCCTTGTTTTTCGAAGACGCCTTCGGTGCGGCGTACGCAGGAGTCCGGTTCGAGGGAAATCTTGCAGAGCCATTGAACGATTCTGATTCCCTTGCGGCGGCCCAGCTCATACCAAAGCGTATCGGCGCATAGGCATGCGGCCATGCAAACGAGAATGGAAAAGCCGAAATTCAGGCGATTCATGCCGCCGAGAGCGCCTGCGGCGAGAAGAAGAGGCACGGAAGGGAGAGGCAGCCCGGCTTGTTCCAGGAAAACCCAAACGAGAAGCACCAGGTAGCCGTGTTGGACCAGAAAGTCGAAAGTGACGTGCATCGGCGATTGGCTTCCTTTACCAAACCATCCCGGCTCGAACCCGGCTCAGAGAAATGACGCGATTTCGCCCCAATGTGCTCCCATGACGAAAGCCTTGAGTGGCTTTCGTTCGCGGGGAGCTGCTTCCCGCTGGCGCTGCGTTTCCGGCAGAGTTTCCGGGTCACCAGGATACCCGATAACAAACGCGGCGACTGGTTCCCACCCATCGGGAATTTCGAACAGTTCCCGGGCCTTCTGGGGATCAAATCCTCCCATTTGATGCACGAAGAGGCCCCGGGAGGTAGCTTCCAGGGACAGGTGGGCCATGGCTGCGCCGGTGTCATAGAAGGCATTGCGGTTCGGCTTGCCGGACCGTGCGAAGTTGAGTTCCGAGACGGCGATGCCCAGCAGCGGGGCGTGCTTCGCCCAGACCTGGTTGAATTCCACCAGCGTGCTCAGCATGCGGGCGTGGCCCTCGGCATCTTCCTTCGTCGTCACCAGGAAAACCCAGGGCTGCTCGTTGCTACTGGAGGGCGCCCAGCGCGCGGCCTCAAAGAGGCTGCGGAGTATGTCGTGGGGAATCGGCTTTCCCGAAAAGGCCCGCGGGCTCCAGCGCTGCTGGAGAAGATCGTGAATCGAATGTGTTGCCGGTGCTGGTTTGTGCATCGTTCGCTTCCTTTTCGCAATCTTTAAATGGTTCGTTGGAAACGCCGGGCAAGCGCAAAGCTGCCAGGCGTAAGGGGGACTATTTTCCACGCGCCGCCGATTACTTGGCTGGCGGAACGACCATCTCGACATTTAGGGTGATGTTGACCTCGTCGCTGACGATGGCGCCGCCCCCGTCGAGGGTTTTGTCCCAGGTGATCCCGTAATCCTTACGGTCGATCATAGTGGACGCCGACGACCCGGTGCGGGTCAGGCCCCAGGGGTCCTTGATAGGAGGCTTCGGAGCCGTCGCATTGAGAACAACGGACCGCGTGACTCCGTGAATGGTAAGATCCCCGGCTATCTTGAGGGTACCGTCCGCGTTTTTCTCGACTTTAGTGGATTTGAATGTGATCGTCGGGTATCTGGCCACGTCAAAGAAGTTGGGGCTCTTGAGATCCTTATCCCGGTCCGGCTCGTTCGTGTTGACGGTGTTGGCATCGATCGTTACGTTGACGCTGGATTTCGTGATGTCGCTATTGTCTACCACAATTGTTCCGGTGACCCCGTGGAACTCTCCTGGAACTTTCGAAATCAAAAGGTGAGTCACGGTGAAGTTCGCGCTCGAGTGGCGCGGGTCGATCTGATAGGTGATGGTTTCCGCGGCCGCCGGCAGGATGAATCCCGCCGCAAGGCCCGCAATTGCAATAAACTTCCGAACCGCTGCCTTCATAGTTTCTGCTCCCGTATGGAATATTTTCAGAAGAATTAGGTTGTGTTGGATGCGCCGGACCCCTATTCGGGTTCGTGTGCGTTGATCTCGCTGATGAGTTCCAGCAGCGTCTTCTGGCGCGTGGCGCTCATCTGCGCGAATTGTCTTTTGTGGAGCTCCCGCACCGGAGCGTCTAATTTCTTCAGCAGTTTCAGGCCTTCATCGGTAATCCGCGCCTTGACGACGCGGCGATCTTCTTTCTGGCGTTCGCGGGTGATCCACAGCCGATTCTCCATGCGATCCAGCATGCGGGTCATGTCCGGGTCGTGGGAAATCATGCGTTCGCTGATGCCGTTGCAGGGAAGGCCGTCGGGGCCGGCCCCGCGAAGGATGCGAAGCACGTTGTACTGCGTGCCGGTGAGTCCACTCGCTTTGATGAGTTGCTCGGCCTGCGCGGAAAGCATGTCAGCGGATTTGAGGATAGCCACAAATATCTGGTCCTCGATTCCGGTGGCGCCTGGGCAGGCCGCCTTGATTCGCGAATTCATGAGGTCATAATAGTTGTGTAAACGACTATTGTCAAGAGGAAAATGGGTGGGCCTTCCGCGCTTGCCGCGCGCCTGCTTGCTAGGCCTTCAATACCGGACGCATCTGAACTTCGCTGATGAAGCTTTGCGGACCCTGCGTCACCACCATCGCCACCGCGTGCGCCACGTCTTCGGCTGTCAATACCCTGGATGGGTCTTTCTGCCCGCGCCCCATGAAATCCGTGGCCACGCTGCCCGGACAGATGACGCTCACGCGAATGCCATGAGCGCGAAGATCTTCCGCCATGCATCCGGAAAGTCCCTGCAGCGCCCACTTCGAGGCGCAGTAGATTCCGCCGCCTGCAAACGTGTTTTTGCCGGCGAGCGAACTGATGTTGACGATGTCGCCGCCGTGCCGCGCGATCATTCCCGGAATCACCGCGCGCGAGGCGAAGAAGACACTCTTGAGGTTGGTGCTCATCACGTGGTCCCACTCCGCTTCGGTCTTGTCCTGGATCGCGCCGAAACCGCCGCTTCCCGTGCCGGCGTTATTCACGAGGATCGAAATAGGACCGAGCTGCTTTTCCGCTGCGTCGACGAAGTGGACGATCTCCTTCTCCACCGTTACGTCCGTGCGGACCCCGAATGCTTTTCCCCCGACGGACGCAATCTCGTCCCCGGCGACCTTAAGTTTTTCCTTATCCCGGCCGCAAATTGCCACCGCCGCGCCAAGCGAAGCAAGCCGGAGGGCAATCGCCCTGCCGATTCCTCGGCTGCCGCCGGTGACGAGCGCCACGCTGCCGCTCAGGGACTGCAACGATTGTTGGGACGCATTCGGATTACTTATCCCCGTCATTTGATTTCTTCCTCCCCAAAGCCACTCTTTTTGTGCGAGACTCATCGTATCTCATTGGGATGCCGCCCTCAGGTATTGCTTCGGAGGTGCGCCGAGGCGAGGCCGGAAATTCCGCGAGCGCGATAAGAAGCGGCCGCGCGGATGGTTCGAGATATCGGCTTGCGGTTGGGCTAGGCTGCACCTATAATTCCAAAGTTTCCTAAAGAGCACTTCTGGTTCGCAGGTATGGCAGATGTTTCGCCCGTGGTTTCGCTACCGGCGGTGTATGCAATCTTACATTCATGAATGGAGCGAGGAGATAAGGAATGAAAGCGATTCGTTGGACGGCAAGCCTTTTGCTTCTTGCGGCGATGTGGCTACTTGGCGTTGCTGTGAGTCCGGCAGCCGCACAGGAGAAGCACGATTGCAGCGGACCGGGGCAACACTACACCATGGCGGAATACAACTCCTACCAGGCGGCCGCGGCGGAAAAGAATCCCCCCGCGCAGATTAAGCTGCTTGATGATTTTGTCGCGAAGTATCCCGCTTCGTGCCTCCTGAACTACGTCTATCCGCTCTATTACAAGAATTATTTCGCGCAGAAGAGCTATCCGAAGGCCATCGAATATTCCGACAAGATGATCGCGATGGGCGACAAGATCAGCCCCACCGAGAAGTACGACGCCTATTATGTGCGGGCGTATGCTTACAATGCCATCCAGAATCCTGACGCGGAAACCTCCAAGGCTGCGCGCGATGCCGCCATTGCGGGCTTGAAGATTCTCGACCAGATCCCGAAGCCGGAAGGAGTGGACGACGCAAAATTCGCCGCCGAGAAGAAGCAATCGGAAATCGTATTCAATGGCATCGCCGCAAACGCAGCGATGAACGCGAAGGACTTCGCCGGTGCGATCCAATCCTATAAAGCCGTTCTGGCTTTTGCCCCGGACGATCTGGTCACCAATTATAAGCTCGGCCAGGCCTATATGGCGCTGACTCCGCCGCAACAACTCGACGGAATCTGGTTCTATGCCCGAGCCGCCACGAACAAAAGCGCCAACGAACAGCAATCAAAATCGATCAAGGGGTATTTGCGGAAGCTGATTGCAAACTACCAGGGCGGGACCGTGTGCGACGCGCTGACTGACGCTGAGATGAACGAACTGCTGCAACTCGCGCCCAATTCCGTGGAGCGTCCCGCGACCTACAAGCTCTTCAGTTCCGCAGACCTCGATGCCGCGCGGAAGAGTATGACCATTGCCACCGTCGTCACCGACCTAAAAGCCGGCGGAGACAAAGCCAAGCTGACCTGGACGGCAGCCTGCGGCTTGGAATTTCCGGATACCACGGCGAAGTTGATTGATGTAGTTCCCGGGACGGACACCGTCGAGCTGAAAGTGGCGTTCGTAACCAGCGACGCCGAGTTTCAAGCCGCGACGACGCCGGACATGGACGTGATCATCAAGACCGCCGATCAGCCGCAAGCCGCCAAGCTTGAGAAGGGCAACCCGGTGCACTTTACCGGCACGCTGGAGAGCTACGATCCAGATCCGGCCTTCATGCTCCACTTTGATAAGGCGAAGGTAAACGAGGAAGATCTGCCGAAGGAATCCCCGAAGAAGCCGGTTCACCGGTCCACGGGGAAGAAGCCCGGCAAACGGTAAAATTGGCTTAATTCAGTGCGACAAGCCTCGGACTACGGTCCGGGGCTTATTTTTTTATGCGGCCGCCGGGCGGTACGGGATTGGGACGAACCACGGGCGCGTTGGCGCCGAGAATGTCAGCATCGGGAAATGCTACGAAGTCGATTCCCCGGACTAGCGTATCTTCCGGCGGCGGTGATCCAATTTGTACTCAGCCATTTTCCGGCTGAGGGTGTTGCGATGAATGCCCAGGAGTTCCGCTGCCCGGCATTGATTGCCGTTGGTGCGTTCCAGCACTCGCTTGATGAACCGTTTTTCGAATTCACCGACGGCCTCATCAAAGAGGATGCCGCGTTCCACCATTTGTCCCACAAGCCCTTCCAATTGGTCTCTCACATCCGCACTCTCCGCAGCAAAATTTTCTTGACGGGCCAGGCCTACGAGTCGAGCTCGCGGCCAACCAGCATGCGATACGCTTCCCGGTATTTGGCGCGCGTGGCCGCAACCACCTCGGGGGGCAGGGCTGGTCCCGGCGGCGTTTTGGGCCACTGGATCCGTTCGAGGTAGTCACGAACAAATTGTTTGTCGAAAGAGGGCTGCGGGCCCCCGGGACGATATGCAGTGGTGGGCCAGAAGCGGGAGGAATCGGGCGTGAGGGCTTCGTCGATCCACAGGAGTTCGTCGTTCAACAGGCCGAATTCGAATTTGGTATCGGCCAGCAGGATGCCGCGTGGTTCGGCGTAGGCCGCGGCACGGCGGTAAATTTCCAGGGTCGTGGCGCGAACCTTCTGGGCAAGCTCCGCTCCGATGATTTCGGCGGCGCGCTGGAACGAAATGTTTTCATCGTGGCCGCTGACCGCTTTTGTCGCGGGAGTAAAAATCACTTCAGGAAGTTTGTCTGATTCGCGCAGGCCGGGGGGCAGCGCGATGCCGCAGATTGTTCCCGCGGCTTTGTATTCTTTCCATCCGGATCCCGAGAGATACCCGCGCGCGACACACTCAATGGGAAGTGGGCTGGTTTTCTTCACGACCATGGAGCGGCCGGCGAGTTCGTTCTTGTATTGATCGAAAAGGGCTGGGAATTCGGTTGCGCTGATTACGTGATTCGGGATGACGTCTTTCAGTAAATCGAACCAGAACAGGGACAGTTGCGTGAGCACGCGGCCTTTGTCCGGGATGGGCGTCGGCATCACCACGTCAAACGCGGAAAGGCGGTCCGTGGCGACAATCAAAAGACGATCGCCGAGATCGTAGATGTCACGAACCTTGCCGCGCGCCATGGGCGCGATGCCGGCAAAATTCGTTTCCTGAATTACTTTTACTGCGGGACTTGCGTTCACGACGACCCTGCCCCTGTCAAAGCGTGATGCATTCTATCCCACCGACCAGCGATGTCAATGTGACGCAAGTACTTTTTTGGGAGAAGAAAAAAGCGTGGTGAGAATTTTGAATGTCAATGGGTGAAAAAAGACGAGGCGAAAGGGGCTCCACCTCACAAGGGAAGCCAGAAATGGATTACGCGGCAGTGGCGGCGCGGCGCCGGGGAGCCGGAGCTTCGTCGCCTTCCCAGCGAACGCTGACGAGCTTCGATACGCCGGGCTCCTGCATCGTCACGCCGTAAAGGACGCTCCCGGTTTCCATCGTGCGGCGGTTGTGGGTGACGACGATGAACTGCGTCTGCCCGCTCATGTCGGCGATGAGCTTCGTGAAGCGGCCGACGTTGGCTTCGTCAAGCGGCGCGTCCACCTCGTCCAGGATACAGAAGGGACTCGGCTGGTAGCGGAAAATGGCGATGAGTAGTGCAAGTGCGGCCATGGCCTTTTCCCCGCCGGAGAGCAGCAAAACGTTTTGCAGACGCTTGCCCGGAGGTGAGGCCACTATGTCAATGCCCGCGTCGCCGGAGCTGTCGGCTTCGGTGAGGCGCATTTCCGCCGTGCCTCCGCCGAAGATCGTGTGGAACGCCGCGGTGAAATTCGCGTTGATGGCGGTGAAAGCTTGTTCGAAGCGCTCCTTCGTGATCAGGTCAAGTTCCTTGATGGCCTGCTGTGTGTCGGCGATGGATTGCAGCAGGTCGTCGCGCTCGCGAGTCAGGAAACCGAAGCGCTGCTCGCACTCGTTGTATTCCTCGAGCGCCATCATATTGACCGCGCCCATGTTTTCAATTTTCTGTTTCATTTCGCGGTAGCTGGCTTCGGCCGCGGCAAGCTCCTCGCCGGTCATGAACGCGGTTTCCGACGCGATCAGATCTTCGGGCTGCGCGTTGACTTCGGCGAGGCAGTTTTCGCGCAAGTGGTCCCGGTCGGAATCGTTGCGGGCCTTTTCGATTTCGAATTTGCCGCGTTCGTCGCGCATTTCCTGAAGAGACTGGCGGGCCATCCGCAGGTGATCCTCGGCCTGTGTCACGCGCGTACGCGCTGCGTCCCATTCCTGTTCGAGCTGAATCTGTTTTTCATCCAGGCGGGCCTTTTCCGCGCGCAGGACGGTCAACTGCCGCGTGAGCTCCTCGGTCTGGCTGGCCATCGCGTGGGTTTCTTCGTTGATGGACTCCTCCTGCTG
This sequence comes from Candidatus Eiseniibacteriota bacterium, assembly GCA_035518915.1. GTDB lineage: Bacteria > Acidobacteriota > Terriglobia > Acidiferrales > UBA7541 > Acidiferrum. The sequence continues at coordinate 57,529 of DATIXE010000053.1, forward strand.
GCGCAGCGCGGATTCGCGACGTTTGAGTTCGGCGTGTTCTTCATCGAGCCGCTTGGCGATGGCTTCGGCCAGGGCGAGCCGCTCGCTCATGGCGGCGAGATCGGCCTTCGCGGAAGCAAGTTCGTCATGTTCCGTTTGCACGGCGGCGCGCAACTGCCCGACTTCGCCGGTGAGGCGCGTGGTTTCGGTTTCCGCTTCGGCGCGCGACGTGGCTGCGGCCTCGTGCTGCAACTTCGCCTGCTCGGCGCGCTGCTGCACCGACTCGATCTCGCGGCGGACGCGCGAAAGCTCATTCTGGCAAACGGAAAGATCCAGGCCCAGCCGGGCGAGCTCGCCCTGCGCGTGTTCGTGGCGATGCTTGGTGGCGTAGAGAGTGCGTTCCGCTTCGCGCTGTTGCGCGGTGAGCTCCTCCTGCGCTTGCTCGGTGGCGCGTAGTTCGGCGGCGAGGGTTTCCAGTTCGGCGAGGCTCGTTTCCGCGCGATGCTCAAGGTGCATCACTTCGGCGTCCAGAGCGCGCAATTCGCGCTTCATGCCGAGTGGACCTGCTTCATCCGCGCGGCCACCGGTGACCATGCGGCCCTGGTAGCAGGTGCCTTCGGGAGTGACGAAGGCGTACTGCGGATATTCCCGCGCGAGCTTTTCGGCGGCTGCAGGGCTATCCGTCAGATAGCCAGACCGCAGGCGCGGCAGAAATTGCTTGGCGGCGGGACCCAGCGGGTCGCGAAATTCGACGAGCTTGTCGAGGCGTGAAATGACTCCGTCTTCCGACCGGAAATGGACGATCGGCTCGTACTCGTCGAGCTTCAGATTGCGGAGCGAATCGACGAAGAACGTGGCGCGGCCGCCGACTTCGTTGCGAAGCAGGGAAACGCCGGCGCGCGCGTGGTCGTAGGTTTCGACGACCACGTATTCGAGCTCGTCACGAAGATATTGTTCGATTGCGGCTTCATGCTGCTCCTGCACCTCTGCGTAATCGGCCAGGACACCCACGGCACGGAACTCCTGTCCTCCGTGGCGCTCGTTCGCGGCAAAAAGTTTCTGCACGGCTTCGCCGGTGTAGGACCGGTCATTCAGGATTTGCGTGAGTGTGGAATGCCGGGCGCGAACCCCGGCAAGCGAGTCGCGGAGAATATCGGCTTCTTTTTGCGCTTTCTCGCGCGTTTGTTTCAATTCTGCCGTGCGAATCTGCAGCGTAGTGGCGCGATTCTGCAATTCGGCGGAGGTATTGATGGCGTTCTGCCAGTCTTCGGCGGCGCGCTCGGTGTCGTCGCGCACCTGGAGCGAGCTTTCGAGGAGCAACGCTTCGCGAGTTTCTTGTTTGCGCAACGCCTCGGTCTGGTGAACCAGTGCCTCCTCGGCTTGCTTCTGTTCCCCGTGCAGACGCAGCAGGCTGTCGCCCGCCTCGTTGGCGGAGCGCCGCAAGGCCTGCAAACGGGCTTCCGCTTCGGCGATCTGCGCGGCGCGGGTGGCGGCGCGGGTAATGAGTTCGTCGACGCGCATGTTCACCGTGACGGAATCGCGGCGGGCATTTTCGACGGCGTTCTGCTGCGTTTCATGGCGCGCCTGCCATTCGGCGTATTGCCCGGAAAGGGCATTGCGTTCCAGCGAAATTTGTTCGTTGCGTCCGGCAAGTTCGGTGCTGCGTGTCTGGTTGAACGTGATGCGGTTCTCGACGCGGTCGACTTCCAGGGCGGTATGGTTCAGGACGTTCTGGTTCTGGCGGATCTCGCCGTCGAGTGTGTAGATGCGCTGGCTGAGCCGGTCCTGCTCCGCTTCCTGCTCGTGAATCTTCTGGGCGTGCTGGTTTTCGGAAGCCGTAAGCTCTGCCAGGCGAGACTGCAGGCGTTCCGCCTCGGCATCCAGCTCCCGCGCTTTGCCGGCCAGCATCTGCCGGACAATGCCGCGCATCTGCTCCCGAATTTCCGCATACCGCCGCGCCTTTGCGGCCTGCCGCTTCAGCGAGCCGAGTTGCTTCTCGACTTCGACGACGATGTCGTTGACGCGCGAGAGATTCACCTTCGAGGATTCCAGCTTGGCCTCGCTCAGCCGCTTCTTCGTCTTGAACTTCGTGACCCCGGCGGCTTCCTCGATGATGGCGCGGCGCTCCATCGGCTTCGTTGCCAGAATCTGACCGATGCGGCCCTGCTCGATGATGGCGTAGGAATCCGGGCCCAGGCCGACGCCCATGAACATTTCCTGGATGTCGCGCAGACGCCCCACACGCCCGTTGATGAGATATTCACTTTGCCCACTGCGATAGAGGCGACGGCTGACGACCACTTCCCCGGGCTTGGTAACCAGCGCGGGCTTTTCGGACTTCTTCTTGCGCTTGCCCTTGAATCCTGGCTCCGGCTGACCGCCAGCAGTTTCGGCGGGTTCACCGGCCGCTTCCGGGGCCGATTCCGTCGCTTCGATAGCGCCTTCGATCATTGCGTCCAGGCCAGGTACTTCACTTTGCGGCGCGACGGCCGCTTCCGGGGCATTTTCATCCTCGGCGGCGTGCTCCAGCACGAAGCGCGCGGCTTCGGCGAGATCGGGATCTTCCATGGTAATGGTCACTTCGGCCATGCCCATCGGCGGGCGCTTCGTGGTGCCGTTGAAGATGCAGTCGGCCATGCGCTCGGCGCGGAGAGACTTGTGGCTCTGCTCACCGAGGACCCAGCTGATTGCGTCCACGACGTTCGATTTCCCGCAACCGTTGGGCCCGACGATGCAGGTCGTGCCGATGCCGCTGAACGTCACCACGGTGCGTTCACAGAAGGACTTGAACCCGACAATTTCGACTTTGCGCAGCTTGAGCAAGGTGTCCCCTCTAGTCGTAGCCTACTGCTTCGCGGCGCTGCGGCCAATGGAACCGGCCGGGCGTCCGTCCCCCCGATTTGCGGGCCGGCGTCCTGAGAGTTCCAGAACGCGATTGGCGCTCGTTCTGCCCGCTGCACACACCATCAGCGCGTACGAAATGAACCAGGGTTCTTGGCGCGAAGAGAGACGACTTTCCTTTCCTCGAGAGGAGGATTCTTCACGCAACGCTTCTGTCTGTAACAGACAGAAAGCAAACACGTTTGGCAGGTTCTCGGTCAGAGCCCAGCCGCCTGGCGCTTGGATGGCGGTACGGGAGGAAAGCGTAGCATGGGGAAGGGGGTCTGTAAAGCCCTACGCAAGGGGTTGTGGGTATTCTTGAGGGGCCACAATTTTTGTTATCCGATAAGCTGCCGGCCTTCGGGGGAAACCGTTATGAGCCTTGGGGACTGGGCACACGCTAGACGCGCTTGGCAACGACCCGAAGGCGGCGGTAGTCCATCGTCCATTGACCGTCGCGGAAGAGGATCGGAAGAAGTGCGCGCTCGATTTCGTCTTTCAGTTGTTCGCGCGAGCCTTCGCGAAGGGAACCGGCAAAGGCCGCTCCGAACATATCCAGCCAATTGCGCAATCCGCGCTCGCCATCGTCCAGTGGCGTAGGGCGATCGAAGAGAATGGCATACGTCGTCTCCAGCCCATTTTTTTCCAGCAGGCCGGAATATTCAGCGATGGAGGGGTAATACCAGGGACGCGGGATCGGTCCCGCGAAGCTCAGCTTGGACCAGGAGCGCTCGAGGGCCTTAAGGAGTTCACGCGTGTTGCCCTTGCCGCCAAATTCCGCGACGAATCGTCCCCCGGGTTTGAGAAGCCTGGCGACACCGGCCAGGACGCGCTCCGGCTCATGAATCCAATGCAAGGTCGCGTTGGAGAAAATGGCGTCAAACTCGCCATCCAGTTCGAGTTGCCGGGCGTCCATTATTTCAAACCGTAACGCGGGATATCGTTCGCGGGCCTGCGCGATCATTTCCGGCGAGCAGTCCACGCCAACTACAATGGCGCCGGCTTCGCCGATCTTGGCTGTGAGATGGCCAGTGCCGCAGCCGACGTCGAGAATCCGCTCGCCGGGCTTAGCCTTGAGCAATTCGATGACACCGGCCGCGAGTTTCCAGACAAAAGAATGCTTGTCGTCATAGAGCTGTGCGTTCCAGATGGCGTTGGTGGACATGGGAACGATTTTAACAGCCTTCGGATTGTGGAGCGCGAGGCGCGAAATCAGAAATCAGATATAAGAAAGCAGGAAATAGAAAACAGAAGACAGAAAGCATGAGGAAGAGTGTGCAAGTAAACCTAAGGAGGACCCGCGCCTCCCATTTCTAGTACCGCGCCGGTTCGTGTTTCCAGACTCTCGCCGGAACCCAATTGCACCAAAGCGTGTGCAAGACTCGCGTTGCTCACTGGAAACGTGCCGGAGCCATCGGTTTTGGCATAGGGCAATTCGTGAATCCCGGGAGCCGCTGCTCCGATGAGCGCCTCGATGGACAAGCCATTGTCCAGCGCGCCGGAGAATCTCCATCTGACTTCATGGGCAGACCGCACGACCTCGAGTTCCCGAATTTGTCGGATGCGCGAACCGCGACCTTGGTGCCACCAGATCGCATTGCGAAAAGTAAAACCCAGCGGCAGGTCGTACACCAGCGCCTCGAGCGTGCTTCCCCCGCCGGGTTGCGGAAAATAGGCGTGCATCCAACGCCAAAAGCTGCGATGCCGATAGCCGCAATTGTGGCCTTGAACGCCGAACCCAAGGAGCTCACCGGAGAACTTCTTGCCGTCGAAGACGATCTCGCCGGAGAAGACGGCGTCGGAATGTGGCGAGCGCGAAAAACCAATCCAGCCTTTATCGCTGAGTTTCACGCCGAAGTGCGAGTAGATGCGAAGATTCCACCGGACGTCGTGCCCCTGTGGGCGGAGCCGGCCCCAGCAGCGGCCTTCTTCGAAACCGCATTCACTCACGCGGCAGTGGAAAGGAGCGCGTCCCAGTTCGCTCAGCTGAAGCTCCTGGATTGGAACATCCACAATAAAGGACTCCGGCGCACCGCCGCTCGGGAACCAGGTCGCCCACACCTGGAAGTACCGGCGATCGCGATTGGCCGCAGTGGGCTTCGGCTGCTGCACAAGCAGATAGCGGAACCACCACGCGCCGCTGCCGTCGGCAAGCCCGCAGCGCACGAACCAGACCTCATACCGCCGACGCATGCCCGGCCGCGAATAGACCGCGTTGAGCTGCGACTTGGTCGATGAATCGATCATCGGAGGTGTGGCGCGTCGTGGCGCGGCGCGAGAATGGATATCTTATTTCCGATATTCGCTCTCTGATTCCTGCTCGCTGCAGCCTAACGGCAACCCATCAGGATTAAGCACGAACGACAAGACACCCTACTTACCACCCTTCAGGTACTTATCAAACCACGCCAGCAGCCGATTCTCCACATCCACGCGATGTCTGGCCTCGCGGAAACCATGGGGCTCTCGAGGATAAAACACAAGCTCCGACTCCACGCCGTAGCGCTTCAGCCCGCGATACAGCTCCTGGCTCTGGCCGATCGGATCAATCGGATCTTCTTCGCCTTGCAGGATCAGTGTCGGGGTCTTGGCGTTCTTCATGGAGATAAAAGGCGAGCTGTTCAGAAAATGCTCCGGATGCTCATAGGGCGTTCCGAAGAACCACTCATCATACGCCGGATCAATTTCGGTGCCATATTCGGAGATCAGATCGGCCATGCCCGCTCCGGATACCGCGGCTTTGAACGCGTCGGTTTGTGTCACGGCCCATTCCGCCATGTAGCCGCCATACGACCAGCCTGCAATCCCCAGTCGGTCGGGATCGGCGAATCCCTTTGCCACTAGATCATCCACCCCCTTCATGACGTCTTTGAAATCCCCGCCGCCCCAGTCTGCGCGGTTCATTTCCACGAACTTTTCGCCGTAGCCGATGGAGCCGCGCACGTTGGGATACATCACCAGATAGCCGCGCGCAACCAGTAACTGCCCCCAGGCCTCCACCGAATCGCGCCAGTTGCCCGTGGGGCCGCCATGGACGAGGATGACCGTCGGCAGCTTTGACTTTCCGTCGTAGCCCGCCGGACGCAGCAGCGCGGCTTCGATCTCGAGGCCGTCGAAGGACTTGTATTTGTAAAACTCCGGCGCGACCAAAGGCAGCTTGGCAATTTCGTCATTCAGATGCGTAACCTGATGCGCCTGACCCTGGGCCTCACGCAGCCAGAGTTCCTGTGGAGCGACGGAGGTCTGCCCCACAAACGCAATGTCGCCAGTGGAAGAGACCGCAAATTCTCCGGCATTGACGGGCAATTCCGGAAGGTCTTTTTTCTCCGCCGCCGGGGAAAACGACGTGAATTTGCTGCGAAATCCGTCCTCGTAGACGAGGTAGAGCGAACCATCCTTGGCCCACTCCACTTGCGCCACGGCACGGTCCAATGTTGCTCCGGTGAGATTCCGCGGGAGCCCGCGGCGAGAATTGATCAGCCACAGGTCGTGTGGTTCGGGGCCGTCCTCGCGTGCCGCCTGAAACGCCACCACCGCGCCGTCCGGGGAAACTTTCACCTCGCCCAGCGGGCCGCGCGGCGGGCGCAATTCCTTGGTTTCCCCGCTCAGGGGGACAACGTAGAGGGCGTCGGTGAACTGGTCCGATGCGGGCTTGGTCGTGGCTTTGATGATGAGGGCCTGGCCATTGGGCATCCAGGCGAGTTCCTCCACTTTCCAGGTCAGGGGCGTCAGAGGGCGCTCGGTCTTGGTGGCAAGATCAATGATTCGCAAACGCGGCTCCTTGTCGTCCTTGTCCACGACGCGCTCGTCGTCCTTGTCCTTGATTTTCTTTTCTTCCGCGTCGGTCTTGGGTTCTGGCGCCAGAAATGCGATTGACTTGCCATCGGGGGACCACGCCAAAGCGCTGACGCTTGCCTTGCCTTTGGTGAGCGCGGCGCCCTCTCCACCGGCCATGCGGAGCAGGTAGACTTGCTGCTCATCGCCGTCGCGGTTCGAGAGAAACGCCAGCGTCTTCCCGTCGGGCGACCAGCGCGGCCAGCTTTCCGACTTGTCTTTCGCGGAGAACGTGAGCTGCCGGACAGTGTTGCTTGTTTTATCGAAGAGCCAGATGTGGCGCGTGCGCTTCTGTCCGCTCAGCGGATCGCTGACCACAAAGGCGACGCGGGCGCCGTCAGGCGAAAATTGCGGATCCTGGAGGTAGCGCAGGGCGAGGAACGTTTCCGGAGTGAGTCCATTATTTTCTGCGGCGGCGGGCTTTTCCTGGGCACAGAGCGCGCTGGATCCCAGCGCGAGAATCAACAACGAGGTGGCCACATGCTTTTGCATGCGAGTTTCTCCCGAAGAATGAATGATGCGTTGCGAGCATCTTGGACTGTATGCGCCGCCGCCGGACACTGTCAATCGCTTGCCGTTGTTCGGGCTCGGAGCTTCCTGTTGATGAATTTGTCGGCAAAAGTCCGCGGAAACGGTATACGATGAAATTAGCGTAGGAGGAACATCATGGCGAAGAAAGACCGGCTGACCGAGGTCAGCGTGAGAGTAGGAACGGCGCTGGGCAAGGCGAACCGTGAGGCACATGCCCGGGCGAAGAAAGTCTCGGAGGCCAGCAAGGTCGCCAAGGAAGAGCTGCAGGATATTTCCAAGCAGGTCGAGGCTCTGAAGAAGCAGCTGGAGAAGACCGCGAAACGCCTGAAATCGGCGTTGAGCTAGCCTGTCCAGTTTTTAACGCGCCGAAAACGCGTCCATCAGAAAACATGAATTCGCAGTTTCGTTGCGGCATTGGCGGAGGCTCGGCTACAATCGGTTATTTGCTTCGTGAAGGAAAGGCCTAGCCGAGACGCGATGCACGAAATTCAGCTGCACAATACCCTATCCGGAAAAATTGAACCGTTTGTGCCGCTCAAGCCCGGGCAAGTGGGCATGTACACCTGCGGGCCGACGGTTTACGACTACGCGCACATCGGCAACTACCGGACCTTTGTCTTCCAGGACATTTTAAGGCGTTTCCTGAAGTGGCGCGGCTTCAAGTTGAATCACGTCATGAATCTGACCGATGTGGACGACCGCATCATCGCCAACGCGGCCGCCGCGGGCCTGGGTATCCGTGAATACACCGAAAAATTTGTGCAGGCTTTTTTTGAAGATTGCCGCACGTTGAACATCGAGTCGCCCGAGCATTGGATTCGCGCCACCGACCATATCAACGACATGGTGGCGCTGATCGAAAAGCTCCAGCAGCAGACGTATACCTATCCCAGCGAAGGCTCGATCTACTACCGGATCATGAAGTTCAAGGATTACGGAAAGCTTTCGAAAGTAGACCTTTCCGGGATCCAGGCGGGCGCGCGCGTGGACAACGACCGCTACGAAAAAGAGAGCGCGCGGGATTTTGCCCTTTGGAAAGCGCTGAAGCCCGGCGAACATTTCTGGGAAACGCCGATTGGCGCGGGGCGCCCCGGCTGGCACATCGAATGTTCGGCGATGGCCATGAAGTATCTCGGCGAAACGTTGGATATTCACACCGGCGGCATCGACCTGGCATTCCCGCACCACGAAAACGAAATCGCCCAGAGCGAAGCGGCGACAGGGAAGCAGTTCGTGCGCTACTGGCTCCACGCCGAGCATTTGCTGGTGGAAGGCGAGAAGATGTCGAAGTCCCTGGGGAACTTCTTCACCCTGCGCGATCTCTTTGCAAAAGGTTATAAGCCATCGGCGCTGCGATTTGCGCTGGCGAGCGTGCCCTATCGGCGGCAACTGAATTTTACCTTCGACGGATTGCAGCAGGCGGCAAGTTCCGTGGAACGCCTGCGGAACTTCGTCGCGCGGCTGAAAGGCGAGAATTTTCCGGCCGGAATTCAGCCCGGAATGCAGGAACGGATCGCTAAAGCCGCGGATGATTACGATGCCGGACTCTCCGATGATCTGAACACGGCGCGCGCCCTGGCCGCCGTGTTCGATTTTGTCCGCGAAGCGAATATCGCGATGGACAAAGGCGAATTCCGGCAAGGGGACGTGGCGGCGGCCGAGGAATTGCTCGCCAGCTTCGACAAGGTGTTCGCGGTGTTGGACGACACCGATGCCGAAAAACTAAAGACGCTCGGTTTGGGGGGCGATACCGCCGGCGTGGACGACGCGGAGATCGAAAAACTGGTCCAGGAGCGCCAGGCGGCGCGCGCGCGGCGCGACTTTGCGGCCTCCGACCGCATCCGGAACGAACTCGCGGAACGTGGTATAATTTTGGAAGACACGAAGGACGGCAAAGTCCGCTGGAAACGCAAATGAAGCACTTCCATTTCCTCAAACGCGACCGAGTTGCCGTGGGTCCTCGTGTGCCCCGCAAGTTTCGCCCCGCGAATCTCCGACCGGAACTTTACGGCGTCGACTAAGCGGCGCCATCGCCCGCTCCGGCGAAACTCGACCGGGCCACAGCCCAGTTGTCTCTCACCCGTTCGCGAAACCCTTAACCTGCGAATCGTCCGCGAAACGCACCATTGGAGAGAACATGATTATTGCCACGGAAACGAAATTGCCAAAGATCAAGACCGCCTTGCCCGGCCCAAAGGCCCAGGAAGTGATTGCGCGCGACCTGAAATACATGTCTCCCTCGCTGACGCGTGACTATCCGCTGGTGGCGGAGCGCGCCTCCGGCGCCATCGTGGAGGATCCGGACGGAAACGCTTTCCTGGATTTCGCTGCGGGAATCGCCGTCTGCTCCACCGGCCACTGCCACCCGCTCGTGGTGGAAGCCATCCAGGAGCAGGCCGCGGAACTCATTCATATCGCGGGAACCGACTTCTATCACCGCCACATGGCCGAATTCGCTGAAAAGCTCGTCTCCACGATGCCGAAGACGCATAACTGGAAAGTGTTTTTCGGAAACTCCGGAACCGAAGCCGTGGAAGGCGCGATCAAGCTGGCCCGCTATCACACCAAGCGCGACAAATTGATCGCGTTCTACGGCTGCTTCCACGGGCGCACCCTCGGTTCGCTCTCCCTGACGGCCTCCAAAAGCACCCAGCGCAAATATTTCGGCACTCTGTTGGGCGGTGTCGAGCACATTCCGTATCCGTACGCCTATCGCTGCGCTTTGGGGCACACGAATGAAACTTGCGGTGGCGAGATCATCGAACTGCTGGAGCAACAGATCTTCAAGCGATTGTTCGCTCCCGAAGAAGTCGCGGCGATTATCGTCGAGCCGATTCAAGGCGAAGGCGGCTTCATTCCCGCTCCTTTGTTCTTCCTGCAGGAATTGCAGCGCCTCTGCAACAAGCACGGCATCATGTTGATCCTCGACGAAGTCCAGGCGGGCATGGGCCGCACCGGAAAATGGTGGGCCTACGATCACGCCGGAATCACACCGGACATCGTCCTCACGGCGAAAGGCATTGCCAGCGGCATGCCCGTTGCTGCTTTCATCGCGAAGGACACCGTCATGGACTGGAAAATTGGCTCGCACGGAACAACCTACGGTGGCAATCCGGTGTGCCTGGCTGCCGCGTCGGCCACCTTCGATCTGATTCAAGGCGGATTGATGGCCAATGCCGAAAAAGTTGGCAAACACATCTTTGGCAGGATCAGTGACTGGCCGAAGCGCTTCAAAATCGTCGGCGATGTGCGCGGCAGGGGTCTCATGGTTGGCGTGGAAATCGTTCGCGATCAAAGAACGAAGGAGAAAGCTCCGGACCTGCGCGATTCCGTGGTTACCAATGCCTTTCATCGCGGCTTGCTGACGCTGGGTTCGGGTGAGAACTCGATTCGCATCTCACCCCCGTTGATTATTGACGAGGAACAGGCCGACTGCGCGATCCGCATCATGGAGGAGTCCATCGCGGAAGCAGAGAAGAAGCTGTAGGAATCGCGAACAGGGAACAGCGAGCGGATAACAGATAACAGGTAGCTGAGCCCCACCCCGTCCCACGGTCAGCCTCAAACGCTGGCCGCGGGATTTTTGTTTGTCATTGGTCTATATTACTGAACGAGTAACTTTCCATGGGTTTGCTGGCCAGAGCGGGGTATGCCTGGGTGCGGTGGAAATCGCGGCATGGGCTGCGCGAGGATGCCACGCACAATTCGGGCGACAAGAAGCACGTGGCGCTGCGCGTGGGCGTTCGTGGCGAAACCTACGCGTATTGGTATTTGCGCCGCATGGGCTACATCTTCATCGCGCGCAATTACGAACCGGCTCGGGAAAAGGGCGAACTCGACCTGGTTGGCTTCGACGGGGAGACACTGGCTTTCATCGAGGTGCGCACCCGCGCGCTCGTGCCGGGCCGCCCGGCTTTGCCTGAGTTGAGCATCGGCCGCGAAAAGCATCATGTTCTGGTGCGCACCGCCCATGCATTTCTGCGCGAGCGCCATGTGAAGCCGTGCCCGGTGCGCTTCGACGTTGTGGCCATCGATCACCAGCCAGGAGAACCTCCGGTGGCACGGTTGCACAAAGACGCGTTGAGCCTAAGAGCATAATTCCTGCGCCTTTCCCCTTGCTTGCGCGCAACTCGCGGTACAATACGGAGCATACTCAATGGACGCTCCCGTTGCGGCGTCCGGAATTCGCATTGGAGGGCAAGCGTTGCCGGAGTTGCGCAAGGATCCGATTACAGGGCGTTGGGTGATCATTTCCACCGACCGCGGCAAGCGGCCAAATGATTTTCTGCGCGAAAGCGTATTTCCCAGGGCGCCGCAGAACTGCCCCTTCTGCCCCGGAAACGAAGTGAAGACGCCGCCGGAGATTCTCACCTACGGGCGAAATGGCACCGGACCGAATACCCCCGGGTGGAACATCCGGGTGGTGCCTAACCGCTTTCCCGCGCTGGGAATTGAAGGCGAGCTGGATCGCGAAGGAGAAGGCCTGTTCGACAAGATGAACGGCATCGGCGCGCACGAGGTCGTAATCGAGACGCCGCAGCACCAGACGACGCTCGCGCAACTTCCCCAGAAAGCCATTGAAGACGTGCTGTGGGCCTATCGCGACCGTATGCTGGATCTCAAAAATGACAAACGTTTCCGCTACGTGCTGATTTTCAAGAACCACGGGGAAGCTGCCGGGGCCTCCGTGGAGCACCCGCACTCGCAGTTGATCGCGCTGCCTATTGTGCCGCGGCGCGTGCGCGAGGAAGTCGACAACTGTTGGCACTATTACGACGAAAAAGAGCGCTGCATCTTCTGCGACATCATCCGCCAGGAGCGCGACACGGGCGAACGCGTCATTGGCGAAAACGACCATTTCATCACCATCGCCCCCTATGCCCCGCGATTCCCCTTCGAGATGTGGCTGTTGCCCAAGGTGCACAGTTCGGCCTACGAAAACAACCAAAGCACCGTCTATAGCGCGCTGGCGAACATGCTGAAAGACACCTTGATGCGCATGGATGCGGTTCTCGACCGGCCGCCGTTCAACTTCATGATTCACACGTCGCCCATCGGCGAAGAAATCAACGATCATTACCACTGGCACATCGAAATCATCCCGAAACTCACCAAAGTCGCCGGGTTCGAATGGGGCACGGGCTTTTACATCAATCCGACGCCGCCGGAAGAGTCCGCGCGCTTCCTGCGTGAAGCCCAGATCGAAGAACCTGTCAAGAAGTAGAGCCCCACAAAGCCTGGAATCGGAAGGATCCGTGGCGGAGGCGCGCAATTTACAAGCACGTTGCGAATTGGTCTGTGTTGCAATGACGGTTAACCCTCTCGAATGGCGAAGTCGAACGGCCGCCTGACAGCCCGCAACAAATTTCGCTATAATTGTAAGGTTGAGGCGCGGTACCCAAGTGGTAAGGGAGAGGTCTGCAAAACCTTTATGCGTGAGTTCGATTCTCACCCGCGCCTCCAACTCCTTGTCCCTTCTGACTTTCCTCTGACGACCAGATTTTGAGTTTCCAGCGGGCGTAACGGCTTGTGGACTGGTCGCGCTTGTTGCTTCGAGCGGATGCGCCGCAAACCGAAGTCAACCGCATTCAAATGCACGGAACAGAGTGTATCTTTCGTTGGGAATTGTTTCGTCCTGAAACGTCCCCTTTTCCCTAGAAAACTCCAATCTCAGAAGTGACTCAATCTTCAAGCTAAAGCGCGAGACTTCGCGCCCAGTGTGGCGTGCGT